>DASVAL010000085.1:0-4917 GCA_036376355.1 Planctomycetota bacterium
GCGCGGTGCTCGAGAAATGGCGTCAGGCGGAGTCGGCCAAACGGCCAGAGACCGATCCGACAGTCAAGTTGGTCGTTTGGTCGCCCGACGCACGGGGGTCTGTCGCCTTCGATGTGGCGCTGCTGCCCGCCGAGAAGGTCGAGCCAGCGCCTGATTGGCAGGTTTCCCCGAGCAAGGGTGCCGGTCCGATCGAAGTGGAACTGCGACCGAAGAACGCGACTCTGCTCGATGGCAACATCGAGGTGTATGCCCTCACGAAGGACGGCATGAAGAAGATCGATCTAGCTGCGCGCACTGCCGACGCCAAGGCCGTGATCGTGCCGTTGGGAGAACCTGGTTCGAACAAGAAGGCATCGGTGTCCTTCCGGCTGTTGGTTTCGAAGGCCGGCATCACGACCGAGCACTACCTGGCTTCGCGCTTCTCGTACGACAACCAATAGAGCGCGCTGCATAGCCGCGCGCGTCCGAGGAGACCGGCGCTCCACGCTTCGGATTGGCAGACGCCCGGCGCGAGCCGGTAGATTGTCCCACGTCGCGACGACCGAACAGGTGCCGTGAGAGAGTGTCGGCGTCCGCAGCCCGGTTCGCGACCACGAGCCTCCGCGCCGGTTCGCGTCGCAACTGCGCGCGAATTGCGTTCATCCACGGATGCACCACAGCTCGGACGTTAGGTACGGCCCTGCGACGCTAGGAATGCCGCACGGCGCGTGTATCCTCTCCCCCGCAGGAGGAAACGTGCCCTCGGATCAACCTCTTACGCAGATCCTCCGTCGCCTGGCCGCCGGCGCCAACGACGTCGACCCGGATGCGACTGCGCGCATCTACCACCAACTGAAGGCCATGTCGCGAAAGCGACTGAAGGGTCAATCGAACCAGAGCTCTCTGGCGAACATGCCGCCGACGGCATTGGTACACGAGACCTTCCTGCGCCTCTTCAATGGGTCCAATGTAGTGGGCTGGACCGATCGAGCGCATTTCTTCAAGGTCGCGGCTGCGGCCATGCGCTCCATTCTCGTGGATGCGACGCGACACGCAAATGCCAGTCGCCGCCGACCCAGTGGCCATCGTGTCGATCTCGATGAAATCGTGGCGAATTCCGAATCCCATGCAGGTGACTTGCTCGACCTGGAGGCCGCAATGGAGAAGCTCGAGAAACAGGATCCGCGGCAGGTGCGCCTGATCGAGCTGCGCTTCTTCGCCGGCAGGAGCGCCGAGGAGATCGCGGAAATGCTCGGCCTGTCCACTCGAACCGTGACTCGTGAGCTCAAGCACGCGCGAGCCTGGATCGCCCGGGAGCTCGACGAGTGACAGAGGACCGTTGGACTCGGAGCAAGCGCATCTTCGATCTGGCGAGCGAAGCCCACGGGCAAGCCCGCGCCGAGATCCTGGCGCGCGAATGCGGCAACGATGACAAGTTGCGAGCAGAGATCGAGAATCTGCTCGAACATCACGATCGGCAGGACCCGGACGCGCTGGAGCGTCCGCGGGACGCCTCCACCGGAGGAGGATTGACCGACCACACAACAGCTGAGATCGGCAGCGAGTTCACGCTCCTACGCGAACTGGGGCGCGGAGCGACGGGTGTCGTCTATGCGGCGCGGCAGGTCAGCTTCGGTCGCGAAGTCGCGGTCAAGGTCATGGCGGAGGGACTCACAACCACCCAGTCGCACATCCGCCGCTTCCACGACGAGGCCAAACGCGCAGCTCGGCTCAGCGACCCGGGCATCGTGCAGGTCTATGTCGACGGTCAGCATGGACCGCTGCATTGGTTTGCGATGGAGCTGGTGCCTGGGCACGACCTAGCGAAGGAGCTGCGCCTGCAACGCGAGGAGCCAAAGCCCGGCGGGCCGCAGACGGTACTTCCGCGTCACGATCACCCTCGTTACGTCGCCGCCGTAGCGCGCTTGTGCCAGCGAATCGCCGGCGCCCTCGCAACGGCGCACCGCGCCGGCATCATCCATCGCGACATCAAGCCCGCCAACATCCTGTTGCAGCCCGACGGCTCGCCCAAAGTGGTCGACTTCGGCATCGCACGGGAGGACAAGGTAGACGGGCTGACCAAGACCGACGAGATCATTGGCACGGCTCAGTACATGAGCCCCGAGCAGGCCAGGCTCGCAGCGATCCGAGTGGACCATCGCACGGACGTCTACTCTTTGGGCGTCGTCATGTTCGAGCTCTTGACGCTCCAGCTGCCGTATCGCGGAGAAACTGCATTTGAAGTGCGCATCAACATTCAACAGACGGATCCTCCGCCGCTTCGGCGTCTCAATCCACGGCTTCCGCGAGACCTCGCGACCATTTGCGCCACGGCGATGGCGAAGAACATCGAGGAGCGGTACGCCTCGGCTGCGGACGCAGAGATCGCGCGGGCGACGGCGGAAATGCGGTCGGGGTGACGAGACGCAAGCGTCACGTAAGCGCCCGGTAGACCCATCTGGGCCGGCCGCTCGCGATTGCCACGATTCGCGGCATGACAACAGCAGAAGCGAAGTGGCGGGAGCTGATCGCGGCACAGAGGCGAAGTGGACAGACGGTGCGCGAGTTCGCGGCGGCGCGCGGTGTCAACGCAATGACGCTGTACTGGTGGCGGAGCCGGCTGCGCCAGCGGGATGGCGACCTGGTGCCCGTAACCGTGGTGGATCGTCGGGAGCCAACTGACTCGCGAGGCGATTCGTTCGAGCTGCAGTTCGGTGAGATGACGTTGCGGATCCCGCGCGGCTTCGCCGAGTCGGATCTGCGTCGCTTGCTGCAGGTGCTGCGATGCTGAGCCTGCCGACGTCGGTGCGCGTCTACCTGGCGCGCGGCGCGACGGACATGCGGAAGTCGATCGACGGGCTCGCGGCGGTGACCAAGGAGGTCCTCGAGCACGAGCCGATGAGCGGGCACCTGTTCGTGTTCTGCAACCGGCGTCGCGACCGCATCAAGATCCTGTACTGGGAGCAGTCGGGCTTCTGGCTGCTGCACAAGCGACTCGAGCGCGGCACGTTCGCCTGGCCGTTGCCCGAAGCCAGCGAGCAGAAGCAGGTCGAACTGTCGTCGTCCGATCTCGCAGCGTTGCTGGGTGGTCTCGATCTGCAGCGCGCGACTCGCCGGCGCTGGTATGCGCGCACTTCGTGAAAAGAAACCCACCGCGCTGCAGTGCATGCGTATGTGGTGCAGTGACGGCGGTGGGCGACAACGAGGTGGAACAACTGCGCGCGCGAGTGGCAGAACTCGAAGCGAGCAACGCAGCACTCTCGTCGACGAACGCAGATCTGTCGTCACGCAACGCCGCGCTCGCACACAAGGTCGAGGTGCTGCTGCACCAGATCTACGGCAAGAAGGCTGAACGCAGGACCGGCGACCATCCCCTGCTGCCTTTCCCCGGCGACGAGCCTGCCGAGCCGCCGCCACCGCACGTCGACGAAGCCGAGGACGACGAGTACGAGACGATCACCTACACGCGCAAGAAGCGCGGAGCGACGCGGATCAGCAAAGACCTGCCGCGCGAAACCGTCGTGCTCGACGTGCCGGAGAAGGATCGTCTGTGCCCGTGCTGCGGCGCGGCGATGCAGGAGATCGGCAAGGAGGTTTCCGAGCGGATCGACTTCACGCCGGCCGTGCTGAAGGTGATCGAAACCGTGCGGCCGAAGTACGCCTGCAAGAAGCACGAGGAGTGTGGAGTGCGGACAGCACCGCTGCCCGTGCATCCGATCGAGAAGGGCATGGCGACGGCCGGCCTGATCGCACACGTGCTGGTCGCGAAGTACAAGGACCACCTGCCGCTCCACCGCCAGAGCTGCATCCTGGCGCGACACGGCGCCGAGATCCCCGAGTCGACGCTGTGTGACTGGGTCAAGGACGCCGTCGGCCTGCTGGCGCCGGTCGTGGCCGCGATGCGCGTCTCGGTACTCGAGTCCGCGGTCGTGCAGAGCGATGACACGCCAGTGTTGGTGCTCGACCGCACGCACCCGGAAGGACGGCGGCGCGGTTTTCTGTGGGCCTATGTCGGCGACCGTGACGAGGTCGTGTTCGACTTCACACCGGGGCGTGGCCGCGATGGACCACACCGGTTCCTCGGCGACTACCGCGGCATCCTGCAGGCAGACGCCTACTCCGGCTACGACCACCTGTTCGTCGGCGGCCGCATGGTCGAAGCGGGTTGCATGGCGCACGGACGTCGCGGCTTCGTGAAGGCCGAGCAGGAAGACAGCGTCAACACCGGTCACGCGCTCGCTGCAATCCGGCGACTGTATACCGTTGAGCGCGACGCGAAGGACCGCGAGCTCGGTCCCGATGCGCGCCGGAAGCTGCGCCAGGCCGAGTCGAAGCCTGTCCTCGAAGCGATGAAGCCGTGGCTCGTCGAACTGCAGCGGACCGTGCGGCCGAAGAGCTTCCTCGGCAAGGCAGTCGGTTACTTCCTGCGCCAGTGGGGTGCGCTGACGCGCTTCCTCGACGACGGCCGCATCGCGATCGACAACAATCGTGTCGAGCGCCAGATGCGCTGCGTGGCAGTCGGCCGGAAAAACTGGCTGTTCGCCGGCTCCGACGAGGGCGGGCAGCGCGCCGCCGCGATCTACTCGCTGATCTGCACGTGTGGCCTGCTCGGCATTGAGCCGTGGGCCTACCTCAAGGACGTGCTGCAGCGCATTGCCGAGGGTGTCGACCCGACGACGCTCACGCCGCGGATCTGGAAAGCTGCTCGGACCTACGCCGCCTCGGCCTGATCCTTGGCCGCCCGCACTGCAAGGCCGCACCGCTGCAAGTCGCAGGGTGGGTGGAGCGGGCGCTTACAGTGATGCGCACTCGTGACAAGCGCATCGGACAGGTGCGTCGCGCGATCTCCGTGGCCCCCATCCGCCGCCGGGTGCTGCGGGAGGCGTACGAGATCTTCCAGTGGTTCGGCGAGTTGCCCGACGAGGACCAGATCGCCGA
>DASVAL010000074.1:0-31529 GCA_036376355.1 Planctomycetota bacterium
GCTCCTCGACGAGTCGAAGTCGCTCAACGACGGCGCGCTGACGATTCCGGGGTACACGGCCGACGGCTGGTACGTGAAGATCTTCGGGGCGGTCCTCGATCTCGACAAGCCGATCAAGAAGTTCACCAAGAAGGAGCGCGAGGAGCTCCTCCACGGCGAGCCGCGGAAGGTGAAGGTGGGCGGCGTGAACCTCACCTACGAGGGGCTGGTGCCGCGCATCCAGAAGTCGTTCCTGTCGAAGGACGTCGACGCGATGCAGCCGCACATCCGCGCGTTCGTCGAGCGCGCGGTCACGTTCGCGAAGTGTCCCGAGTGCGACGGCACGCGGCTCAGCGCGTTGGCGCGCTCCTCGAAGATCAAGGGCATCGACATCGCCGGCGCCTGCGCGATGCAGATCGACGAGCTGGCCGCGTGGGTGCGCGGTCTCGACGAGCCGTCGGTCGTGCCGCTGCGCGACGCGCTGCTGCACACGCTCGAGTCGTTCGTCGAGATCGGGCTCGGCTACCTGAGCCTCGACCGGCCGTCCGGCACGCTGTCCGGTGGTGAGGCGCAGCGCACGAAGATGATCCGTCACCTCGGGTCGTCGCTGACCGACGTGACCTACGTCTTCGACGAGCCGACGATCGGGCTGCACCCGCACGACATCCAGCGCATGAACGAGCTGCTGCTGCGCCTGCGCGACAAGGGCAACACGGTCCTCGTCGTCGAGCACAAGCCCGAGGTCATCGCGATCGCCGACCACGTCGTCGACCTCGGGCCCGGCGCCGGCGCGGCAGGCGGCGTGGTCGTCTTCGAGGGCACCGTCGACGGGCTGCGGCAGAGCGGCACGCTGACGGGTCGTCACCTGAGCGACCGCGCGTCGCTGAAGCCGTCGGTGCGCAAGCCGTCCGGTGTGATGAAGGTGCGCGGCGCGCGAACGCACAACCTGCAGAACGTCGACGTCGACATCCCGCTCGGCGTGCTCGTCGTCGTGACCGGCGTGGCCGGGTCGGGCAAGAGCTCGCTGGTCCACGGCTCGGTGTGCGGGCGATGTGGAGTCGTGTCGGTCGACCAGACCGCGATCCGCGGCTCAAGGCGCAGCAACCCGGCGACCTACACGGGCCTGTTCGATCCGATCCGCAACGCGTTCGCGAAGCAGAACGGCGTCAAGCCGGCATTGTTCAGCGCGAACTCCGAGGGCGCCTGTCCGGCCTGCAACGGTGCCGGCGTGATCTACACGGACCTCGGGATGATGGCCGGGGTGACGACGGTCTGCGAGCAGTGCGAGGGCCGCCGCTTCGAGGCGTCGGTGCTGGCGTACCGGCTCGGCAAGCTGAACATCGCCGAGGTGCTCGATCTCCCGGTCGAGGACGCACTCGGCTTCTTCGGCAAGGGCCAGGCGCAGACGCCGGCCGCGCAGGCGATCCTGCAACGGTTGGCCGACGTCGGGCTCGGCTACCTGCGGCTCGGACAGCCATTGACCACGCTGTCGGGCGGCGAACGCCAGCGGCTCAAGCTCGCGACGCAGATGGGCGAAGACGGCAGCGTCTACGTGCTCGACGAGCCGACGACGGGGCTGCACCTCGCCGACCTGCAGCAGCTGCTCGCGCTGCTGGACCGCCTCGTCGACTCGGGCAGATCGGTCGTCGTCATCGAGCACCACCTGTCCGTGATGGCGCACGCCGACTGGATCATCGACCTCGGACCCGGCGCGGGCCACGACGGTGGACGCATCGTGTTCGAAGGCACCCCGGCCGACCTCGTCGCGGCGAAGTCGACGCTGACCGGCGAGCACCTCGCGGCATTCGTCGGCAGCCGTGCGAAGGCTCCGGGCAAGGGCGCACGATCCGCCTCGGGCTCGCCTCGCGAGTGAGGTGCAGCAGCCCGCACTTGCCCGCGGCACCGCGAGGCGTCATCGTCGCGGTCCCACCATGCGCACCCTGCCGCACTTCGCCGTATTCGCCGTTGCCATGCTCGCCTGCTCGACGCCGACGCGGTCGGGCGCGAACGAACGCGTCGACACGCTCGCCGCGGAGCTGGAGTCCGTGCGCAGCGCGGACCCAGCGCCGTCGCTGACCGAGGCCGACCGCGTGCTGCTCGACGCGGCGCAGCTGTCGCCGGACACCCTGCCGCCGTCGGATCTCGCGGCGTGCGTCGTGCTGCTGCGCTTCGCGTCGACGGCTCGGGCCGAGGACTGGCCCGCGGTCGAAGAGCTCGCGGCGTCGCATCGTGCGCGCGAGATCGCCTGGCCGCTGACGTTCCTGATGTGCCACGGCAAACAGTGGGACGGCGCCGCGCGCACGATCGTGATCGATGCGCGGAGCCGGCCGGCCGCTGACCGCGCCCCGGCGCTGTGGAAGTGGTGGGAGCACAGCTTCGCGGCGCGGCCGGACTACGGCCTGCGCACGCGCGACCTGACCTTCGCGTTGTTGCGCCGCTTCGAATCCGGCACCGTGGACGAACGCGCCGCTGTCGCCGACCTGCTCGGACGCCCCGGCATGACCGATGCCGACGTGCCGGTGCTGCGCGACATGGCGGTCGATGCAGCCGCACGCCGCGCGCCGCGCTGACCCGCGCCGGGTTGCGACCTCGTGGCCTTCGACGCGCGGCGGTGGCCAAGGCGACCGGCGAGGCTAGGATCCGCACAGCAAATGCCGTCCTCCGTCCGCCCGTCCCGCCGTTCGCGACGGCTCCTGCTCGGTGGTGTTGCAGCGCTCGTGTCGCTGCTGCTCGCCGAGCTCGTCGTGCGGCTCGTCGTGCCACCCGGGCGGTGGCTCGACGAAGAGCGGCTCGACTTCTTCGTCACGCAGGCGACGATCGCGTCCGACTGCCTGCAGCCGGACGAGGAGCTTGGCCACGTCCCGCTGCTCGGCGGCCGCAGCCACGATGAATTCGGCCTGTTGCGCGAGGAGGCGCCGACGCCGATCGTCGTGAAACCCGCCGGCACGCACCGCGTGCTGTTCCTCGGCGACTCGGTGACGGCGCGCCGCCAGATCGTGCTGCCGCTGCGCGCACTCTGGCGCGGCGGAGCGGTCGAGTTCCTGAACGCGGGCTACGAGGGCGCGAACCCGGTCCAGAGCGTCGAGCTCTACTTCCGCCACCAGCGCCAGCTCGCGCCGGACCAGGTCGTGCTGACGCTGCACAACAACGACCTGACCGTGACGACGACGTGCCTGCGCGACGCGGGTGGCACGATGCGCATCTGCAATCCGCACAACCTGCAGGCGCTGAGCGCCCCCCTGTATCGGTGGAGCGCGCTCTACCGGCTCTGGTTCAGCGCCGGCTATCGCGACTACATGGGCGACGCGCACTATCTCGACCTCGCCGACGACGTGGCTGCGGCGCTGCGCCGATTGCGCGACGATCTCGTGAGCCGCGGTGCGCGCCTCGACATCCTGCTGCTCCCGATCCTGTCGGACCCGACGTATTGGAACACGCACCAGACGGCGTCCCGCGAGCGCGAGCTGAAGATGCTCGGTGAGCTCGGCACGTTCGCGGTCGACCTGCTGCCGGCGAGCGAAGAGCTGCGCAAGGCGAAGGTCAGGATCGTGCAGGGCCCCGACGACATCTGGCATCCGGGCAGCGAGTCCGGCGCGTGGTTCGCACTCACGGCCGTGCGCGCGGGGTTGTTTCCGGCGGCGCCCGAGTTCGCGAAGGCGGCAGCGACGACGATCGACGCCGGCGGCGCGCAGCGCATCGCGATCGACGCCGGCGAGGCCTGCGGCGGCGCCGCGTTCGCGGTGATCGGATCGAAGGCCGGCCTGCAGCCGCCGGTCGAGGTCTACGGCGTGGGCTTCCCGCTGATCCCCGACGAGTACATGGGGACCACGGTGCAGTCCGGGCCTCCGTATCGCGGCCAGCTCGATGCAAAGGGATGCGCGGTCGTCGACCTGCCGGCGCCGGCGCTGCAGGTTGATGCCGGCCTCTTGTGCTGGCACGTGATCCTCGTCGAACCGAAGCAGGGACCGCGCCAGCTCAGCCGGCCAGTGCCGATGATCGTGCGCGGCCCGTGAGGCGCGTTCCGCGGCTGGGGCCAATGGTGCGCGATCGGCCCGCCGCACTGGGAGAACGAGCAACGCTGACGCGCACGCGGTGGCGCTCTTGCCGCACCTTCCGGTCGCGGATATGCACGGCTTGGATGTCCCTGCTCGATGGCCACCGGTCGCGCGACGCGGAAGTCGACCGCATGGTCGGAACGCCGTCCGGCCTGCGGCCCACGACGATCGCGCTGGTCGCCGCCGCGGGCCTCTTGCTGTGGCTCATGCTGCTGACCCTGCCCGCGCGGCCGATCGGAACGAACATCGACGATTCGTGGAACACGCTGCTGGCGCACGATCTCCGCAGCGGGCTCCAGTCGGGCCGCGACTCCGTGTTCACGTACGGTCCGCTCGCCTACCTGTTCTCCCCGCACCCGCCGTTCGATCCACACCTGCACACGCTGCGTCTCCTGACGGAGCTGTTCGGCAAAGCCGTCATGGCGGTGTCGCTGTTGCTCGTGCTGCGGCGGCTCGGGCATCGCGCAGAGCAGGTCGCGTTCGTGCTGATCCTCGTGGCGGTGGCACCTTTCCTGCAGGACACGGGCTGGCTGCTGACGATCGCGGCGTTGACGATCGGAGCGATCGATCCGCGACGAGGTCAGCCGGTGCGCATCGCCGCCGCGACGGCAGTGATCGCCGTCCTCTCCGCCGCGAAGTTCACGCTGTTGCTGCTCGGTGCGACCTGTGTCGCCGCGATCGCGGCATCCCTCGTCGCCCGGCGAGCGTGGAAGCCGACTGCTGCACTGCTGATCGGTCACTGCTGTGCGCTGGCGGTCGTGTGGATCGCGGCAGGCCAGCAGATCGGCAACCTGCCCGCCTACTTGACTGCGTCGCTCGAGATCACGTCGGGGTACGGGCAGACGATGGCGCGCCAGGGGCCCACGTTGCCGATGGTGATCGGCGCGGCTGCGATGCTGCTGCTGGTCGTCGGCTGCGGCGCCGTCCTGTGCACGCGCAGGATCCAGGCGCCGGTTGCATGCGCGTCCGCGGCCCTCGGCGCCGTGATGTTCCTGGCGTGGAAGTCGGGCTTCGTGCGACAGGACGAAGGGCACATGCTGATCCTGTTCACGGCGACCGCGCTCGCGCCGTTCCTGGTGCCGCGAGCCGCGACCAGTGGACGTGTGCGGTTGCAGCGCGCCGCCGCGGTCACGACGGTCGGCCTCTCGTTCGCGGGCCTCGCGATCCTGGACTCCCTGGGCATGCCGGTCTCCCTGGCGCACTGGCAGTTCAAGGCCCGGGAGAACCTGCAATGGCTCGTTTCGCCGCTCGAGAAGCGCCGGGCGCTCGAGGTGCAGACGAGCGAGATGCGCACGACCGAGGCGCTGCCTGCCGTTCGCGCGCGCGTCGGCAGCGGCACCGTGGACGTCGTGAGCTTCGAACAGGGGGTGCTGTTCCTGAACGACCTGCAGGTCCGGCACCGTCCGGTCATCCAGAGCTACTCGTCCTACACGCCGTTCCTGCAGCGCATGAACGGTGACTTCTACGCGAGTGCATCGGCGCCCGACTTCGTGCTCGTCAAGGTGCAGCCGATCGACATGCACTTCCCGACGGCAGAAGACAGCGGCGCCTGGCGCGCGCTGCTGTTCCACTACGTGCCCGTGCTCGAGGAGCGCGGCTTCCTGCTGGTGCAACGACGTGCTTCGGTCGCCGCGGGGCTGCCGGCGCCGGGCGCAGCCACCGAGGGCCGGGGCCGCTTCGCGGATTGGATCGACGTGCCGGCGGACGGTCGCCTGCACGAGCTCGAGCTCGACATCGGCCTGCGCCTCGCCGGGCGCCTGCGCGGCTTCCTGCTGCGACCACCTTCGATCTGGCTCGACGTGCGTCTGCGCAGCGGCGACGAGCGCAGGTACTCGATCTCCCCCTGCCTCGTGCAGGCGCCGTTCGTCGTCGATCCGCTGGTCGACAGCAACCAGGCGCTGGTCGCTGCCTACCTCGGCAATGGCGAGCGCGTCGCGGCCTTCCGCGTGAGCTGCTGGCAGGGCGGCCTGAGGTGGATCGAAGGCGAGTTCGGCTACCGCATGCGTCGCAACGATGCGCTGCTGCCTGGACTCGATGGACTCGACCAACGGCAGCGTGCGGACCTCGCGCGGATCGTGTTTCCGATGTTCTCGACGGCGCCGATCCGCATCGAACCCGAACGCAGCTCGTGGGGCTACCGCGTGGCAGATCGGCCAGCGATGCTCGCGGAAGCGCCGATGCGCATCGTGTTCGCGCTGCCGGCGGGGCGGAGCCGCATCACGGCGCGATTCGGCATCAGCGAGGTCGCCTGGACGGGCGACGGCGCGACGGACGGCGTCACGTTTCGCGCCTTGCTGCTCGTCGCCGGCGAGGGTGAGCGCGAGCTGTTCCGCCGCCACCTCGATCCGAAGAACGCACCGGACGACCGGGGCTTCCAGTCGCTCGATCTGGTGCTGCAGGACCACCTCGGCGGCGAGCTCGTGCTCGAAACACTGCCGGGACCGGCGGGCGACACGCGGTGGGATTTCGCGTTCTGGGCCGACGTCGTGATCCAATGAGCCGCCGTCACAGCGTGTGCGTCGCGGTGCCGCCAGTCAGCACCAGTGCCGGGCCGACGAACGCGAGGCCCTGCGCGAACAGGTCGAGGTGGCGCAGCGCCGGCACGTTCGGGATCGGCAGCGAGTGGCTGCCGTTGCCTTGCGCGTCGAGCACCATCGCCGCCGCCAGCACGGCGTTCGCGGTCAGGATCAGCGCGCCGTCGAACGGCGGCAGCGGCGTGTAGCGCCAGTCGAGATCGAGTGCCAGCACGAGGAGCTGTCCGGGACTGCCCGCGACGTCCCAGGTCAGCGTGCTGCCGATCATCACGCCGCCGTTCGTGTGGATCACGGGTCGCTGCGGCAGCGTCGTCGTGCCCGTCGTCGAGCCGATCAGGAACGTCTCGGACGTCAGGCGCACGTTGCCGCGCGCCGCGAAGCCCTGCTGCCCCGCGGTGGGGCCGATGCCGCCGAATCCGCCGCGCAGCTGGCTGAAGCCGCTGACGATCGCGACGCCGCTCAGCACGTGGATCGCGTCGCCGCCGTTGCCGCCGACCGAGGTGCCGCTCGTGCCCTGACCGCCGCGCACCGTGGCGCCGGTCATCGTCACGTGGCTGTTCACGATCGAGGCACCGGCACGGCCCGTGTCGCCGGCGGCCGGACTCGCCGACGCCAGCGCGCCGCCGTAGAGGGAACCACTGACGAACGCGACCTGCGAGTTCGTGATCAGCGCTCCCGGTGCGCCGCTGATCGGGTCGGTCTGGCCGTGGAAGTCGCCGTGGTCGACCAGCACCGACGGTGAATCGAGCACTTCGAGCCCCGGCTGCGCGCCGCCCGGCACGCTCGCGGTGCCCGAGCTCGCGATGCCCGCGAGCAGCACGTTGCCCCCACAGTTGCGCACCGACACGCGGCCCTGGACCTGGTGGTGGACGACGAGGCCCGAGACGCGCACCGCCTGCCCTGCCGGCACGCCGACGACCTCGATCGTGCCGCACAGCGCGCCGACCAGCGCTTCGACCTCGACGCCGCGGTCGACGACGAACGCGCCGTAGGGGCCCGCGCCCTGCACTTCGATGCGATCGCCCGGCGCCGCAGCGGTGATCGCCGGTTGGATCGCGGTGAACTGCGCGCCGCCGGCCGAGTTCACGGTCCAGGTGGTCTGCGCCGTGCTCGGGACGGTCGTGGCGAACAGCAGCGGAACGAGCAGCGGATGGGATCGCATGGCTCTCGTGGTCGAGGACTGCGGGGGCGAGCCCTCTCTTTTCTCCGAGCCCTCCGCGAGCGTCCACCCCGTCGCTCGCCGGCTCCTGGCACGCAGCATGACGTCGCGCCTGGTCGGCTCCGCGCAGACCATCAGCTCCCTAACGGTCACACCCGAGCAGCACGGCCGCGAGCAGCCGCCACCAGCCCGGCTGCGGCCGCGCGAGCTGGTGCAGCGCTGCGGTGACCGCGAGGTAGACCAGCACGAACTGCACCTGGAACGTCCACCACAGGTTCACCGACTGGCTGGCGAACATGAGGCTGGCGACGACGGCCGCTGCCGCCACGACGAGGGTCGGGCCGCGCGGCATCGCGGCGGCGACCGCGACCGCCATCAGTGCGGCGTGCCCGCAATGGATCAGGCACGACACGAGCACGTTGAGCACGCCGTTCGCGCCGAACCAGAGCGCGTCGGCGAGGAACACGAGGCGCGGGAACAGGATCCGGTGCTCGTTGTGCTGGGCCCAGAGATCCGTCAGGCGGAAGTCGGGCGACAGGTAGTGCGGCAGCAGGCAGACGAAGTCCCAGTAGTCACACCAGGGCAGCGGGTGGTACACGTAGACGACGTGCGCCAGCGTGCACCATGCGACCATGCCCGCCGCCAACACGCCCACCGCCGCGCACCAGGCCTTCGGGTCACACAGGATGCGCGTGAGTGCAGCGGGGCGTGGTGCGTCGTCTTGGACAGCCATGAACGGTTCGCATGCGTCACCCGGTGGCGACGGCCCGCGAGCATACTTCTCGGCGGCGCGATGAATCGTCTGGTCCGGCAGCGCGAGGGATCCGTCGCAGCGCATCGCGGAGCCTTCGTCGAACCTGCGCGTTGGCGGTCGCCATGACCTCTCGCCGGGAACGCCAGGGTGCGCTCGCCATCGCCGCCGTGGTGGGGCTGCTCGGACTCGCGATCTGGTTCGTCGCCACGCGCACCCCGGCGGCGCCGGCGCCGGCGACGGCAGCGAGTGCGCCCGCGGCGGCAGGATCCGAGGTCGGGACGGCGGCTGCCACCGCACCGGCTGCGCCGGTCGATGCGGCGCCGGCCGCGCAGCGCAAGCCCGGGCTGGCGCGTCTGCATGGCACGCTGCGTGATGCAGGTGGCGGACCCGTGGAGGACTTCATGGTCACGCTCTTGAAGCGGCGGCCGCTGAAGCCATGGCCGCCGCCGCACGACTCCGCGAGCAGGACCGGCAGCGACTTCGTGATCGGCGCGCATCGCGGGCCCGCGCAGCACGAGCTGGCCGGCTCCACGACCGACGCGGATGGGCACTTCGCGTTCGAGGACCTCGCGCCCGGCGAGTACCTGCTGCGGTGCGCGGACAGGCAGGAGGTCGAAGCGGCGCTGGAGCTCGAGCCGGGCGAAGCCCGTGAAGTCGAGCTGCGACTGCCGTCCGACGTCGCCGTCGTGACCGGCACGCTGTGGCAGGAGGGTGCGCTCGCGAACGGCCACCTGGTCGCGTTCTACCGCGCGGGCCACCAGCTGTTCGTGCACCGGCAGGGAGAGGATCCGATCCGCTGCCTGCTGCACCCCGGCAACTACGAGCTGCGTATCGGCGCGGAGTGGTGCCATGGCGAGGACTTCTGGTTCTCGCACCATGCGCTCGTCGTGCCGGCCGGGACGCCGGCGCTCGCGTGGCGCCACGAGGTCGGCGGCACGCCGTGCGACGTGCTCGTTCGCGACGAGGCCGGGACACCGAAGGAGCCGATCGGGATCGACGTGAACCTCGTGCCGAGCGGCGGAGGCCGCGGCGCGTACTTCGCGAAGGAGGCGAGCCTCGGAGTCTGGAACCGGCTGTGGCTGCCCGCGGGCCGCTGGCGCGTGCACGTGCACGGCGAGAGGCTGGCCGCGATGCCGGAGCAGCAGGTCGTCGTCGAACCCGGTTCGCCGCCGCAACGGCTCGAGTTCGTCGCGCGCCCCGGTGCCCCGGTCCATCTCGTGCTGCGCGACGCGGCCGGCCATCGTGTGTCGGTCGCGCCCGAGCTGGTGCCGTCGCTGCTCGCCAACGGGCAGGTGCGACCTTGCGCGCTGCACAAGGAGACTTCGCTCGCATTCCTGCGCGTGCCGCTCGGCCCCGCCGAGCTGCGCCTCGCGGACGGCGAGGTCGACGGTGCCTTGTCGTTCCTGCCGTTCGAACCGCTGCCGCCGGTTGCCCTGAACGTGCAGAGAGACCCACTGCAGGCGATCCGGCTCGTCGTGCAGCGGCGTGCATTCGTCGACGTGCGCGCGTGCCATGCCTCGGGCCGCGAGGACGGCAACGCGTGCGTCGTGGTCTTCCGCGGCGACCGGCGCGTGCGCGGCCGCGACGAACGCCTCACGCAGCGCTGGGCCGCGTGGCTGCCGGCCGGCGACTACCGCGCCGAGATCGACCGCGGCGGGACCGTGCGCGAGTACCCGTTCTCGGTCGGCACGCGCGACGTCACGCTGCGGCTGCGGCCGTGACCGTCGTCCGCGATCAACCGGCGGCGGCGGCGCGGCGGGCCAGCTCGTCGTGGATCTGCACGAGCGTCTCCTCGAGGCCGTAGCGGTACTTCCAGCCCGGGTAGTGCTGCTGGAAACGCCGCACGTCGGAGATCCACCAGATGTGGTCGCCGATGCGGTTCTGCTCGCTGTAGCTCCAGCTCATCTTCCTGCCAGTGATGCGCTCGCACATCGCGATCGCCTCGAGCATCGAGCAGTTCGCGAACCGGCTGCCGCCGATGTTGTAGACCTCGGCGACGCGCGGCTTGCGCCAGAAGTGCTCGAAGGCCGTGACGAGGTCGTGGCAGTGGATGTTGTCGCGCACCTGCTTGCCGCGGTAGCCGAACACCGTGTAGTGCTTGCCGCTGCGAGCGCACTGCATCAGGTACGACAGGAACCCGTGCAGCTCGGCGCCCGAGTGGCCCGGCCCGGTCAGGCAGCCGCCGCGGAACACGCCCGTGAACATGCCGAAGTAGCGACCGTACTCCTGCACCATCACGTCGGCCGCGACCTTCGAGGCGCCGAACAGCGAGTGCTTGGTCTGGTCGATGCTCATGCTCTCGTCGATGCCGTGCGCGTGGTAGGCGTGGTCCTTCGCGACCTCCCAGCGCTTCTCCTGCTCGACGAGCGGCAGGTTGTTCGGCGTGTCGCCGTAGACCTTGTTCGTCGACGTGAAGATGAACACGGCCTTGTCGCAGAACTTGCGAGCCGCCTCGAGCAGGACCAGCGTGCCGGTCGCGTTGACACTGAAGTCCGTCATCGGCTCGCGCGCGGCCCAGTCGTGCGAGGGCTGCGACGCGCAGTGGATGATCAGCTTCACGTCCTTGCCGTACTGCGCGAACAGTGCCTCGATCGCCGTGGCGTCGCGGATGTCGGCCGAGTGGTGCACGTAACCGCCGACCCTGGTCTCGAGCTGGCGCCGGCTCCAGTCGGTCGAGGCGCCCTCGCCGAAGAAGTAACGGCGCATGTCGTTGTCGATGCCCACGACCCGCAGGCCGAGGCCGGCGAAGTGGCGGACCGATTCGGCGCCGATCAGGCCGGCGGCTCCAGTGACGATGGCGATGTCCATGCAGGTTTTCGGGGGATGCGGCTCGGTGGGCGCTCGGGGGTGCGCTCGGGAGGTTCAGGCCAGAATGGGCTCGAGCTCGGCGCGGTGGTCGGTGATCCAGCGCGCGATCTCCTCGATGATGCTCTCCGGCGAGCGGCGCGGGCGCCAGCCGGTGCGCGCCTGAACCTTCCGGCAGTCGCTGAGGTAGCAGATCAGGTCCTGCGGCCTCGTCTCGGGCACGGCGCTGATCGCGATCGTGTTGCCCGTGTGCTTGCGGCACAGCGCGGTCAGCTCCTGCAGCGAGACGCTGATCGCGGCGCCGCCGCCGACGTTGAAGCAGGAGCCGTCGAACTCGCCGATGCGGCCGAGCTGGATCTCGAGCAGGTCGTAGAGGTCCTGCACGTGCAGGATGTCCCGCACCTGCTTGCCGGTGCCGCCGAAGCCGATGTACGAGAGTGCGCCGCGGTAGAGGTGCTTCGCGACCCACAGCACGACGACGCCCTGGTCGACCTTGCCCATCTGCCAGGGTCCGGTCAGCACGCCGCAGCGGTTCACGATCGCGCGCACGCCGTAGGCCTCGCGGTACTCCTCGAGCAGCAGCTCGGAGGCGAGCTTCGACGCGCCGTAGAGCGAACGCGAACCCTCGAGCGGGAAGTCCTCGGCGAGGCCGTGCTCCGAGGCGCCCTGCACACTCTGCCCCGGCAGCATCTGGAAGCGCGTCTCGGCCTCGCGGTACTCGAGCCGGTTGATCGGGGCCGACGGGTAGACGCGGCTCGTCGAGAGGAACATCACGTCGGCACCGCAGCGGCGCGCGAGCTCGAGGCAGTTCACGGTGCCGACGAGGTTCGTCTGGATCACGTAGTCCGGTGACCCGTCGCGCCCGGCGAGCACCGAGGGCTCCGCGGCGCAGTCGACGACGAGGTCGACCTGACCGACAGCCAGCAGGTCCTCGCGCACGCGCACGTCGCCGTGCACGAACGAGACACCACCCCGGCGCAGGCGCGACAGGATCAGCTCCGACCCGCGGCGCCGCAGGTTGTCGAAGGCGATGACTTCAGCCGCCGGCCGACTTTGCTTGAACCGGAGCGCCAGGTTCGAGCCGACGAATCCTGCTCCCCCGGTTATCAGAAGCTTCTGCATCGGTGATGTTGGTGAAGACCTCGTCCTCGACGCCGTGCACGTGGTGGATGCGGTCGAGCTTCTTGCCGTGCTCGGCCATCAGGTCGTCGTGGATGAAGCGGCGCTCCGCCCACGCCTTCATGATCGTCGCGAAGTAGCGACGGCCGAGCGTGCGGATGTTGAACTTGGCCGAGCCCCAGGTGCGGCCGTACCAGTTGATCGGCATGCTCGCGACGCGGAACTTCCGGATCAGCAGGCCGAGCGAGATCTCGATCGTCAGGTTGAAGTGCGACGCGTAGAGCGGCAGCAGCGACTGGATCGCGTCGGCGCGGTAGGCCTTGAACGCGTTCGTCATGTCGTTGTGCTCGGTCCAGAACAGCAGCTGGATCAGCTTGTTGCCGAACCGGTTCGCGAGCAGCTTCACGCGCGGGTAGTCCTTCACGACGCTGCCCTTCATGAAGCGCGAGCCGAACACAGCGTCGAAGCCCTCGTTGATCTTGTCGTAGTAGCGGACGATGTCCTTCGGGTCGTCGGACAGGTCGGCCATCACGACCACGACGATCTCGCCGCGGAAATGGTCGAGGCACGATCGGATCGCGCGACCGAAGCCGCCCGGCGGCCGGCGGTTGATCAGGCGGATCGGGCAGCCCTGCTGCATCTTTTCGCGCACGACGCGCTCGGTGCCGTCTGTGCTGTTGTCGTTCGCGATCACGAACTCGTGCGGGACCCCCGCGGCGTCCAGCTCGGCGTGGATCGTGTCGATCGACCGGGTGATGTTCTGCTCTTCGTTGCGCGCAGGGATGCACACGGAGAGCAGCGGTTTGGCCGTCATGGGGATCTTTCGGGAGGGCCACGGAGCATACCATCCGGGCTCTGGACCCATCGCGTGCTGCCGCGGCAGGCCTCTCTCGCCGCGTGGGATCTGCTGCGATGCTGCGGTCCCGGCGCGAGTTTGTGCCGCCAGGAATACGCCTGCGCGGAAGCCATGACTGCACCGCAAGTAGCGGCTGCAACGAGCCGATCCGGACAGCCCGGATCGTGTCGCGGCGCGAACGAACCCGGACCGCCGTCGCACCACGACGTCCGCGGTGTGTTCGCGGCGATCGGGCGGCATCGCCGGGGCCGAGGACCATTCGTCCGCACCCGTTGCCGGCCCCGACTTCCTCGGGATCGAGCTGGCGCAGCACCTGGACCCGGAACGAAACGAGCCCTGGGACCCGTCGGGTCACAGGGCTCGTGCAGCGGCACCCGTCAGCGGGTGGCGCCGATCGGTGGGCAGATCAGAAGCTGCTGATGAAGCTCGCGAGGCCGTTCGACAGCGTCGCGCCGAAGGCGTTCTGGCCGTGCGGCAGGCTGTTCGGGACGATCAGCGCGAGCGACTGCGCGAAGATCTGCGTGCCGTAGCCGACGCCGGCCGGGATCTGGAACGTCGTCGTCAGGCTGTTGGTCGCGCCGACGAAGGTGTTCATCACGTCGAGCGACGCGACGTGCAGCTTGCAGCCCGGCATGCCGAGGAACGTCAGGTCGAGGCCGGACACGTCCTGGCCGAGGCTGATGATCGTGATGCCGAGGTAGACACCCGAGGACGGGGCGGCCTCCGGGATGTTGGACTGGGTGTAGGTCACCAGCGTGCCGCCGCCAGGCGTCGAGACCGGCGCCGGGGCGGCCGCCAGGGTCATCGCCGAGAGGTTCCAGCTCGACGTCACGTGCGGCAGCTGCGTCGCGAAGTTCGTCGGGCCGGCGTTGTTCGACGGGCCGGCCGGCGAGTAGCCGACGTAGTAGCCGATGCCGCTCGCGCCGAGCGTCGAGAGCGAGCCCCAGACGATCGTCACGACGCCCGAGGGGTAGAGCTGGATCTGGATCGTGTTGGCGTCGGCGACCGAGGTGCCGCCGTAGTCCCACACGCCGTCCCAGGTGACCATGGTGACCGAGGCCGACTCCTCGTACTTGATCTGGCCGCTGCCCAAGATCGTCGGGTTCATGTCGTGGGCGCTGCGGAACGAGGTCTGCGAGCCGTTCAGCAGCAGCGCGACGGTCTGGTTCCAGGTCGTGCTGTTGCCGGCAGCCAGCGAGACGAAGCCGTTCGAGCAGACCGCGAGGCCGGTCGAGCCGGGGAACGAGCCGACCGTGAACGGAACCACCTGCTCGGTGTCGTCAGCGTTGGCGACGATCGTCGGCACAGCCTGCACCGAGCCGACCGGCAGCATCGAGCCGCCCGCCGTGACCAGGTAGTTGCTGCCTGCCGGCGTGAACGTGAGCGCCGTGTTGCTCAGCACCGGGCTTGCCGCAGCGGCGGTCGCCCAGCTCTGGTAGACCGAGTCGCTCAGGTTGTAGCAGCCAGCGCCGTAGCTCGTGTGGCTCGCGGCCAGCTGGGTGCAGGTGACGCTCTCGGTCCAGCCCGCGCCGCTCGGCGTGAACGTGATCGAACGGCCGGCCACGTCGAACCCGAGCAGGCCGAAGGACTCGTGCATGCCGCTGGAGGCGGCGGACGCCGGGCCGGGGACGACGTTGACGGCGGTGACCGCGGTGCCGTTCGACGGCGAGATGCCGACGTGCTTCAGCGGGCTCCAGCTGGGAACCGTCTGGACGTTCATGCCAGCGCTGTAGCTGTACTTCACGGTGCCCGTGGCCGAGTCGATCACGACCTCGAAGCTCTTCTGCACGGTGTTGCCGTACTCGACGACGTTCGACCACACGACGCGCGTCTGCGAGCCCGACGTCTCGTAGGAGAGGCCGTTGGGCGCGACGCTGTCGAGGTCGCCGAAGAACGGCGCGAGGCGCGGGTTGCTGCCGGCCGGGCCGTAGAGCGACGAGGTGCTGCTGGCGGCGACGCTGCCGTAGCTCGTGTTGGCCGGGATGCCCGTGGCGGTGACGCCGTCGGTCAGCGCGATCCAGCCGTTCGAGCAGGCGACGAAGTGCGTCCACGTCGTCGTGCCGGCGCTGCCGGCCATCGTGAACGGGGCGGCGAGCGCGAAGTGCGCGGAGACGAAGTCGTCGCCGCTGCCGATGGAGTTGGCGGCAGGAGCGAGGTTGCCGCATTGGGCAGCCGCCGACATGGCGAGCAGTCCCGCGACCGAGAGGTTGGTGAGGTTTCGAATCATGGTTTCTGACTTGCGGTGCAAGCGCCGGCAGGGGGGCGCAGGGTTTTTTGGGGCGCCGAAGGGTAGCGTCCGGCTCTGGCAAAGCACGTACCCTGGCGTAATTCCATGTCAGACGCAAAGTTGCGGCGCAACGCAACTTGCGGCGGCCCGCCCCGGTGCCAACGGCAGGATCTTGCCGAGCGGCGGGCCGGTTGCCCGGCGCCGCAACCGGTTTCATTTCCCGGTCGTGTTACCACGCGCGGGTGGTGGCAGCGCGTCGGCGCCGCGACCGCGTGCGGGGCTGTCCGGCAGAAGGCGCAGGTCGCCGCGTTCGGCGTCGGCGAACTTCGGATCGCGGCCGCCGGCGGGATCCTGCTCGGCTTTGGGCAGGTGCTGTACGCTGCGGTCGGGTGCGTCGATGCGGAACCACCAGTTGCGCGCGAAGGTGAACGTGTCGGGGGCCGTGTCGGGGCCGACGTTCGCGGCGACGTCGATGCCGCGCATCGCGATCACGTTGTCCGTGAACGCCCCGTTGCGGCACGGCACGAAGTCGGGATCACGCGTCTCCTGCAGGATGCGCAGCACCCACTTCGAAGGCAGCCAGATCGTGTTGAAGTGCACCCGCGCGCCATCGCAGCCGACGAATGCGATCGGCGCCATCGAGCCGACGAACGTGCAGCCTTCCACGACGAGGTCCTTCGCCTCGAAGCCCTCGACCTTCGGCCGGAAGTACTCTCGCCCCGTCGAGCCGCCGAGCTGCACCGCGCGCTGGCCGGCGTGCTCGAAGCGGCACCGCCGTACGACGACGTCGCGCGTGCCGCCCTTCATCTGCACGCCGTTCGCGGCGCTGCCTTGCTCGAGGTCGCGCAACGTGCAGGCCTCGATCACGCCGCGGTGGCAACCGACCATGTCGATGCCGGAGCCCGAACGGCCCCAGCGCTCGATCGTGCAGTCGGCGACCAGGAAGTCGTCGACGCCCGACAGCTTGATCGCGTCGTGGTTGCCTCGCCCGCCGACGTCGCGCACGGTGAGCCGCCGCAGCACGACGTGCCGGGAAGGCGAAGCGAAGCTGCCGCCGTCGTCGACGTTGAGTCCGTTCGTCGGGCTGCCGCTCAGCAGGAGGCCGTCGAGCTCGAAGTGCTCGACGTCGCTCAGGTGGATCGCGCCCTGGAAGTGCGGCGGCCGCGCCGGATCCTCGGCGCGCACGACGACCTTTGCCGTCGCGGTGCCGCGCACGTTCGCGGCGTGGAAGCCCGCGTAGTCGCCCGGCGCCACGAGGATCGTCGCACCAGGCCCGGCCTTGCCGAGCGCTTCGCGCAGGCTCCCGGTGTCCGCGACGCGCACGGTCGTCGCTTGCGCGAACGACGCGGCGCCGAGGACCGACGTGAGCAGGATGCGGGCGAGCATCACGGCGACGTTAGTCGATCGCGGTGCTCTGCGCTGCCGGGTGGCGACGGTGTTTGCGCCGAGACCGAAGCAGTGCCTCACCGCTGCCGTCTCACGACGACGACCGCGGTGTGCTCGCTGCGATCGCGGGGCATCACGACGGGCTGGGACCATGCGGCTGCGCGCTTGTCGCGGATCTCGACCGCCAGCTCGGGCGCCGGATCGAGCACCAGCTCGCTCGACCGCAGCTGCACTTCGCGTTGCAACGGGCCGCAGCGCAGCACGAAGTCCCCGACGGTTGGCTCTCCTTCGGGTGTGCGCAACCGGAGCGTGAGCTTCTTCGCCGTGAACGCGAACTCGCAGGGCTGCGCGACGCCGGGCGCGATCTCGACCACGGATGCGAGCACGGCGGGCAGCAGCGGCGAGTGCACCGCGACGTGGTAACGGCCCGGCGGCAGCGCTTGGGCGGCGAACGAGCCGTCCGCGGCCACGCGGATCTCACGCGACGCGTTCGCGGCGTCGAGGAACACGAGCTGCACGCGGCGCGCCGTCGTGTCCCCGACCAGCTGGCCGAGCAGGCCGCCATCGCGGAAGGGCGGCACGTCGAGGTGCACCTCCGTGGTCTCGCGGGCGCGGACCGTCACGCGTCGTGCGAGCTCCGTCGGCACGTAGGTGTCCTTGGCGGCATGCACCCCAGGCGTCATCTGCCGCAGCACGCGCACGACGTAGTCGCCAGGCGCCAGCGCCGGCACGCGGAACGTGGCGTCGGACAGCAGCGGGATTGCGGACATGTCCTCGCCGTCGAATTCGCGAGGGCCTGCGTGATCGATCCTGACCCGGAACAGCCTCGTCGGCTGGTCATATGTCTCGAGCGAGCCGGCGAGCACGCCGCCGGCCGTGAGCTCGACACGCAGCGGATTCCCGACCGACAGCGGTGGATCGAACAGGAACCTCGGCGCGAAGCCCTTCTTGCTGACTTGCAGCAGGAACCCATTGCAGCTGGCCGGAGCTTCGAGCGAGCACAGTCCACTCGCGTCGGTCATCGCCCACGACACACTCTCGGTGGGGCGTTGTCCCCGCTGTGCCTGCCGCAAGGCCTCGAGGGAAGGGTAGTACTCGAGCCTGCTGGCCTCCGCGCGACGGCCGGCAACGCGCACCAGTCGGACTTCGGCACGAGCGACTCCGGCCTGATCTGCACCGACGACCTGCACAGTCACCTTGGCAAGCCGTTCGAGCACGACTCGTTGCTCGGCGAGCGGGGTGCTGCCGACCTCGAGGAACCGGGGCTCGCTCGCGAGCATGGGCCTTCCGTGTGGAAGGACGCGCAGCACGTAGAGGCCGAGGCTCGTAGGGAAGACCTGGGTCCTGCCACCCGGGTCGCTGACGAACCGGCTTGCGAGGTGCGTTTCCGCGGCGGGCTGGAACGCCAGTTGGAACCAGTCGACCGGAGCCCCGGCATCGTCAACGACCTCGACGATCAGGCCCGGCATCGGAATCACGACGCGCACGTCGCGTTCGCCCCACGCGACCGTCGGTGGCACGAACGCCTTCGGCCATCGCTCCGGATCTCGCAGCAGGATGCGCGTCGACGCCAGCACCTCGTGCTGCGGAGCCAGCTCGAACGCACCCATCGGACTGCTGATCGCAACGGCGCCCCCGTGCTCGGTGCGGAGACCGACGTCGGGGAGCAGTTGCCCGCCCGCGCTGACGACGACGCCGGTGATCTCGTTCGGTGGCTCGACGACGAGGACGAGCGGCTCGGCCCCGGCGATCGGGTGCACGCGGAAGGCCCCGTCCCCGCGCAGGCGTCGTGGCCCGTGCAGCTGCGCGTGCCAGTCGCCGGCGGGCAGCGGCAGACCGAGCGTGAACGAGCCGTCTTCGCCACACCGGGCGTTTGCCGTGCTCATCGTCACCTGCCCCGGCGGCAAGGTCGTGTCGACACCGGTCACGGTCACCGAATGCCCCGGCACCGCGGTGCCGTCGGCGTCGACGACGCGTCCCGAGACCACGAAGCCGCGCGGCAGCGCGATCGTACCGAGGTCCGCGACGGAGCCGCTGGAGACCAGCTGTCCCTCGAGCGGCACGCGCCCCGCGCGTTGCGTCCTCACGGTGATGCTGCCGCTGGGCATCGGCACGAAGTCGATCGCGAAGCAGCCATCGGCGCCCGTGGTCCCGCGTTCCTTGCGCCACGCCCAGAGGTCGACGACACAATCGGCGAGCGGTGCGCCGTCTTCGGCGGCGACACAGCGCCCGCGCAGCTGCGCCGACGTCTGCGTGCGGCCGATCGCCATGGGCGCCGGTGCGGCTTCCCGCCGCACGGCCAACGGCTCCGGCTCGGCCGACTGTCGCGGCAGCGTGGCTTCGGCGGCGTTCACCGGCAGCGGTGCTTGCGATGCGTGTGCAGCGGCATCCGGCGGCGGCGGTTCGTTCCCTGCTTGCAGCGCGACCCAGGAGAGCCCCGCGGCGAGCAGGATCCCGAGCACCAGCACGGCACGCAGAGTGCGCGACATGCCGGTGACTCTACGCGTCGACGCGTTCGCTGGCAGCTGCCCCCGGCGTCCGCAGGACCGGCGATGTGCCGATCACGCTCGTGCCGCGTCAGGTCGCGTGCGATGATCGCGCGCGCCGATGCGTTCGCCCTGGACGATCCTGCTCTGCCTGCTGACGGCGCCCGCGTTCGTGGTCATGGCCCTGCATTGGGGCCACGACCCGGTTGCCGCCGAAACGCAAGCACCGCTGATCCACCGCGAGCAGGACTACGTCGGTTCGGCGGCGTGTGCCGCCTGCCATCCGGATCACCATGCGTCGTGGCGGCGCACGTTCCACTCGACGATGACGCAGCTCGCGTCGCCGGCGACCGTGTCGGGCAGGTTTGACGGCCAGCCCGTGCGCTACGGCCGCGACGCGGCGAGGCCGTTCCGCGACGGCGCGCGCTATTGCATCGAGGTGCCAGCGGCGAACGGCGCCACGCGCGTCGCCGAAGTGGCCATGACGGTCGGCTCGCGGCGCTACCAGCAGTACTTCGAGCGCCAGGTGCGCGGCGGCGGCGCTGCATTCGTGCGCCTGCCGATCCTCTGGCACTACGCGCTGGAGCGGTGGCTGCCGCTCGAGACCGTGTTCCTCGGTCCCGACACCGAGGGCCTCGGCGACCACGCGTCCGTGTGGAACGAGAACTGCATCTTCTGCCACAACACGGGACCGATACCGCGCCTGCAGAACCTCGCGGATCCGGCGCGTCTCGTCGAAGGCGGCCGCTTCGACTCCGAGGTCGGCGAGCTCGGCATCGCGTGCGAGGCTTGCCATGGGCCCGGCCGCGAGCACGCGGCGGCGAAGCGCGACCCGCTCGTGCGCTACGCCGGCGCCGCGGCGCACGCGATCGTCGATCCGAAGCAGCTCGATCAGGAACGCGCGGTCGGCGTGTGCGGGCAGTGCCACGGCGCGCGGCTGCCCGAGCCGCTGGCGCGACTCGACGCGTGGTCCACGACGGGGCCGACGTTCCGCGCGGGCGACCGGCTCGGCGACCACGTGGCCCCGATCCGGCGCGACACGCCCGTGCGCGGCAAGGCCGACCCCGACCTGTTCTCGCTGCGCTTCTGGGGCGACGGCACGCCGCGGCTCACGGCCTACGAGTACCAGGGCGTCACCGACTCGAAGTGTTACCGCGGCGGCCAGCTCACGTGCCAGAGCTGCCACGCGATGCACGCCGGCGACCCGCGCGGCCAGCTGCGCCCCGACCGGCCCGGCAACGAGCTCTGCACGCAGTGCCACGCCGCGATCGGTGCCGACGTCGCGGCGCACACGCACCATCGCGCCGACGGCGCCGGCTCGTCGTGCGTCGCCTGCCACATGCCGAAGATCGTCTACGGCATCCTCGACGTGCATCGCAGCCACCGCATCGACAGCCCCGACCCTGCGCGCGATGCGGCCGCGGGACGTCCGCACGCGTGCACGTTGTGCCACGTCGGCGAGACACTGGCTTGGAGTGCCGGCGCGATGCAGCGCTGGTGGGGCGAACGCTACCGCCCGCCTCTGCAACGCGCCGACGGAGCGCCGCTCGAGCTCGCCGATGCAGCGGCCACGCTGCTCGCCGGCGACGCGGCTGCGCGTGCAGTCGCGGCCAACGCGTTCGGCGAGCCCGGCGTCGTGATCGGGCGCGGCCACGAGGCCGCGGTGCGTGCGTGGCTCGCGGTCACGATGGGGGACGGCTATCCGAGCGTGCGCTTCCTCGCTCGACGCAGCCTGCTCCAGCTCGAGGCGCGTTCGTCGTTCGGCGTCGGCGAACTCGCACGGGCCGTCGATCACGTGGCCGGACCGGAAGCTCGGCGGCGCGACGTCTTTGCGCTGCTCGACCGCATCGCGGCCGGCGCCCTCGGGCGTGCTGCGCCGCCGGCTTCGACCGCACTTCTCGGCGCCGACTTCCGGCTCGATCTACCGGCCGTCGTGCGCCTCACGGACCTGCAGGGTCGCAACCTGATCGCGATCGGCGAATGAACGACACCTCGACGCGCGTGGCGCTGCGCACGGGCTTGCTGCTGCTGGCCGTGTTCCTGCCGCTCGGGCTCACGCTCGAAGCACTGCACGCGATGAAGGTGCAGGTCTACCTCGGCAGCGCGACGCGGCGCGAGATGTGGAGGCTCGCGCACGCGCACGGCACGATGCTCGGCATCCTGTGCCTCGTCGTCGCCGGCCTCGGGCCGCGGCTCGCTGCGGACCTGGCCCGCCGGCTCCGCCTCGAGCGGCTGCTCGCGGCCGGCTCGGTCGCGATGCCGCTCGGCTTCCTGCTCGGCGGTGTGCTCAATTCCGAAGGCGATCCGTCGCTCGGCATCCTGCTCGTGCCGGCCGGCGGTCTGTTCCTGCTCGCAGCACTCGTGCTCGCGATCTCGTCGACCTCGCGGCCCTGACCGCGCGCTTCCGCTAGCCGCGGCGGCGCAGGCTCGGGAAGAGGCGCACGAAGTCGGGCTCGTGCGCGGCCTCGACGTCGACGTGCTCGCCGGTCGCCGGGTGCGCGAACGACAGGCGTGTGCCGTGCAGCATCGTGCGCTGCACGCCGAACGTCGCGCGGGCCGCCGCGTTCGCGGCCGCATCGCCGTAGCGCGGGTCGCCGAGCAGCGGGTGTCCGACCGCGGCCAGGTGCGCGCGGATCTGGTGCGTGCGGCCGGTCTCGAGGCGCACACGCACGAGGGTGCTGTCTTTGCGCCGGCCTTCGACGGTCACATGCGAGACCGATCGCTGGCCCTCTCCATCGACGATCGTCTTCGGGCGGTCGCCGCGCGGCTCGTCGGTGACGAGCAGCGGCAGGTCGATCGTGCGCGCCTCCTCCGCGAACACGCCGGCGGCGATCGCGAGGTACTCGCGTTCGATCGCGCCCCGCTCCATCGCCGCGCCGAGCGCCTTCAGCGCCGTTGCCTCGCGCCCGACCAGCAACAGCCCCGACGCCTCGCGGTCGATCCGCTGCGCGAGCCCCGCGCCGGGCAGCACACGCTCGAGTGCATCGGCGACCGAATGCTCGACGAGCGGGCCGCCGTGCACCGCGAGCCCGGGCGGTTTGTGCAGCACGACGACGGCCGCGTCGGCGAAGGCGACCGCGATGCGCAGCTGCAGCGCCAGCTCAGCGAGGTCCGGCGCGAACGCAACGGTCTGGCCCGCCCTGACGCGGTCGCCGGCTTCGGCGCGCACGTTCGCGAGCGCGATGGCGCCGATCGTGCACAGGTCCCTGGCCTTCTTCTGCGAGAGGCCGGCGACCTTGTGCAGCAGCGCATCGAGGCGCCAGGCGTCGTGCTCGGCCGCGACCGGCACGCTCGTCAGCACGGCGCCGTCCCCCGCTGCACGACGCGGTGCCCGCTCACTTCCCCGTCGGGGCCGCCTTGGTGGGGTAGTGCTGCTCGATGAGCTTCGTGAACCGCGGGTCCGCGCGCAGGTTCGTCAGGTCCTGGTCCTCGTCGAGCATCGCGCGCGGGAACTGCCGGTTCTTCGCGGAGGCCTGCAGCGCGCGCTCGAGATACTGGAACGACTCGTCCAGGTTCTTCGACAGCGAGAGCACGCACGCGGTGTTGTAGAGCACCGTCGGCAGCGACTGCGGCTCCTGGCCCGACGCCTCGATCAGCGCGACGAGGGCTTTGTAGTGCGTCGCCGCTTCGGCGTAGGCGCGCAGGTTGTAGTACAGGTCCGCGAGCATGTTCGTCGCGCCTGCCTTCTGCTGCGCGTCCTCCGAAGTCGCACGCTTCTCGATGCCTTCCTTGACCTTGTCGAAGATGCTCGGGTCCCCGTACTGGTGCAGGGCGCACACCGCGCCGACGAACAGATCGTTGTTCGTCGACTGTGCCTTCGTCGCGATCTTGCGCAGCGATTCGCGCAGCGCGTCGGTCGCCTGCTCCGTGGGAAGGACGTCGCGCAGCGCGCGCAGGCATGCGCCGGGGAATTGGTCGGGGTTCGGCGCATCCCTCGGCGCGTCCATGGCCCAGCGCAACAGCGCCTGGCCGGCTTCGGGCTGGAAGCTCGCGAGGTCGCTGTACTGGCCGGCATACATGGCGTTCGTCAGCATCTTCTTGCTGAAGGTGGTCAGCAGGCAGCGATTGAAGATCAGCTTGCCGCGCTCGTCCAGGCGCTGCAGCGCTGCGGGCCCGGCCTGCTTGTCCTCGACCAGCTTCGCCAACGCCGCCTGCGCCTCGTCGGGCGTTCCGCTCACCACGCTCGCCATCAGTCTCTTGATCTCGTCCGCGAACTCGCTCGCCTTGGCCGGAGCCGCTGCCCCGGAGGTGCCTGCAGCAGGAGTCGCCGCCGCGGGCGTCGGGGCGGCGGGAGTGCCAGCCGTGCCAGTGCCGGCAGCAGGGGAGCCTACGACGCGCAGCGAGCGCGCCAGCAGGTACGGGACCTTGAGGGTCTTGCCTCCCTTCGCTTCGTAGCTCACGAGCCGGTAGAAGTGGCCGACGATCTCGACGGTGTCGCGCCGTTCGTTCAGCGCCGGTGCCTGCGGCAAGACGAGGTCGACGACGACGCCTTCTTCGGCCTGGCTGTCGGTCAGGATCACGCGCCAGACGTCCGTGACGTCGAGGACCCGCTCGTTGAGTTTCTCGGCCCAGACGCCCGCGACGAGCCCGCGCACCTTGACGACTTCCCCGCGCTGCATGTCCGGTGCCTGCATCGCGAGTGCGCGGTTCAAGAGCGGGGGATCCACCGGCACGTCGCCGGGGCGCACATGATCGTTGAGCATCTGGATCAGGCGCCGGTAGCCCGGGGTTTCCCCGAACGCGGCGCCGTCGGCCGGATCGAGCCAGGCGCCGCCGAGCAGCGTGGTCAGATGCTTGCGCCGCTGCTCGAGTGCTTCTGCCGACGGAGTCGCAGCCGCCGCCGTGTCCTTCGACAGCCTGGTCTCCGAAGGACTCGTCGCAGGCTTCGCGGGCTCGGCTGGCTTGGGTGCAACCTTCGCGACGGTGCGCAGCGTCTCCATGAACTTCGCGCGGCCGGCAGCGTCCATCGCGAGCACTCGTTCGGCAGCTCCGGTGATCGGCATCCGGCGGTTGCCGTCGGCATCGATGAACGCGGTCAGCAGCGCGTCCTTCGGAGCCTGCGCCGCGGGGGCTCGGGAAGTCGGAGGGGCCTGAGGAGTCGGTGTGGCGCCAGGCTGTTGGGCGACCGCTGCGGCACACACGGTCGTGACGAGGCAGCACAGGGCGAATCGGCATTGCGACATTGGGTTCCTCCTTGACGTGACGCGGCGAGGATACACCGCGCCTGCCCCTGGCGTCACGGTGGTGGCGATGTTCCTGGAAGACCGGGCCCAGAAGGCGTCCCGAGCGCCGACTCCGGCGACCTAGATCTTCTCGATCGAGAGCGCCAGGGACTCGGTGTAGTCGAGCTGCACCATGTCGCCGATCTGGAGGCCCTTCACGAAGCCACGGCCCTCGGGCGTCACGATGCGGCGCGCCATGACTTCGCCGGACGCCACCGAGAACACGACGATGTCGCGCTCGCGGTCGATCGACTCGATCTTCACGAGCAGGCTGACGCCGATGCCGAAGCCGGCGGCGGGCGCGGCGCCGGGCTTGGCGCGTCCCATGGCCGCAGCGGCTTCTGCCGACTTCGCGGTTCCGGCGGGCCGCAGCGCGGCGGCCAGCGTCTCGCGGTACTGGACACGCAGCGTGTCGCCGGCGGCGATCTGCCCGAAGTTGCGCACGTCGGGTCCCGCCTTGACCTTGAGCAGGCTGTCGTCGTCGCGGCGCAGCGTGATGATCCGCGACGTTGCCTCGACCGCCACGACCTTCGCGGTGGTCGAGAGCTCGTTCATGATCAGCGCGCCTTGCGTGCGCGCGGCCTCACCCGAGGCGGAAGGTCGTGCCGTGGATTGGCCAGTCGAGGGCTGCTCACTCGTGGACGGCGTGCCTTTGCACGCACACAGCGCGAGAAGCACCGCGAGGCAGGTGCCCGGGAGGGAACGGTTCGACGAGGAGTGAGTGAGCATGGCTTGGTCTTGTTCGGGATTCGCCGGCGCGCGAGACGCCGTCGAGAGGCAGCAGACGGTATCGCTCGCGCGATGGAAGTTCACGGACGCCGTGTGCGCTGCTGCGCCTACTTCTTCTCGCTGCGCTCGGCGAACCAGCTCGTGACGCGCGGCGCCTTGATCATGCCTTCGCTGACGAGGAAGGTCAGGCCGGCCAGGCCGATGATCACCCAGATGACCGTCTTGAACAGCTTGGCGACCAGCCCGTAGGCGGTCAGCACCACCGTGATGCCGGCCGCGATGCGCCCCGCAAGCTTCACGGTCTCGCGATCGACCTCGGCCTGGTCCATCACCATCGGCACCAGCAGCACGACGAAGATCATCAGGAACAGTTTGAGCTTCTTGCCGACTGCGCTCGGTTTGCTTTCCTTCTCGGACATGGGCGTTCCTCGTGGCTCGTGGCGTTGCTGGCGATTGCACCCAGGTGGCGAGCCGAAGCCAGCAGGAAAACGCCTTTCCGGCTCGCGGCTGCAGCGTCAACGGTAGGCTCGCGCCTCTCGCCCGGTTGCCGAGTTCCGGATGCACGAGGATCCCATTTCGCTGAACGACACCGCGGCGAGACCCGCGCGACGCCGGCCGCGGCGGTTCGTGCGGCGCGCGCTGCGGGTGCTGCTGTGGTGCCTGCTCGTGCTCGCTGCGCTGCTGCTCCTGTTGTGGTCGTTCCGGGAGTCACTGCTCGCGCCGCTGCTGCGCCCGCGCCTCGAAGCGGAGCTCGCGACAACGCTCGGTGCACAGCGCGTCTCGATCGGCGCCTTGGGCGGCGACTGGTTCGGCGCCATCGACGTGAAGGACGTCGTCGTCGAAGGCGCTGCGCCGCCGCTGCGCGAGGTGCGCGGGCTGCGGCTCGAAGCGCGGTACTCGCTGCCCGACCTGCTCGCCGGGGACCTCACGGGCCTGCATGCGGTCGCGGTCACGGCGGCCGAGGTCGAGCTCGACCTGCGCCCGCAGGCTGGCGGCCAGGGCTCGCCCGAGCCCGCGCAGCCGTTCGATCCCCGCGCCTGCGCACGGTGGTTGCGGCTGTTGCCCGAGGGTGCCCGCGTGCACGTCGACCGCCTGCGGGTGGCGGCTCCGCACGGCGAACGGCTCGGGCCGCTCGACGCCACCTTGCCGGCCGGTGCCGGCGGACGCCGCCTCGCGGTCTCGTACGCGGGGTTGCGCGCCGAGTTGCGCTCGGCTGCGCCGGGGGCCGCGGCCGACGCGGTCGCGCTCGAGGTCACCTGCGACGCCGCGGATCCGGGCGCGCTGCTCGACCTGTTCGGCCTCGGCGGCGGCGTGCGCGGCGGCACGATGCACGCCGAGCTCGGGCTCCGGCTCGAGCCGTTGTTGCTCGAAGCGCGCATCGACCTCGCCGACCTCGTGCACGGCGACGAACGGCTCGCGAAGAGCCGGGTCATCGCGCGTCTCGACCGCAAGACGCTGGCGATCGAGCGCGCTTCGCTCGACCTGCCCGGCGTCGCCGTCGAGCTGCAAGAGCTCGCGCTGCCGAGTCCGTTCGTCACGCGCGGCGTCGACGTGCGCGAGCTCGCCGGCAGGTTCGCGGTGCGCTTCGACGACCTGTCGCCGCACGCGGCGCTGCTGCCGCAGGCCGTGCAGGAGCTGCTGCCGATCCGCGGTCACCTCGCGGGCTCGGCGACGCGCGGCATGCTGCGGCTCGACGCCTCCGAGCTGCAGACGCGCGGCGCACGGCTGCGGATCGAGAGTGGTGCCGTGCCGCTCGCGAGCGACGACTGGCGCGCGGCCCGGGGCTCCGTGCGCTGCTCGCTGCTGCTCGACGCGTTCGCGACGCGCCTGCCCGGGCTCGGGGCCGCGACCGCGTCGGGTCGCGTCGACGCGACCGTCGAAGGCAGCGTCAGCGAGCCGCGGCTCGAGGTGCGCCTGGACCTCGGCGAATGCCGCAGCGAACCCTGCTCGTTCGCGTCTGCGCACGGGTTCGTGCACGCCGACGCCACGGGCGCCGTGATCGAAGCGCTGCGTGTGCAGCAGCTCACGGCCGCTGCGCTCGGGAGCCAGGCCCCGACGAACGTCGTGCTCGACGCGAGCTGCGCGCTGCGCGCGGGCCGGATCGACACGGACTCGCTGGTCGCGAAGCTCGAGCTCGTCAGCCTCGTGCCGAGCGACCTGCTCGCGCCGATCTTCGCGGTGCAGGGCCTCGGCCCGCCGCCCGAGGGAATGACGACGCTGCAGCTGCACGCGCGCCACGACCGCCGCGGCATCGCGGTCGACTCGCTGCACGTTCGCAGCGCGCCGGGTTCCCCGTTCGAGGTCGCGATCGACGGCGAAGGCACGCTGCCGCTGCACTGGTCCGGCACGGGGGCGCCCGCGGTGCTCGCGGCGGGTGCGCTCGTGCTGCGCGTGAGTGCTTCGCGCGCCGAGCTGCGGCCCGAGGTCCCCCCGATCGACTTCGAGGGCACGCTGCGGCTCGACTCCGGCTCCGCGCGCCTCGGCGAGCTCGGGCTCGCGTTCGGGCCGGCCCGGTTGCGCGGCGAGCTCACGGCGTCGTATGGCCTCGCGTCGCTGCTCGATCCGGCGGCCGACGTCGCGATGGCGCCGCTGCAGCTCGCGATCGACCTCGAGCAGTTCGACCTCGCGCGCCTGCCGTCGATCGGCGCAACGCCGTGGCTCGGCGGCGCGCGGCTCCAGGGCCTCGTCGCGGGCCGTGTGCGCGTGACGGGCACGGCGCGCCAGCCGCAGCCCGACGTGCTGCTGACGCTCGCCGGCGGCGCCGTCGCCGGTGAGGGCCTGCCCGCGCTGACCGGCGCGCAGCTGCGCCTCGAGGTGACTGCGGGTGACCCGGCGGCCGAGGAGATCCTGGTCGCGGCCAGTGCTTCGGCGACGCTCGACGAGGCGCTCGGGCTCGACCGGCAGCTCGCGTTCGAGGCCAGGGCGCGCTGCGGCGAGCGCGGCACGACGCTCGATCCTTCGGTGCTGAAGATCGGCGGCGGCGAGCTCACGCTCGAGCTGGCTTCGAACCTGCGCCGTTCGGACCTGCTCGCGGGCGCGCTCGACCGCACCTCGCTCGCGGGCACGGTGCGGCTGCGCGAGTTCGCGCTCGAGAAGCTGCCGAGGCAGCTGCTCGGCGTCGACTCGCTGCACGGCATCGTGAGCGGCGAGCTCACGCTCGACGGCGCGCCGGGCGCGCCGTTCGGGCTGCAGACGCTGCACGAAGCGCGGCTCTCGTTGCGCGACGGCGAGCTCAAGGCTGCGGCCGTGCCGCGCATCGAGCACCTCGCCGCCGAGCTGACGGCCGACCGGCACGAGATCGTGCTGCGCTCCCTGACCGGCGTGCTCGGCGCCGGCCGGTTCTCGGCCAAGGGCTCGCTGCGACAGACGGGACAGCGGCTCGTCGACGCGTTCGACGATGCGGCGCTCGAGCTGCAGCTCGACGGCGAAGAGGTGCTGCTGCATCGCGCGGAAGGTGCGAAGGTCCGCGCGAACGTGCACACGACGGTGTCGGGCACGCCGCGTGCCCTCGCCGTGCGCGGCGACGTGCTGCTCGGCCGCGGCACGAAGTACGTGCGCCGCATCTCGATGTTGCCCGACCTCGCGGCGCACCAGGGTGCGGCCGCCAGCGTGGGCCTGCAGCTCGGCGGCATGCCGCCCGCGCTCGGCGACCGCATCGACCTCGACGTGTCGCTGAAGACGCGCGAGCCAGTCGAGGTGCGCACGAACCTCGTCGACGGCGACATCGACGTCGCGGCCCGCCTGCGCGGCACCGGCACCGCGCCGCGGCTCGAGGGCACGATGGCGATGCGCCGCGGCACGCTGCGTTTCCCGGGCGCGAACCTGGCCGTCGACAGCGCGCTGTTGACCTTCACGCGCAGCAACCCGCTGTTCCCCGAGATCGTCGTCAATGCGACCGGCCGACGCATGGGCATCGTCGTCTCGATGTCGGTTGCGGGCCGCTACGACCGGCCGCAGATCCACCTGTCTTCGGTGCCGACGCTGCCGCCGCAGGACCTGATCGTGCTGCTGACGACGGGCCAGCTCCCGAGCACGATCGTCGAGCGCGGGCCCGTCGGGCAGGCGCGCTTCGTCGGCGGCTACCTCGCGCAGGAGGTGTTCGAGAAGTACTTCGGCAGCGAGAGCACCGAGCGCGGGCCGAGTCTCTTCGACCGCCTGACGATCGAGACCGGGCGCGAGATCAGCAAGAACGGCACCGAGAGCGTCGTGATCGAGTACGAGCTCGTGCCGAGGTTCTCGGTGCAGGTCGAGCGCGACGCCTACGAGGACTACAACCTCGGCCTCGTGCTCCGGTTCAGGTTCCGATGACCCGCCGGCTCGCGTTGCTGCTCGTGCTCGCCGCGTCCTGCAGCGTGCTCGATCCGACCTACACGGCCGACAAACCCGGTGCCACGGGCAAGGCTCCCGTCGAGGTCACCGTCGACATCGAAGGCAACGCGGGCCAGAGCGCCGCGGCCCTGCGCCGCCGCATCGAGGACTACATGTTCGACCTCTCGCGCGACCCGACGCGCGAGTCGGCGGTCTACGACGCGGCGCTCGAGGTCGAGGACTTCTACCGCACGAGCGGCTACCCGGTCGCGAAGGTGAGCTACGTCTACACGCCGCCGGCCGAGGACGAAGCGTGGCCGCCGATCGTGCACGTGAAGCTGCAGATCGAGGAGGGGCCGCTCGTGACCGCCGACGTGTTGTTGCGCGGCAACACGGCCTACGACGCCGACGAGCTGCTCGCACTCTGGTCGCGGCGCCGCGTCGGCTTCCTCGGCCTCGGCGGCGTCGCCTTCGTCGAAGCGGAGCTGCTCTCGTTCGCCGAGCAGCTGCGCACGTTCTACCGCGCGCGCGGCCGGCTCGACGCCGTGATCGGCCGGCCCGAGATCGAGCTCGACCTCGCGCGCGCGCTCGCGAAGGTCGCGATCGCGATCGACGAAGGGCCCGTGCACACGATCCACAGCGTCGACGTCGATGCGCGCTTCCGTACCGTGCTCGGCGCAGCGCTGCCGCCGCCGCCCGAGGGCCGCGTCTGCGCGCAGAACGAGACCTACGGCTACCGCGACGCGCTGCGCAACGCGCTGCGCAAGGCCGGCTATCCGAAGCCGAGCGTCGAGGTCGCCGTCGAGCCCATAGCCGGCGTCCCGTTCGCGTGGCACCTGCGCATCAGCGGCGATCCGGGGCAGCTTGCGACGATCGCGTCCGTCGCGGTCGCCGGCAACGAGAAGACGATGGACGGCATCATCCTCGGCAAGCTCGACCTCGAGCCCGGCGACCGTTACGACGGCACCGCGATCGAGGAGGCGCTGCGCCGGCTCTACCGCATCGGCCTGTTCCGCAAGGTCGAGATCGAGGAGGCGCCGCTCGAATCCGACCCGTCGCGGCTCGGCCTCACGATCCAGGTCGAGGAGAGCGACTCGCGCTCGATCGAGTTCATGGCCGGCTGGGGCTCCTACGAACAGGCGCGCGCCGGCCTGCGGCTCGAGGACCGCAACGTGTTCGGCACCGGGCGCGGCATCGCGCTCGACAACCGCGTCAGCACGAAGGGTTATTCGACGAACCTCACGGTGACCGATCCCGACTTCCTGACCACGGACTCGACGCTGACCGTCAGCGGCGAGTACTTCCAGCGCGAGGAGCCGTCGTTCACGGACGAGGCGCTCGGCGGCACGGTCGCGGTCGCGCGCGAGATCGTCGCCGGCATGACGGGGCGCGTCGGCTACACGTACCGCGACCGCACGGATGCGAGGGCGTTCACGTCGCTGCCGCAGGACCAGCTCGTCGACTTCGTCGAGGGCAAGGTCTTCGTCGAGCTGCGCAACGACCGCCGCGACAACGTGCTGTTCCCGAAGCGGGGCCACGCCGAGTTCGTCTCGTTCGAACGCATCGCTCCCGAGTTCGGCGCCAGCGTCGACCTCGACCGGCTCACGTTCCGCGCCTCGCGACACTTGACGCTGTCGAGCGCGTTCAACCTCGTGCTGCGCACCGAGCAGAGCGGCTTGTGGCCGCACGAAGGCTCCGCGAACGTGCCGCTGCAGCTGCGCTGGTTCAACGGCGGTGAGAGCTCGGTCCGGTCGTTCCGCGAGTCGCAGCTCGGTCCGAAGGACACGGCGGGCAATCCGACGGGTGGTGAGTACCGGAACATCTTCGGCGCCGAGCTGAGGTTCCCGCTCGTCGACACGTTCGAGGCGGGGCTGTTCGTCGACGCCGGCAACGTCGGCACGAGAGTGCAG
>DASVAL010000095.1:0-7349 GCA_036376355.1 Planctomycetota bacterium
ACTGGCAGTTCTGCAGCAGTGTCGTGACAACCTCCGGTTTGGGGCTTCCGATCGCAACATCCAGGATAGAACGGCCCTCGTGGTCTGTTTCAGAAAGGTCCAGAGCTCCCTGGCTCAGAAGAGACTGAAGGGTGTCCAGGCGCCCCTGCTGGATGGCTGCGAAGGCTTGGTGCAGTTTGTCCAATCAGCTCCTCACTCGTCCTGAACTGCCATCTGGGTTCTACAAGTCGCGGTTTCAGCGATACTCCAGTTCACCCAAACGGGATCTCAGGGGCTCCGTCTACCGGACGACCCGGGTCCATGCACGCGGGTCCAGCATAGGTTGGCGAGGTCTGTTGGGCATCTACTCTATTGCTCTGATGCGACCTTGGTGACGTCCGGGAGGTCCTTGATCTGTCGGGTCGCCTACGCGAGCAGTTCTCTCACGACGCGCCCGAACACGTCGGTCAGCCGGTAGTCGCGCCCCTGGAATCTCCACGTCAGCCGCTCGTGGTCGAACCCGAGCAGGTGCAGAATCGTCGCGTGCAGGTCGTGCACGTGGACGCCGCCGTCGGCGATGTTGTAGCCGAACTCGTCCGTGCTGCCGTGCACGTGGCCCGCGCGGACGCCGCCGCCGGCGAGCCACATCGTGAAGCAGCGCGGGTGGTGGTCGCGGCCGTAATTGTCCTGCGTGAGCCGGCCCTGGCAGTACGCAGTGCGCCCGAACTCGCCGCCCCAGACGACGAGCGTGTCGTCGAGCAGACCGCGTCGCTGCAGATCGGTCAGCAGGGCTGCGGTCGCCTGGTCGGTCTGCTGGCACTGCCGCGTCAGCTCGGCAGGCAGGTTGCCGTGCTGGTCCCAACCCTGGTGGAACAGCTGCACGAAGCGAACGCCGCGTTCGAGCAGCCGCCGCGCGAGCAGGCAGTTCGCGGCGTAGGTGCCCGGATCGCGCGCGCGTTCGCCGTAGAGCGCCCACACGTCGTCGGGCTCGGTCGAGACGTCGGCGACCTCGGGCACGCTCGACTGCATGCGGAACGCGAGCTCGGCCTGGGCCTGGCGCGCGTCGATCGCGGGGTCGCCTTCGTGTGCGCGCTGGTCGCGGTGGAGGTGAGCGAGCGCGTCGATCTGGGCGGCGCGCTGTTCGCGCGAGACGCCGTCGGGATTGGCGAGGAACAGCACCGGCGAGGCGCCGGGACGGAACTGCACGCCCTGGTACTCGCCGGGCAGGAAGCCGGTGCCCCACAGGCGCGCATAGAGCGGCTGGTCGCGTGCTGCGTCCTTGCTGACCAGCACGACGAACGCGGGCAGGTCGCGATTCTCGGAGCCGAGCCCGTACGCGGCCCAGGCGCCCATCGCGGGCCGGCCGCTGATCTGGCTGCCCGTGCAGAAGAACGTGATCGCCGGGTCGTGGTTGATCGCCTCGGTGTGCATCGTGCGCACGACGCAAAGCTGGTCGGCGAGCGCCGCCGTGTGTGGCAGCAGGTTGCTGACCTCGAGGCCGCTGCGGCCGTGAGGGCGGAACGTCGCGAACGAGCCCGCCATCGGCAGGATGGCCTGGTTGCCGCTCATGCCCGTGAGCCGCTGACCGCCGAGCACGGACTTGGGCAGCGCTTCGCCGTGGCGTTGCCGCAGCAGCGGCTTCGGGTCGAACGTCTCGAACGGAGAGGGGCCGCCGGCCTGGAACAGGTAGACGACGCGTCGCGCACGCGGCGCGAAGTGTGGCCGGCGTTCGGCGCCGCCGCCGACCGGCATGCCGAGCGATTGCAGCGCGAGTGCGCCGAGGCCGAGCGAACCGCGGCCGAGCAGCGCACGCCGCGCCTGGCCTCTGGGATCGAGCACGTCGAACGGGTTCCTCGCAGCACGGTTCATCGCAGCACCACCGCGGCGTCGCTCGCCATCACGGTCGACGCCACGAGACTCAGCGCGCGCAGGGGATCGCGTTCGGTCGCGTGCAGCGCACGCAGCGCCTCGAGCTCGCGTTTGCGCGGCGCACGCGCAGCGAGGCTCGCGAACACGAACTGCAGCCGCTCGTCGAGGCCCTTGTCCGGCAGGTCGAGTGCTTGCTTCGCGAGGGCCAGGGCACATTCCGTGAACACGGGATCGCCGAGCAGCACGAGCGCCTGCAGCGGCGTGTCGATCGGCTGCCGGCGCGCGACGCATACTTCGCGGCTCGTGCCGTCGAGGGCCACCATGTTCGGCGGCGGCGCGGTGCGCTTGCGGAACGTGTAGAGGCTGCGCCGATGCGCGTTGGGCCCCGTGTCGGGCTGGTAGTCGGCGCCGCCCCAGCCAGCGCCGGCGTCGCGCCAGAGCCCCGGCGGCTGCCAGGGCTTCACGCTCGGGCCGCCGAGCTGCCGGTGCAAGAGGCGCGAGGCCGCGAGCGCCTGGTCGCGCAACACCTCGGCCGAGAGCCGGAACGTCGGGCCGCGCGCGAGCCGTTCGTTGTACGGATCGGCCTCGCGCTGGGCCGGTGTCGCGGCCGAGCTCTGCTTGAACGTCGACGAGCAGACGATGCGGCGCAGCAGGCGCTTCACGCTGCGGTCGCTCGCGAAGTCGCACGCGAGTGCGTCGAGCAATGGCTGCTGCGCCGGGCGCGCGCCCGTGATCCCGAAGTTCTCGGGCGTCCGGACGAGGCCGGTGCCGAAGCACGTGGCCCACAGCCGGTCGACGACGACGCGCGACGCGAGCGGATGCCGCGGATCGTTGAGCCAGTACGCGAGCTGCAACCGGTCGCGACCCTTCGCTCCGGATGGCGGCGCCGATGGCAGCAAGGCCGCCGGCACGTCGGGGGAGACGGGCTTGTCGCGGTCGGGTTGGTCGTAGGCGCCGCGCTTGAGCACGAATCGCGCGGGCGGGTTCGCGGGCTGGCGCATGACCATCAGCTCGGGGATCGCTTCGACGTAGCGGTGCAGTGCCGTACGCGCCTCGCGCAACGCGACGCTGGCCTGCGCGACTTCGGGCGAGCTGCTCGCGAGCGGGGAGGCCACCTGCTGCGGCTCGGGCTCCGCGCCGGCCAGCACGGCGATCTCCGGTTGCGACAGGGCCCGGTCGAACAGCGCGAACTCCTCGAGCCGGCCGTTCGCGAAGCCCTTGTCGCGATCGCGCGCGCCGAGCTCGAGCTGGCGCACCGTCGCGGGGCCCGCGAGGTTGTCGACGACGGTCTCGACCTCGCAGCGCCGGCCGTCGAGGAACAGCGCGAGGCCTGCGCTGCGCGAGCTCCCGTCGTAGGTCGCGACGACGTCGCACCAGCTCTGCAGCGGCAGCGCTTGCCGCGTGCGGACCGCGATCGCCGAGCCGGGCCAGTGGTGCACGACGGCCCAGCACAGCCGGCCGTCGTCGAGCAGCAGCTGGTAACCCTGCGTGTCGGCATCCTCGGTGTAGTGGCTCGTGTGCAGCACGACGGCGCGCTGCTTGTGGTCGGGGCACCAGAGCACGAGGCGCACGCTGAACGAGTCGTCGCGCGTGAACGCCGGCAGGTCCGGCACGACGATGCGCGCGTCGCCGTCGCAGGTGATAGCACGGCCAGAGCGCCCCTCGGCCGGCGTGCACTCGGTGGGTACGCGGGCGTCGCGTTCGGATCGTTCGTCGCGGCACTTGCCATTGCTGGTCGCAGCGAAGCGGAAGCGCGCGATCGGTTGCGGCGTCGTGGCCGCCTGCGGCGGTGCCTGCTTCTGCGCGGCCTCGTCGAGAGCGGCCTTCGCCGCGTCGACGACACGCTGCAGGCGCGCGATCTCGGCGTCCTGCTCGGGCGTCGTGAGCCGGAGCGCCGGCTGTGGCGTGGCCCCGGTCGAGTACGGATACAGCCCTGCCTCGTCGAGCGCGAAGAAGCTGCCGAGGCTGTAGTAGTCGCGCTGCGTGATCGGATCGGACTTGTGGTCGTGGCACCGCGCGCAGCCGATCGTCAGTCCGAGGAACGCGGTGCCGAACGTGTCGACGCGGTCGGCGATGTACTCGTGCCGCCATTCCTCGTCGATCGAGCCGCCTTCGTTGGTCTGGCGATGCAGCCGCCAGAACGCCGTCGCCGTGCGCGTGCTGTTGGTCGCGTCGGGCAGCAGGTCGCCGGCGACGATCTCGCGCACGAACTGGTCCCACGGCATGTCGCCGTGGAGCGCGCGGATCAACCAGTCGCGCCACGGCCACGTGCGGCACTCGAAGTCGGACTGGAAGCCGTAGGTGTCGGCGAAGCGCGCGAGGTCGAGCCAGGTCGTCGCCAGGTGCTCGGCGCACGCTTCGCTGCGCAGGAGCGCGTCGACGCGTTGCTCGTAGGCATCGGCGTCGGTTGCCGCGACGAAGGTCGCGACCTCGTCGGGTGATGGCGGCAGGCCCGTGAGGACCAGCGAGACGCGGCGCAGCAGCAGCGCGCGGTCGGCTTCGGGCGACGGCGCCAGTCCCGCGGTCTCGAGCCCCGCGAGCACGAAGCGATCGATGTCGTCGCGGCACCAGCCGGCGTTGGCGACGGCGGGCACGTGCTTCTGCGGCGCCACGAACGCCCAGTGCGGTGCCGATTGCTGAGACCTGGCAGGCGACTCGCAGAGCAATGCTGCGAACGCGATCGCGAGCGATGCGAGGATCCGCGCGCGGGCGGAGTCGCCGCGTGCCTGGCGAGGTGGCTGGCCGCGCATGGGGCACGGTTGTAGCGCGCGGAATCGCGGCGATCGATCGTCTGGCGGCCCGTTCGCTGCGGAACGCGCGGTGGAGAACGGCCTGCTACAGCTTCTCGAGCTTGCTGATCCAGCTCGAGAAGCGAGGGCACGAAACGCGGACCCTCGCGATCCCTGCAGCGTGCACGGCTGGCACGCCGTGTGCGAGCTTGCCGTAGCTGCGCAGCCGCTGCAGTCGCTTCGAGGGCGACGTCTCGGGCCCGCAGTTGATGTCCTCGGGTGCCGCCTTCGCGAGCGCGCGGCGCAGCGGCCTGAGGCGTTCGCGTTGGTCCGGGTTCAGCTGCTCGTCGAGCTGCGGCATCGCGGCGAGCACGAGCGTCTCGAACTCGTGGCGGATGATGTTCGGCACGAAGCGCGGGTCGGCGACGACCTTCTTCATTGCTGCTTCCAACGCATCGGCGAACGAACTCGTGCTCTTGTGCTGCGGCGCGGCCTCGACGCCCGGGAAGTTCGGCGGCAGCCCGTAGAGGTCGAACATCGTCGTGACCGCGAGGTCGAGTTCGCCGGGGCGCAGCAAGAGCCGGATCTGCTTCAGCCACTTCGTCCAGTCGCCGCCGCCCCGCGCCGGCTTGCCGTCGGGCGTCCAGCCGGTCTGCACCTTGATCGCGCGGGTGCGCAGGCGCGCAGGCAGATGCGGCCGCAGCGTGCTGTTCACGAAGCGCTCTTCGGAGTCACCCTCCACGACGACGAGCAGCTTCGTCACGGTCGCCCGCCGAGCACGCCCTTGTCGAACAGCTCCGCCAGCGAGTAGTCCTTCAACCACTCGTCGAGCCCGGTCCGGTCGAGGCGGCGGATCGTCGACTTGCCGTCCGCGCGCTCGCAGACCGCGATCTCGTCGGGCGCGAACAGGTTCAGCAGCGCCGGCGACTGCGTGGCCAGCAGGACCTGCGTGTGGCTGCTGACGGAGCGCACGAGGTCGACGAGCAGGCTCAGCGCCGCGGGATGCAGTCCGAGCTCGGGCTCGTCGATCGAGACGAAACGCGGCATGCGATGGCTCGGCATCGTCAGCGCCGTCACGAGGGCCAGGAAACGCAGCGTGCCGTCGCTCATGTGCTCGGGCCCGAAGCGTGCGTCGCGCTCGTCGATCCAGTGCAGGCGCACGAGCCCGCTCTCCGAGGTCTCGAGCGCCTGCGGCGTGCCCGACAGCGAGACCGGCGTCGGCTTCAGCTCCTTCACGAACGGCGCGACCTGGCGCAGCAGCGAGCCGATGCGCCGCCACGCGACGCGGTCCTCCTCGTCCTCGCTGTGGCAGAGCGCGTAGAGGTAGGCGGCGAGGTTCGAGCCGTCGGAGCGCAGGTAGCTCGCGTCGGCGATCCGCGCGTTGCCGCGCAGCGGCGAAGTGATCGACGTGTCGTGGAAGTGGAAGAAGCTGAGCCCCTTCAAGCACAGGTTCAGGTGGCGTGCGAGCCGATCGCCGCGCGTCTTGGCCAGCTTGCTGACGTCGGACTCGAGGTGGCCGCCGCCGAGCGACATCGTCTTCCACCTGCCCTGTCCCTCCTTGCGGAAGCCGACCTCCTCGTCGGCGAACACGAGCCGGTCGCCGGACGCCATCTGCCACGTCGCGCGGTAGCGGCTCGCGCCGTGACCTTCGACGGTGAACTCGAGCTCACACTCGATCGCCTTCGTCTGCTGCGGGCCGTAGTGGAACAACGTCGAAGCGCCGCCTTCGCGACCGACGAACAGGCCGAGCGACTGCGTGCGCAGCAGCGCGATCATGCGCAGGAACTGCAGCAGGTTCGACTTGCCGGCGCCGTTCGGCCCGATCAGCACGTTGACGCGCGCGGGCCCGAGGTCGAAGTCGACGTCGGCGAGGGAGCGGAAGCCCGTGATCCGCACGCGGGACAACCATCGATTCGGCTCGGCCACGGCGCAACCGTAGGGAGCGCGCAGCGTGCGATCCAGTGGCAGCGCCGGGGATCGGTGCGCAGGATCAGAGGTGCGCGCGGCGCGACGCTCAGTCGCAGCCCGGCTCCTCGCACAGGATGGCGAGGTCGTTGCACGCGTTCCACAACATCACCATCGCCTGCTTGCAGTTCGCGGTGACGACAGGCGGCAGGTCGGTGCGCTGGCTCAGCTGCTTCAACCGCGCGTACAGGTCGAGCAGCTCGAGGTCGTCCTTCGTCAGGTTGCTGCCGAGCAGGTCCTTCGTCGGAGTCATGGTCTTCGTCGGTGTCGTCATGTCGTCCTCGCTCAGTACTGGGGCCGCAGATCCTGCAGCCGCTTGGCCTTCAACTCGAAGCGCGGCAGCTCGCCGGTCTTCGCCTGCTCGACGTTGAAGCGCAGCCCTTCGTGTGCGTCGGCGAGGTCCTTGCCGAGCTGCGCCTGCAGCCGCGGCCAGCAGTCCAGCTGGTCGGGCTTCAGCTCGACCTTCACGGTGATCTCGTCCTGCACGTTGTCGACGCGCGTGATCACGATCTGGAACTCCTCGACTTCCTTGAACTCGCGCACGACCGCTTCGACCGCGCGCGGATACACGTTCGTACCGCGGATCAGCTTCATGTCGTCGACGCGCCCGAGGATGCCGCCTTCGTAGATGTCGCCCGTGCGGCCGCACGTGCAGCGCGAGTGCGGCTGCTTGCAGACGAGGTCCTTCGTGCGGTAGCGGATCAGCGGGATGAAGCCGCGGCCGAACGACGTCACGACGCGTTCGCCGCGCTCGCCGTACGGCACCGGCTTGCCGGTGTCGGGATCGAGCACTTCCTCGATGAAGTG
>DASVAL010000112.1:0-8048 GCA_036376355.1 Planctomycetota bacterium
GGACCGCGGGAAGCCGGCGCGGAGCCGGATCGACAGCGACGGGAGCGTTGGCCGACTGCATCGAGAGGCATCTTCTACCAGGAGGGCAGGGGCGGTCCCTTACGGGTGCCTTATGCACTCGACGCCATGCAGCGACAGTGACGCGCCTGTCATTGGTCTGGCTCCGGGCAGCGACGGGAACCGTGGATCCAGGTTCTACCCGAGGACCGGCGTCTCCCCGAGGACGGCCGGCTCCGGAGTGGTGGAATCGCGGACGATGCCTTGCCGACACGCTCGGCGGCTCAGACGCCGGCGCGGATCACAAGGCGATGATCAGCAGCTGCGCGTTGAGCAGTTGGAAGGTCAGCGAGCCGCCGAGGTTCTCGAGCCGCAAGCCCTGGAACACCAGTTGCGTCCCCAACCACGACGACGCCGAGGAGGGGATCGGCAGCATGTGATCCGTCGTGCCCACGAACGCGACGAACGCCCCCGACGGGTTCACCACCAGCTCGCCGCCGAACAGCGGAGCCCCCGGCACGAGCAGGCCGACCGGCGAGTAGACGAGTGCCGTCAACAGCGTGTTCGGGGTGTTCGCAACCCGGCCGTGCCACGTGCCGCCGAGGATCGGCATCGTCACGCAGTCGAATCCCGGCGGGTTGATGCCGCTGCCGTTGTGATAGTTGCAGCTCGCACCGAAGGTCGGGTTGTAGGCGAGCGAGTCGAGGCGGAAGTCGCCGACGAAGTCGATCTGCACCTCGTCGAGCCAACACCCCGCGAAGCCGAAGAAGTTGTTCGGTTGCGTCTCGTTCCACTGGATCGTGAAGGAGTCGAAGGTGAACCCCAGGTACTTCGCGCGGATCGTCGTCGGCGCCTGCGTACCGATCTGGTGGTAGACGAAGGTGACGTCCGAGACCGAGTGCGCGAACTTCAGGATCAGCGTGTCCGGCCCGGTGGCCGTGAAGTCTCTCCTCAGATGACCACCGGCGACGTTGTTGTTGGGAGCCGCGGCCGTGAAGTAGCTCGCGTTCGTGAACGTCAGGCCCGCGAACTGCGTCGAGACCGGCGTGGCGTCCGAGAACATGCCGGCGCCCAAGTCGACGAACCGGGTTGGCAGCTGGAGACCCCACGGCGCCGCGATGATGGCCTGCGCGGCGGTCGGGGCGAGGGGAGCGAGGAGTGCAACGAGGGTGGTGGCGAGAAGACGCATGTGGATCCAGGAGGGAAGGCGCTGGTGATGGCCGGCGACGGACCGCGGTGGATTTGCACGACCCATGTCCGCCGTTACAGAATCCACGACGACGGCTCGGGTGTCGGCTCTCGCGGGATGACGGCAGCCGTCCAAGATCGCTGCCTGCTGACTCCGCGAGTGTTGCACGGGGCGCCAGCAGTCGACGGCCTCGTCGAGCAGGCGAACGTGGATCGTGAGAGCCTGGCTCGCGGGTCGACGGCGGAACCAGCGGCTCGGGAATCCCATGGTTGGCGAGTCACTGCTTCACTTCCGGCGAGAGCACCCGACGGATGCCGCACCGTGAACGACGAGCTCGGGCCGCGGCCGGCGGCGAGAGTACTTGCCCGGCGATCGGAACGACGTGAGGTGGATGCACTCCGGCAGCCGACGCACGGCTCGCCAGTACTCCTCACGAACGTCCTCGTCGATCTCGACCACTCCAGGGTAGAGACAGTCCATCCCATCACGGCGCGGGCCGGACACCCAGAAGTACTGGTGGCTGCGGAGATCGAAGTAGTTGGCCTTGAAGCCAGACCCTTTCAGCGACCGGAGCTCCAAGCGGCCGTAGCGGATCGTGCGCCCCGTCTTCGAGAAGGTGACTCGCCCGATCCGCGCCGGACCCCTGAGGCCGTTCTTCGACTCGAGGAACATGATGCGCGAGTCCAGGGTGTTGCCCTTCCCGCGGCTGGTCGGGCCGCCACTCGGCTGTGAATCGAGGATCTCGCGGAGCAGCTGCTCGGCTTGCTTGCGGGCACCCGGAGCGTGATGGTCAGCGCGCTCGACGTGACGGGTGCACGCGTCGCGGAATCGCAGCGCCAGGCAGCTGCCCGGCAGAAGCCCATGTCGGCTCCGAAGTGCCAGGATCTCGTCCGCGGCCTCGAGCAACTCATCCGCGACCTCGCTGCGGGGGATTCTGCCCCAGGCGGCGGGCTTCATCGAGGATGCGAGGAAGAGCAGCGAGTTGCGACCTGCCGCGCACATCTTCAGCTCCTCGACGAGGCGCTCGCGGAACGCACCCTCCAGAGTGTCGAGGCGCTGGAGTTCCTTCTGGCTGCGGCGGGTCATGGGACGGCCCAACGTCTGTTGCGGCTTCCGCCGCGAGCACCACTGCGGCGCTCGCCGGCTTCGGCGAAACGGCCAAGCCTACGAACGACGAAACGCGGCCTCAACCGGCTCGGCGAGCAGCTCGATCGTCCCGGTCTCGTGATCCCAAACGTCCCAGCGACTGCGCGGCATCCGGACCACGCGCAGGCAGGAGGACCAGCCTGTCTCCCCCGCCGTTCTCGGCGATCGCGACGCCGGTAGCCGGGAAGGCACAGAGGGCACGGGCGAGCCAGGTCTGGCGAACCACGTCATCCCACGTCCGGCGAAGCCTGGTGACATCCGAGTCGTCGAGGACCGGGTGCAGGAACCAGGGCTCGCCGGCGATCTCCACGATGCCTCCGTTGCTGCTCATGAGCCACGAGCGGTACGCGGACGGAAAGGCCGTCTGAAGCCTGGTCTCTGCCGCGGCGATGTAGCGGGACTCGACCGGAAATGGCATGTGCTGCTGCCCACTCGCTGCCGCTCGGCCGCGCGCCGATCGGTGCACATCGGCGGCTGCGGATTGCCTCGAGGCCTTCGACCGCCAGAGGCGACCGAACAGGATGATACCCACGACGGCAGATGCGATGGTGGCCACGCCGACGACCGACGAACTCCACGCTGCGAATCGACTCGCGTCTCGACCCTCCCGGTGATCACCTGAGCCACTGCCTGGCATTGACCGCATCCGAGTCCCTGCCGACCATCACGGTATGGGAACGCCGCTCGCCTGCCTGTTCACCTGCGTCGCACTCGCAGCCGGTTCGGCGCCGCCGCAGGATCCGCCGAGCAAGCCGCTTCGCTGCCGGACCGTCGAGTACGTCGAGGCGTCGGAGAAGACGCTCGACAAGGACGGGCCCGGGCCCGAGGCCGCGACCATGGAGAAGGCGGAGACGAAGCTGATCGCGTCGTTCGATGCGCGCCGCCTCGCGGTGCAGTCGGGCGGCGTGTTGCAGGTGTGGGACTTCGAGTCCGGCGTCGTCCGCACGATCGACCGCGCCGCGGGCACGTACGCCGAGGTGTCGGTGCTGAGCGAGGTGGCGTTCGTGCAGATCGAGATGCGGAATCGGGTCGGGCTGCGCGGGGTGTTGCAGTCGGCCAAGATCGAGCTCGCCGACGAGTGGTCGCCGTTCGACCTGTCGGTGCAGTTCGGTTGGCAGGCAAAGGGCGACGACGTCGCGCTGGATCGCGCCGAGGAGGGTGGTGAAGTCCGCGTGTCCAGGGCCGGGCAGGTCGTGACGAGCTGGAAGCTCTCCGACCATGACCTCGACGATTCGCAGCGCGCGATGTTCTGCCGCTTGTTGCAGCGGCAGGCACACCTGCATCCCCGGGCGATCGCCGCCCTCGCCGACTCGGGACGGTTGCCGAGCGAGCTGGTGTTCCGCTGGCGCAGCCCGGGCATGCAGGCGACCACGCGCTGGCACCTCGCCGGCGTCCGCGACGACGAGTGGCCGGGCAGCACCGAAGGGCTCACGCGCACGTTCGGCGAGGGACCACTCGGCCGCATCGCGCGCATGGTGTGCACTCCGGACGCCGGCGCAGTGCCCGAGCGATTGTCCGCCGAACGGTTCGCCGAGCTGGCCGAGGCCGCGAGCAAGGAGCGCCGCTTCGGCGACGCGGCGCTGCTGCTCCTCGAGAACGGCCTGACGACCGGCGAGCAGGCCCCGCTGCTGCGCCGCCTGGCAGCCAACGCCGACGCGAAGGAACAGCTGGGGCGCTTTCTGCGCCCGATCGGTCTCGCCAACGAGGATCCCGATGAGGCACTCGCGTTGTTCGACGCGCTCGATCGGTCCAAGCTGTCGCGGCCGGCCTTCGTCGACGTGTTCCGCGTCAACGCACTCCGACAGAAGGGCAAGGTCGACGAGGCGCGCGATCTGATGCTGGCGACACTCGAGGTCCTGCCGTGGATCACGATGGCATACAAGGACCTCGGCGACCTGTACTTCGCCGCATTCGAGACCGGCCACGCATGGACGGCGTGGGAGCTCGGCCGCCGCATCGCGCCCGGCCACGAGTGCTGGAAGGCGCTCGAAGACTACGAGAAGAAGTTGCGGCGCGAGTTCGCCGAGCGGCTCTGACGGCGATTGCGCACTCGCGCCTCGCCGCGGATGCTGCGGCCAACCACCATGCCGCCTCGCCGCGCGTTCGTCCCGCTGCCCTTGCTCACGTAGGTGAGTGTGATCGCGCTCGCCGGTGCGGCGGGCCTGCGCGCACAACAGTCCGATTGCGCTGATCCGGTCGCAACCCTGCGCGAGATCGTGAACCGCGAAGCGCCCGACGAGACGGCGGCCGCGGCGCGCGGGCGCGACGCCGCCGCGTGGCTCGAGGCGAGAAGGACCGCGATCTCGGCGAGCTCGCGGTCCTGCGCCTGATCGCCGGCACGATCGCCGGCGACGACGACGCGAAGAGCCGCGCCGCGCGCGGGCTGGTCGACTGGTTCCGCACGCACGACGCGGTGCCGGTCCCTGGCTTCGCGGAGACCGCGGGGCGCGCCGTGATGTTCGACGTCGTGCACCGCGCGAACGCCGGCGCCTGGGCCGAGTGCGGCGAGCTGCTGCCGGTCGTGCTGCGTGCCTACGCGGACCACCGCTCGGTGTTCTGGCTGCTCGGCCGCCGCGGACGCGACGCGGGCACGTCCGAAGGCACGCAGTTCCTGCACCAGCACGTGATCCCGGCGCTTCTCGCGGACCACGCACTCGACGACGCCGAGCGTGTGCACATCCTGCGCCTGCCCTACCGCGTCGAGTACACGGGCCCCAAGCCGTTCGCGACGTCGGCGGAACGGCCCTCGATGGCTCGACGGTGCGCACCTCGGACCGCCGCGGGCGCGTCCTGCTCGTCGACTACTGGGCGACGTGGTGCCGCCCGTGCCTGCAGGCAATGCCCGGCGTCGTCGAAGCACACCGGCGCTTCCACGCGGACGGCTTCGACGTCGTCGCGATCAGCATCGACGACGAGGCCGCGCGCCAGAGCGTCGTCGCGAAGGTCGCCGAGCTCGAGATGCCGTTCCCGGTCCTGTTCGACGGCAAGGGCTGGAAGTCCGAGCTCGCGGTCGCGAACAAGGTGCTCGCCGTGCCCGCCACGTTCCCGATCGACCGCAAGGGCCGCGTGCGCTTCACCGGCCTCGAAGGCGAGGAGCTGCAGCAGCGGATCCAGGAACTGCTCGCCGAGAAGTGACTCACGAGCGGGCCAGGTCTCCTACCGGTACCACTTTCCGGCTGCCCTCGAGTAGACGCTGCCTCCGACCTCGCTCGAGAAGCGCCCGCGCAGGACGCCGGGCTCGTCGGGAGGGCAGTGGAAGAACAAGTCGATCTCCCGAGCGCCGCGGAAGTCGGGCTCGAACCCGTCCCTCTGTGGCGGGTTGCCTTCCAGTCTGGTGCGCTGCCGGCTCTGCACCGCATTGCGGATCCTCATGCTGCCGTCGGCAGACACCCTGGCGTCGAGGACCCGGTCGCAGATCTCGAACTCGGCGAAGCAGCCGCCAATCTGCACCTGCAAGCTGCCGTAGAAGCACCCGGCGCCACCGCTCCCATTGGGTGGAATCTGCAGGATCATCGTGCCGTTGAGCACCACGTAGTCCGGGTCCTTGATCGCGATGCGGCGGTACACGTCGTACGCGACCTCCGCGTGCCAGCAGCCCGAATAGCCGTGCATCTGACACGTCGGCGAGAACCCGACTTGCACGGCGGCGAGCTCACTGGCCCACGACTTCAGCCTTGCCCTGGCTTGATGGTCCAGCGGCCTGCCTGGCTCGAAGGGCCCCATCGGTACGTAGGTCACGCCCGCAAAGTCCGAGGGCAACTCGGCACCCGCGTAGCGGCACAGGGCAACCCTGCCCCGGGTCAGCATCGCAGTGAGATAGCCGTACTCGAACAGCACGTTCGCGCGCGGCGTCCTGACGCGTTGCTCGCGGATGACGGAATCATCGTCGGGTGTCGCGAGGAAGACGGCACCTGCCACGCGACGCGCAATGTCCTCGATACCCAGGAACGTGATGTCGCCGAGCTTGAAGCAGTCCGTCCACAGCAGGGGCCTCACGCCTTCGACTTCCTCGAGGACGGATACCACCTGCGTTGCCTGCTCGAGGCCTTCCTTGCTGCTGCCTATGAAGATCTCTTTCACTGCGGATCCTCCGAGAAACCTGGGTGACGTGTCCGCGACGCATCCGCTCGACCCGCGCGAGGATCCTGGTCTCGCGGATCCGTGGTCGTGCGTCTCGTCGGCTGCTGCAGCGAGTAGGGCGCCATGGTAGCCAGCCCGCGCCAACGCCGCTGGTTCTCGTTCCTGCCCGGAGGTGGCAAGGGGATCGGAGCCAGGCCACGACGCGCTTGTCGTGGCTCGCTCGGCGGTTCTGGTATGGCCGGCGAAACCTGAACCACAAGACCGAGGAACGCTTGTAGGATGCAGGTCTCTAGCCATTCGCCCGTGCTGGATGACGCGTCTACCGCGAGAGGATTCGATATGTTCGCAACGCTCCGCACGAACTCGTGGCCGCGCGCTGCGGCGTTCTCGGTCCTCGCGCTGGCAGCCACAACGGACGTGGCGCTGCCCCAGGGGGGTGTCGTCGGTTGGGGTAGTGTGGTGCTCGACAGCCGCTGGCACGAAGAGACCTTCGTGGAGGTGGCGACAGGTGGGGTCCACACAGTGGCGCGCCGCAGCGACGGTAGCGTGATCGCCTGGGGCCTCAACAACTATGGCCAGTGCAACGTGCCAGCGCTGCCCCCGGGTCTCTCCTACGTCGAGGTGGCGGCAGGTGGGCTCCACACAGTGGCGCGTCGCAGCGACGGCACCGTGGTGGCATGGGGCCTCAACTCGGGAGGTCAGTGCAACGTGCCGGCGCTGCCGCCCAGTCTGTCCTACGTCGAGGTGTCGGCGGGTTGTGCGTTAGGAGTGACATCCGCGTTTGCCCACACAGTAGCACGGCGCAGTGACGGCAGCGTGGTGGCATGGGGCGGGAACCAGTATGGCGAGTGCAACGTGCCAGCGCTGCCCCCGGGTCTCTCCTACGTCGAGGTGGCGGCAGGTGGGCTCCACACAGTGGCGCGCCGCAGCGACGGCAGCGTGGTGGCATGGGGCCGCAACACCGAAGGCCAGTGCAACGTGCCGGCGCTGGCGCCCAGTCTCGCCTACGTCCAGGTGGCCGCGGGCATGCTCCACACGGTAGCATGTCGCAGCGACGGCACCGTAGTGGCATGGGGTCGCAACACCGAAGGCCAGTGCAACGTGCCGGCCCTGCCGCCGGGTCTGTCCTACTTCGAAGTCGCGGCTGGCTTCCGCCACACGGTAGCGCGGCGCAGCGACGGCAGCGTGGTGGCCTGGGGTTACAACGCCAATGGTCAGTGCAACGTGCCGGCGCTGCCGCCGGGCCTGTCCTACGTCGAGGTAGCGGCAGGTGAGAACCACACAGTGGCGCGGCGCAGCGACGACAGCGTCGCGGCATGGGGCTACAACCTGGCCGGACCGTGCAACGTGCCGCCATTGCCGCCGGGTCTGTCCTACGTCGAGGTAGCGGGGCGTGCTGGCCACACAGTGGCGCGTCGCAGCGACGGCAGCGTCGTGGCCTGGGGCTCCAACACCTGGGGCCAGTGCAACGTGCCAGCGCTGCCCCCGGGTCTCTCCTACGTCGAGGTGGCGGCGGGTTGGGGCCACACAGTGGCGCGTCGCAGCGACGGCAGCGTGTTGGCATGGGGCGACAACTCCTCTGGCCAGTGCAACGTGCCGGCGCTGCCGCCGGGCCTGTCCTACGTCGAGGTAGCGG
>DASVAL010000115.1:0-4326 GCA_036376355.1 Planctomycetota bacterium
AGACCGCGCCGCAGGGTGGCGCGGTCCGCAGCCTCGACGATGAGATGGAGGTGGTCGTTCAGGACCGCGTAGTGGCACAGCCGGAAGCCGAAGCGGTCCTTGCCCTTCACGAAGGCCGCGCGTAGCGCAGCGTACTCGGCCCTCTGCCGCAGCCGGGGGAGATGCTGGCGCAGCTTCAGCGTGACGTGCACCGGGAAACGCACCGCGAGCGCGGGGCGCTCGCGGTGCGAGACCCCAGCCACGCCGTTCTTCGGCTTGCGACCCGAGCCCTTGCGAGGCCCACCCCAGCCCTTGAACGGGAGCTCACGCTGCTTCGCCTTCCGGCTTCGGGTCACTGCGGCCTCATCTTGGTAGAGCACTAATCGTATCGTCGCCGCCTGACCATGTCAAGCAGCTACCGGGTAACTGCTCGGCGCGAGGCCGGCGATCATGGACCGGATCTAACGCGCCACCAGTACGTCCACGTCGCCGACGATCGCGTCGGCCCACGCGCGGTAGGCGGCGGCCGACAGGTGCAGGAAGTCCGGCATCACGTCCTTGCTGATCACACCATCTGCGCCGACGAAGTGCGCCGCGATGTCCCGGCACGACACCATGTCGTCGCCGGCGAACGCGGCCGCGGCGAGCTCGCTTGCGCGCGCACACTTGTCACGCTGCGCGCCCGGCTTCTCACCGCGCGGGAAGATCGCGAGCAGCAGCACCCGCGCGCGCGGCAGCGCGTCGCGCAGCCGCCTGACCACCGCCTGCACACCGGCCGCGATCTCCTCGGCCGAGTTGTCGTCGCCGTTGCTGTTGTTCGTGCCGATCATGACGACGGCCGCGCGCACGTCGTTGTTCGGCGCCGCGAGCGCAGCGAGCATCTCGTGATCGAGCCGCCACAGCACGTGCTGCGTGCGATCGCCCGACACGCCGAGATTCAGCGCACGGCGGCCGGCCCATACCTCCTGCCAGCAGGCTGCGCCGGCGGCATTCCAGCCCTGCGTGATCGAGTCGCCGACGAACACGACCTGGTGCCCGCCGGCGCGCGCCGCCGCGAGATCGTCGGCGACGCGCTGCTGCCACCACGCGTCGGACCGCGGGACCGGCCGCAGGGTCTCCATTTCGCGCGCGAACGTCGGCGCGGGGCCCGTCGCGAGTTCGTCGAGCTCGCCGAGCTGCAGCCGCACCGAACGCACGAACGGCGCCTCGCCCGGTTCCCAATGGCCGTAGCTCGTCAGCACGAACGTGCCGCCGGCGAGCACCTCGACGCCCGGGTAGCCGCAGTCGCTGCCGCGCCAGTTGCGCGACAACCGCACGCGATACTGCCCTTCGCGGCCGGCCACCAGGTCGTCGAACGTGCCGACCCACGCAACCCAGTCGCCGCGCGTCGGGCTGTCCTTCGCCATGTCGCGGAACGACACCAGGAGCCGCCCGTCCGGCGCGTAGGCACCGACGTGGCGATCGCCGCACAACACGGCCGGCATCGCCCGACACGCATCACCCCACGTCTCTGCCTCGTCGTCCGAGAACAGGATCATCGAGCGGCCGCGCCGCGAGTTCTCGCGCAGCAGCATCGCGAGCCGCTTGCCGTCCGGCGAACGCACGACGCCGGGCTCGCAGAGGTCCACGTCGGGCATCGCAACGACCGTCGCCGGCGCCGACCACGTGAGGCCGCCGTCGTGCGACCGCGTCTGCCAGACCGTGAACGCGCCGCGCTCGCCGTTCTCGCGGAAGAAGCGACCATCGTCGTGGAAGAACGCGGCGTGGTCGCCGTTCGCGAGCCGCACCACGCTCGCCATCGCGACGATGCCGCCGAAGGCGCCGATCGGCGCGAGCGGCGTCCACGACCGGCCGTCGTCCTCCGAGATGCTGCTGCGGATCGGATGCAGCCCCGAGAACAGCACGAGCCGCGCCTTGCCCGCCCGGTCGACGAGTCGATGGATCGTCGGCGTCTCCAGGCTCGACGCCCAGTTCTCGGGCACCGGCAGCGGCTCGCTCCAGTGCAGTCCCCCATCGTCGCTGCGCTGCAGCGCGATCCTGCCCTTGCCGTGCCCTTCGGGGTGCGCACACAACATCGTCGTGCCGTCGCCGAGCAGCACCGTCGACGGATGGCCCAGGTACTGTCGCGGCACACGCCGCACCGTCGTCTGGCGCGCGACGTCGCCATCGAGGTCGAGCCAGCGGATTCCGGGCTCCTGGCCGACGAGCAGAGTGCTCGCCATCGCGGCAAGCACGGCAAGGGAATGGCATGGGCGCATGCGCCCTTCGTACCAGCGCCGGCACGGCCCGCAAGCGTTGCCCGCGCGGCGCACTACGCCGCAGCGTCATGCGGGGGCCCGGCAACGGCCCGGCAACGGCCCGGCGATGCAGAACGGACCGTCCGAGTTGGAAACCTCGCGACCGCATCCCCCTACGGGGCGCAAACCAATTCCCGGACTCCATGACTCCAAGGCTTTCTCTCCTCGCTCTCGCGACGCTCGCTGGCCTGGCCAACGCCCAGCAGCTGGTCCTTCCCGACAACATGAACCTCGGCGCCATCACGTCGTCGACGGCGCTGTGGCGCACGACGCTGGGCCGCTTCCAGACGGCCTACGACTCGACGCACTTCACGGGCGCCGGCGTCACGGGCCCGATCACGATCAACCGTCTGCGCTTCCGCGCCGAGGACGGCCAGCGTGATCTCGGCGGCCACGTGTTCACGAACATCACCGTCGAGGTCGGCAACTGCGCCGTCGACCACGCGGCCATGAGCACCACGTTCGCGACCAACCGCGGCACGATGGGCTTCCTCGGCACGACGAACGTCACGGTCCTGCCGGCCAGCGGCACGATCCCGAACGACTACGTGATCGACATCGACCTCGCGGCGATCGGCGCCGCGTTCCTCTACGACCCGACGACCGGCACGGACCTGCTGGTCGACATCAGCTTCGCGGCGCCGGCGCCGGCCACGAACCTCGTGCCGTTCTCGACCGGTTCCACGACCGTCGCGACCGCGCGCGGACGCAGCGTCTCCACCTCCACTTCGGGCGGGCTGACCGGCTCGCTCGGCGCTCCTGCCACGCTGCTCGTCGACTTCGCGGGCCCCGGTGGCTACTCGGCCTGGAACGCGGCGCGCGCCGAGCGCATCGGCGTCGGCTGCAACGGCGCGACGTCGTCGTTCTACCAGGACTTCCAGCTCAACGACACGATCGACCTCGCGAACACGAGCCTCACGCTGACGCCCGACAACGTGCTCGCGCCGACCATCTACACGGTCACCGGCGGCACGATCGCGCCCGATCTCACGAAGGTCAACGCCGCGCCGAACTCGATCGTCGACGACGCGCTCGTCACGCACGCGCTCGGCTTCACGCTGAACTACGTCGGCGGCACGACGACGACGATCAAGCCGTGCACGAACGGCTACGTCTGGCTCGACTCGGCCCAGACGCTCGCCGACATCACGCCGACCGTCGCGGAGCTGCTCGGCATCACGGCAACCGGAACGGCGCGCGTCTGCCCGATGTGGGTCGACTTCCACGCGGGCCGCAACACGGCGACGCACCCGAACTCCGGCCTGCACGTGATGACGGACATCTCGGGCGGCCCCGGCAACGCGGTCTGCTACGCGACCTGGTTCAACGTCGGTGTCTTCAACCAGAACCCGATCGGCGGCACCTCCGTCAACGACATGCAGTGCGTGTTCCACGAGGCCACCGGCGTGATCGAGTTCCGCTACGGCTCGATGCAGGTCACGCCGGCCACGCTCGCGATCGTCGGCTTCTCGCGCGGCGACATCGGCACGGTCGCCTCGATGCACCCGGGCCCGCGCGATCTGTCGCACGAGGTCCCGTTCTCGACGTCCGTCGAGGGCACGACGAACGCGATCACGCACAACGTGACCGCGCGTCCGATCCAGGGCGTCCCGTTCACGATGCAGGCCTTCAACGTGCCCGCGACCGTGTGGGTCGGCGCGATGATCTACGACTTCGCCGCGCTGCAGCCCGGCCTCTCGTTCCCGCCGATGGCGCCCGGCTGCGTGCTCAGCGTGCCGAACCTGAACATCTACGAGCTCTACGTGCTGCCGGTCGGCACCGTGAACTCCACGCCGCTGGCGCTGCCGGCCGGGTTCATGGGCACCGCGATGTATACCCAGTTCGTCGGAATGGACGTCCCGGGCAACATCTACTCGAGCAACGGGCTCAAGCTCACGCTCGGCCTGAACTGAACACCAACGGACCAAGAGCCGAGCTTGCTCGGCTCGCGGTCCGTTGCGCGAAGTCCCCTTGCGAGCCGGCTGCGAGCGGCTTGCCGCAAGCTGCCGGGTCGACGAGGGAACTGAGCACCAACGGACCAAGAGCCGAG
>DASVAL010000121.1:0-27182 GCA_036376355.1 Planctomycetota bacterium
CGAACTTCGCCTTGGGCACGCCGCGCGGTGGGCGGCGCACCGTGCCGAGCCGCAAGCCTTCGTCGGGCGCGCGCGGCGAACCGAGCCTGACGATGCGCAGGACCATCGCGGTGCTCGCGCTATCCCCCGCCGAAGAACGTCACGATCTCGAGCCGGTCGCCGGCGGCCAGCCCCGTCGAACCGTAGTCGGCGCGCCGCACGATCACCTTGTTGCGCTCGACGGCGACCTGTGGCGGCTGCAGGCCAAGCACCTTCACGACGAGGTCGCCCACCGTCGTGCCGGCGGGCACGACGCGCACCTCGTCGTTGACGAACACCTGCACCGTCGGCCCCGGATGCTCCACGCGTGTCTCCATGCTCAATCCATTCTCTGCAGCAGCAGCACCTTCAGGTACTCCGACTCGGGATGCGTGATGCACACCGGATGGTCCGGCCCCGCACCGAGCCGCTGGCGCAAGACGACGCGGAACGGCAGGCCCGCCGCGGCTTGCCGCACGAGCTCCTCGAACCGCGGCCCCGTCATGTGATGGCTGCACGTGCACGTGAGCAGGAACCCGTGTGGCGCCAGCACACGCAGCGCCTGCCGGTTCAGGTCGCGGTAACCGCGCTCGGCGCCTTCGAGCTCGCGGCGCGACTTCGCGAACGCCGGCGGATCGAGCACGACGAGATCGTGCTGCACGCCCGCATCGCGCTGCGCGCGCAGGAAGTCGAACACGTTCGCCTGCTGCACCGTGAGCCCCGCGAGCCCGTTCGCCACCGCCGCGGCCTCGGCGAGTTGCAGCGCGCCCGCGGACTCGTCGACCCCCACCGCCGCCAGAGCACCACCCTTCAGCGCGTTCAGCGCGAAGGCACCCTGGTAGCAGAACAGGTCGAGCATGCGCCGTCCCTTGCCGAGCTCCTGCACGAGCGCGCGAGCAGGCCGCTGGTCGAGGTAGAAGCCGGTCTTGTGGCCCGTGAAGACGCGGACCGTGTGACGCAGGCCGTGCTCGACGATCGCCACTTCGGCGATGCGGCGCCCGTGCAGCAACCGCACTTCCTCGGGCAGCCCTTCGTGCTTGCGCGCGGGGACGTCGTTGCGCGCGACGACCGACTCGGCGCCGAGCCGGTCGGCGAGGAACGGCACGATCGCGTCGAGTGCGTTCTCGACGACGGCCGCGGTGACCTGCAGCACGAGGACGGGTCCGTAGCGGTCGATCGCGAGGCCCGGCAGGCCGTCGCTCTCGCCGTGCACGAGGCGCACGCCGTCGGTCGGCCCGAGCCACGGAGCGCGTGCTTCGATCGCGGTCGCGAGCCGCTTGCCGAAGAACTGAGCGCGGTCGGGCACGGCGTCGCCGGGCCACGGCCCGCACAGGCGCAGCACGAGGCGGCCGGCCGACGTCATGCCGAGCCCGAGATCGCGAGAGCCTTCGTCGCGTACGCGCACGAGGCGTGGCGGCAGCAGCGGGCCGCGCTCGACGTCGCTGCCGTAGAACCAGACCTGGCCGCGGCGCGCGAAGCCGCTGGCCCGCTCGGTCAGCTGCAGGTCCTCGCTCGACGTGGTCACGGGTCCGGTCGACATGGGTAGCGGCGACGCTACGCGGTCGCCCAGCTGCTGTCCGCCCCCACCGTTCGTTTTCCTGCCATCACGGCGCGGTTGGTGTCCGCCTGACGGCGCGCGACGAGGCGGCGGCGAACAGCGCCGCACACAACGCCGTGGCACCGAGCGCGAGGAACGCGCCGCTGGTCCCGAAGGCCGCGAGCACGCGGGCCAGCCCACCGCCGGCGAGCACGGCGCCGAGCGAGCCGGTGCCGTCGACGAAGCCGAGCATCGTCGCGCTGCGGCCAGCACCCGCGCGCAGCGGCAGCACACCGCTCGCGAGCGTCATCGGCATCGCGAAGCCGACGCTCGTCGCGGCGAGTGCCGCGATCACGAACCACGGGCCGAAGTCGCCGCCGACGGCCGCGACGAGCAGCAGCGCGAGCGCGCCGAAGAGCGCCGGCGCGAACGTGGCCCAGAACAACGCACGGGAGCCGCGATCCGCGAGCGGGCCGGCGACCAGGGCACCCACGGCGCTCGCGAGCGGCAGCAGCGCACTCGCGCGCACCGCGGAGGCGGCCGGCATCTGGCAGAGGTCGACCAGCAGCGCCGGCGTCCACAGCGACAGCGACTCGCGCACGAACACGAGGGCCACGTTCATGAGCGCCATCCAGACCATCGGGCGCAGCATGGAACGCAACGCGAGCTTCGCGTTCGCGCGCACGTCGCCGGTCAGCAGGCTGCGCGGCTCACCGCCGCGGGCCCGCGTGCAGCAGAGGCCGACGGAGACGACGAGCGCGCCGACCGCGAGGCCGAGCGTCGACGTGTGCAGCACTTCGGCCGGCCCGCCGCCGTTGTCGACGACGGCGGCCAGCAGCGCGCGCACGGTCGCGTCGCCGAGCAGGTAGCTCTGTGAGACGAACACCATCGCGGTGCCGAGGCGGGCGACCGGCGTCGCCGAGCTGACGATCTGGCCGACCGATGGCCAGGCGAGCGACAACGCGGCCATGCCGAACACGCGGCAGAGCGCGAACGTGCCGGGGCTCTCGCAGCGGCTCGCGGCGAACTCGGCGATCGAGGCACCGCAGAGCGCCATGACGAACAGCAGGCGGCCGCCGAAGCGATCGGCCAGCACGCCGCCGGCCATCTTGCCGAGCGCGTAGACCAGCACGCCGAGCGACGCGATGTCGGGCAGCGCGCGGGCCATCGCCGCGCCGTCGGGTGAAGCGGCATACAGCGGCGCGAGCGTCGACAGGTCCGCGCGATGGAAGTAGCAGCACGCGTAGCCGACGAAGAGCACCGCCAGCGTCGGCAGCGGCAGGCGATCGCGGACGGCGGTCACCGCGGCATCATGGCAGCCGGCACCCGTGCGGCGCCATGCCGCGCCCGCTGCGGGCGTCGGCTCCAACGCAGGCGGCCCAACCCCGCTGATTCGCCGCTTTCTAGTAGTCGCGCACGGTCGCCGCCGGCTGCACCTGCGGTGCTGGAGCGGTCGCTTCGGCCGGCACGCTGACGTCGAGCGGCACGCTGGTGCGGCCGACGTTGCTGCGGTCGATCCCGGCGAGCGCCTTGCTCATGCTGACCTGCAGGGCGCGCCCGATGAGCCGGAACGGGCTCACGGGATTGAGCTCGAGCTCCGAGAGCTGGCGGTTGCCGTAGACCTGGTCGTGCAGCACGGGTCGCTTGCCCTGGCTGTCGGCGGCCCCGAGCACCTGCAGCCGCAGGCCGACCTCGGCGAACGAACGCGAGCCCGAGATCGCGACGTTCGCGCCGGTCACGAAGTTCTCGAGCGTCGGCTTCAGCACGAGCGCGTCCGGCGCCGCCTGGTCCGAGACGGTCGCGAACAGGCCGCTGCTGCGCAGCTGGCGCACGAGCACGTCGCCTACCATGTCGGGCACGGGTCGTTCCCAGAACTCGTCACCGCCATAGACGATCGGGAAACCGTGCGACTCGGTCGGCAGCTCGACCTGGTCGCGCACGTCGGCGACGGGAGTCACGTACAGTGCCCGGTCGCCCGGCGTCTTGGTCAGGAACGGCACGTCGACGTAGAGCAGTTCGTTCACCGCCAGGTCCGCGACTTCGCTCGTGCTCGAACACGCGGCGAGCAGCAGGACCACCGGGAGGGACACGCCACGCAGGGAGGGGAGCTTCATGACACCCGTGCCATCGGCACGATCGCGCCGCGACTGAAGCGGATCTGCCTGCACGCGGTTTTTTGCCACGCAGCGTACGACCGGATAGAACGGCTCGCGCCAGCGCGGCTCGAGCAGCCGCCCTGGCCCCCCATCATGGCAGTACGGAATCCGTTCGCGTCCCGTTCCACCCTGACCGTCGGCAAGAAGAAGTTCACGTACTTCTCGCTCCCGGCCCTCGAGAAAGCCGGCGTCGCCAGGCTCGCGCGCCTGCCCTACTCGATCCGCGTGCTGCTCGAGCAGGCGCTGCGCAACCTGGACGGCTACGTCGTCTCCGAGAAGGACGTGCAGAACATCGCGTCGTGGAGTCCGAAGACCGCGGGCCAGGTCGAGATCCCGTTCCTGCCGGGCCGCGTCGTGCTGCAGGACTTCACGGGCGTGCCGTGCGTCGTCGACCTCGCGGCGATGCGCGCGGCGATGCAGCGCCTCGGCGGCGATCCGGCGAAGATCAATCCGCTCGTGCCGTGCGACCTCGTGATCGACCACTCGGTGCAGGTCGACGCATTCGCGAGCCCGAACGCGCTCGAGAAGAACCTGGCGCTCGAGTTCCAGCGCAACCGCGAGCGCTACGAGTTCCTGAAGTGGGGCCAGCAGTCGCTGACGAACTTCCGCGCCGTGCCGCCGGGCATGGGCATCGTGCACCAGGTCAACCTCGAGTTCCTCGCCAGCGGCGTCCTGACGAAGCAGCAGGGCGACGAGACCGTGGCCTTCCCGGACACCCTCGTCGGCACCGATTCGCACACGACGATGATCAACGGACTCGGCGTGCTCGGCTGGGGCGTCGGCGGCATCGAGGCCGAGGCCGTGATGCTGGGCCAGCCGACCTACATGCTGCTGCCCGAGGTCGTCGGCATGGAGCTGACCGGCAAGCTGCCCGCCGGTGCGACGGCCACCGACCTCGTGCTGACCGTGACGCAGCTGCTGCGCAAGCACGGCGTCGTCGGCAAGTTCGTCGAGTTCTACGGCGCCGGCGTCGCCTCGATGTCGCTCGCGGACCGCGCGACCCTCGCGAACATGGCGCCCGAGTACGGCGCGACGATGGGCTTCTTCCCGGTCGACGCCGAGTCGTGCCGCTACCTCGAGCGCACGGGCCGCAGAGCCGAGCAGGTCAACCTCGTCGAGGCCTACCACAAGGCCCAGGGCCTGTTCTGGACCGCGAACGAGCCGGTGCCGGAGTTCTCGTCGTCGCTGTCGCTCGACCTCGCGACCATCGTTCCGAGCCTCGCGGGGCCCAAGCGCCCGCAGGACCGCGTGCCGCTCGACGCGATGAAGAAGGACTTCAAGGACGGCCTGCAGAAGAGCGTCAAGGACCGCGGCTTCGGCCTCGCCGCGCAGAACCTCGTCGCGACCGCCGTCGTCGACGACCCGAGCCAGGCGAAGCTGACGCACGGTGCCGTCGTGATCGCCGCGATCACGTCGTGCACGAACACGAGCAACCCGTCCGTGATGCTCGGCGCCGGCCTGCTCGCGAAGAAGGCCGCCGCACGCGGGCTCACGCGGAGGCCGTGGGTCAAGACCTCGCTGGCGCCAGGCTCGCGCGTCGTCACGGACTACCTGCAGAAAGCCGGCGTGCTGCAAGCGCTCGAGCAGGTCGGCTTCCACGTCGTCGGCTACGGCTGCACGACCTGCATCGGCAACAGCGGCCCGTTGCCGCCGGCCGTGTCCGGCGCGATCAAGACCGGCAACCTCGTCGCGGCCGCGGTGCTCTCGGGCAACCGCAACTTCGAGGGCCGCGTGAATCCCGACGTGCGCGCGAACTACCTCGCGTCGCCGCCGCTCGTCGTCGCCTACGCGCTCGTCGGCACGGTCGACATCGACCTCGGCAAGGAGCCGCTCGGCGTCGACAAGAAGGGCGAGCCGGTCTTCCTGCGGGACATCTGGCCGACGCAGCAGGAGGTCGCCGACGCGATCGCGAGCAGCATGTCGCCCGACGCGTTCCGCGAGCAGTACGGCGCGGTGGACCAGGGCCCGCCGGCCTGGCGCAGGATCACGGCGCAGAAGAGCGACCTGTTCCCGTTCGACGACGACAGCACCTACATCCAGGAGCCGCCGTTCTTCCAGACGATGGACCGCACGGTCGCGCCGATCCGTCCGATCCTCGGCGCGCGCGCGCTCGCGGTGCTCGGCGACTCGGTCACGACGGACCACATCTCGCCGGCCGGCAACATCAAGCAGGACAGCCCCGCGGGCCGCTACCTGATCGAGCACGGCGTGCAGCCCGCGGACTTCAACCAGTACGGCGCGCGCCGCGGCAACGACCGCGTCATGACGCGCGGCACGTTCGCGAACATCCGCCTGCGCAACTTCCTCGTGTCGCAGGAAGGTGGTCTCACGAAGCACCTCGGCAGCGGCGAGTCGATGTCGATCTACGACGCCGCGATGCGCTACCAGCAGGAAGGCACGCCGCTCTGCGTGCTCGCCGGCAAGGAGTACGGCACCGGCAGCTCGCGCGACTGGGCCGCGAAGGGCACGTTCCTGCTCGGCGTCAAGTTCGTGCTCGCCGAGAGCTACGAACGCATCCACCGCAGCAACCTCGTCGGCATGGGTGTGCTGCCGCTGCAGTATCCCGACGGGCAGAACCGCGAGACGCTCGGCCTCTCGGGCCTCGAGGTCTTCGACGTCGCGATCAACGACCGCGTGTTGCCGCGCCAGCTGCTGACCGTGACCGCGATCCACCCCGAGACCGGGAAGGTCACGACGTTCGAGGCGCAGTGCCGCATCGACACGCCGGTCGAGGTCGACTACTTCCGCAACGGCGGCATCCTCCAGACCGTGCTGCGCAAGCTGCTCGCGCCGGCCGAGGCCAGCAAGCCGAAGGCTGCGACCGACAAGCAGGCTCCCGCCGCGAAGAAGCCGGCAGCCGGCAAGGGAGCACCGGCGGGCAAGAAGCAGGTCGCGAAGAAGGCGCCGGCCAGCAAGGCCGCGAAGAAGCCCGTCGCGAAGAAGGCAGCGAAGGCGAAGCCGGCGCCGAAGGCGAAGCCGAAGCCGAAGCCCAAGGCCAGGGCAGTGACGCAGAAGCCGAAGCCCAAGGCGAAGGTGAAGCAGAGCGCACGCGCTCGCCGCTGATCTCCGATCACCGGTCTCCGATCACCGGTCTCCGATCACGGCGGCGTCACGCGAGACGCTGCAGCACGATCGGCCCGCGCCGGCGCCGTTCGTCGCCGATCGGCATCGCCGCCCGCACACGCAACACGGCATCGGCCGCATCCGCGTCGCTGCCCGCGTGCACGAACGCGAGCACGTCGCCGGTCATGACCGGATCACCGAGCACCTTCTCGAGCACGATGCCGACGCGCGGGTCGATCGCATCGCCAGGCTGCCGCCGCCCGCCGCCGAGGTCGACGACGACGTGACCGAGTGCGAGCGGATCGACGTCCGCGACGAACCCGGCCCGCGGCGCCTCGACGGGCACGACGACCGGAGCGCGACCGAGCAGCGCCGGGTCGTCGAGCACGCGCGGGTCGCCGCCCTGCAGCTCGAGGTTGTGGCGGAACACCTGCCGCACGACGACGTCGCTCCACAGTCGCTCGAGCGTCGCCTTCGCCGCACCGGCGTCGTTCACGATTCCCGCGAGCAACAGCATCTCGACGCCGAGCGCGAGCGTGACCTCGCGCAGGTCCGACGGGCACTGCCCATCGAGCGCCGCGATCACTTCCGCGACCTCGAGCGCGTTCCCGATCGCGAGGCCGAGCGGATGATCCATGTCCGTCAGCAGCGCCGCCATCTTGATGCCGGCCTGCCGGCCCGTCTCGACGAGCCGCTCCATCAGCGCAACCGCGTCGTGCCGCTCCTTCATGAACGCCGCGCGACCGCACTTCACGTCCATGACGAGTCCGTCGATGCCTTCGGCGAGCTTCTTGCTGAGGATCGAGCCCGTGATCAAGGGGATGCTCTCGACGGTCCCGCTCACGTCGCGGATCGCGTACATGCGCTTGTCGGCTGGCGCCAGCGCAGCGCTCGCCGCGGCCATCACGTAGCCGCACTGCTCGAGCACCTTCTGGAAGCTCTCGATCGACAGGTCGGTCCGGTAGCCCGGCAGCGACGCGAGCTTGTCGATCGTGCCGCCCGTGTGACCGAGCCCGCGCCCGCTGACCATCGGCACCGCGACGCCGGCCGCCGCGACGAGCGGCGCCAGCAGCAGGCTGACCTTGTCGCCTACGCCGCCGGTCGAGTGTTTGTCGATCTTGGGCCGCACGACGTGCGGGTGCCGCAGCACGCGCCCCGAGTCGCGCATCGCGAGCGTCAGCGCCGTCGTCTCCTGCGCGGTCATGCCGTTGCAGCAGACCGCCATCAGGAACGCGCCGAGCTGCGCATCGCCGAGCGAGCCGTCGACCACGCCCCTGACCAGATCGCCGATCTCCTCGGCCGAGAGCTCGCCGCCGTCGCGCTTCTTGGCGATCAGGGTGCCTGGATGGTGGTGCATGGTGCTCCCAGTGCTGGCCGGCGTGACGCGCAACGGACGGCGCCGGATCCTTCTAGCAGCTGTGACTTCACTCTGCCAACGACAAGCGGCCCGTACGACGTCGACGCCCCGACGTCCAAGCCACTGCCGCCGCCGGCGGCACGGCTCGCCGACGGCCGGCAACCCTGCCCGCTCGAGCGGCGCCTCAGGCCACGCCCTTCTCGACCCCGAGGAGACGGTTGAACAACCAGACCATGAACGGGTTCGTGAAGAAGAACCGCTTCGACCACACCGGCGAGTGCCATTGATCGGGCGGCAGCTTGCCTTCGAAGATCTCGGTCATCGCCTGGGCTGCGCTCGTGCCGATGACCTCGAGGAACTTCTCGCCGAGCTCCGGCGATGCGCTGCCGGGCGCGCCCGAATAACTCTCGGCTCGATAGAAGCGCACACCCCGCTGAAACAGCCGGAAGACCTTCCAGACTGCTCTCAGCTTGTTCATGAAACCGGCTCGAGGCGGGTAGTCGAGCCTGGCCTGCTTCACGCCTTGCTCCTCGAGCCAGACCTCGACCGTACGCCGCGGCAGCGTGCCGTAGTCGCGCTCGACCCATTCGGGATGCAACGCGAGCAACTGCGAGGTCTCGACCAGGCCGCCGTGCGTGTCGCCCTTCAGGTCTTCGGGCACCACTCCCGGGATCTCACCGAGCGCATCGCACAACTCCGAGGTTCCGTTCGCGAGGCGCGAGATGAGCACCGAAGACAGGGACACCATGCGCACGTTGCGTTTGCGAGTCACCGTGTCGCAGGCCCGTTCGATCGCCAGGAAGTGGCGCGGGCTGCCGTGGAAGTTGGAGACGACGATGTCCTTGAATCCCTGCGCTGCGAGCGTACGGCCGAGGTCCTTCAACACCGCCATCGTCGTCGACGGCCGGAAGAACAGCGAGCCCGACTGCGGCACGGTGTCGGTCGCGACGTAGACGGGCGGCAGTTGCAGGAAGATGCGGTCGCGGTGCGGCTCGGGAAGGTACTGCAGCGATCGCTGCGTCAGGCCTTGCCCTTCGAGGATGTCGGCGCCGAAGGGAAGGTGCGGGCCGTGGACCTCGAGTGGCGAGCACGTGACCAGGACGACGCAACGGCTCTTGTCGAACTGATCGAACTTCCTCTTGGTCAGGGTTTCCCAACGCAGCAGCGTCGGGCCGTCGCCGTTTCTTGCATCGAGCATGGGATCTCCGGTCCGGTTACTTCGACTCGAAGGCGCGCAAGGAGTCCTAGCTGCAGTTCCGACCCGCCCGGAACCAGGACGCGACCTTCACGGTCAGCGGGGCGCGCTCGACCTTCACGGGTTCTCGGTCCCGACTGAACTCACGTCCCCTGTTGGGGCCTCCGCGATTTCTCGGGAAGACGGGAAGACCACGGAGAGCCTGAGTGGGAATCCCCTGGCGACCGCTGCGCCGCATCCGCCGGGGGCGGCACCCTCGCGTGTTGCTTGGAGCCCAGCGTGCAGTCCCGGCAGCGTCCGTGACGGCGATCGGAACTACTGCGACCCAATTACTGCGACACGGGGTGCCAGAGCGTCTTCAGCTCGACGAACGGCTCGACGAACAGCAGCGAGCGCAGGCGTTCGGCCTGCGTCCAGTCCCGTGCCGGGAGGTCGCAGAAGCGCACGCGCTTGCAGTTGTCGGCGGCCGCGGCCGTCAGCGCCGCGTCGGGCTTGCCCGCAGCGAGCAGGCCGTCGACGTCGCGGTGCGACGCGAAGTGCGACGCCAGCTCCGAACGTTGCCCCGACAGCAGGTTCACCGCCCCGGACGGCACGTCGCTCGACGCACAGACCTCGCCGAGTGCCAACGCTGCACACGGCGCCGCTTCGCTGACGAGGGCTATGACGCTGTTGCCGCCCGCGAGCAGCGGCAGCGCGAGTGCGAGCACGCCGGCGAGCGACGGTGCGGGCGGCGCGAGCACGCCGATCACGCCGGTCGGCTCGACCGTCGAGAAGTTGAAGAACGGGCCCTGCACCGCGTTCTGGCTGCCGAGCAGGCTCTGCAGCTTGTCGCAGAGGCCCGCGTACCAGGTCGCGAGCGAGATCGCGAGGTCGAGCTCCTTCCTGGCTGCCGCTGCCGTGACGCCGCCGAGCCGCAGCTCGGCCTGCATCGCGTCGCTGCGCGACTGCAGCATCTCGGCGATGCGGTAGAGGATCTGCCCGCGCAGGTAGGCGCTGCTGCCGCTCCAGTTCGCGAGGCCCGCGCGCGCCGCGACCACCGCGTCGCGCAGGTCCTTCCGGCTGCCGCGCGGCACGTTGGTGCCGGGGCTCCGCGCCGGGACGAACGAGCGGCCCGACTCGCTGCGCGCGAACTTGCCGCCGACGAAGAGCTTGTAGGTCTTTGGCACGGGCACGGCCATGCCGCTACGGTGCCGCGACCAGAGCGGCGAAACAAGCGCCGAGCAGGCCGTTCGACATCGCTGGGATCCGCAGCGCTCGGCTGTGTGATCGAAGTGACGCTGGCGCGGTGGCGCGGCGTCTCGAATCACTTCTGCGAGGACCTGACGACGTCGTCCGCGGTGCCGGGCTTGCCGTCCGGGCCATTGCTGCGAACCTCGATCGCCCCCGAAGCAGCCGAGGTGATGCGGTAGGCATTGCCCCACGCGTCTGCCTTCGGCAGCCCCTCGCCAGCAAGGTCCGCAGGCGTCGGCAGACGCTGGTGCTTGCGCTGGTACTTCTCGGCAACAACGCGGATCAGCTCCATCTGCGCTTCGAGCCGCATCGCCTCCAGCTGCTTCATGTGCTGCTGGTGCTCCTTCTCGAGCTGCTCGAGCTCCTGCTCGTGCTTCCTCTTTTCCCGCTCGCGCTCCTGCTCGAACTCCTTCTGGCGCTGCGCGAGCTCCTGCTCGAATTTCCTCCTGCGCTCCTGGTAATCGAGGAGCCGCCCCGGAGGCCCGCTGCGCGCGGCAGGCATGCTCTCTCCCGTTTGATCGTCGTCGGTGCCGGCGACGCCGTCGCTGCCGAGGCAACACACGTCCCAGGTGCCATCCTTCGCACGCAGTTCGTAGGGCCTTCCCCAGGGATCGACGCCATCCGCGCGGCCCGGCAGCTTGCCGTCGGGCAACTCCTTGCGCAGCGCGGGCCACGTCGGCACCTCGCCGGGGTGCGCCTTCGTCCACGCGGTCACGGCCTCGGTCAACGCCTCAACGTCGCGACGCGCGCGGTAGCGCTTCTGCTGCAGCCCCTTCTCGACCACCGGGAACCGGCTCGCGCGACAGTCCCACGCCATGACCCACTCTTCGCCAACGCGTTCCCAACCGAGATCGCGCACGAGCCGACGCTCCATGTGCTCCATGTGCGCGGCGCCGTAGTAGATGCCGATCTTCTTCTTGCCGGCGGCCAGCTGCCGTTCGAGCACGGCGAGGCAGCGTTCGTTGCGGCCCTCGATGAGCACGGTCGGCTCGTTGCCCTGGCCCTCGGGCGCAGCCATCATGCGCGCGCCGAGCACTCGCATCTCGTGGGCTCCGCGCCCGCTGCGGAACGCAGCGACGAGATCGAGGCGCCGTTGCTTCGTCTCGGCTTCGCGGTCCGGCTCGCCGGAAGCGCGGGTCACGAGATCGCCGAACAGGCTCTTGCCGGCGCGTTCGAGCGCTTCGTCGAACTCTTCCGCCGTCATGTCGGCGTGCACGAAGTGGTCGCGCCGGTAGTCGAGGTGGTCGAACTGCTGCACGAGCTGAAAGCCCTTGCCCATCCCGGACATCATCATCGACAGGAAATCGTCGTCGCGAAGTTCCAGGCCGGGATGCGGCCGCAGGTCGGTGTCGCCGATCAGCTCGTAGAGCAGCGCGTCGAACGCTTCGAAGCGTTGCTGCATCGCTGCGTAGTGCTCGGCGTCGGCGATGTGCAGCGCGCCATGCAGCGTCACCATCGCATCCCCCTTGCGGTAGGTCGCGACCATCACGTCGAGCTGGCCGCCGTCGTCACGCTCCACGTGGCGAAGGAACGGACGTCGTTGGCCATCCTCGCGCGCCGGCGCGGGAGGCGGGTCCTGCGCACACGCCAGCGTGGACAAAGCGAGGCTCAGAAAGCACGACGACGGTGGGAGCATGCGAGCCGCCATGCTATCGCGTGTCGCCGCGCCCGCTCAGCCCGGCGACAGGCTGCCGCGCAGCCTCACGTAGGCGCGCAAACCCTGCCGCCCACCTTCGCGGCCGAAGCCCGACTCCTTGAAGCCGCCGAACGGCGAGCCCGCGTCGAAGCGGTTGAACGTGTTGTTCCAGACGACCCCGGCCTTCAAACGCTCGGCGAGCCACAGGATGCGAGAACCCTTGTCGGTCCAGACGCCGGCCGACAGGCCATAGCTCGTGTTGTTCGCCTTCTCGACGGCTTCCTCGGGCGTGCGGAACGTCAGCACCGACAGCACGGGGCCGAAGATCTCCTCGCGCGCGATGCGATGGCTCATCGCGACGTTCGTGAACATCGACGGCAGGAACCAGAAGCCCTTCTGCGGCAGCGTGCACCCGCTCTGGTGCAGCAGAGCACCCTCCGCGACGCCCGCCGCGACGAGCTGCTCGATGCGCGCGAGCTGCACCTTGCTGTGGATCGCGCCCATGTCGGTGTTCTTGTCCATCGGGTTGCCGACGCGGATGCGCTCCATCCGGGCCCGCATCTTCTGGACGAACAGGTCGTGCACGCTCTCCTGCACGAGCAGCCGCGAGCCGGCGCAGCAGACGTGGCCCTGGTTGAAGAAGATGCCGCGCACGACGCCTTCGACGGCCTGGTCGAGTGCCGCGTCCTCGAACACGAGGTGCGCGGCCTTGCCGCCGAGCTCGAGCGTGAGCTCGACGCCGCGCCCCGCGACCGCGCGCTGGATCTCCTTGCCGACCTCCGTGCTGCCCGTGAACGCGACCTTCTGCAGGCCGCGATGTTTCGCGAGCAGGGCGCCGACGGCGCCGTCGCCGGTGATCACGTTCACGACGCCGGGCGGCAGGCCCGCCTGCTGGAACACCTCGCAGAGCCGCAGCGCCGTCAGCGGCGACGTCTCGGCGGGCTTCAGCACGACCGTGTTGCCGGCCGCGAGCGCGGGCGCGATCTTCCACGCGGCCATCAGCAGCGGGAAGTTCCACGGGATGATCTGGCCGATGACGCCGAGCGGCTCGGCCTGCTGGCCAGGGAACAGGAGGTCGAGCTTGTCGGCCCAACCCGCGTGGTAGAAGAAGTGCTGGGCCGCGAGCGGAATGTCGACGTCGCGCGTCTCGGCGATCGGCTTGCCGTTGTCGAGCGTCTCGAGGCACGCGAACTCGCGCGCGCGCTCGAGCAGGATGCGCGCGATGCGGAACAGGTAGCGCGAGCGGTCCTCACCCGGGAGCCGGCTCCAGGCCGGGAACGCCTTCTGTGCTTGCGCGACGGCCGCGTCGACGTCCTTCCCGGTTGCCATCGCGACTTCGCTGAGCACCTGCTCCGTCGCGGGGTCGATCGTCTCGAAGTAGCCAGCGGCCTTCGGCTGCTTCCACTCGCCGCCGACGAACAGCTCGTGCCGCGCGGCGATCGTGAAGTGGTCCGTGCTCTCGAGCGCGGGCTCGTAGGGCCACACGCCGCCGAACTTCAGCTCGGGCCTCGCACCCTGCGTCTTCGCCTTCGTCTTCTCGTCCTGCTTTTCCATGACGTTCGCCCTCAGTCGGCAGCTCCTTCAGTCGGAAGGGAAGTCCGCGGGCCGCTGGTAGCGTCCCGTGCGTTCCTTCTCGAGCTGCATCAGCACGTCGTTCAGCAGCGAGCTCGCGCCGAAGCGGAACCACTGCGGCGACAACCAGAGGTCCCCCACCGTCTCCGCGACGAGCACGAGATAACGCAGCGCGTCCTTGCCCGTGCGGATGCCGCCCGCGGCCTTCACGCCGACCTGCCGCCCCGTCTCGAGGTAGTGGTCGCGCACGGCTTCGAGCATCAGCAGCACGACCGGCAACGTGCTGGCCGGCGTGACCTTGCCCGTGCTCGTCTTCAAGAAGTCGCCGCCGGCCAGCAGCGCGATGCGGCACGCTCGGCGCACGTTGTCGTAGGTCTTCAGCTCGCCGGTCTCGAGGATCACCTTGAGCCGTGCGCTGCCGCAGGCCTCCTTGACCGCGCAGATCTCGTCGTAGACCTGCCCGTAGCGGCCCGCGAGGAACGCGCCGCGGTCGATCACCATGTCGATCTCGCTCGCACCGGCCTCGACCGCGAGCTGCACCTCGCGCAGCTTCAAGGCACGGTCCGTGCGGCCCGACGGGAAGCCGGTCGCGACGCTGGCGACCTGCACGGTGCTGCCGGCGAGCGCGTGCACGGCGACCTCGACGAGATCCGGATAGACGCAGATCGCGGCGCACGGCGGCACGTCGTGCCCGGGCAATGGATGCTTCGCCTTCTCGCAGAGCTGGCGGACCTTGCCGGGTGAGTCCATGCCCTCGAGCGTCGTGAGGTCCATCATCGCGATGCAGAGGCGCAGGCCCTGCACCTTCGCCCGCTTCTTGATCGAACGCCGCGCGAGCTCGGCGGCGCGCGTCTCGAGAGCCACGGCGTCGACGGGCGGCACGCGGAACTCGACGGGAGTCAGCGAGGGAGGCATTGCAGGAACGGAACATCATGCCCCGCGCACGCCGCGGATGCACCCGGCGGCGCGCGCTCACCGCTTCGGCTCGCACAGCGTGTAGAGCCAGGCCTCGTCGATGCGCACGACCTCGCCGGCCGCGGTGCGGCAGAACTCGACCTCGAGCGAGGGCAGGCGCTGGCGTCTGCAGGCCTGCAAGTGCTGCTCCATGTGCGGCAGCCGCAGCGCGCGGTCCGACGGCACGACGAAGACGCACCGCCAGCCGAGACCGTCGAGGTTCTTCGCGAAGGGCTCGATCGACGCCGGCGTCATGGCGCCGAAGACCGCGATGCGCGGCGAACGGTAGTAGCACGCGAGTCCGATCGGCACGCAGTGCGTCGCGCCCCATCCGGGCTCTCGCGCGGCCTCGCTGAGCGCGGCGCCGAGCCGTTCGTAGAAGGTCGTCTCGGACCTCGCGCGCAGACTCCAGCCCGCGTCGACCATCCCGGTGAGCATCGCGGCCGCCGCGATGGCGCTCGCGCGCCGCACCGAGGCGCGCCCCGACGCGAGGCCCGCGCTCAGCGCCGCACCACCTGCGAGCGCGATCATCGGGACCGGAAACCCGTGCCAGATCAGGTCCCCAGGCATCGAGAGCAGCACGAAGGGCGACACGGCGGCGATCGACATGGCGATCGCGAAGCGTGTGTGCTGCGCGAACGCGAAGCCGATGCCGAGCGCGAACACGCCGAACAGCCACGGCGTCCAGATGTCCGAGATGCCGGTGCACAACCCCGGGAACCACCAGTCGAACGGCGGCCACGGGCGGAACAGCGCCGAACCGGCGAGCATCGCGAGATCGCGGTCGGCGGCCGGCGGCTTCACGACGCCCGGCGCGTCGAGCGCCCAATGCGTCCACCAGACCACGGTCGCCGCGGCAATCACGGCGGTCGCGCCCGGCACCGCGAGGCGGCGCAGCGCCGCGAGCGGGCCGTTCGTCCACGCGAGCGGAATGCAGGCGAGGCCGAGGAACGCGAAGCCCCAATCGATCCACGTGCCGGCGAACGCGGCGGCGATCTGGCTCGCGATCGAGAGCCACCGCGGTCGCACGGGGTTCACGACCTCGCTCATGACCACGAGCCCGCACGCGATCACGAGCGGCTCGTAGCTGGCCTGGCAGAGCACCGCGAGCGCGGGGCTGAACGCGAGGATCGCCGCGGACCACATCGCCACACCGCGCGGCAGGCGCGTGCAGCACAGGCGGAACCAGTAGATCGCGGCCAAGAACGTCGCCGCGATCGTCGGCAGCCGAATCGACCACTCCTGGCCGCCGAGCGCATGGAACAACCAGCTCATCCCGGGCGGGTGGTGCACGTAGGGCATGCCGCTCGCGACCGTTTCGGCGAGCTTCGGCATGATCGGCAGGCCGCGCGTCGCCCAGAAGCCATGGTGCTCCCAGTTGCGCATGAACACGCCGAAGTACGAACCGGCGTTCATGTGCATCAGTCCGAACGGCGCGTCCAGGTTCGGCGCGTGGAACGCCGCGAGTCCGAGCGCGAGCACGGTGAACCAGACTCCGGTCCTGCGAACGTCCATAGCTGCCGCGGCCTCGATCTCCTGGAGCTACCGGCGTCCGTTGTACCACGAGGCGGTGGGGCGTGGTGCGGTACGGCAGGCTCGGCGCTCGGCCGATGCGTGCGGCCGGCCGCGCGGTAGCTTGGTGGCGTGAGGCTTCGCAACGTCGTGCTGGCTGTGGCCCTGGCCCTCGCGCTCGTCGCGGTGCCGCGTGTGGTCGCCGCGTTGCGCGGGGAACCCGAGCCGGCAGGCACGCGGCAGATGGTCGTGCCGCAAGCGGTGTCGGCTCTGCAGCGAGCCGCGAACGATGGTGGTGATGCTGCGCGCGAGCAGGTGCTCGGCGACGACGCGGTGGAGGCGGACTCCGTGGGAGTCCGCGTGCACGTGCTGACCGCCGATGGCAATCCCGCGGCGGGAGCAACGGTCCGCTTCTGGCCGCGCCGTTCCGAGGCCGAACGCGAACGGGACGACGCGTGGCAGGCCCGACACGACAACGACGTCGAGGCCGCGCTGGCGAAGACCGGCAGCGCGCTGACAACCGGTGCCGACGGCACGGTCCGGCTCGACTCTCGCCTGCTCGAACAGGAGCAGGGCTCGATCGTGATCGCTCGCCTCGGCGAGCTCTATGGCGAAAGCTGCGTCGGCCCCGACGAGACTCCCGGCCTCGTCGAGCTGCAGCGCGACATCGGCCTCGCGATCGAGGTCGTGGACACGCTCGGGCGCCCGCAGCCCGGGCTCGTCGTCGTCCTCGCGACGGAAGGCGTGTCGCTGCGCGAGGGCCTGCAGCGCCATTTCCTGAAGCTCCCAGAGACGGATTCCCGCGGCCGGGTCCGGCTCCCGCATGCGCAGCATTTCCTCGGCGCGCCAGATGCCATCGAGGGCCGGTTGCGCGCCTTCTGTCAGCGTCGCGTATCCAACGACAGTGACATCACGATCGCGGAACAATCGGTGCCCTGGAACGACCTCTCCGCAGAGACCGCGATCCGGCTCGTCGTTCCGGCAGGCGGCGCCATCGCCGTCCGCGTCACCGACGCCGACGGCCGTTCGATGGGCGCCAAGGTAGAGCTGCGCGACGACGCCGGCGGCAAGTACGAGTCGAGCTTGCCCTGGGCCGGCGACCGCCTGTGCTTCCGCGGCCTGCCGCCGGGTCGTCGCTGGACAGTCGTCGCCAGTCCCCGCGTCGTTGCCAACGTCCCCGACACGGTCGTAGCGGTCACCGGTCCCGCCTCCGCCGACGACGTCGTCGAAGTCGACGTCACGCTCCCCTGCCGCCGCTGGAGCTTCCCGGTCGCGCTCGTGCGCAGCGACGGCCTGCCGTTGCGGAACCTCGAGCTCACCTGGATCTGTCCCGAGCTGGCGATCGACGCGAAGGACTCCTGCTGCGATGGCCGCACGGCGCGGCTCGACGGCATGTTCCCGGCGCACATCACGCGCGCGCAGAGCATGGAGCTGCGCGTCGACTCGCCGTTCGTCGCGGCGCAGGTGTTCCGCTTCCAGCGCACGTTCGCGCCGGGGACCAACGACCTCGGCGAGGTCGTGCTGTCGCCCTCTCCGCAGGAACGCGTGCTCGCCAGCGTCGAGGTGCGCGGCGACGGCGCACCGCTCACGGGCAGCGCGCTGGTCTGGCTCGCCACGGAGGCCGGGTACGTGGACGACATCCGGCGCCAACGCGATGGCCGGATGGAGCTGCTCGGCGCGCCGCCCGGCGAACCGATGCTCCTCGGCGTCGAACACGATGGCTGGTTCGCCGAGCGCACTCCCGTGGCGCTCGGCGAACACCGCGTCGTCGACCTCGTGCGCGCCGCGATGCTGGTCGTACCGTTCGTCCCGCCCGAGATGCCGATCGACTGGATCGACGCGGAGCTGCGTTGTCTCGATCGAACCGGCGATCCGAGGGAAGCCACGCTCTGCGAGTATCCGTGCGTATTCGAGTGGAGAGCGCTGCAGCCCGGACGCTACAGCATGCAGATCTGCGCTGCGGGTCGTGTTCTGCACGATGAACCCGAGCTCGTCCTCCACGCCGGCACGCAACACTGGCCGGCAGAGCGAAAGCGCCTCGACCTGCGCGGCCGCGTGCAAGCCTTCCGCATCATCGCTCGCGGGCCGGCGCCGGCGCACAGTCTGCTGCCGGTCGAAGCGCTGTGCATCCCCGTGAACGGGAGCCTGCCCACCGGATTCGACGACGCACGGCTGCCCGAGAACTGCTTCCTGCCGCCTGCCGAGCCGTTCGATCTGTTGGTGCGCGCGAGTGAGTTCCTGCCGCAGCGCGTTCGCGACCCGCGACGCGACGTCGTGATCGAACTGCAGCCGATGACGCGCGTCGATCTCGAGTCAGCCGGCCCTGAGCGTGAGACGATCCGGGTCCGCATGCAGGTCGATGCCGTGCGCGACCCGGTGCTGCGCGCCTTCGACACCGGCAACCACCACGAAGCCGAGAGCGAGCAAGCGGTACTCCACGGGGAGCGGGCGAGTCTCTGCCTCGCACCGGGAACGGTGATCGAGGTGTGCCTCGTCGGCGACGGCAAGACGACGCCCGCGCAGACGGTCGTCGTCGATACGACGAGCCCCCAGAAGGTCGAGGTGCGATGAACGAGCAAGGACCTCGCACGCTGCCGCACTCGGTGCGCGTCACTTGAACTCGTTCGGCGAAGGCGGCAGCGCAACGGTCTGGTCGGTGCGGCCGTCGGCGAACTCGAACTGCAACACGGGCACCGGTTCCTTGGCCTGCTCGGCGGTGAGCAACTTCGCGTCCACGAGCGCCTGCACGAGCGCACGCCACGCAGGCTCCATCGCGCGCGAAGCCTGTTGCACATACTCGTCGAGCGCTTTGCGATCCTTCCACTCGATCGTGGCCGGCTGCTCGATCGCCAGAATCGCCGCCCGCTGCTTGTCGCCGAGCATCTGCTCGAGCCACGCGGCTCGCGCGTTTCGCAGCGCGCCGTAACCGCTCCAGCGCGAGCCGTGGAGTCCGTCGTGAAACCACGATCGGTGCAGGAACACCGGCTCGGGCCCCGGCGCAACCAACACGCAGCCGGGGCTGCTGCCGGTCGACAACTGGCTGCGGGCGAGCCGAGGAAACCCCGCGGGGACGGGCATGTGGCCGCAGCTGTAGCCGCTGACGAGCTCGGACAAATCGAGGTCATGGTCCGGCTGGGTGCCCGCATCCGCGACGAACACGCAGCGCTGCCACGGACCGCGCAGCAACAGGAGCACGAAGTCCGGGTCGCGCAATCCGGCGAGCAGGTTGCCGCACGCGTGGCGCTGGTCGTTCATCCACGGGCCTGGGGGACCGAACCCGCGCAGCAGCGCCGCGCGATTGGCCTCCGGCTCACGCGCCATGAGCACGATGGCCGGAGCGCCGAGATCGGCGAACGGCGCGAGCTCGGCCGCCGGCACGACGGCGTTCGTCTCGATCAACGCGTCGAGCAGCGCGATCGCGGCACAACGATCGGCTTCTGCGTCGGTGCGGCCCGCGAGGCGCGCAAGCCGCGCGCGCACTTCCGCCCTGCAGCCTGCGAGCCGGAACTCGGCCACGGCGTACGCACCCCAAGCGGCGGTCGCGAGATCGTCGGACCGCAGCTGCGCGATCGCCGTGCGCTCGAGATCTTCGCGCAGCTTCGCGAACCGTTCGGCCGGTGGTTCCACCTGCGCCGCGACGCTGCACGCGAGTGCCGTGAGCAGTGTGAGGTCGAGAATCGGATGCATGCAATGCTCCCGGTCACGGATGGCCGCGCACGTCGCGGAACGTGAACGGCTCGGGCAGCAGCCGGTCGAGGCTCGTCTGCCGCACGGCTCCACCGCGCCCGACCATGACGACATCGAGCGAACGGCCGAACTCGGCGAGCACCTGGCGGCACGCGCCGCACGGCCGGGCGGGCTCCGCGAGATCCGTCGCGATCGCGACGGCGCGCAGCACGCGGACCCCCGCCGAGACCGCCGCGAACACTGCGGCGCGCTCGGCGCAGATCGTGAGACCGTAGCTCGCATTCTCGACGTTGCAGCCCGCGAAGATCCGGCCGTCGTCGGCGAGCACGGCCGCACCGACCTGGAACGACGAGGCCGGCACATACGCGTGCTGCCGCACCGCGTGGGCTGCGGCGGTGAGTCGGTCGAGCAGGACAGGGTCGAGTGCCGCCATGCGGGTCACCGGCAGGTGACCACGCGGATCATGACACCCGGCGGCGCACTTCGAAAGCCTCGCGCTACCATGCGGCCGTGCCTCCTGCACCCGCTGATCCCGCCTGGTTGGCTGCCGTCGACGAACTCGGCTGCGGCAGCAGCGACGATCTCGCGATCGGCGGCGTTGCGGCGACCGAGCTGGCGAAGCGCTTTGGCACGCCGCTCTACGTCTTCGACGCCGGCGTGCTGCGCCGGCGGCTCGCGCGCGTGCAGCAAGCACTCGGCCCGGAGGTGCGGGTGCTCTGGTCCGTGAAGGCGAACCCTTCGCTCGCCGTGACGCGGACGTTGCGCGAGGCCGGTGCCGGCGCCGAGATCGCCTCGCTCGGCGAACTGCACCTCGCGCGCGCGGCAGGCCACCCCGTCTCGGAGCTGCGCTTCGCCGGCCCCGGCAAGACCGACGCCGAGATCGAGGCCGCCGTCGAAGCAGGGCTCGGTTGCTTCCACGTCGAGGCCGAGGGCGAGGTGGCGAGCATCGCGGCGGCCGCGCGCCGCCGGGGCAAGCAGGCCCGCGTCGCCGTGCGCGTGAACCTGCCGCAGGAGCTCAGCGGCTCGCGCATGCGCATGGGCGGCCGCAGCAGCCGCTTCGGCATCGACGAGGACCAGGTGCCGGCACTGCTCACGGCGATCCGCGGCGAGCCGGCGCTGCTGCTCGCGGGTCTGCACGTCTATGGCGGCACGCAGAGCTTCGACGCGAACGCGTTCGTGCACCACGCCACGCTGCTGACAGCACACGCGACGCGGTGGGAACGCGAGTGCCGCGTGAAGCTGCCCGAGCTCGACCTCGGCGGCGGCTTCGGCACAGCGGCGTTCGCGGGCGATCCGTCGTTCGATCTCGCGGCCGCCGGCCGCGGCATCCAGGAACTCGTGCGCACGCACCCGGGCCGCAGGTGGTTCGTCGAGCTCGGCCGATACCTGTGTGCGCCGGCCGGCGTCTACCTGGCGCGCGTCGTCCGCTGCAAGAAGAGCGGCGGTGTGCAGCAGGTGATCCTCGACGGCGGCATGCACCATCACGCGGCGGCGACGGGGGCGGGCAGCGTGCTGCGGCGCGCGCCGCTGCTGGCCCATGCGACCGGGCTCAGGGCGCCGGCCGACACGGCCGCGACGCTGGGCGGACCGCTGTGCACGCCGGCGGATCAGTTCGCGGAACAGGCGATGCTGCCGGCACTCGAGCCCGGCGACCTCGTCGCGGTGCTGCACGCGGGCGCCTACGGCCTGTCGTTCAGCCCGGTCATGTTCCTGAGCCATCCGACACCGGCCGAGGTGATCGTCGACGGCGGTGTCGCACGGATCGCACGCCATCGCGGACAAGAAACTGACGTGTTGCGCGGCCAGGAACCCTGAGGCGGCGAGTGCACAACACCGCCCGCCGTCGGGTATCTTCGGCCCGATGCGACTCCGTCTGCACCGTCACCTGATTGCCTGCGCGTTCACCTGCCTCACACTCGCCACCGCCCAGGAAGGTGTGCCCGCGCCGCCGGGCCTCGTGCCCGAGCAGATGTGGTGGGCGCCGACGGCGGCCGACTGGCAGAAGCCCGTGCAGGTCCGCTGGCAACGCACGTGGCAGGACGCGGTGCGCCTGTCGCAGGCGACGAAGAAGCCGATCCTCGTCTGCGTGAACATGGACGGCGAGATCGCGAGCGAGCACTACGCCGGCGTGCGCTACCGCGATCCGGAGATCGCGAAGCTCTACGAGCCCTACGTGTGCGTGATGGCCTCGGTCTACCGGCACAATCCGCGCGACTACGACGAACAGGGCCGCCGCATCCCGTGCCCGCGCTTCGGCTGCGTGACGTGCGGCGAGCACATGGCGATGGAGCCGATCGTGTTCGAGAAGTTCCTCGACGGCAAACGCATCGCGCCGCGCCACATCATGGTCGAGCTCGACGGCAGCGAGGTCTACGACGTGTTCTTCCTGTGGGACACGGACTCGGTCTTCAAAGCGATCGGCGACGGCATCAAGAACCGCAAGATCCAGGCGCCGCCGGTCGTCAAGGGCGACCGCTCGCTGCAGGAGAAGCTCGCGAGCCCCGACAGCGAGGACCGCGAGGAGGTCGAGGGCGTCTTCGCGAAGGCCGATGGAGCACAGCGCCGCGCGCTGCTCGAAGCCGCGATCGCGCAGGGTGAGCAGGTCCCGATCGAGCTGCTGCGCCTGGGCGCGTACGGCCTCGACCCCGATCTCGCGAAGCAGGCGCGCACCGGCATGCTGGCCGCGAAGGACCCGGCCACGGTCGACCTGATCGCCGACACGCTGCGCGTGCCGCTCGACGCCGGCGAGCGCAAGAACCTCGTCGAGGCGCTCGGCCGCTTCGGCGACACCTCGGTCCGCGCGCGAACGCTCGCGACCGCGCACCGCGGCATCGCGCAGCCGAGCACCGCGATCGACACGGGGCGCTGGCAGGAAGCGATGGCCGGCCAGAGCTACGCGGCCGCCGCGGCCAAGCTGGACCTCGCGGCCGAGGCCACCGCGCGCGACCAGGCACTCGCCGCGCGGCCGGCCGACATCGGCGCACGACTCGACGTCGCGGAGGCAAGCCTGCTGCAGGCGCTCGAGACGAAGGCCGGCACGGGCCCGGGCTCCACGCGGCAGGCCGTTCGCGTGCGGCAGCTGCTGCTCGCCGACGCCGAACGCGAGGCGCAGGCCGCCACGGCACAGGGTGCCACCGGCTGGCGCATCGAGGCGCTGCGCGCCGTCACGTCGTTCCACCTCGGCAAGACCGCGGAGGCCTACGAGCTCGCGATCACGGCTGCGCCGAAGCTGCCGCCCGACGCCCCGGGACGGCTCGCGATGGAACTGCTCGCGCTGTTCGCCGAAGCGCGCCAGGAGGCGATCGTCGCGGCCGTGCGCGGCAAGAAGGACTGGCCGCCGTCGTGGACGACCGACGTGCACGCAGCGTACGCCGTGCTCGGCAAACACCCGCTCGGCAGCGACGCGCACGTGGCACACCACTTCGACTTCCTGCACTTCTTCAGCACGCCGGAGGCCGACGCGGTGCTCGACCGCGGCCTGCAGCGTTTCCCCGACTCGGCGGCGCTGCACCAGCGCTTGCGCAGCCGCATCCTCGAGCGGCAGGACGCGAACGCGCTCGAGGCCGAGTATGCGCGGAGGCTCGCGCTGCCGGCGGCTCCCGCGACGCTGCCGTGGTTCGCGGGCTATGCCTCGCTCGTCGCGGCCGAGGCGCACCGGCGCAAGAACGACGGGCCTGGCGCGATCGCGGCCTACCAGCGCGGCATCGATCTCTTCGTGCGCTACGGCAAGGACACCGGCAACGCCGACGGCGCCCACTACGTCGCGATGGGCCACGCCGGCATCGCGCGCGTGAAGCTGCTCGCGGCGGACCTCGCGGGATCGCTCTCGGAACTGCAGCAGGCGTTCACGGTCGCGCCGATGGCCGGAGCCGCGGTCGACGGGCTCGGCTCGACGGCCGTGCAGACGGCGCAGATGCTGCGCGCGAAAGCGACCGAGGCGAAGGCCGAGGACCTCGTGAAGCAGATCGACGCGGCGCTCGAAGCGCTGCCCGCAGAAGCCCTGACGCCGCCCGAGTACGAGCGCAACAACCCGCCCGGCAACCGGCCGCAGCGGCGCCGGCGCGGCTAGGCGGCCGACTCAGCGCGAACCGGACGGCAGGCGGTAACGCGGCTGCCGGATCGGGCCTTCGTCGCTGAGCAGCACGTGCAGCTCGGGATCGGCGAGCACTTCGGCGACCGTGGTCGGCACGCCGTCCACTTCCATGTCCTTCGCGACGAGGCGCAGGCCGTGGCTGTAGTCGACGTGCACGTCGCCGTGCACCTTCGACAGCGGCTGGATCGGCGAGCCGTCGGGGCGGTGCCAGCCGTAGATCACGACGCGACCGGGCCAGCTCTCGATCAGCGCCGAGCTCACGACGTCCTTCTTGATGCCAGCGACGAGCAACGACCGCGGCTGCCCCTCACGCTGCGCCTCGATGTGCTGGTGGTGCGCGTAGAACAACGCGAGCGAGAGGATGTCGTGCGACTTGGGGCTGAACGGGTGCGGCGACAGCTTGACCGCGGCGCTGGCCCAGATCGCATTCACCATCGCCCTCGTCGGCAGCACGGCTTCCGCGCGATCCGCGATGCGCTGCGCGAGCTGCGGCGTGACCGGCATGCGGAACCAGTCGTCGTCGTGGCCGAGACCGAAGTAGTCGGGCGCGCACCAGAACGTCGCGGTGCGAAGCCGCCCGGCAACCGTGGCCTCGACCTGCACGGGCACGAGCTTCGTCAGGAACGACGGCACGTTGCCGGCCTCGACCTCGCGCCAGATCGCCGCTTCGCGCGGCCCGAGCCCGAGCGAGTGCAGCTGCTCGACGAGTTCGCTGCCCGGCGCCGTGCCCTCGCGGCGCGCCGGCAAGGGCAGTTCGCGGTTCGACGGCCCGCGGAGCGCGCAGGCACCGAGCACGGCGAGCGCGACCACACGAAGCGGCGCGCGGCTCATGGCGTCAACGAGTCGGCGAGCATCGCTTCGAGCGAACGGCCGGCCTGCCAGCTTCCGGCCAGCGAGACGTCGCGCGGGCGCGCGGCGTCCTGGCACTCGACGGGGCGCAGCAGCGAGAGGTCGAACCCGTGCATCAGGCAGAAGCGCCGCGCGAGCTCCCACCGCGACGTGCGCTCGGGGCCCGGCAGATGCACGAGATCCGGGCCATCGGTCTCGACGACGGCAGCCGCGAGTGCTCCCGCCGCGTCGGCGACGTGGAGCGGCGTGCGGTACTCGTTCGTGAACAGCGGCAGCGTCTCGCGCCGGAGCTGCGCCTGCTGCAGCGACGCCGTGGCGCCGCGCCCCTTCGCGTCGGGACCGAACAGGAGCGGCAGGCGCACGACGCGCCCGCCGTGGGCACGCACCTGCTCCTCACCCTGCGCCTTGCTCGTGCCGTAGACGGACAGCGGCCCCACCGCGGACAACTCGCCGTAGGGCGCGCCGCGCCCGTCGAACACGAGATCGGTCGACACGAACAGCAACCGCGGGCCGAACCGCTGCGCGAGCTGCCCGGGCAACCACGCGTTCGTGCGCTGTGCCTGCGCGGGGTCGCGTTCGCAATCGGCGAGCCGCGCCATCGCCGCGAGGTGCAGCACGAACTCCGGCTGCAGAGCCTCGCTGACAGCGTCGACCATTCCGGGCGCGAGCAGATCGACCGCGGCATCACCGGCCGAGCGCGCGGTCGTCGAGACGACGTGACCCGCGCGCTGCAGTGCTGCGACCACGTGCCCACCGAGGAACCCGCTGGCTCCAGTGACGAGAATGCGGTGGCCCTGCATGGCAGGCCGTATGGTTGCCCAACCAAGCCGGGAACGGAAGCCCAACGTTGCCGCCGCGCCGCCTGCTGCTCGCCGCGAACCCGTCGCGGGGGCGGGTCATCGGGTCACCGCCCTCAGCGTCGCACGAGCGCGGCGACCTGCTCGACGGCGACGCGATAGGCAGCGGCCTTCAGCAACTCGACCTGCTCGCTGTCCTTGCTCTGGCGCGTGACCAGTGAACTCGCGCGCACGTCGTCGATCGGCTCAGGCAACAGGCTGCGCCAGCTGCCCGTGCTGGCGTCGACCACGACGATGCGCAGGCGGATGCGCATCTGCTGGCTCTCGTCGTTCACGAAGAAGCCGGCGATCGGCACCCAGGCGGCGGCCTTGCCGGCGGTCGGCCGCGGCCGCGACTCGAGCACGCCCCAGTAGGCGACGATCGCGTCGAAGCCGCCGCGCACCGCCGCCAGCCTCATTCCCTGTTCGCCGCCGGCCGACGCCGAAGGGCTGCCCGACGCGGCCCCGACCGTGAAGTGCTGCGCGAGCCCCGTCAGCATCGGCTCGTCGGGGAACAGTGCGCCGGACTGCACCACCATCACGCGCGCATGTGGTTGCAGCTGCAGGTCGGGGGCCTTGCTGGCGGACTCGGCGCCGCCGAGACCGACGACGTCGAAGTCGCTCAGCTCGCCGGCGTAGGTCGTGTTCGTGTCGCCCCAGGGGCGGGCGGTGTTCGAGATCGAGCGGACGGCGCAACCCGGCAGCAGCAGCAGGAGCGCGAGACAGGGGACGGCAAGGCGGGACTGGCTCATGGGGAGAACTCGGGGCGCGCAAGGCTCGCGAGCGGCGGGGAACGAAGACACGCGCAGCCTGGCTGTAGGAAGTTCCACTGCGTCCCGGACCACCGGGACCGATCAGCACGATTCCCCGCGTGTGGAACTCCGTCAAGGCGCGCGCACGGATGCCACGGATGCCACGAATGCCCGCGTCTCGACGCGTCCCTAGCCGATGATCCGCCCACCGGGCACTCCCCGCGCGAGCCCCGTCGTCTCGGCTACTGCACGATGACGAGCAGCGACGGCGACCCGGGCACCAGCGTCGAAGCACCGAGCTGCAACGACTGCACGAAGACGACCGCGACCGGCATGCCGGGCTGCCCGCCCGATGCTGCCGCGGCGACACGGCAGGAGTGCTTCGTTACCATGTCGTGGATGCGCCTCGGAGCCATCTTGCTGCTGGGGCTCACGCTGCCGGCGATCGCGCAGGACAGCGTGCTGAAGAGCAAGCCGTTCACGATCCGCGTGCACTTCCGCGACGACGCGACGGCGCGGCAGGCAGGCCAGCTGGCGGCGGCGACGTGGGAGTTCGCGCTACTGCACCTGAGGCTCGACGCGGAAACGCGCGACCGCGCCAAGTTCCAGGTGCACGTCTACCGCGACGCCGCGAGCTACCACGCGGCCGGCGAACGGCTGCGCTCGCCGCACCACAAGGACGCGCTCGGGTTCGCCGACTCCCGTTCCAGCAGCTGCCATCTGCTGATCGAACCG
>DASVAL010000131.1:0-18942 GCA_036376355.1 Planctomycetota bacterium
ATCAGCTTCAGCGCGACGCGCAGCCGCAGCGGCTCCTGCTGCTCGGCCAGGTAGACGATGCCCATGCCACCCTCGCCGAGCGTGCCGAGGATCCGGTACGGACCGATCTGCTGCGGGCGGTCGGCGTCCAACTCGCGCGAACGTGCCTGCTGCGCGCCAGGCCCTGCCGCGCGTGCCTCGTGCTGCGTTGCGGCACCTGCACGCGTTGGCGCTGGGTGCGCGTGGGCGTCGTGCCACGCGACGTGGGCCGCGATCTGCTCGCGGTGGTCTGGCGCCTGCGCGAGCAGGCGGTGCAGCCGCTGCTCGCGCTGCCGCGGATCCCCGAACAGGATCGCGAACAGCTCGTCGTGCGTCTCTGCCGGCAGCACGGGCAGATCGCGGTCGGATTCGGGCGCGGAGGCGTTCATGGTGGCGAGCCGTTGAGGTCGATGAGCCCGGGGCGCGCGCGATCGACTGCGCCGAGCAGCAGCACCAACTCGTCGAGCAGATCGGGGGAGCTGCCGATCGTCGCCGCGATCTCCTTCTCGATGCACTCGCGCAGCCGGTGGCGCGCGCGGAACAGCGTCTGGTGCATCGCATTCGGCGTGCAGCCGAGCCGCTTCGCGATCTCGGTTGCGCTCAGCGGCGGCTGCGGGTCGCCGCCGACTTCGCCGGGCAGGCCGTAGAACCAGCGCAGCACGCGTTCGTCGTCGGGGTAGCTGCGCGCGAGCCGCGTGAGCCCGAGGTGAAGGATCTGCGCTGCCCACAGCTCGATGTCGACCTCGGCGTGCAAGTCCGGGAATGCGTCGAGCGTGCTGTCGGTGGCACGGATCGCCTGCTTCGACGCGTGCTCGCGGCGCCAGGTCTTCGCGTAGTTGCGCACGATGCCGGACAGGAACGAGCGGAACCGGCCCGAGCGATCGGCGCGCTCGACGGCGCGGCTGCTGAAGAGGTAGCTCCAGAACTCCTCGGTCGCTGCGACCGCCTCCTCGCTGCGGAAGCCCACGTGTCGCAGCACGGCGGTCACGTAACCGCGGTAGCGGCGGATGAACCAGTTCCAGCTGTCGTTGGGTTTGCCCGCGTGGAGTTGGACGATCATGCTCCAACGTGTCGAGTCGTTGCTCGCTTCTTCCACCATCGAGGCGCTCCTTGCAGAGAACAGCTGGCGGCAAGATAGCGGGACCGGGGCGCTGCTGCGAGGCAAACGTCGAGGCGGCACCAGGCGCGGCTTCACCGGTGTGCGCCGGTGGGGTGGCGAGCACGGACCGGACATGTCCCCTGGTGCGCCGACTCGCGCGTTCCTTACCGCAGACGTCGCTCGACGCGCGGCCCAGGCCACCGACGAGCAGGACCCCATGGGAACGGCTGCTCGAGCGGCCCAGCCTCGTGGCGGACCGGCAGCGTTCGCCCCGTCGGCGGCCGCGATCACGCAGCCGCCACCCGGCCGCGCGCAAATCCCCGTCCTCGGGTGGTAAGGAACCGCCGACTCGGGCCAACCAGTATTTCGAGTAGCAGATAGACGCCATGACCCGTTGCCTCTCGCGGTCCTCCCGTTGCGCTCGCTGCTGGCACTGCCAATGAGCAGCTGCTCCAGGAAAGCGCCCCGTTCGACGCGTCGTTCGATGCGCCGCGCCGGTTGTCGGGAGGACGTGATGGCTGCCATGGCGCCGAATCCGTGAACTCTGCGGCGAAGGAGCGGGAAGACGGAAGTCCTCCTTCGCCGCGGCCGGGTGGTGAGCCCAAGGGGGCTCGAGACCACCCGGTTCCCCGTGGAACTGATGGCTGAATCGTGTTCGCGCCGGTGGCTCGTCGATGCTGCCCGAGCCGCTCGGTGCGACGCGCACTCGGTCCTGCAGCACGCGCCGCGTGCACTCGCGGCGCTGGTCCCGTCGCCGGTCGCGCGCAATCTGGTCGCGGTGCTGCCGCCGCCGGCGATCGCCGCCGAGCGGCGGCGCACTCGACGCCGCGACGCGTTCGATGCGAGATGCGGCTCGCAATCAGGTCATCACCGGAAGCTCGCGCGGTGACTCGCTGCAATCTCGGCGACGAGATGCAGGTTTCGGACGCTCACGCGCGCAACCGGCGACGCCTTGTGTCGGCGCCTATGATCCACTCGCATGGAATCCACTGGACGGCCGATCGCCTGTGTCGTCGGCGACATCAGCCTGCTGCGCGCGCTGGGCAGGAGCGGCATCCCTGCCGCGATCGCGATCCGCGACGCTCACTCCGAGATGAGGCTGTCGCGTTACTGCGCTGCCGTGGTTCCGATTCCGAGCTGGGTCGACGAACCGCTCGCTGCGCTCGAAGCGGTCATTGCCTGGGCGGGCAAGCAGCCCGAGGCCCCCGTGCTCTTCTATCAGGGAGATCACGACCTGCTCGCCGTTTCGCGAGGCCGGGACCGCCTCGCGGGTCATCTGCGCTGCGTGCTGCCTCCGCAGGAACTGGTCGAGGACGTCGTCGACAAGGCGCGCTTCGCGGCCCTCGCCGAGCGATGCCGGCTGCCCGTGCCCGCGACGCGGACCTTGCGCAAGGGCACCGAGGTCGCGGACGACATCGCGCGATGGGACCACTATCCGTGCGTGCTGAAGCCGATGACGCGGTCGCCGCGATTCTCGCAGGTCGCGCACAGCCAGAAGGCGCTGCGCGTCGAGACCCGCAGCGAGCTCGAACGACTCATTCCGCTGATCGAGCAGTACCAGGCCGACTTCATCGTGCAGGAAGCGATCGAGGGCGGTGAGGATCGCATCGAGAGCTATCACGCATACGTGCGTCCCGGCGGCCAGGTCGTCGGCGACTTCACGGGACGAAAGCTGCGAACGGTGCCGCGCACCTACGGCTTCTCGACCTACGTCGAGATCACCGACGACGCAGAGGTCCGGCGCACCGGGCGGTTGATCCTCGAGAGCATCGGCTTCTCGGGCGTGGTCAAAGTCGACTTCAAGCGCGATCTCCGCAGCGGCCGGCTCTTCCTGCTCGAGCTGAACCCGCGCTTCAACCTGTGGCATCACCCCGGCACCGCGGCCGGCGTACCGATCCCGGCGCTCGTCTATCGCGATTGCATCGAGCCGGGCTCCGCGCGCCAGATCGGACGCGTGCGCCCCGGGATCCGGTGGGTCAGCCTGCGCGCCGATGCACACGCGCTGAAGGAGTATCGGGCCGCTGGAGAGTTGTCTCTGCTGCGCTGGCTCGGTGAAATGGTGACCGTCGACGTGAACGAGGGCTTCCTGCTGCGCGATCCACTGCCGGGCGTTGCCAGGCTGGGCGTCGCCCTGCGCCGCAAGCTGGCGCGCATGCTCGGCCGACGCGAGGCAGGGGTGGTGCCCCACAAGCCGTGAAGCTCGCGCTGATCGCCGACGTGCACGGTAACCTCGAAGCCCTCGACGCCGTGCTCGCGCAGATCGACCGCCTCGATCCCGGCCCGCAGCTCGTCTGCGCCGGCGACCTGGTCGGATACGGGCCCGACCCCGATGCGTGCATCGAGCGCCTTCGCCAGCGAGGTGCGCTCTGCGTGAAGGGCAATCACGAGGAGATGGTCCTCGGCCACCGCGACTTCTCGCGCTGCGTCTACGCGGGGATCGTCGCCGCGGCGTGGACGCGCAGGTGCCTCTCGGCCTCGGGGCGCGAGTTCCTCGAGCAGCTGCCGCTGCGAATCGAGGCCGCACCCGGCGTGACCGTGTGCCACGGCAACCTGGCCAGCGCCGACACCTACGTGAGCACGCCCGAACGCGCGGCCGAGGCGATGCAGCAGCTGCGCTTCATCCGTCCGCAGTCCAGGATCCTCGTCTGCGGACACACCCATCATCAGGCGCTGTCCACGCCGGCCAGCGGGTTCCGCACGGTCGCCGCCCCCGGTGAGTACGAGCTCGACCCCGAGGCTCCGTGTCTCGTGAATCCCGGCGCGGTCGGTCAGGCGCGCGACGGAACGGCCCCGCTCGCGCGGTGGGCCGTGCTGGATCTCGATCGATGGCGCGTGTCGTACCGCGAGACGACGTTCGACCATCCGACGACGCTGCGCAAGCTCCGCGAGGCGAGGCTGGTCGCGCAGGTCGTGTCGAGACGACCGCGCGGTCTCCATCGCCTGGTCGAGCGCTACAAGGCGCGTTGGGCCGCCTGGCGGGCGCAGCGTTAGGCCGCGCCGCATCGGCAACGCGGCTCGCGAACGGGTCGCGGCCTCAGCCGATCTTCTTCTCGGGCTCCTTCGGCGCGGGCTTCTCGGCCTTCTTCTCGGCCGGCTTGCCGGAGTCCTTCGTGCCCGCGGACTTCGCTTCCTCGCAGCAGTCGGCCTTCTTCTCGGCCTGCTTGTCGGTGGCCTTCGCACCCTCGCAGCAGCAGCCGGCTTTCTCGGCCGGCTTCTCGGCGGGCTTGCCGGTGGCCTTCGCGTCTTCGCAGCAGCCCCCGGCCTTCTCGGCCGGCTTCTCGGTGGCCTTCGCATCCTGGCAGCAGCCGGACTTCGCTTCGCCGTCGGCGGGCGCGCTCGCGACGGCACCGCCGGCACAGCCGCCATCGGCGGCGCAGCACTCCTCGCCGTCCTTCTTGCCCTCCTTGCCGCCTTCCTTGCTGCCCGCGGCTTCCTTGGCCGGGGCCGCGGCCGGAGCCAGCTTGGCCAGGTACTTCGCAGGCTCCTTCTCGATCGCCGCGATGCACTTCGGGCAGCAGGTCCTCACGAGCGTCGTGCCGAACATCGTGTTCACGGCTTGGGCGCCGAGATCCTTGCCCGAGACGGGGCAAGTCTTCAGCGCGTACTTCGCCGACTGGGCCGCGAACGCCGCGTCGCGCACTTTCTGCGCGATCGCCGCGCCTTCGGCCGTCGCCTTCTTCGAGCACTTGGCGCAGCACAGCTGTACCAGCGTGCCGTCGACGACGAGCTGGGTCGTCTCGCCCATGCCGCCGAGCTTCTCGCCCGACACGGGGCACGTGTTCAGCGGATACCGCGGCAGCTGCTGCGCGACGATCGCCTCGTCCAGCTTCTTCGTGTAGGTGGCGACGTCCTTCTCGAGCTTCGCGCTGCACTTGTCGCAGCACAGTTTGAACGACCGCCCGCCCGCCTCGACGGTGACCGCACTCGCGTCGATCGTCTCACCGCTGACGACGCAGACGTCGAGCGGATAGACCGCCTTCGCGCCGTAGGCGGGCTGCGCCGCCTGCGCTGGCTTCTTGCCTTCGGCCGGCGGCGTCGGGTCTTGGGCGGGGCTGAGACCGGCGAGCAGCAGCGCGCCGAGGAGGAAGGAAGTCGACTTCATCGGGTTGTGGTCAACGACGTGGAACGGGATCGAAGGGCGCGAGTCTACCTCGTGGAGGGGGCTATTGGCCAACCCGCCTCGTAACCGGCTCTCGCGAGGCTACTATTCTCCCCGCGGTCGCCGCCGTCCCATTCTTCGAGAGGTCATGCCCATGCGGCGTATTCCGCCTTCTGCGTATTCGTTCCTGCTCGCCCTGGTGTCCGCCGCGACCGCGGCGATTGGCCAGACGACGACCCGGGTCAGTGTCACTGCCTCGGGTGCCCAGCTCCCGAACCCCAGCGTGTGGGGCGCGATCTCCGGCGACGGGCGCTACGCGGCGTTCGTTTCGCTCGACGCGCTGCTGCCGAGCGACACGAACAACACGACCGACGTCTACGTGCGCGAGCTCGCGACCGGCGTCGTGCGCCGCGTCAGCGTGACGCCGGCAGGCGTGCAGCCGAACGACGCGTGCTTCGATCCCGTGCTCTCGGACGACGGCCGGTTCATCGCCTTCGGCAGCTGGGCGACCAACCTCGCGCCGAGCGACAACAACGGCGCGATGGGCAACGACATCTTCGTCAGGGACATGCAGACCGGTGCCTTGCAGCACGTCAGCAAGAACGCCGCCGGCGCGGGCGGCAACGGCATCTCCGCGTACCACGACATGTCCGGCAACGGGCGCTTCGTGACGTTCTACAGCTACTCGACGAACCTCGTGCCGAACGACCCGGACACGAGCCAGGACACGTACCTGGTCGATCGCACGACGGGCCAGATCCAATGCCTGTCGGTCGATCCCGTGTCGGGCCAGGCAGCCGGCGGTGGCGAGGCGTCGCTGTCCGACGACGGCCGCTTCGTCGCGTTCAAGACGTGGGCGCCGCTGTTCGGCGCGCCGGCCACGACGATCGCGCTGCTCGACCGGCAGACCGGCTCGGTGGTCTGCGTGCCGCTGCAGGGTGGGCAGCCGATGCACGCGTTCGGGGCCCAGATGTCTGGCGACGGCCGGACGGTGCTGTTCGAGTCGCCGTTCTCGTTCGACCCGCTCGACACCGACTTCTTCGCCGACGTCTACTCGTACGACGTCGCGACCGCAACGCGGCGGCTCGTCAGCGTCGCGCCGTCGCCGGGATTGACCGCTGCGTGCAGCCTCGCGGCCGCGTCGGACGACGCGCGCTACGTCGTGTTCACGACGGAGGACTCGTACCTGCCGGTCGACACGAACACGTTCTTCGACTCGTACGTGATCGACACCGCGACCAACAGCCTCGAACTCGTCACGCGCGGCAACGGTGGCCAGAGCGGGAACGACACCGCGCGCGTAGCGGGCATGTCCGACAACGGCCGGCGCTGCGTGTTCGGCAGCGGCGCGACCAACCTCGTGCCCAACGACACGAACAGCGCGCTCGACGTGTTCGTGCGCGACCGCGCGGTTGCGGCGGGCCAGGTCGCCTACGGCGCCGGGCTCGCGGGCACGGGCGGCCTCGTGCCGGGCATCGCGCTGCTCGGCGAGCCGGTCATCGGCACCGCGCCGGTGCTCGGCGTCGCGAACAACACCGGTGCGCCGGCCGGAGTCGTGGTCGTGCTCGGCATGAACCCCGTCTCGCTGCCGACGCCGCTGCTCGGCACGCTGCTCGTGTCGCCAGACGCTACGAGCCTCGTGATCACGCCGGCGCCGGCGCTGCTGCTGCCGATCCCGATCCCGGACCAGTTCTCGCTGAACGGCGTGCACGTCTACCTGCAGGCGCTCGTGCTCGATCCAGGTGCGCCGGCCGGCGTCGCGTTCACGCGCGGTCTCGATCTGACGATCGGCGGCTGACGTTGCGCGGCCTGACCGCGGCGGCCGGAGCGGGTAGTGTGCTGCCCAATGGCCCGGATCCTGGTCGCGCTCGGCATTCTCGCGTGCCTGCTGGTCGCGATGTTCGCCTGGTCGAGGCAGGAACCATCGCTCGGAACCGGAGCCGCCGAGTACGCACCGGCACGGGCCGTCGACGTCGAGACGGCCGCGCGCGATGCCGGTGCCGCGGAACCGCTCGCGCGCGAGCCGGCTTCGTCGGCGTCGTCCAGCGCGCCGCCGGGCGAGCCGCAGCACCTGAAGCTCGTCGTGCTCTGGCCCGACAACCGGCCCGGGGCAGGCGCCGAGGTGCGCTACTGGCCGCCTCGTTGCCCGGAGCAGCGCGAGCGCGACCAGAGCCAGCTCGAGAACGACGAGGACCTCGAGACGGCGCTGACCGCGACGGGGGTGGCCGCGAGCACCGATGCGCACGGCGCCGTGACGCTCGCCGTCGACGCGCATTCGAAGCTCTGTGTGCGCTCGGGTGACCACTACGCGGAGCTCGACCTCGCGGAGTCCTGGGACTTCGCGCCGCCGCAGTACATCGTGGTGCTCGAGCGCGACGTGACGCTGCGCGTGCTCGCGGTCGATGCCGCGGGCCGCCCGCGCGAGGGGGTCCAGGTGCGTGGTGACTGCGTCGCCGAGTCGCGCCGGCTCGGCAGGCGCGCGGAGTCGCTCTCGGGCCTGCACACCGACGCGGACGGGCTCGCGCGCGTCGCACATCTGCAGCGGCAGTTCGCGATGCCGGGGCCGGACACGATCGGCTGGTCGCTGACGGTCGGTTGCGGCGACCGGGCGTTCGACCGCGTCGTGAGCTGGGGCGAGCTCACGAATCCGGAGCCGCTTCGGTTCGTCCTGCCGGTCGCGGGTGCCGTCGCCGCGCGCATCGTCGACGGCATCGGCGCGCCATGGGGCGGCAACGTGCACCTGATCGATGCGGACTCCGGCCAGGTGCTCGGCGTCGATTCGTACGACTGGAAGCAGCGCGTGCACTGGTTCCGGCAGGTGCCGCTCGGTCGCCGCTGGCAGCTGCGTTGCCCGCTCGAAGCGGGGCCTCCGCGCGGCGCGGATCGCGACGCGCGGGGTGACGCGCAGCCGCACCCAGTGACCACGGAGCTGCTCGGGCCGCAGGAGGCCGATGCAGTCGTCGCGGTGTCGGTGCATGTGCCCGAGTGCTGGTGGGCGATCTCGGGCCGCATCGTGCGCAGCGACGGTCAGCGTCTCCCCGAGGCCCAGGTCACGGTGCGCGCCGCGGCGTTCGGCGAACGGAAGCTGTCCGGCGACGGCATCGAGGTCCGTTGCATGCTGCCGCAGTCGGTGGCGGCGATCTCCGACTTCACGATCGAGGTCCGCGACCCGATGCTGCCCGAGCCGCTGCTCGTGCGCGTCGACCAGCCGCTGCTGCCGGGCCGGACGAAGCTCGAACCGGTCGTCGTTCCCGTTCCGGCCGTCGAGACGTTGCTCGCCACCGTCGAAGTCCGCTGCGCGGGCAGGTCGATCACCGGATCGTCGCGTCTGTGGCTCGCTGCGGTCGGTGCTTCGGAACGGACCAGCGTGTTCACGGTGCGGCGCGACGAAGGGCCGACGAGCCGCCTCTGGGGCGCGCCGTGTGCCGGCGAGCTCGAACTGCACTGCACGCACGCGGGCTGCCGCGGGACCATCGTCTCGATCCGCGCGGGAGCTGCCTGCGTCGTCGAGCTCCAGCCGACTGCCGAGTTGCTCGTGCGCACGCTGCCGCCGGCGATCCCGCGGCGGTTCGTCGCCTGCGAGCTGGTCGGCGCTGGCGAGACCGACGCGACGAGGCTCGACCCGAATGGTCAGTTCCATTGGACGAGCGTGACCACCGGCACCTACGCGCTGCGCATCCTCGCGATGGACCGCGTCCTGTGGCAGCTACCGTCGTTCGAGCTGTGCGCCGGCGCCAACATCTGGCCGCCGGACGGAACGTGCATCGACCTGCGCGGCGCGGTCCGCGCGATCCACGTCGATGTGCGTCCCGCCGACGGCCAGGGCTGCATCGACGACTTCCTGATGTTTCTCGTGCCGGCGGACCAGGTCGAGCCCCCGGCCGACTTCGGTGCGATGCGGCTGTACACGGACAAGTGGTTCGTGCCGTCGACGCGGCCGGCTGACGTGCTCGTCCACGCCGACGGATTCGTGCCGGTGCGCGTCGCGAACCCGGCCGCCGACACGGTCGTGCCCATGCAGCGCTGCACGACCGTGCAGTGCACGGGGGCGGACTCGACGGCCTCGTGCACGGTGCGCGTCGTCGACAGTCCGCTGCGCGATCCGATCCTGCTCGCGCTTCATCGCGAGCACGACGAACAGACCACCGAGTTCGGCGGGCTCGAGTTCGAGGTGTCGCACCCGCCGGGCACGGTGCTCGAGCTCGCCGTCGTGCGCGGCGGCAGGGCTGCCCCGCCGCTGCGCGTCGTCGTCGGCACCGAGAGTCCGCAGCGCGTGGTGCTGGATTGACGCCGGGCACAAACGGGCGCGATGCAACGCCGCGCGAACCGATCGTTCGCTGTAGCGTCCACGGCGGCATGAGACCCTACCTTCTCGCGTCGATCCTCTCCGTTGCCTGCAGTTCCCCCGCGCCGCCGCCGCCCGTCGAACCCGCCAGACTGCTCGTCGACGGCAGCGCGGTGCCGTTGGCCGAGCCGCGGGTGCTCTCGGTCGACGACGCGAACGAGCGTTACCAGGTCACGATGCGGTCCGCGATGCAGCTCGGCGACACCGGGCACACCGTGTCGCTGCAGATCGGTGCTGCCGCGCTGCCGAGCAGCTCGTGGGGCAGGGACGGCGACGAGACCTGGTTCGTGTTCGCGGCCGAGGCGGCGATGGCGCGCACCGCGGCCGCGGCGCTCGGCGTCGAGGCCGTGCCGCGCGGGCCCTGGCCCGTATCGCTCTCGGCGCGCGTCGAAGCAGCCGGAGCCCTGACGCCCGGCCAGGAGCAACTACCGCTGCGCTTCACGCTCAGAAACGATGGGCCGGTCGCGGTCTGGTTCCTCGATGGCGGGCGCCAACGCAACCAGCTCGGCCGCGACAATCGCTTCGAGGTCGGCGTGCAACGCGGCAGCGCGCCGCTCGCGATCCGGCGCGTCGAGGACTTCGGCGGCATCGGGCAGTACCGCCGGATCGACGCCGGACAATCGTGGGTGTTCACGCCGGACCTCGCGCACTGGTGCCTGCTCGATCAGCCCGGCGAGTACGCGCTCCGCATCAGCTACGAGGCGGAGTTGATGCCCGCGGAGTTCGAGCCCGGAGCGCAGCTCGCGCTCGGCCTCCACTCGCACCTGCAGCGAACGCGCCGCATCGCCGCGGAGGCGAGGCTCGAGGTGCGCTAGACGCGCGCCGCCGACCGACCGGGGCCGCCCGGGATCAGACGTTCGGATCGTGCGGCGTGCGCAGGATGCGCCAGTAGCACCAGCAGACCAGCGTCAGGATGCCGGTGACGGCCACGATCAGGATCGTCAGCCCGAGGCCGTTCAAGGGAGTCGATGGCCGGGCTATCGCGCTGGCGAACGCCGGATGGACGAATGCGAGAGGCAAGGGAGAGGAAGTCATGGAACACACCGGCGAGAAGAGGTGGCGGCCCGACCACCCCGATCCTGCGACGGCGCTTGCCCCCGCACCCTTGGCTCGTGACTCAGTCGATGAGGTGGACGGACTGGGCGCCGATCCACAGCGCGCACGCGACGGCGAGGTGCAGGTTGCGGGCGCGAGCCCATTCCCCGAGCGTCTGCTCGGCCTTTGCTGCACGACGCCCCAGCAGCAGCACGGCGCCGAGGGCGCCCCAGTAGATCGCGTCGACGACCGACAACGACCACGCTGGCTGGCGCAGCAGCAAGATCAGGCAGACGAAGAGGATCCCGTAGCCGACGAGGAACCGGAACACCTGCAGCAGGAACTCGCCGCCGGAGGTGATGGGGGCGGTGGACGGGGGCACGGGTGGCCGCGGATCGGTCATGGGGAGCTTCCATTCGGATGGCGGCCCGACCATCCATGACCTGCGCCGCGAACGTGCGGCACACCCGGCGAGGAACATACGCGGAGCTGCGACGCGGCTCAACACTGGGCTTGCAGGCAATCGCAGGCGTGCCGTCGCACTGGCCGGCGCGTCACCGCGGTCGCGGCACGTAACGCTGCTCGGCCTCGCTCCACTGCAGCCGGTCCTCGTTCGCGCGCAGCCACTCGCGCCATTCCGCCTCGGGCAGCACCGTGCTCTGCGGCACGAGCAGTACCTCGGCATCGATCGGCTGCGCGCGGATCCACTGCTTCCACCGCTGCTCGAGATCGGCGAGCGGTGCACCCCACGCCCGCGCGAGCGCCGCTGCGCCGCGCGGATCGTCACGCCGCTCGAGCATCGAGGTGACGAGCGCCTTCAGCTTCTGCTGGCGGTGCAGGAACAGCATCAGCGAACGCGCGGCGGTCTGATCGACGTCGAGCCCCGCAGAGAGCAGCGCGTCGAGCTGGTACTGGTCGACGTTCGACTTCGCCTCCGGGAAGCGCCAGTTCGAGAAGTAGCCGACCGAGATCACGAGCTCGCCGTCGTCGCGCACGTGGGCGAGGAACTTCTCGAAGAACGCCGCGAAGCCCTCGTTGAACCACGGCGGCGCGTCGATTCCGAAGGCCGAGAACACGAAGTGGTGCACGAGCTCGTGCGTGGACGTTCCGTAGCCCGTCGTCAGGTTCACGACGAGCACCGGTTGCCAGCTGACCACGTGGTAGTACCCGGACGCGTCAGGACCGCCCGACTCGCGCTTCCACGCGAGGAAGCGGCGCGGGTCGCCGAACAACCAGGCCTGCAGCGGTCGGTCGCCTCGCACGGGGAACCACGTCGATTCGAACCAGCGCCAGAAGCCCTCGATCCAGTGCGCCTGGAACGCGAGCCTGGGGGCATCGACATCGCTGCGGATCACGAAGCGCTCGGTCGTGTGCACGCGGTCGAGCCCGGGCGGCGGCGTGAGCCCACCGCCGCACGCGCAGCCGCACAAAGCTGCGAACGTCAGCGCCGCCGCGCCTCGGACCTTCACGAGCAGAGGGGTGGCCACGTTGCGAGGAGCCTAGCCGATGCGCGCCGGACGCGCTGCGTCACGGGCGCAGCCGCAGCTCGACGTCGCGCTGGCCCGCTTCGACGGTGCCGCACGGCCGCGCGACGACGTTGCCGCCGGTCGCGACCGACGCTTCGACCGAGTACGTGCCCGTCACGAGGCCGCTGATCGCGAAGCGGCCCTCGGCGTCGGTGCGCGTTGCCGTGCGCGCACCACCGGCCGCCGCGGCGAAGCGCAGCGTCGCGTGGCCCTGCGGGCGGCCCGCAGCGTCGACGAGGCGGCCCTGCACCTCGAGTCCCTTGCCGAGCTCGACGCGCAGACTGCTGCTGCCGGACGCGACGCCCTTCCGCGAAGCCGGAACGCGCCCGCGCTGGCGGACCGACACGTCGTACGACGCGTCGGGTACGAGCCCCGAGATCGAGAACGTGCCGTCGGACGACGTTCGCGCCCAGGCGCCGCCTCGCGCGGGACTCACGGCGTTCGCGTGGATCTCGGCGCCGGGCACCGGTGCGCCCGCTTCGTCGACGACGACGCCGGCGAGCTTCGCGCCGTCGGTCGCCGTCAACTGCACGTCGACAGCACCGGCCTCGACTGCGTCGCCGCCCGCCAGCAGCACGCCGCGCCCGAACCACTGCGGCACGGCCAACCGGTGCTTGCCGGGCTTCAGGCCGCGGATCTCGAACTTGCCCTCCTGGTCGATCGACGCGACCGGCCCGTAGCCATCGTCGGCGCCGGCCGGCGATGCAGAAACGTCGAGGCCGCTCACTGGCTTGCCCTCGCCGTCGACGACTGTGCCCTTGATGGCGAGCCCTGGCTCGAGCGTGAACTCGAGGCCGGTCGTGCCGGCCGCGACGTCGTGGCGCTGCAGGCTCGCGTAGGAATTGCGATTGTTCTGGCGGCTTGCGTTGACGGTCAGGGAATAGCTGGCACCGTCCTCGAGACCGATCAACGTGAACGACCCGTCCTGCAGCGTCTGGACGCCGATGCCGCGCTCGGCGCCCGGTAACCGCGCGCCGACGCCGATGCGGGCCAGCCCTTCGCCCTGCGCGCCGATCACGCGGCCCGAGATCACGGCACCGCTCACGACGACGATGCGGACGTCGTGCGCGCCCGCGGCGATGACGTCGCTCTGCGTCGAGCGGAAGTTCGCGAGGCCGGTGCGCGGCGGCAGTACCCACAGGCGGAAGTGGCCCGCGTGCACGCGCGGGACCTTGAAGCGGCCGTCGGGCCCGGTGAACGTGACCTGCTCGATGCTCATCGACATCGCACGGTTGCCCTGCTGCGGCTCGGGCTGGATCTGCGCCTGCGGGACGGGCCGGCCGTCCTCGTAGAGCACGTGGCCCTCGATCGACAGCTCGGGCGGCAGGCTCACGGCGAGGTCGCCCCGCGGTGCTTCGGCCTCGATGGTCTCCTCGAGGAAGCCCTCCGCCGAACCGCGCAGCTCGTAGCGTCCCGCTCGCAGGCCCGTGATCGAGAAGCGCCCCGCGCCGTCGCTGACCGCGATCACCGGTGAGTCGCCGCTGCGCACGATGCGCGACGCGTCGACTCCCGGCGCGAGCCAGGTCGCGCGGATGCGGGCACCCGCGACGGCGTCGGTTCCGCCGAGCGCCGTCACGCGCCCCGACAGCGCGACGCCGGACTCGAGCTCGAGGTCGACGCGGTAGGTGTCCTGGCCGGCCGCGAGCGCCTGCGGTGCCGAGTGAACGGGCGTGCGCCGCGTCGCGACGACGCGCACGCCGAACCGGCCCTCGAAGGCCGGGATCGGCGCGTCGTAGGCACCGTCTGCGCCGATCGGCACCTTCGGCGTGTTCGCCCAGCGGAACTCCTCCTGCCAGAGCTCCTCGCGCTCCGGCATCATCGAGACCTGCACCCACGCATCGCCGAGCGCTGCACCGCCGGAACGCACGGTGCCCCGCACGCGCGGTGCCTTGCGCATCGGCAGCGGCTCGAGCTTGCCGAGCTCGCCCGAGGCCGGGAACGTCGCGGCCGGATTGCCGACCGCGAGCCAGCCCTCCCTGACGAGCGAGAGCGCCACCGTTGCGCCCGGCGTCATCCCCGACAGGCGGAACGACCCGTCGGCCGCGGTGACGGCGCCGCGCGCATCGAGGGCCTTCGCGGGCTTGACCAACACGCCTTCGAGCCCCTGACCGTCGGGTCCGACGACGCGGCCCGCGACCGCCGCGGTGTCGACGAGTGCGACCTCGACCGACGTCTGCTTGCCCGAGCACACCTCGACGATCCAGCGGTTCTGCGCGGTCGCATCGGAGAGCACGGACCACCAGTCGAGCGGGAAGCCGGGCTGGTGCAGTCCGTCGGCGCGCGCCTCGACGAGCACTCGGCCCGGCAGCACGGCAGCGACCTCGGCGCGGCCCAGCGCGTCCGTGAGCACCGGCTCGCGCTCGCGAGGTTGCGGCCGCCGCAGCCCGACCTTCGCGCCGGCGACCGGGCCGTTCGGACCGAGCACGAGGACGGTGACGCTGCCGCCGCGGCCGAGCTCGACGTTGCGCGTCCACGTCCTGCCGTCGCGGAAGGGGATGGAGGTGTCGAAGTTCCCCGAGGTCAGATCCGGCAGGTGTACGAAGCCGTCCTTGTCGGCAGTGACTTCGTTGATCAGGCCTTCGCCGAGCGCGTCGATCACGTAGCGGCCGTTCTCGTCGCTGAACGCGCTGGCCGAGCCGCGGCGGTAGGAGCCGGTCTGCGCCGTGCTCGCCGTGACCCGGGCGCCGGCGACGGGCCGGCCCGTCTCGCGTTCGGTGACGACGCCGGTCAGGATGCCGCCCGTGCGCAGCACGAGGTCGAGGTGACCGATCTCGGGCACCTGGATCGTCTCGACGTTCGACACGAGACCGCCGGGCCGCGCCGCGGCGACGTAGGTCGGTCCCGACGCGAGCGTCTCGAGGCGGTAGCGGCCGCGCGCATCGGTCGTCGTGCGCGGCCGGACCATCGAGCTGCTGGTCGGGACCGCCATCACGACGGCACCCGCGATCGGCCCGCGGCCGTCGCTGACCGAGCCTTCGAGCGTGTGGCCGAGGCCGAGGTGGATCACGACCTGTTGCGCGCGGGTGCCGGAGCCCACGAGCACGTCGGGGCGGCCGGCGCCGCAGAAGCCGGGTTTGCTCGCGAGGAAGTTCCAGCGCCCGGCCGGCAGCTCCGCGAACGCGACGGCGCCGGTTGCGTCGGTCGTCGCCAACGCCGCCGGTGTCGGCTCCGGCGCGAGGTCGCCTTCGGACGGCCGCGCGGTGAGCGGGTCGACTGCGCTGACCGAAGCACCTTCGATCGGCGCGCCGCTCCACGTCAGCACGCGCACAACGGCGGCGCCGCGCGCGTCCGCGAGCTGCCGCTCGGCGCGTTCCTCGGTGCGCGCCGCGGCCGCCGGCTGGCTGTCGCCAGTGCCGGCCGTGCTGCTCGCGGGAGTCGCCGCCGCTGTCGCCGCGGAAGGACCCGCCACGACGGGCGACGGGTCGGGCCCACCGAACGTCCAGAGCGTCACCGCGGCGAGCAGCACCAGGACCGTGGCCGCAATCAGCTTGTGCTTCGTGCTCATGATCAGTGTCTCCAGCGCGAGCAGGATCGGAGGTGCCTTCATCACACCGGTCTTAAGCAGCGGCGCGATCGCCAGGACGAAGGTGCGGCCCTTGCCGCCGTCGAGGCTCGCGCGCAACAGCTCGAGCGAACGGCGCACGCGGCTCTTCGCGGTCTCGAGCGGCACGCCGGTGCGCGCGGCGACCTCGGCGAGCGGCAGGTTCTCGAAGAACCGCAGCAGCACCGTGGTCTTCCACGGCTCGCTGAGCGCGAACACGGCCTCGACGACGCGGCGGTGCGCCTCGGCCTCTGCGACGATCTCGGCCGTCGACGGTGCCTGCCCGGTGGGGGCGGCGGTCCGTTCGCGCTGCGTGCGCCGCGCCTCGGTGCGGTGGTGCTTGTGCACCCAGTTGCGCACGATCGCCGCGAGCCAGGCCTTCAGCGACGACGCGTGGCGCGGCGGCGAACGCATGGCCGAGAGCCAGGTCTGCTGCTCGACGTCGGCCGCGGTCGCCTCGTCGCCGGCGAGCCTCGATGCCAGGTCGCTCACCCACTGGCGATGGGCGAGCAGGGCTTCGGGCGGCTGGCGGGAAGGGCTCATGATGCCTCTGAATCCCGCCGGGCGGAGAACGGGTCACGCCGGTCGCAGATCGGGAGACGAAGTCCGCCCGAGACTACCGGACGGCGGGCCGGTTGCGTGCGGCGGCGGCACTTCCTGCTCTGCGCTGAAACGCGGGCGGCGGTTCGGGCACAGTATGCGCGCATGCTGCGCTCCGCCGTCGATCGCGCCTTCCTGCGTTACGCCCGCACCGGCGATCCCGGGGCGCTCGGGCGTGTGTTCGACGGCAGTGCCGGGGAGCTCTACCGGCTCGGGTTCCACCTGCTCGGCGACCGGCATGCGGCCGAGGACCTCGTGCAGCACACGTTCGTCGTCGCGATCGAGCAGGCTTCCAGCTTCGATCGCTCGCGGCGCGTGCTGCCGTGGCTGTGCGGCATCCTGACGAACCGCGCGCTGCACCTGCGGCGGCAGAGCAAGCAGCGTGCTGCGAGCGAAGGTCGCGCGGCCGCGGATCGAGCCGTCGACCCGGCGGCCGAGGCCGGTGCGCGCGAGGCCGAGGCACTCGTCGCGGCGGCCGTGCGTTCGCTCGACGAGCCGTACCGGCAGGTGCTGCTGTTGCATCTCGTGCACGAGCTCGCGCCGAAGGACATCGCCGAAGCGCTGGCCCGGCCCGACGCGACGGTGCGCACGCAGCTCGCGCGCGGTCTCGAGCTCTTGCGCAAGGTGCTGCCGGCCAGCATCGCGGGCCTCGCGGCCGGACAGGTGCCGCCGCCGGTCGGGCTCAAGGCCGTGCGCGCCGCCGTGATCGCGCGAGCGGCGCAGGTTGCGCCAGCGGCGGTGGCGTCGGCGATCGGAGTGATGGGGTTCACGGGAGTCGTTGCGATGAAGAAAGTGCTGCTCGTCGGTGTCGCGCTGCTCGCGGTGTTGTCGTCGCTGCCGTGGTGGCGTTCGGATCCGGTGCTGCCAGCGAACGCCGACGCGCGCGAGAAGCCCGCCGCGAACGTGGTCGCGCAGAGCGTGCCGGTGGCCGCGCCGCCGCTGGCGGCGACCGCAGCGCCGCGCACCGAGGCTCCGCGAGCGATCGATCCGGCCACGGCGGCGCTCGAAGTGCTCGTGCTCTGGCACGACGGCACGAAGGCCGCGGACATCCCGGTGCGCGTGCGGCCGCGGCCGCCCGAGGCCGAACGCTGGCTGCGCGTCGTGCGCACCGGCGAGGACGGCATCGCTCACTTCACAGGGCTTCCGCCCGGCGCCGCGAACGCCCTGACGGGCCGCGGCACGAAGGCCGATCTCGAACTCCAAGGCGGAGCGCAAGAGCGCGCGACGATCACGCTCGCACAGGGCATCGACGTGCGCGGCCGCGTCGTGGACCTCGACGGGCGACCAGTCGCCGGCGCGACCGTGTGGATGTCGGTCACCAGCAACAGCGACGACAGCGAGCCGGTCGCACTCACGGGACCGGACGGCGCGTTCGCGATCCGCGGCGCGGGTCAGCAGTTCGTCGTCACGGCAACGGCAAAGGGACTCGGCTGCGCGAGGGAGGCGTGGGTCGGTCAGCAGGGCGAGGAGCTCGTGCTCACGCTGCGGCCGACGCCGGGCGTACTCGTGGGCACAGTCGTCGACGCAAGCGGGCGGCCCGTCGCGGGTGCGCGCCTGCTGCTGGGCATCTCGATGGGTACTGCGTTCGGCGGCGAGAACAGCCGCATCATCGGCATGGTCTCGGGTCAGGACTTCTGGCCGTCGCGTTTCCTGCGCACCGACGACGACGGTCGTTTCCGCAGCGAGGGCCTGCCTGCGTTGCCGTGGCCGTTGTGGGTCGGTGCTGCCGGCTTCGCTCCGTGCTGGCAGGTCGTGGACGTGCTCGCGGATCGCGAGACGGAGGTGGCGGTGCGCGTCGGGCAGGGGGCCTCGGTGCGAGGCCGCATCACGGAGGCAGGCGTCGGGGTCGCCGGCGTCGTGGTCGGGGTGGTGCCCGATCTGCCGGCGCCGCACGAGCTGATCGGGCTCGGAATGGCGAGGACACCTGCACCGAGCTGGGTGCGCATGCGGGCGACGACGGACGCCGAGGGCTGCTACCTGCTGTCGCAGGTGATGGCCGGCAACGCGGTGCTGCAGGCGTGGCACGGGACCAGCCGTTCGAAGGCCCGGGTCGCACGCGAGTTCGTCGAGGGCGAGACGTTCGTCTGGGACGCGGAGCTCGAACCCGAGGAGGAGGCGTCCTGGCAACGCTTCGAGGGCTCGCTCGTCGACGAGGACGGCGAGCCGCTGGGATCGTGGGAGCTGCGAGTCGGAGATCCCCGAAACGCCCGCAACCGGGAGGCTCCCTACAACCGGATCCACGTCGGCGACACCGGAACGTTCCGCACGAACCGCGTGGCGCCTGGCACCTACGAGCTGTTCGTGCAGCCGGTCCAGCCGAAGATCGGCGGCGAGGTCGGCATCGGCAGGTTCGACGTCGCGAGCTGTCCGCTGCGCATCGTCGTGCCGCGCGCGCACGTGCCGACGTCGCGGCTGCGCGGCCGCGTCGTGGCGCCGCCGTCGCTCGCGTTCGCGGGCAATCCGAGGTGCTACGTGTGGGTGGTGCCCGAAGGCGCTGGTCGCGCGGATCGCGTGAAGTGCGACGCCGAGGGCCGCTACGAAGCGGGCCCGCTGCAGCGCGGCCGCTATCGGTTGAGGGCCGTGAGCTCCGTGTTCGGCGAAGCGGTGATCGGCGCGATCGAGGTCGTCGATGGCCGCGACGTCGATGCCGGTACGTTCCAGGCGCCGATGCCAGGCACG
>DASVAL010000132.1:0-5003 GCA_036376355.1 Planctomycetota bacterium
GGGCGACCTTCGGTCGCCCAGCAGGCGAGCCGCTCACCCCTTGATGTCGACGAGCTCGACGAGGAACACGAGCGTCGCGTTCGCCGGGATCTTGGGCGGCGAGCCCGCGGCGCCGTAGGCGAGGTTGCCGGGGATCGTGAACAGGAACTTGCCGCCCTTCTTCATGAGCTGCAGCCCCTCCGTCCAGCCCTTGATGACGCGGTTCAGCGGGAACTCCGACGGTTCCCCGCGCGCGTGCGAGCTGTCGAACAGCGTGCCGTCCGTGAGCCAGCCACTGTAGTGCGCGACGACCTTGTCGGTCGCCCTCGGCGAGTTGCCGGTCCCCTGCTCGATCACTTCGTACTGGAGGCCGCTCTGCGTCGTCACCGTCTTCGCGGCGTCGCAAGCGCGGAACGCCGGCACGCTCGAGATGCCGGTCAGCTCGACTTCCCACACGCTGTCGTGCGGCAGGTTCGGGAAGTCCTTCTGCGGCACCTCGACGCGCAGCACGTCGCCGACCTTGCAGGTCACCATCAGCTCGTTCAGGAACGCGAAGTCGAGCTTCGTGGCCATGCCGCTGATGCGGTAGTTGTTCTGCTTCTCGGAGCACTCGAGCAGCTTGCCCTCGGGGTTCCAGATCGCGAAGCGGATCGCGACGCCGTCCTTCTCGGTGCACTGCACCCCGGTGCCGACCTTGACGACCTCGTACTTGAGGCCTCTCGCGGTCGTCTTCTGCCCAGTGGCGCTCGCGGTCCGGAACTTCGGCAGGTGCGTGATCTTCAGCAGCTCGACGTCGAACACGAGCGTCGCGTTGGCGGGGATCTTCGGCGGCCGTCCCTGCGCGCCGTAGGCGATCTCGCCGGGGATCACGAACTTGCAGCGCGCGCCGGGCGTCATGAGCTGCAGGCCTTCGGTCCAGCCCTTGATGACCTGGCCGACGCCGAAGGTCGCCGGTTGGCCGCGATCGCGCGAGCTGTCGAACTTCGTGCCGTCCGTGAGCCAGCCCGTGTAGTGCACCTCGACGATGTCGTCGGCGGCGGGGCCCGGTTCCTCGCGACCCTTCTTGAGGAAGCCCCACTCGAGCCCGGACGAGGTCTTCTGCATCTCCTTGCAGTCGGGGATGCCGGCGGACTGGGCTCCTGCGGGTTTCTCGGGGTCCTGCGCACCAGGGGACGAGGTCGGTGCCGCTGGCGTGGTGGCGACGGCGCCGAGCAGGCAGGCACAGAGGATCAGGACTTGCATGGGATCGGGACTTGGATGACTGGGTCGTGTTCGGAGAAAGGGCGGAGAAGTGTAGCGCCGCGGCCGCCGGAATGCCGCACGGGAAACGGGCTCTCCCACGCTCGCGTCGGGCGCAACGACCGGGGAGCGCATCTGCGGACGCTCGCGGGGAACCCCACCGCGGCGCAGCCCGGCTCAACGCCCGAGCCGTTGCAGCAGTTCGTCGCGGTAGTCGATCCAGCCCTGGCTGCCGCTGCTCTGCTCCAAGAGCAGCCGGTAGCGGAGCCACGCCTGCCGCACGCCTCGGGCGTGCACCTCGCGCTCGCGGGGATCGGCGCAGGCCGCGAGCAGGTCCTCGAGCCGCAGCCACTCCTTGCGCGCCTCGAGCTCCGGCGGCAGGAAGCCGTGGGACTTCAGCAGGATCCACGACGCGCGCAGCTCCGGTGCCACGCGCGAAAGATCCTCGAGCACGAGCGGCCTGCCGCGGCCCGGCAGGTCGTCGAACAGGCCTTCGCGCACGGCCTCCTCGATCTTCCGTTCAGCCAGTTGGTGCAGCGGATCCATCGATGTGCGTCGCGGACGCTCCCGGCGTTCGTCGTGCGAGCTCGCGCGCCGCGCCGGCGTCCGTGCGCCGCATGCTACTCGAACAACTGCTCGATCTGCCGCCGCAGCTCGCCGAGGTCGCTCTCGACAGGCAGCGCGCGGTCGCTGAGGTAGAGCACGTCGCGGATCGGCTGATGGCGCAGCACGCGGCCCTTGTCGCGCACCCACGGGTGGCGGTCCTCGCGGTCGCGGAAGAAGTCGTTGGACACGACGGGACAGTGCATGCGCTCGGCCTCCGCGAGGATCAGCAGGTCCGCCTCGGTGCGGCCCGGGCACTGCACGAAGTGGTGAGCCTTCTCGGTCAGCAGCCACCGGTAGAGATCGCGCTCAGGGCTGGTCTGCAGCCGGTGCGGCGTCGTCGCGTCGAAGATGCACAGCACGTCCGTGCCCTCGGCGGCAGTCGCGACGACCAGGCTCAGCAGCAGGTCGAGGCGGCTGCGGTCCTGCGCGCCGCAGACCACGTTCGTCCCGTCGATCACGAGGTGGCCGCGCCGCGTGGTGGTCTTCTTGTTCGAGGTGCGCGGCTTCGCGGTGCTCTGTGCGCCGACCCTGCGCGGCGTCGCCTTCTTCGCGCGCTTCCGGACGGTCTTCTTGGTGGCGGTCTTCATGGCTTCGCCACTGCATCGGCAATCGGCGCCCCCGAACCCGATCCCGAAACGGGCAGCACCCGCCGGTGGTAGCTTCCCGGCGTGGCCACTTGCCGCCGCTTCCTCGCCTGGACACCGCCCTGGCGTTCGTTCGCAATCACCGCAACGGCGTCGATCGCGCTGCTGGCGCTCGGCGCCTGCACGTCGACTGGCGCCGCACCAACGGCGCCACCTGCACCGCCAGCCCCGACCTCGACAGGCGCGCCAACCGTGCACCTGGTCATCAGCGTCGACTGGGAAGGTCGCGACCTGGCTGAGGACAACCTGCGGGCGATCCGTCGCTTCGCCGCCGAGCTGCCGGACGTGCCTCTCACCCACTTCCTCAATGCAGCCTACTTCACGAAGGCGAACGCGGATCCCGCGGCCGCCGAGCACATCCGCGCCGTGCTTCTGCCGCTCGCCGGCGCGGTCAACACCGCGCGTCCGCCGTCGTCCGTGATTGCCGTGTGCCGGGGCGCCTGCGTCTGCGACGGCGGCACGAGAAACGGGTGCTCGCCGTCGCCGGCGAGCACTTCGGCCGGCAGGTCGTGGTGTCCGCGAAGCAGGAGGTGGAACCCGTACAGCACTTCTCCAGCAGATTCGTTCGCGCCACGCGCGTCTCGGCGCTCGCCGACGACCAGCGCGCGGAGCGCGATGGAAACGCCCGGAAGGATCGGCTCGTGCCGTTGCTCGCTCTCGCGCTCCTGGCAGCAGCCGCGCCGGCTCAGGCTGTCTCGTTCGGCAGCCCCAACCCTGGCCCCGGCTCACTCAATGCAATTCCCTGGGGAGCGGCGAACGGCAACACGTCGCTGCACGTCTATCGTGCGACTCACCTGCGGACGTGGGGCGTGTGTGCGGGTGCGCTGCTCATCGATTTCGCGGTCGCGTCGGGGACGTCCGGCAGCGGCGTCTACCACGCTCCTCAGTGCACGCTCGCGATCGGGCACCTGCGGGTCTACCCGCCTGAACAACGATCCGGTGCCGGGCCGAGGCAGGACCACAGCAGCAGCGGTCCGTTGGATCTGCCGTTCACGTTCTCGTTCCCCGGCGGCAGCACCAACTTCGTGCATGCTGCCGCGAACGGGTACGTGGTGCTGGGCTCGACGTCCGCCACCAGCAGCTCGGCTGCACCGACGACCGTCCAACTTGCCAACTCGCTGCCGCGACTCGCGCCGCTCTGGTGCGATCTGGATCCGGCCGCCAATCTGCCGGCCAACCCGGCCGCCGGCGTCTACTTCGAAGTGGATCCGGGCAATCAAGCCGTCTACGTGACATGGCTGGACGTGGCGCATGTTGGTTTGCTCCTGCCGATACCGGGCCACTCGCACATCAACGTGCAGTGTGTGCTGCACGCCAACGGCGCCTTCGAGTACCGCTACGGCGCCGTCGTGCCGTCTCCGCAGCTGTTCCCCCCCACGATGTTGGTCGGTTGGTCGCAGGGCAATTCGTTGGGTGCCAATGCGCGCATGCTCGGTTCGATCGACGTCTCGACGGCGATGCCATTCGCGACCAACGGACCCGACAGCCATCGCCTCTCGCACGATGCGACCGCCCCGATCCTCGGTACGAACCTGACGTTGACCGTCGAGAACGTGCCCAACATCGCGCCGCTCGCCTTCTTCGTGTTCGGGGATGCGGAGATTCCGGAGCTCGACCTCGGCTTCCTCGGGGCACCGGACTGTTTCGCCTACACGAACGCGAGCCTGCTTTGGGTTTCGGTGCCCGTCACCTTCGGCACCGCGCTCGGAACCGGCTCGATGACCGTGCCGCTGCCGGACTCGCAAGCGCTGGCCGGGCAGCCACTCGTCAGCCAGGCGGTCGCGTTCACGCTGAACACAGCCTGCACCTCGCGACCTCGAACGGGCTCGTGCTGCAGCTCGGGAGGTGATCGCCGTTGAGCTGCGCCCGCTGCGGCCGTCGGCTCCAACTGAGGCGGCTCGAGCCCGCCGATTCGCCGGCTTTCTCAGTGGATGACGAACCGGTGCGGATTGCTCACCGACAGGCTGGTCGGAGTCAGGAACAGCCCCTGGAACCCGAACACCTGGCCCTGCAGCGTGGGCGCCAGCGGGATCGGCACCGTCGAGGCGAGGGGACCGCTCTGGACCGCGAGCCCGACCGAGGCCGAGGCCGCGGGATCGAGCCACCACGCGTCGAGGATGCCCGGCACGAACACCGGTGACGCGGAGACGCCGAGGACCAGCAGCGCGATGTTGCCGTTCGCGCCGTTCAGCGTGGCGCTCACGCTGCCGCCGAGCGCGCCGCCGGTGCCGGACAGGCTCTCGTCGGCGACCGTCACCATGGAACCTGCCTGCACCAAGCCAGTCACGCTGACCGTCGACGCGCGGCGCACGGTGGGATAGCCGTAGATGGCGTGCGCCGACGTGGGGGCAATGAGCGACGTGCTCCCCAACAGGCGCAAGTCGCTCGTGTTGTCGGCCACGATGGCGTGGCCGGCGAGCCCGAACCCGACCATGCTCGAGACGATCTGCACGCGGCAGCCCTGCACGTTCATCCCGGCGAAGCCGTAGCCGGTGTGGACCTGGCTGTCGACGACCACGAACTGACTCGCAGCCG
>DASVAL010000138.1:0-126470 GCA_036376355.1 Planctomycetota bacterium
CGGCTGCATCGCGAGCAGCTCCTCCGGCGCACCCTCGGCATCGAGCAGCTCGGTCAGGTTGCACGGTGAATCCCACGGGCCGTCGCCAGTGTGCACGAGGATCGGCAGCACGAGCGGCAGGTGCTCCGCCGCGGGGTCGTCCGCGCGACACTGTTCCCAGATGCGGACCACGTAGCGCAGCAGCTGGAACACCGCGAAGCGGTACCGGCCCGACTTGTGCTCGAACAGGATGTAGAAGTAGCAGGTGCGTCCATTGACCTTGGCGCGGAACAGCAGGTCGGCCTGGTGGTCGCGCAGCTCTTCGTCGACGAAGCTCGCGTCGATGCGTTCGAGCGAGGACCAGTCGGTAGCCGCGATGACGTCCTCGCGCAGTACACCCCGCAGCAACTCGGCGGCGCGCTGCGGATCGGCGAAGACGCCGCGGAACAGCGCATCGTGCGGATTGTGGATCGGTTGTTGGTCGGTCACGTGGAAGGCTCCTCCACGTGCTGAGTGCACCTGAGGGGGCAAGGTGTGCAGGGAATTCGACGAGCGCCCCTGCCGGAACTGCACCCTCACCCACTCGCGGCGGCGACATGGGGAGCGAGCTCACCGTTGTTCTGCTGCCCACCGGGGGCAGGCCCTGACCTGGCGGCGTAGCATCGGCGCGATGCTTCGCTCGCTCCCCCACCTGCTCGGCGTCCTGTGCGCGCCCGTCTTCGCGATGGCCCAGGCCCCAGCCCAGGCCCCAGCCCAGGCCACGGCCCCAGCCCCAGCCCAGACCACGGCCCAGACCACGGCCCTCGTGCCCGCGGGCAGCATCAATGCGGCCGTCGCGAGCAAACCGCACCTCCTGCTCGCTCCCGATGACGCGGCCGTGATGAAGTTCGTCGCGGCGATCCGCGACCGTCTCTTCGCGGGCAGCACGATCCTGTCGGCCCCGAAGGACGCGGCCGAGCTCGCCGGCAACACGCTGGTCGTCTACGCGACACCCGACCACTGGTTGCTGCGCAAGCACCGCGACGCGCTGCCGTTCACCTGGGGCGAGGGCTCGGTCACCGTCGACGGCCGCACGTTCCGCGGCGAGCACCTGCGCCTGATCGCCGCCGTGCGCAATCCGGCCAACCCGACGCGGCGCGCCGTGCTCTATCTGGCCGCGCGCGCGGCGGACCTGATCGAGATCAACTCGGTGTTCCACGGGCCAACCGAATGGGTCGTCGCCGACGGCAAGCAGCAGCTCGCCTCGGGCTCGTTCCTGCGCGGCGTCGCGCTGTCACGGGCACAGATGGCGGCCGACCTCGAGGAGATCGCCGCGACGCTGCGCGACGTGCATCCGGCGACCGTCGACGAACTGCCGCCGCCGCTCGCAGCGGCGATCGCGGCCGCGAAGGAACGCATCGGGCAGCCGCTCGAGCGGCTCGACTTCGCGAAGCTCCTGGCCGGCGTCGTGCTGTCGCTGCACGACGCGCACACGGCGGTCGCGCTGCCGCTCAGCGGCGAAGCGCTCGACGTGCCGTTCGTCTGGATCGGTGACGGCCCGATCGTCATGGCCGACGCGGGGCCGCTGCTGCGCGGGGACCGCATCGTCGCGATCGCCGGCGTCGCCACGGACGAGCTCGAGCGACGCCTCGCCGCCGTCGTGCCGAGCGAGAACGAGCACTGGCTGCGCCACCAGGCCGCGAACCTGCTTCCCGATCTCGGGTTCCTCGCGGCGATCGGCGTCGCGACCGCGGCCCCGCTCCAGATACGCATCGAGCGCGGCGGCGACGAATGCGACGTCGAGGTCGGCCTGCGCGCAGCCGCGCGCCGGACCAATGCACCGCCGTGGGTGCGCTACGAGATCGACGCGGAGCGTTCGCTCGGCGTGTTCACGTTCGACCGCTGCGTCGTCGACAAGCAGTTCCTCGACACGCTCGCGAAGTTCTTCGCCGCGGTGCACGAGCAGGGCATCCGCAAGGTCGCCGTCGACCTGCGCGCGAACGCGGGCGGCAATTCGCGCGTCACGAACGAGTTCCTGCGCTACGTCGCGGTCGACGAGTACGCGGACTTCAGCGGTGACGTGCGCTGGTCCGCTCGCGTGTACGCGCAGCGCGGCGGCAGCGGCAAACCGCGCTTCACGCGCGCCACGCCGCAGCGCCGCAGCAACGAGAAGGTCTCGGAGCCCGACCCGTTCCGCGGCGAGCTGTTCGTGCTGGTCGGGCCCGCGACGTTCAGCAGCGGCAACTGGTTCGCGACCGTGATGCAGGACAACGAGCTCGCGCGGATCGTCGGCGAGCCGACCGGCAACGCCCCGTCGAGCTACGGCGACATCCTGAGCTTGGTGCTGCCCGAGAGCGGCACGAGCTACACGGTCAGCCACAAGCGCTGGGTGCGCCCCGATCCGAGCCGCGATCCGGCGCCAGCGCTGGTGCCCGACGTCGCCGTGCCGCGCACGCGCGAGTCGGTGCGCAAAGGCCACGATCCGGTCCTCGAATGGCTGCGCGCGCAGAAGTGACGGGCGCGACGGTCAACCGCCGATCACGAGCAGCAGTCCTTGCGTGACGGACGTGCCGAACGCCGAGGCGCCGAGCGCGTCGATCGCCGAGCCCTGCACCGTCAGCATGACACCGATCAGCGCCGGGTTGGCCGGCAAGGGCAGCGGCATCGCGGCGCGGCCGAAGGCGTCGGTGAGGCTCCACGACACGAGCAGCACGTTGGCCGGGTAGAACTCGCAGCCGCCTCCGAGCGGCAGGCTGCCGGCACCCACGCCGGTGAACCACAGCGCCAGCGAGGACGGTGCGGCGCGATCCATCGTGAGCGCCAGCGTGCCCGTGCCGGGCAACGGGAGGCCGTCGGCGGACAGACGCGGCACACCGCCCGCTCCGACGCACCCCGCGCCGATGGACTGCACGTTCGCAGCGCCGACGGCGCCGAGGTCGACCTTCCACAGCTCGCGGCCGACGATGCCGTCGTCGGCGATCCAGAATGCCCTCGTGCCCGCGACGCCGAGCAGCTGCGGATTGCTGTTGCCGTTCGGATGCAGATCCGCGAGCAGTTGCGTGCCCGAGCTCGTGCCGTCGCCGATCCAGGGCTCGCTGCCGCTGCTGCCGTCGCTCGCGGCCAGGAACAACCGATTGCCGGCGCCGAGTGCCTCGAACGCGAATACACCGGCGCCCGGCCCTTGGCCGACGCGCGTTGCGCGCATCGTTCCCGCACTCGTGCCGTCGGTCCGGTAGACCACGCGGCCCTCGACCGGCTCCTCGGTGACGAGGTAGACGGCGTCGCTGCCTCGCACGGGCCGATGCACGACGCGCGGCACCGGCAGCGCTGCGTTCTGGGCGATGCCGTCGGTCGCGTAGACGTGCCCACTCGACGCAACCCACACGAGCCGATCGCCGATCGCGGCCGACGACGTCGGCGGCCACGCGACCTGAGCCACGAGCACGTTGCTCGCCGCCGTTCCCGTGGTCGACCAGACTTCGAAGGCGGCGCCCGAGGGACGGCTGAACAACACGCGGCTGCCGAGCACTCCGAACGCGCGGTCGGCGAGGCCGAGGTTGACCCTGCCAGCCGGCGTGCCGTCGGTGCACCACAGCTCGCGCTGGAAGAAGTCCAGCTTGTTGTAGAACGTGAGTCCGCCGACCTGGAGCCAGTTGAAGAGCACCTGGTAGTTGCCGACGCTGTCGAGTTCGACGGTGCCGGCAGTGCTGCCGTCGCTGCGCCACAGCCTCTGCACGCCGTTCACCGAGGTCGAGAACAGCAGGTGGTCCGGGGCCGCGACCACGCCGAAGAGCCACAGCGCCGCCGGGTCGGGTTGCAGCACGAGCGAGCTGCCGACCGGCGTGCCGTCCGAGCGCCACAGCGCGGGACCCGACGTGAACCAGAGCTGCCCCTGGAAGGTCACGACCTCGTTCACTCCGTGCGCGGGCCCCGGTGCCAGGTCCTGCACGAGCGAGGTGCCGGCCGCGGTGCCGTCGGTGCGCCACAGCTCGCTGCCGAACGGCGCCGTGTCGGCGACGACGAACAGCACGTCACCGAGCGCGGCCCCGGGGCCGGCGCTGCGCACGCCGGGGCGCGACTGTTCGTGCGTCAGGCGACGCGTGCCGGCGAGCGTGCCGTCGGTCGCGTGCACCTCGGGGTCGCTCGAGCCGAAGCCGAACGTGCCGACCGCCTCGGTGCCGAGCGCAGCCAGCGACGTGTACGCAGGGGACAACGCGACCGGGATCGTCTGCGTGCCGGCGGCGGTGCCGTTCGAGCTCAGCAGCAGCGGCGGGTTCGTCGTCGTCACGAAGCAGAACAGGCGTCCCGACACGGGGACCATGTGTTCGTAGCGCGCGTTCGCGAGACCCGACACGAGCAGAGTGCCTGCGGCCGTCCCGTCGGTCCGCCACAGCTCCTCGCCCGTCGCCGCGCCGCCGCTGCGGAAGTACGCGAGGTTGCCGACCACCGTGAGCGAGTGCGGGTTGGTGACCGGCGCAGCAATCGCAGCCGTGCCCGCCGCCGTGCCGTCGCTCGCGAACAGCTGGTTCGCCGCGCCGATCAGCAGCCGGCCACCGACGGTCGCGACCGAGCCCGGCCCCTGGGTCGGGCCGAGCGCGAGGACCATGGTCGTGCCCGCGGTCGTGCCGTCGGTGCGCCAGAGCTGCGTCTGGCTCGCGACGTCGACGAGGAAGAACTGATGGGCACCGAGCGCGGCGAAACCCGAGCTCGCGAGGCCTCCGAGCGCCTTGCGCTCGACGAGGCCCACGCCGGTGGTCGCATAGAGCCGGTGGTCGCTGCCGCGGCCGAGCAGCAGCAGCTCGTTGCCGTGCACGACCGCTTCGCCGACCTCGTTGAACGAGCCGATCTGGAACGTGCCGGGCGCCGTGAGGTCGGAGCTGAAGACGCGCCAGAAGAAGCGGTTGTCGGCGCACACGATGCGGCCATTGACCGTGCCGAGCACACGCACCTCGGTGGGGCTGTCGATGGGCCCCCACAGGCGCACGGTGCCGGCCGTCGTGCCGTCGCTGACCCAGACTGCGTACTCGTTGGCGTGCGGGTTGCTGGCCTTGAACACGACGTAGTTGCCGACGACCGCGAGCGGACGCGGCGACGAACCCGCGGCACCCGGCCCCAGATCGAGCCACACCGCCGTGCCGGCGGCGGTGCCGTCGGTGCGGTGCAGCTCGATTCCCGCGCCAGCGGCATCGGCGGCGAACCACGCGTAGCCGCCGCCGGCGATCGCGTTGTGCGCGTTCGAGGCGACGGTCGTGGCCGGGGACGGGTCGAGCTCGGCGACGAATTGCTGGGCGGGAACGGCAACCGCGAACGGCGCAATCGCGAGCAATCGGAGCAGCATGGGGCCTCGAGGTGGCAAGCGCCGCGTGATCGCGGCAGCGATCAAGTGTCGGCGGACCGACGTCGGCGGCGACGGGCAAGCGCGCCGATCCGCTCCGCGACCGCGGGAGCTTACGCGGTCGCGCGCGAAGTCCCAGCGGCTCCGCGTCCACCAGCAAGTCGCGGGCCGCGCTACTGCAGCAGCAGGCGGTCGACGTTCGACTGGGCCACGATGTCGCCGTTCGCGTCGAACAGCGTCATCACGGCGTCGACCTGCAGCCCGGCGAGCAGGCTGATCAGGCCCGGCAGCGGGAACACGTAGGTCGTGAACGGGAACTGGCCCGGACCCGCGGGAGTGAAGTGGAACGGGTTGCCAGGCCCCGCGGCACTCGTCCACAGCGCGACCGTGATCGCGTCGTCCTCGATGCCGAAGAACCGGCCGAAGCCGCGCCCGCGCGCCGTGTCGAACGACAACGCCACGTGGCCGCTCGTCCAGCCCGACGGCGGAACGTTCGCCGCGGCGATCGTCAGGTTGCCGGGGCCCGTCGAGATCAGGTCCAACGCCGTGCCGGTGTCGTCGTGGTAGCCGCCGCCGAGCGGATGCACGACGAGCGCGTAGTCGAGGTCGAGCTGCGGCGTCTCGACCTTCGCGTCGGTCGCGATCGACGCGGCTGCGACGGAGACCAGGTAGATGCCGGGAACGGGGTTCGCGAGCCAGACGCTCTCGATGTTGTCGATCGCCTGCGGGCTGCCGCCGCTCGTGGAGACGTTGGCCCCGTTCAGGCCGTTGTTGCCCCACCAGTACAGTCCGCTGGCGAAGTGCGTGACCCTCAGGTTCGCGTCGTTGACGAGCTGCGTCGCGACCGCCGGGTTGCCGGCCGGCTCCGTGTAGACCATCGTCGCGCGGAAGTCGGTCGTGCCCGGCGCGACCCAGACCCAGTAGCTGCGCGACTGGTTCGCCTGCAGCGCGTCGTACTCGTCGACGACGAGGATCTTCTTGCGGTTGTCCCAGAGCCGGTCGAGCGCCGGGAAACCCCAGCCCTGCTGGTGGCGCGCGATCTGCGCGATCGGATACGGCGTCGCGGTGCCGCACAGCAGCGCCTTGCTCGTCGACATGTGCGGCCTGTTGTCGAAGCGGTTCTGCGGCGCCGGCGGCAGCGGCAGCACGTTGCCGAACAGGCCGTCGGTGAACATCTGGTGGATGATGCCGACGTGGCCCGCGACGATCGGCGCCGATGCCGAGGTGCCGGCGAACGCGGCGAACGCGTCGCCCGGTGCGAAGCCGGCTGCACCCGTGCGGTCGGACGTGAGCACGGCGTCCTGGTAGGCACACGCATCGGGCTTGATGCGGCCGTCGGCGGCCGGACCGGCGCTCGAGCCCGGCGACGTGTCGTCGCCTGGGATCGCGTTGTCGCCGTGCGTGACGCCGCCCACCGAGATCACGTTCTTGGCCCATGCCTCCGGACGCGAGTTCGGGACCACGCCGTTGCCATGGGCCTGGCAACGCGTGAGGTCGGCGTCGAACAGCGCGTCGTCGAGGGTCATCGACACCGACGTGTAGCTGGAGGTCATCGCCGAGCCCCAGCTCGAGCTCGCCACCATGACGCGCCACGGCAACGTCGGGTTCGTGCTGCCGGTGATCTGCGCGTAGTGCAGGGCCGCCGACAGGTAGGCGCCCTCGACGACGTCGCACTGGGGCAGGATGCTGCGCGCGCCGGCGGTGCCAGCACCGCTGCCGGCGAGGCAGCCCGCGACGCAATGGCCGTGGTCGGTCACGGTGTTCGTGCCGCGCAGCAGCACGCGGCCGGCGAAGTCGACGTGGCCTTCCTCGAGGCCTTCGGTCGCCTCGACGCGAACACCCTGGCCGCGGAAGCCGCCGGCCGCCTCGACGTAGTTGGCGCCGCCCTGGATGCGCGCATTGTCGAGATCGAAGCCGATCGCTGTCACGGGGTCGGCCCACACCATCGTGTCGCGCGACATGACCGCGACGAGCTGCGAGGGAGTCAGCGTCGCGCGGATCATCGTCGAGCCGTCGCAGAGGTCCGTCACGGTCCCGCCGATCTCGGCGACCTGCGCAGCGAGCACGGGCCGGTCGGCCTTCGTCGCAAGCACGAGGTTGCACTCGCGCGCAGCACCGTTGCCTGCGGCGAACGTGCGCAGCTCGGCGTCGAGCTTGAACGCGTTCTGCAGCGCGCCGACCCAGCGCACGGCCGGCATCGCAAGCAGCTTCGCAGCGACCGCGGCGTCGCAGCGCACCGTGAACGCATCACGGGGCACGTAGCCGAGCACCTGCACGCCGTGCGCAGCGAGCAACGCGCGGTGCTCGGCGCCGATCCGCGTCAGGAACTGCACGACGAACAGCCGGGTCCCGGCCGGGGCACCAAGGTGGCCCGCGAACTGCGGCTCCCCCTGCAGCGGGTCGAACTTCGCGAGCGCGAAGTGCAGGCGATCATCGGGGAGCTCCGACTGCGCGATCGCGATCGACAGCAGGAACGGAGCGGCGGAACGCGCGAGCAACGAGGGCGTGGGCATGGTGCCGAGGCGGAGAGGGACCCAGGGCGGTCGGGCTCGGGCGATTGTAGCGTGCGGGAACGCCGAGCCCTCCCCAGCCGCGCGCCAGATACGAGCGCAGGCTTGACCAGGCTGCGCACCGCCGGCAACGTCGCGCGCGCCATGCGCCCCGCCCGCCGGTCCCGTGCTCCGCGACCCTTCGATCCCATGCTCACCATGGCCGTGATGGCCGCAGCGCCCGCGCACGCCCAGGAACACGAGCCGCACGGCGGCGGGCACGGCGGCGTGCACGCCGACCGCCGCTTCACGTACATCACCGAGTCGTTGCACGGGCCGGCTCCGGGCCACTTCGGGATGGAGAACCTCGCAACGTGGCAACGCGGCGTGCGCAACGACTCCGGCCTGGACCGGTTCGACTTCAAGCACGAGATCGAGATCGGCCTGACCCACGACATCATCGCGGGCATCGACGTCGTCGAATGGCACACGAGCGACGAAAGCGGCGACCAGGTGACCAAGTACGACGGCTCCGGCGTCGAGCTGCGCTTCCGGCTCGCGGATCCCCGCGAGGGCATCGGCGCCGCGTTCGAGACCGAGCTCGGCATCGGCCCGCGCGAGCTCGAGTGGGAGAACGCGCTGATCCTCGACAAGTGGGAAGGTCGCTGGGTGTTCGCGTACAACCTGACGCTCGAGGCCGCGCTCGAGGGCGACAGCACGTTCGAGTTCGAGGAAGGCGAGCTGGCCGTGCAGAATGCGCTCGGCGCCTCGTACGAGATCGACCCGACCTGGTTCGCCGGCGCCGAGTTCCTCTACGAGATCCCGCCCGAGTGGGACTGGGGTGATCGGCAGAACTTCTTCCTCGGGCCGAACTTCTCGTTCCGCGGCCACGAGTGGGCGCTGACCTCGACGGCGCTGTTCCTGCTCGACGGTGAGGCAACGGCACCGGAGTTCCAGCTGCGAGTGTTGCTCGAATTCGACTTCTGACGCGCGCGACGGACGACGCTGCTGTTTGATGCGGCCGCACATTCGAGCGTGACGATGCGATCGTTCTCCTGGCTGCTGCCGATGCTGGTCGCGGCCTGCGGCATCACACCGCACGCCGACGTGCAGGCGCTCGTCGCAGCGGTGTCCGAGGCGAAGCTGATCGCGCACGTCGAAGCGCTGTGCGCGATCGGGCCGCGGCCCGAGTACGACCGGCGTGCGACCGCGGCGACGCTCGACCTGCTCGAGACCGAGCTGCGCAGCTACGGCTACGAGCCGCGGCGCGAGCCGTTCGACGCGCTGATGCAGGAGTGGAAGGAGGCCACCGCCGAGGACGGCACGCGCATCCGCGTGCTGACGGCGCGACAGGGCGTGAAGCACCACAACCTGATCGCCGAGAAGCGCGGCCAGGGTCCGCAGGCGGCGACCGTGTGCGAGCTCGGCGCGCACTTCGATTCGGTTCCGTACGGCCCCGGCGCCGACGACAACGGCAGCGGGGTCGCAGCGGTGCTCGAGGTCGCGCGGCTCTGCGCGACGGTGCCGACGGACAAGACGATCCGCTTCGTGTTCTACGCGATGGAGGAAGAAGGGCTGGTCGGCAGCAAAGCACACGTCGAGGAGCTCGTGCGGCAGGAGCGTGAATCCGAGGCCGCGCTCGTGCTCGACATGGTCGGCTTCGCGAGCAGCGCGCCGGACTCGCAGCAGTCGCCAGTGCGCATCCCGCTGCTCGCGCCGGTGCCCTACGTCGGCGACTTCATCCTCGACGCGGGCAACTTCTCGTCGGGCTGGCTCGGCAACCTGTTCGAGGCCTGCATCGACGCGTACGTGCCGGAGCTGCCGTACTTCAGCGTGAACCGACTCGCGGGCTGGTTCGCCGACTCGGCGCGCAGCGACCACGCGAGCTACTGGGCCGCGGGCATCGACGCGATCCTGCTCAGCGACACGGCCGAGATGCGCAACCCGCACTACCACCAGGCGAGCGATCTGCCGGCGACACTCGACGCGGTGTTCCTGCGCCGCAACACGCAAGCCGTGCTCGCGACGATGCTGCACTGGGCTGGTCGCGTCCCGGGCGATGTTCCTTTCGCAGCGCGCGCGCGCGATCCGTAGCACGCCTTCACCGCCCGCGCTCCGCGGGCGCAACTCCCCTGGAGGTCCCATGCGCTGCCCGCTGTTCCGTGCGCTGCTCACTGCGGCGCTGTCCACGTTCCTGGTCGCCCAACAACCCGCCGCCGACACGAAGGTCGACACGAAGAAGGTCCGGCAGGAGGCGGCCGCCGCCATTCAGGCCAAGGACTTCACGACGGCCGCCGCCTCGTGGCGGCGCCTGACCGAGGCCAACCCGAAGGACGCCGAGGCATGGCACATGCTCGGCTACTCGCTCCACGCCGGCGGCAAGCTCGACGAAGCGCTGCCGATCCACCTGAAGGCGGCCGAGTTCCCCTCGACCGCGGCACCGGGCACCTACAACGTCGCCTGCGTGCACGCACTGCAGGGCCGTGCCGACGACGCGTTCGCGTGGCTCGAGAAGGCGGTCGCGGCCGGCTTCGGCGACGTGAACCTGCTGCGCACCGACACCGACCTCGCGTCGATCCGCAAGGACCCGCGCATGGAGAAGATCGAGAAGGCCGTGCTGAACGCGCCGCCCGTCGTGCCGCGGCCGTACGTGCAGAGCGTCGAGCGCAAGAGCGCGCGCATCGCCTGGTTCACGAAGAAGGGCGCCCCGCAGGTCGCGATCGACTACTCGCCGGTGCCGTGGCAGGCCGACTACGACGCGAAGCTCGCAGCGGGCGAGTTCAAGGGCAAGAAGTGGCGCTTCGGCGGCGACTTCTGGACGCGCCTCGACAGCTCGGTCGACGTGCAGCTCGGCGGCGTCGCGGTGCCCGCGGGTTACTACTACATGACGCTCGAGCAGCGCGACGACGGTGCCTACGTGCTCGCGCTGCACGACGCCGCGGCCGTCAAGAAGCAGAGGATGGACGCGTTCATGGCCGGCAGGCTGCAGGGCGGGATCGAGGTCACGCTGCAACACGACTCGGCCGACGTCGCGCAAGCACTCGACGTCGCACTCGAGATGGCCGAAGCGAGCCGCACCGACGGCGCGCTCGTGATCCGCTTCGGCGGCCACAAGCTCACGGCGCCGTTCGCGGTCAAGCTCTGACGCAGCGGCCCGGCGCGGCGCTACCTCGCGTCGATCACGAGGTCGTAGCTGCCGGTCAGCTTGCGGTCGCCCCAGGCGATCGTCAGCGTGCCGTGCGTCGGCTTGTCGCGTTCGCCGGCCATCGTGACGGCGAGCGTCTCGGTCACCTCGCCCTCGATGCGTTCGTGCACGAGCCGCACGTCGAACGCGTGCGGCGCCGCTTCCGGCGCAGGCGGCGTCGCACCCGAGGCCTTCGTCTTCGCGGGATCGAGGAACACGAGGTTCCACACGGCCCCGTCCTTGCTGCGCGAGACGCCGAGGTAGTAGAGGCCGGCGGGAACCGTGACGTTGCCGAACTTGACCGGGCAGGTCGTGTCGAAGATCGCCCAGTTGTCGCGGCCGAGGCGGAACATCCTGCCCTTCGTGAGCTCCTCGGCCTTGTCGGCGTACTCGGGCTTCCACTCGGGCACGCCGTAGGTGATCGAGACCAGGGCCATCAGCTTGAAGCCGGAGCTCGTGTCGGCGAGGCCGACCACGGTGTTGTTGCGCTGGCCGGTGCCGCCGAAGGGCATCAGCTTCGCCTGTGCGGCGAGGGGCAGCGTGGAGAGAGTGAAGAGAGTCAGCAGGGTCGCGAAGGAGTGCATGGCTTGTTCCTTCTTCGAGGTGACGATGCCTGGCCCGCGCGCGGGCCGGGGCGACGATCGTAGCGCGGGAGCTTGCCCAGGCTCGTCCGAGTTGCGCGGCGATCGGTGGCGGCGGCGATCGAGTTGGCCTCGCCGCGGCAGATCGGGAGGATGGCCGTGCGCCGGTGATCCCGGACCGGCGCGAATCTGCCGCGACCTCGACGACGACCAGCGCCGCCCCGGATCCCCCGACGTCGAGGCGCGCGCTCTGGCTAGCCTACGGCGGCCTCGGCCTCCTCGCGGCGCCGCTCGCATCCTCGAGATCCCCCCGTGGTCACTCGCCGCTGCGGCCCGAATTCGTTCCCTCGGGGAACGGGACGCGGCGTCATCTCGCTGCGCCGACGCCATATGATGCCGACACCGATCAGGAGGCGTTCATGAGGATCCCGTTGGCAGTGACGTTGCTCACGCTGGTTTCGCAGGTCTACGCGCAGGGTTGGTCGATCACCGCGAACGCGCCGGTCCCTGGCTCCGCCTCCGCCTCCGCCATGTGGGGGATCACGGTCGTCTCGAACTCCGCGACGCTACCGGCCGGCCCCGTGGCACCCGGGACGTTCCTGACCTGCAGCGCCAGCCTCTACGGCTCTTCGAGTCTCGCCATGACGTGGACACCGAGCGTGTCCGGGCTGGCGGCGCCACTTGCGTTCACTGCCAGCTCCACCTGCTCGTCCCAAGTGCCGATTACGAGCGTTGCCACGACCGCGTCGGGCAACGCGCAGATCGATCTGACCTTGCGCGCCCCGTCGCCCGTGGCCGGCCTTCTGTGGGTTCGCGTCATCGCGCCTGGCACCCCGCAGTCGTTGTCGTCGTCGACCATCGGACTCGATCTCATGGCCGACGGTAGCGTCGAGGTCAGCGCCCAACTCGGCGCCTCCTCGGACCCAGTCGTGCTGCCACTGCAGATTCCTGCATCGGGTGCAGTGGTCCGACTGAGCTACAACGCCCAGTCAACGGCCCCCGGTGTGAGCCAATACGTGAACCTCCACCGAACGATCGAGGCGCTGTTCATCCCCAACGCACCCGTCGTCACTCCCTTCGCCACGACGGGGACCGGCGCAGCGATGACCATCAGCCACGCATTCCCCGGCACCGTGACGCTCACGATCGGCCCACCACCGTTCACGCCGGCGTTGATCGTGTTCGGGGCCACGCCGCTCAACGTCCCCCTCCTGCCGACCGTGACGATCCTCGTGTCGCCCGACATCCTGATTGCGAACGTGGGCAGCATCACGCTCCCGCTGCCACCCCTTCCCTCCGGCACCGCGATCTATGCGCAGGGCCTCGTCATCGATACCGCCGCCGTACCGCGAAGCACGAACAGCGTGCGCGCCCTCTGGCCCTGACACGCCAGGCTCGCGAAGCGAGAACTACAGGCCGCGGCGCTGGAGCCAGCCTTCGGAGACCGTCGGGCCGGGGTCGTCGTACTCCATGATCTCGAGCATCCGGAGGCTCGGGGCGTGTTCGGGGTCGAGCCGCAGCGCGTCCTTCAGGATCAAGTGAGCGAGGTCGTGCTGCGACACGGCCGCGGCCACGAAAGCGGTCGACGTCAAGTGATCGGGGTTGCCGGCCAGGAACCGGCGCGCAACCTCGAGGTGCCTGCCGGCGCGGCGAACGAGATCGGCGCGCGCCGAGTCCCCCACCGCGCTGACGTGCACGGCCATGGGACCGGGCGGCTGCAGGATGTGCCGCAGGCAGTCGCCGCGCAGCAGCACGCCGACCTGCACGACTTCCTTCCGGGTCTTCGCGGCGAGGTCCGCGAGGGCAACCAGCGCCACCTCGGCATTGGGCGGCAACGCCAGCGCTCCGTCGACGAGTTCCAGCGCGGCCGTCCAGTCTCCGGCCCCAGCCGCGTTCAGGGCGCGCTGCAGCAGGTCGCGGAGTCGGGCAGTCCGTTCGGTTGTCGGGTCTGCGCTCGCTGGCTGTGAGTGCATGGCCGGCATTGTCCTGGAAAGGCGGAACCACGTCATACCCCGATCCGCCCCGACCCCCGGGGGGACCGGAAAAGACCCAAGCCGCTGTCAGGCGAAGAGTCGGCGACGACCGCACTCCCCCTTGCTTGCCACGCTGTCCCGGTCGTTCGTCAATGACCACTCTCGGTGTGCAGTCGCCGCCGCCAGTAGTGGCATTGGCGAGGTCGATCCAGACGAAAAATCGCGCGGGCCGGCGCCGGAATTGCGAGCCGGCGACGACTCGCCGCCGAAGGAGAGGCCGCAGGAGAGATTGCCGAGTGGTTACGGGCGAGGTGGCTGAGGGTATGGTGGCGCCTTCGCCCCCGAGCCCACCCCCCTCACCCCCACTATGCGAATCCACGCCCTGTTCGCGGCACTACTCGCAGTGCCGGTTCTCGCACAAGCCAACGCCGTACCCGGCCTCGACATCCGGATGTGGGAGCTCACTGACATCGCCTTCAAAGGACGCCGCGGCGCCGCGTACCCGAACGGCGAAGCCGGCTTCATGGTTGGACACTCCTGGTGCAACGCCGGCACGGTCAACCTGCCGTGGTTGTCCCAGAGCGGCGGGTTGATGGTCGACCAGTACCCGCGCATCGCGTTCCTGCTGGCGCGCGAGAGCGGCGGTCGCATGGTGCAGATCACGACGCAGGGCCACAGCAAGCACTCGCCGACCGCATACAACTTCTCGAACGGCCCGTGCGCACCGTGCACGTCCGGCGGCGGCTCGTTCTTCTTCGTCGGCTGCTCCGACACGTATGGCAGCGGCATCAACGAGAGCCAGCTGCAGCTCGGCCCCAACGACGAGCTCAACCCGTGGCTCGGCACGTGGAACCCGCAGGGCAGCTACTTCGACCGCGGCGATCCCGCGGTCAGCGGCGCCCAGGCCATCGACTCCGTCAAGTCGCTGACGTGGACGCAGGTGCAGTCGTGGGACGCCGTGAAGAACCGCATGGTCGTGCGCGAGCAGGAGCTGATCGCGGGCTCGAACTACTACGCGCAGGTGCAGGCCGTGGTGCAGGGTGAGCCTGTCGGCGAGCGCGACAACAACATCACGAACCGCCAGGTGTCGATCACGGGCACGGGCGGCAGCTGGGCCTCCTCGACCTCGGGCCCCGATCAGGTCGGCTCGGTGCTCACGCGCTGGCAGGGTGCGCACGTCTACATGGGCGGCAACGGCCAAGACGACGGCCGCTTCGCGATCGGCGTCAAGGTGACCGGACCCGTCGGCGGGCTGTGGCACTACGAGTACGCGATCCACAACATCGACAACTTCCGCGGCGGCGCAGCGCTGCGCATCCCGGTCGGCGCCGGCGCAACGGTGCAGGGCCTCGGCTTCCGCGACCTCGACACGAACCCGCTCAACGACTGGACGGGCTCGGTCTCGGGAACGGAGATCACGTTCTTGGCGGGCTCCACGAACTCGCTCGACTGGAACACGATCTACAACGTCTGGTTCGATTGCTCGATCGCGCCCGGAGCGGGCACGGTGACGGTCGACCAGGCGCGGACCGGCACCGGCGCGCTGCAGGTGCAGATCCTCAGCGAGGCGCCGAGCGGACTCTCGTTCGCGACGAAGTTCCCGGTCGGCAACTCGTGCGGCCAGTGCTCGGGCACGGTCTACGAGCTGTTCTCGTCGTCCTCGCTGTTCGACCTCGCGAACCGCTCGATGACGATGAGCCTCAACAACGGCGCCTACTCGGTCGTCGAGACGCCGGTCGCGTTCGTGCCGGCAGCGGGCACGAACCTGAACCTCGCGTTCAACACGCAGACCTTCGTCACGCTGCCGTTCTCGCTGCCGTTCCCCGGCGGCTCGACGAGCCAGCTGCAGGTCTGCTCGTCCGGCTACGTGTCACCCGGCACGAACCTGACCGCCGTCGGACCGGCCGTGACGACGTTGCTGAACGGCAACCCGCGATGGGCCGCAGCGTGGGGCATCCTGAACCCGACGCAGTTCAGCGCGACGAACGTGTGGTTCGACGCGAACGCGACGCGCGCGATCCTGACGTGGAACGGCGTGCCGTTCATCACCCAGACGGTGCCGAACACGTTCCAGATCCAGTTCTTCCCGAACGGAACCGTGCACGTGCTCTGGCAGACCATCGCGTCGGGAACCTTCCCGGTCCTGACCGGCTGGTCGCCGGGCGGCGGGCACTCGGATCCGGGCTCGCGCAACCTGTCGGCGACGCTGTCGTCGCCGCTGAACCTGTGTGCGACGCCGTTCGACGGCCTCACCCTCGATGCGAGCAGCGTGCCGACGCTCGGCACGACGCTGCAGTGGCAGATCGGCCGCGTCCCGGCGGGCACGCCGTGGGGCGTGCTGATGCGCTCGCTGACGCAGGCGGTGCCAGCGGTCGACCTCACGGCCATCGGCATGCCGGGCTGCCAGGCGCACGTGATCGATCCGGTCGCCACGGCATTCCTGGCGCCCGGCGCGAACCTGCAGATCCCCGAGTCGATCCCGAACAGCGTCTCGCTGGTCGGCGTCACGCTCGTCGGTCAGGTCGCGACCTACAGCCCGCCGCTCACGCCACTCGGGCTCGTGGCCAGCAACGCCATCGTGCTCGGGCTCGGGCTGTAGTGGATCGCAGCGCGGAGCGCCCTGCGGGGCGCTCCTCGCGCCGCGGCGCGCGCTAGCGCAGCGCCGCGACGATCGCGGCCATGTCCTCGGGCATCGGGACCGCGAAGTGCATCGGCGCATCCGTGGCCGGATGCACGAAGCCGAGCTCCGCCGCGTGCAGCAGGATGCGCGGTGCGTCGAGCACGGGCCCCCTGTGCTCGCGCACGTAGCCGCGCTCGCCGAGCAGCATGTGGCCCTGCTCCGCGAGGTGGATCCGGATCTGGTGCGTGCGGCCCGTCTCGAGCCGGCAGCACACCAGCGTGGCGCCGCGCAGGGTCTCGACGGGGTCGAAGTGCGTGATCGCCTCCTTGCCGATGCGCGCATTCGCGATCGAACCGCGCAGCCCGTCGCCGCGATCGTCGGCGAGGAACGAACGGATCGTGCCGCCGAGCACGGTGCCGTGTGCGACCGCGAGGTAGCTGCGGTGCACGGAGTGGCGCCGCAGCTGGTGCTCGAGGTGCGTGAACGCTGCCGCGGTGCGCGCGAACATCAGCGCTCCGCTCGTGTCGCGGTCGAGGCGGTGCACCGTGCGGACCGGCTGCCCGAGCAGCGTTGCGAGCCGCTGGTCGAGCGCATCCTGCTCGTCGCCCCACGGCACGGTCGACAAACCGGGCGGCTTGTCGACGACGACGACCTCGCGGTCGAGATACAGCACGCGAGCGCGGTCGAACGGCGGCACCACGCCCGTGCGTTCGAGCCGCGCGCGCGCAACCGCGATCGCGATCTCGCTGCCCGGCCCGACGAGGTGGCCCGCGTCCGTGACACGGGCGCCGTCGACGACGACCTTGCCGCGCGTGATCAGGTCGCGCACGTCGCTCCAGCTGCATTGCGGCCGGAAGCGCCTCAGAACGCGGTCGAGGCGCTCGGGCCGTGCGGCGTCGGTGCGGAACGTTCCGTCGCGGGGGTCGGGCGAAGGCAAAGTCGGGCCGCGCGTCGGCGGCGGACTGCAGTGTAGCGCGCAGGGTCGAATTACGCGCCCGGCAGCGGCTCTTGCGTGTGCACGCTTGCGGGCCTCGGTCCGCGCAAGAATGATGGGCCGCGGGCGGGAAGCCGTACCGAGGACTCACTATGCACTCACTTTCGTCACGCACTCTCGCGTCGCGTCGTGTCGCCGCAGCCGCACTCACGCTCACGACGCTGCTCTGCTGCTCCGTGTCGGCGCAGGAGAAGAAGCCGAACGTTCTCGTCATCTGGGGCGACGACATCGGCACGTGGAACATCAGCCACAACAGCCGCGGCATGATGGGCTACAAGACGCCGAACATCGATCGCATCGCGAAGGAGGGCGTAGCCTTCACCGATTACTACGGCCAGCAGAGCTGCACCGCGGGCCGCGCGGCGTTCATCGGCGGCAACGTGCCGGTGCGCACCGGCATGACGAAGGTCGGCCTGCCCGGCGCGAAGGAAGGCTGGCAGAAGACCGACGTCACGATGGCGACCGTCATGAAGAGCCTCGGCTACGCGACGGGTCACTTCGGCAAGAACCACCAGGGTGACCGCGACGAGCACCTGCCGACGACGCACGGCTTCGACGAGTTCCTCGGGAATCTGTACCACCTGAACGCCGAGGAGGAGCCCGAGCACGAGGACTACCCGAAGGACCCGGAGTTCCGGAAGCGGTTCGGGCCGCGCGGCGTGCTGCGGTGCAAGGCCGACGGCAAGGGCGGACAGACGATCGAAGACACCGGCGCGCTGACCAAGAAGCGCATGGAGACGATCGACGACGAGACCGTCGCCGCGGCGTCCGAGTTCATCACGCGGCAGCACAAGGCCGGCGTTCCGTTCTTCTGCTGGTGGAACGGCACGCGCATGCACCTGCGCACACACGTGAAGAAGGAGCTGCGCGGCATCTCTGGGCAGGACGAGTACAGCGACGGCATGGTCGAGCACGACATGCACGTCGGTCAGTTGTTGAAGGTGCTCGACGACCTCGGCATCGCGAACGACACGCTCGTCCTGTACTCGACCGACAACGGCCCGCACTACAACACGTGGCCAGACGCCGGCACGATGCCGTTCCGCAGCGAGAAGAACTCGAACTGGGAAGGCGCCTACCGCGTGCCGGCCTTCGTGCGCTGGCCCGGCAAGTTCCCCGCCGGCGTGACGCTGAACGGCATCGTGTCGCACGAGGACTGGCTGCCGACGTTCGCGGCGGTCGGCGGGGCCCCCGACATCAAGGACAAGCTCGGCAAGGGCGTCGAGCTGAACGGGCGCAAGTACCGCAACTACATCGACGGCCACAACCAGCTCGAACACCTGAGCGGCAAGGTGCAGGACTCGCCTCGCAAGGAGTTCATCTACGTCAACGACGACGGCCTCATCGTCGCGCTGCGGTACGAAGCATGGAAGGCGGTGTTCCTCGAGAACCGCGGCCAGGCGTTCGAGGTCTGGCGCGAGCCGTTCACCGAGCTGCGCGTGCCGCTGCTGTTCAACCTGCGCCGCGATCCGTTCGAGCGCGCGCAGCACAACTCGAACACCTACAACGACTGGTTCATGGACCGCGTCTACGTGCTCGTGCCGATGCAGCAGTTTGCCGGCAAGTTCCTGATGACGATGAAGGACTACCCGCCGAGCCAGACGCCGGGCTCGTTCAACCTCGAGAAGATCCAGAAGCAGATCGAGAACGCGAGCACCGGCAAGTAGCAGCGCGGCCGGCCGGTGTGGGCGCTCAGCCGCGCCGGCCGATCCAGTCGGCGAGCGCCTGCAGGCGTTCGCCCCAGCGCGCGCGCCACGCCTCGACGAGCTCGCGCGAGGGCAACCGCGAGTGCTGCACGCTCGCGGTCGACTTCGCGCTGCTCTTGCCGAGCAGGAAGACGTCGACCCACGAGCCGTCGGCCTCGATCCAGCGCACGACCTTCGCGGTCGTCTTGCGCTCCTTCGCGGGCTTCTCGCCGATCCAGTCGCGGCGGCTGCGCTTCGCGAACGCCCTCGCGAGTGTGCTCACCGGCACCGCGAACGTCCGGCTCTTGCTGACCGCGAACTTGCCTCCCGCGACCTGGTTCACGGCGCGGCGCCCTCGGATGCGCTCGTAGCCGACGGTCACCGACTGCGACCACCAGCCCGGGACGCCGTACTTCTCGTGCACCAGTGCCGCGATCTGTGTGTGGTTCAGCTCGAGGCCCCCTGCGGCGTCGAGCAGGCCGACCCATTCGGCCCACGAGCGGCCGGTCTTCGCGGCGATCACGGCATCGCGCATGCCTGCGCGCTGCGAGAGGTCCTCGAGCTCGTCTGCGCGGGCGGCGCCGTTCGGGTTCGTCTTGGCGTCGGCCGGCGCCTTCTCGCTGCGGCGCGACACGACGTGCATTCGGGCGGTCGTGTACGACTCGCCGGTCTTCTGCATGCGGGAGCGCACGAGGCGCTTCAGGTCCTTGTTCTTCGGCATCGGTCTTTCCTCGTTCACGGCCTTGCGGATGCCCCCCAGCGGCCGCCGCGCGGCGGAACAGAGTGATCGATGCCGACCCGGAGGTATGCCCTCCTTTGCCTCACGTGGACCCGGGCTGGGGTCGGGTCTTCGAGGTTGGGCGCGGATCGAGCGCCGCGCAGAAAGGTAGCCACGGCGCAGCCGTCCGCAAGCCCCAGGAGCCGCGTCCCCGCGTCCCCTGATGGCCGCCTACCTCGGTTCGTTCTCGAGGAAGGTCCGCAGCCGGTCGAGCGCCACGTCCCACTGCCGCGAGATCTGGTCGAGGTACTCGCGCGCTTCGGACAGCCGGCCCGGCTCCAGCTGCCAGATGCGCTCGCGGCCGCGGCTCTGCCCGCGCGCGAGACCTGCTCGCGCGAGCACGCCGAGGTGCTTCGTGACCGCCTGCCGCGTCACGTCGGAGCCTTCGCTCAGCGCCGTGATCGACTCGGGTCCGTTGGCCGAGAGGCGCGCGACGAGCAGGAGCCGCGTCTCGTCGCCGAGTGCCGCGAACAGCGGTGCTGCACGGCGCGCCTGCGGGCTCGCGAAGGCCTTAGCTCTCGACATGGCGGCGGATGTTCTCGGCTTGCGCGTCCCAGCCACCGCTGTTCATGCGAAAAGCCAGCGCGCGGCGTTGCACCGGGATGCGGTCGAAGCCGGACTCGACGACCGTCAGCAGCGTGCCGCCGCGCTGGTCCTCGAGGCGGAACTCGACGAGCGTCGTCGGTTCCTTGCTGTAGTCGACCCCGGGCTCGACCGCGTACGGATGCCAGCGGAACGAGAACAACCGTTCGTGGTCCATGCGCTCGACGGTCGCTTCGAACGTCACGTGCTCGTAGCCCGGGACCGTGATCTTGCCGGTCGTGCGTTTGCCGACGGCGAACCCGGTCTCGAGCACGACCTGGAACCAGCGGCCGAACTCGGCGGCGTCGGTCAGCGCGCGCCAGACGCGCGCGCGAGGCGCGCGCAACAGGATCTGCTTCTCGATGTGGTCAGTGTTCGTCATATGCAACCTCTTGGTTGCATGTAGTCCTAACGCACGGCCCTGCTTTCCGCAACCCCATGGTTGCATGTTGCCGGCCTCACCAGAGGCCGACGACGCCGGCGATGCGGCCGTCCGCGGCGAAACGCACGACGTTGCAACCCTTGCCCCGCATCGCGCCAGCAGCATCCTCAGCGGTCCATTCGACGAGCGCCGTGCCCTGGCAGTGGCGCACGTCGCCGGCGCGCGTCATCACGATGCCCGGCATGAACTTCTGGGTCATCACGATGTGGTCGAGCAGGTCGGCACGGCCGCGCAGGCACGAGTAGCGGTCCTGCAGGGTCACGTCGTCGATCGTGCAGGCCGTGAGCAGCCGGGTCAGTGCTTTGGCATCGGCCTCGGCCCACGCAGCGAACCACTGGTCGGCCATCGACTGTGCTGTGCGGTGGTGCTCGTCGGCGACCGCGTTCGCGAACAGCGAGAGCTGGAAGCGCCATCCCGGCACGTGGTGGTCGCGGTCGACCTCGCTCGGCAGATCGTGGCGCAGCGTCAACAACGTGCCGTCGGCGTGGTCACGCAGCTCGATCGTCACGAGCGAGCCGCCGATCGGGATCGGCTTCTGCGGGTCCTCGTAGCCGTAGGTGAACGCAACGAGGCGCTCGGGCTCGAAGCGTGTGACGGCGCCACCGGCGACCACGCGGTTCGGGTAGACGATGCGCACGGCGCCGCCGACGCGGCCCTCGATCGAGCTGCCCTCGCCCCACCAGCGCGCGAAGCGTTCGGGGTCGGCGAAGTAGCGGAAGACGACGGCGCGCGGTGCGTGGATGACGACCGTGCGATCGAGCGAGAAGGGCAGCCTGGTCATGGTTTGGATCTCTTGCGGGTGGACGGAGTCGGAGAGGGGCCGCGCCGCGCGGCTTCGAGCTCGGCCGCAAGCTTGAGCCGGTAGAGCGCATCGTCCCAGCTGGCCTCGAGCCAGCGGCGGAACGGACCGAGCGCCTGGCGGTTGGCGCGGTAGTGGCGTTCGCGACCGCGCCGGGTCACGGCGACGAGCCCGGCGTCGCGCAGGAGCTTCAGGTGCTGGGACACAGCGCCGAACGTGACGTCGGGCAACGCCGCGTGGATCGCTCCAGCGGTGTTGTCGGCGTCCCAGCACAGCCGCAGGATCTCGCGGCGGCGTGGGCTGTGCAGCACGAGCAGCAGGTCGGTCACGATGGTTATTCAGAATAAACTAAAATGTATAACGGGCAAGGGGCGGAGCAAGGTCGCCGGGCGGGCCGCGAGTTCGGTCATGCGTACTGGCCGACCGGCACCTGGTTCGCAGTACTCGCGGTCGCTGAGCTCGCGACGACGCTCGTCATCCACACCGAGGACGGCAGCACACATCTGTGACGAACCGCACCACTACCCGAGCCGGCTGGTTGCCGGCGGAGTCACCGCGATCGAGTGACGGCGCTTCGCATCGCGGCGACCGCGGCGAACGGCCACGGCGCAACGGGCTATTACGGAATCGGCACTCGACGCCGATCGGCGGCTCCCCACAATGGGCGCCACCCCCCGCAACCCTGACGCACTTCGACCGACCCAATGAATCGACTCCTCTTCGCAACCGCGACACTCGCCACCTGTGTTCCCGCCCTCGCGCAGACCACCTACTGGATCGCCAACCGCTCCTCGTCCGACATCATGCGCGTGTCGGAATGGGGCACCGTGCGCGAGCGTGTCGCCACGCCGACCACGCTGCGCGGCTGCACCACGGCGCCAGACGGCAAGGTCTGGGTCGTGCGCTTCATCCAACAGACGTTCGACATCTACGACCCCCTGACCGCGACGTTCACGCCCGTGACGCTGCCCAGCGGCTCGGCCTACGCGATCGCGTTCGACGCGGCTGGCCACGGCTGGGTCACGAACGGCGGCACGGCAGTGCACGAGTACGACGCCGCAGGGACGTTCGTGCAGACCTACACGACCGTGGCCGGAGCCGCGCTCGGCATCACGATCGACGCGCTCGGCAACAAGTGGATCGCGCACCGCGTCACCCCCGCCTCGGTGTCGCGCATCGACCCGACCGGCGCGGTCACGAACTTCCCGATCGTCGGGACCACGACGATGCTGCCCGTCGGCGTGGTCGCCGACTACCGCGGCATCCTGCAACCGAGCCACATCTGGGTGACCGGCGACAGCTCCTCGCAGCTCGCCGAGCTCGACGGCACCACCGGCGCGACGCTGAACCTCTACACCGTGCCGTTCGGCAGCCTCGCCAATCCGGCGACCTTCGACCTGGCCGGCCGCATCTGGGTCAGCAGCTTCGGCGTCGGCACCGTCGTGCAGATCGACCAGGCGACCGGCTCCGTGCTGACGAGCATGACCCTCGGGCCGAACAACATCGGCATCACGACGGACAACCACGGCCGCATCCGAACGACCGCGCGCACGACGACCCCGCCGTGTGAGACCCGCCGCCTGAACCCGGTCACCGGCGCGCTCGAGATCCCGACGCTGCTGCAGTTCGGCGCGTTCAACGCGAACGGCACGCAGTGGCAGCTCAGCACGCAGTTCCAGCACTGCCTCGTCGCGAACCAACTCGGCGACAACGACAACGACGGCGAAGCCAACCTGACCGAGATCCTCGGCGGCTCGTCGCCGGTCGACGCGGCGTCGACGACCAACTTCCGCGTCGAGTCGTTCGGCACGACGCAGAACGGCAGCACGCCGACTTTCGAGGTGATCGCCACTCCGGCGACGCTCTGGCTCGTCGGCTTCGCGCTCGCGGAGATCCCCCCGACGCCGATCCCCGGCTTCGGCGGCGTGCTGCAGATCGACCCACTGTCGCTCGTCCTGACGAGCGCCGGCGTCGGCAATGCCAGCCTGCCGATCGTGATCCCGGCCGACCCCACGCTCGCAGGCTTCGAGTTCTTCGCGCAGGGCATCGCGTTCAACGGCCTCGGGTTCGACTTCAAGAACTTCACCGGCATGAAGGTCTGGTGAGCGCCCGCCGGCGCGCGTTTGTCCCGCCCCCGGCGGGCCCCTAGACTGCGCCGGCTCATGGACGCCCCCCGAAGCGACGCGCCGTCGCGCCGCCACCTCGTCGCGATCGCGCTCGCTTCGTTCGCGGTGCTGTTCTTCCAGATCGCGGTGACGCGCGTGCTCAGCGTCGTGCTCTGGTACCACTGGGCCTTCCTGTCGATCTCGCTCGCGATGCTGGGGCTCGGCGCGCCCGGCGTCTGGTTCGCGCTGCGGCGGCCTTCGGCGCGTGCGCTGCCGGCCTGCCTGCTGCTCGGCGGCCTGTCGCTGCCCGCGGCGGTTGCGGGAGTGCTCTGGGTCGGCAACCAGTTCGGCTCGTGGAACGTCGTCGTCTGCATGGCCTTCCTGCTCGTGCCGATGCTGCTGCTCGGCGCCGCCGTGTGCCTCTTGCTGCTGCAAGCGCGCGGGGCCGCAGTCGGGCGCATGTACGGGGCCGATCTCGTCGGCGCGAGCGCGGCGGCCGCAGCCGTGGTGCCGGCTCTGCACCTTGCTCCGACGCCGATCGCCATCGCATTGCTCGGGCTGCTGCCGGTGCTCGGCGCGTATCTCGTCGGTGCGAACCGGTTCTTGGCCGCGATCGTTGCCGTGTGCGTGCTCGCGTTTTCGGCCTCGGGCAGACCGCTCGAGGTCCGGCTGACGAAGAGCTACGACGAGTCGCTCGTGAAGCCGATTCATGAACGGTGGACGCCAACCGCGCGTCTCGCGTTCTTCGACCTGGAGCAGGTGCTCGGCAGCCGCAGCAAGGACGGCTTCGCCTGGGGCTTCGGCTCCAAGCGGCCCCCGTCCGCCGTGGACCAGAACTGGATGGAGCAGGACGGCAGCGCGGGCACGCCGATCACGCGGTTCGACGGCGACGTCGCGGACATGAGCGAGTTCGACTACCTGCTCTACGACGTGACGACGGTCGCCTATCAGGTGCGGCCGCCGCGCCGCGTCGCGGTGATCGGCGCCGGTGGCGGGCGCGACGTGCTCACGGCCCTGCGAGCCGGCGCTGCCGACATCGACGCGGTCGAGCTCAACCCGGGCGTCGTCGAGACCGTGTCGACGGTCTTCAAGGAGTTCAGCGGCGACATCTACCACGCGCGCGGCGTGAACGCCCAGGTCAGCGAGGGGCGCAGCTTCCTGACGCGATCGCGCGGCGACTACGACCTGATCCAGATCTCGCTGATCGACAGCTGGGCCGCGACGGCCGCGGGAGCCTTCGCGCTGGCCGAGAACAACCTCTACACGGTCGAGGCCTACCGGCTCTACCTCGAGAAGCTCGGGCCCGATGGGCTCGTGTCCACGAGCCGCTGGCGCCTGGGCACGATGCGCCTCGAGGCGCTGCGGCTGCTGCTGCTGAAGCAGGAGGCGCTGCGCCAATCGGGAGTCGCGAATCCCGCCGCGCACATGATCGTCGTCGCCGGAGGCGGCGTGTCGACCGTGGTCGCGAGCCGGTCTGCGTTCACGCCGGCCGAGATCGACCGGCTGCGTGCGGTCTGCGACGAACGCGGCTTCGAGCTGCTGCACCCCGGCGTGCCGAAGCCCGAGGTCCCGGGCGACGTCCCGACGCTGTTGCGCGACGGTCCCGGCGCGATCGAGGCGAGCGGCATCCTGATGACGCCCCCCACCGACGACCGCCCGTTCTTCTTCCAGTCGCTGCCGGTCTTCGGCCGTTTCGACTTCGCGTTCGCGCGCTCCTACGGCATCAACGAGCAGTCCGTCGTGACGCTGCAGCTGCTGATGCTCGTGCTCGCCGGCGTCACGCTGCTGCTGTTCTTCGCGCCGTTCGCACTCGCGCGCTGGCTGCCGCGCCGGCAGGAGTTCTGGCGCGGCAGCGGCTACTTCGCAGCGATCGGCGTGTCGTTCATGCTGATCGAGATCCCGTGGCTGCAGCGCTTCGTGCTCTACCTCGGCCATCCGAGCATCGCGGCCACGGTCGTGATCGGCTCGCTGCTGCTCGGCGCCGGCATCGGTGCACTGCGGTCGGAACGCACGGGCCTGCATCGCGCGCAGCGCTGGTGGCCGGTCGTGCCGCTCGCGCTCGCCGCGGGCAACGCGGGCATGTCCGGAGTGCTCGAGGCCACGCTCGGCCAGAGCGAAGCCGTGCGCATCGCGCTGACGGTCGTCGCGCTGCTGCCGATCGGGTTCCTGCTCGGCCACTTCTTCCCGCTCGGCATGCAGCGCTTCGGCGACGACGACAAGGCGTGGTACTGGGCCATCAACGGCGCCTGCGGCGTGCTCGCCGGCGTGTGCTCGCTGGCGCTCGCGATGGCGTTCGGCTTTCAAGCCGTGGCCTGGATCGGCGTCGCCGGCTACGTCGTCGCGGGCCTGCTCGGCAGGCCAGGCCGCGCCCCGGCGTGAGCTGGGGGCACCCTTCAGCGCACCGGGAACAGCGCCGCAACCGGCACGGAGAAACCCGGCACGACCTCGCCGCCGTCGAGTGTGTCCGCGTGACCGAGCACGACGATGTCGTGCGGCGCGCGGTAGACGGTGACGTGCTTCGCGATCGGATCGACGATCCAGACGAGCCGCGTGCCGTGCGCGAGCCAGCTGAGCGCCTTGTCCTGGACCTCACCCCAGCTGTCGCGAGGGGACGTCACCTCGATGGCGAGGTCCGGAGCGCCGCGATAGAAGCCCGGCGCGAACTCAGCGGGCAGGTTGTCGGGGCTCATGAACGCGACGTCCGGCGCGAGCACGGTGTCCGGGTCGCGCTCGAGCACGAAAACCGCGTCGTTGGCGAGCACCGTTCCGACGTCGCGATCCGCGATGGTCTGCAGCAGGTGCCGCGTGACGCGCGCCACCACCGAGCCGCGCAGCGGCGACGCGCCGCTCATGCGCCGCAGCTCTCCGCGCACGAGCTCGTGGCGGTAGCCGGCTCCGCGGATGTCGATCAGGTCCTTCGCAGTGAGCACGCGTGAGCCGACCATCGAGGGCATCGTACCAGGGGTTCGTCCCGCGGGACGACGCGCGCGCCCGAGGAAGGCGGGGGTACAGAACCTGAATCGGGAGCGAGCCTACAACCGAATCAGCGCGCGCGCGCGAGGACCAGCAGAGCCATCGCCGTGCTGTAGGTCTTGCCGCTTTCCTCGAAGTCGAGCCAGGTGCCATCCGCTTCGGCGCACGCGAGCAGGTCGCGGCTCAGGGTCTCGAGCCGCCGCGCACAGTCGTCGCCGCCGGCCGCAACGACGGCCTCGGCGCCGTGGTAGTACGAGTGCAGGAAGAAGTAGCTCGACGTGCCCGAAGGCCCGATCCAGCTCGGCGTCAGCTTCGCCGTCTTGCGCAGCCCTTCACGCCAATGCATGAAGTCCACCGCGGTCTGCTCGAGGTCCTCGGCTTTCACGGCACCGAGAGCCGCGAGCGCCTGCACGCACACCGGCGCCTTGCCGATCGACTGATCGCGCGCCGTGAAGCAGCGCGGATCGGGCCACGTGTAGGTGAACGTCGTCGCCGTCTCCTTCATCTGCTCGAGCGCCTGGACGCCGGCCTTCACGCGCTCCTCGTCGACCGCGAACCCGGCCGCGCGCGCGTTCGCGAGCGCCCACAGCGCGATGCCCGTGTTGATGCTGTGTGCGCGCCCCTTGTCGGTCTTCGGCCAGCCGCCGAATCCGCCGACCCAGCCCTCGCCGAACTGCTGGCTGTAGCTCCACGCGCCGGTCTTCAGCTGGCCGGCCAGCAGCAGCTCGATCGCCGCGGGCACGAGTTCCTTCGCGGCCGGACGGCCTGCCGCCCTCGCCGCGAGGAAGTCCACGAGGTAGCCGGCGCCGAACGAGTCCGCGGTCTTCGGGTCGGCGCGCCGCAGGTAGCCGCCGCACCACGCCTCGACGCGCTCGAGCGCCGCGTCGGCGCGCGCCCGCAGTGCCTGCGGCAGCCGCGGCCCCCACGCGTGCAGCGCCTTGCCGCACAGCGAGGTCACCGCTGCGTCGTAGGTGTCCATGCTCGCATGCGCAAAGCGTCCGTCGCTCTGCTGGCGGCCGAGCAGCCACGCGATGGCTCCTTGCACCAGCGGCTCGCGGCTCGCCTCCGCGCGCGCCCGCTCCGTCGTCGTCATCGCCGGCGCGTACGCGACCGGCAGCGCAGCCCCGACCTCGTCGATGCCGAGCGCGTATTCCATGCGCAGCTCGGCCCGCAGCCGCAGCGAGGACTCCGGCGGCGCGGCCTCCGCGGCGCGGAGCCACTCACGTCGTGCACCCTGCTCGTCGCGCTGCAACCAGGCCAGCTCGCCGCGCAACCAGGCCACCGTCGCCGGATCCGCGTCCTTCGCGCCAGCGAGCCACGCTTCGACGCCTTCGCCTTCGCGCATCGCGAGCACGCACGCCGCCGCCATGAAGACGTCGGCCGCCGCGAGCGCCGAAGCCCGCTGCAACTGCGCCACCGCCTCGCGCGCAGCCGGCACGTCGCCGCGCAGCGCTGCGATGTGCAGTCCAACCCGCTGCTGCTCGACCGGCGACGACTCCGCGGCGAGCGCCCGCGCGCGCGCGAGATCGCCCTGCTTCAGCGCCGCCGCGGCGTCCTTGGCTTCGGCCGGCGCGCGGCCCGCGAGCGCATGCAGCAGGAACCCGGCCACGAGTTGCCGGCTCCACGTGCCGATCGACGCGAGCACGGCAACCGCTTGCCCACCCGCCGTGCTCACGACGAGCGCCGGCGCCTTCGCCGTGACCGCGTCGGTGCCGAGTGCTTCGAGCGGGTCGCCGCCCTTCATCTTCATCCCGAGATGCAGGCCGCTGAACGTCGCGAGGCGCACCGGCACGAAGCGCTCTTCGATCAGTGCGCGCACGTCGGGGTCGAGCAGCGACGTCACCGCGAGCGCGCGTTCGTGCGCATTGCCGGCCGGTCCGACGTCGGCGATCACGAACGCGAGCACGAGCTTGCCGTCCGCCTCCGCCAGCTTGCGCGCCGCGCCGGCGTCCTTCTGCCACGGCAGGCAGCTCGCGAGCCGCTTGTTGAGCTGCTGCTGCCGCGCGTACTTCTGCATCGGCGTCTCGCCGGCCGGCGCACCGGGCTTGCTCTCGGGCGGCTTCATCTTCGGCTCGCCATCGGCCTGCAGCCCGCGCAGCAGGATGCCGAAGTTCTTCGCGGGCTCCTTCTGCCACTTCGCGACCGCCTCGGTCACGTCGATGCTGACCGGTCCGCCGCCGAACGGCACGCGCCCTACCGCGAAATCGGCCGCTGCATGCGGCGGCGACTTGTTCCACGTCGTGCTCGCGTCCCACGGCCCCTCGACCATGTGCACGCGGAACGTCGTGTCGCCGGGCGGCGCGATGTTGCTCGGATGCATCGTCGTCACGAACTGCGCGCGCGTCACCTGCAGGTCTCCGGGCACGTCGAAGCGCACCAGCGAGTGGTTCTCGTCGCTCGTGTCGATCGCCAGCTGTGCGTGCTTCGCGAACGCGCTGTCGCCGATGTAGGCGATCAGGATCGTGTCCTCGCTCGCGTTCAGCACCTTCTTCGCACCACCCTGCAGCTCGAGCACGAGCTGCGGCGGCGTTCCGGTCTCGGCGCTCGGGAACCAGATCCACGGGTTGTCCTGGGCGAGGGCATTGCCGGCGAACGCGAGGAGCAGGACGGGCGGCAGGTGGCGCATTGGGGTCCTCCGAGTGGAGCGGAGAGAGACGGGGCTCGCGCACCCTCTCTTCCGTCGCTGCAGAGAGTAGCTGAGCGGTGTGCAGCTTGCCCCCCCCGACGTTGGCGCGCGGCGTGGTGACCGGGCTCGGCCCCGATGCGATCGCGACGCGCGAGGCTATGCGCGCACGGCCTGCCGGCGGCGGCGCAGCCGCCTGACCAGGAACAGGACCGCGGCGAGGATCGCGATCGCGACGCCGGCCCCGATCGCGAACAACCCGCCCGGCGTCACGCGCCAGCGCACCATCGTGCGCAGCGGCATCCACGTGGCCTGCTCGATGGCGAGGAAGGACTTCGTGTACTTCGGCGTCTGGTCCTGCACGATCGCGGGGAACTTCGCCTGCAGGTCCTGCTGGATGGCCGTCTGCACGCCCTTCATCCACGTGCGCTGCTCGGGTTTGCTCTGCGTGAAGCGGATCTCGTTGAGCTCCAGCTCGATCTCGGTCCAGTGCAGGTCGGTGCCATAGTCGCTGCAGTTGCACTGGTCGAGCGTCACGGTCGCCAGCGCACCCTCGCCGTCGGCGACGTAGACGCGCCGCCGCACCTGTTCGACCGTGACCAGCGGCCGCATCGCGATCGGATCGAGCCCGATCTCGAGCAGGCGCGACTTCACGGCGGCGCGATCCTTGCGCGACACGAGCCCGAGCATCGGGTGCTGGTCCTCCGCGGTGCGCAGCTCGGCAGGCGGATCGACCTTGAACTTGATCTCGGTGCGCGCGAGGCCCGACGGGTCGTCGCGGCTCAGCTTGATCTGCAGCAGCGCGCGGCCGTCCTTGGCGGCCGCGGAACCGGCGAGCACGTCGCGCTGCCGGTGGCGCACGCCGCTGTTCCGCTGCAGCAGGCTCAGCGACGGGTCGTCGTAGTAGGTGTCGACGAAGCGTTCGTCGCCGAACGTGGCCTGGAACGTGTGCCCGTCGCGCGCGAGCCACGCGCAGTCGCCGTAACGCTGCACGAGCCACTGCCAGACGGCCTCGACCTGGTCCTGCGGCACACGCAGCTTCACCTCGTCCTCGATGCGAACGATGTTGTCGCCGTGCGCCGTGAACTCGCCGGTCGGGTCCTGCTGAGCTGCGGCAGGCAGCGACAGCGCGGCGGCAGCGGCGGCGGGCAACAGGAGCAGTCGGAGCATGGAGCGGCGGTTGGTCACGGATCCGTTGGGCGAGGACGAGGCAGCCTACCACCATCGGCCGGGCCGGGGCGAAATCTGCAAGCCGCGACGCCTGTGCCTCCGCACCCTTCGCGCGCTCGTTGCCCTTCGTCGTCGCCGCCCGGCGGCCAGGAAGAACTGCGCGCCATTGGTAACACTCCTGCAGTTCACTGCACACCGCACCGGAAGTCCGTGACTCAGAGCTACCATGCCGCGCGGCGGCGAACCGGCTGTCGCCGGCCGCGCGCCTCGTCCGACCACCAGGGAAGCTCACATGACCCGCCTCACTCCGCTACTCGCACTGCTCTGCTCCGCTCCCGCACTCGTCGCGCAAGCCGACATCCGCGCCGTCTCGTTCGCGGGCACCGCCTACTCGATCAACTCGACGACCGGCACCGGCGCCATGATCGGCCCGTCAGGCGTCACCAACCTCAACTCGATGGCGGCGTTCGGCAACCTGCTGGTCTGCGTCTCGAACACCGGCATGCTCGTCTCGATCAACCCGATCACGGGCGCTGGCACGCCGATCGTCGCGACGTCGCCTGCGCTGACGGACGTTCGCGGTCTCGCGGCGACGCCGTTCGGCGTGCTCTACGCGATCCGGAACGGCTCACCGATGGACCTGCTCTACACGATCGACGTGGCGACCGGCGCCACGACGCTGATCGGGCCGACGTCGCACCCGGGCCTGCAAGGCCTGGCCAGCGACCTCATCGGCACGCTCTACGCCTGGGACGTCGGCCCGGGCACCGGAGTCGGCGTCGGCCTCGTGACCGTGGACCCCGTGACGGGAGCGAGCACCGACGTGAACCCGAGCGTCGGCAATCCCGTGGACGTGCAGTGCCTCGCGACGTCACCGGCCGGCCTTCTGTACGGGTCCCGCAGCAACCTGTACCTGTTCGACGTCACGACCGGTGTCGCGACGCTGATCGGCGGCGGCGGCTACACCGACGTACGCGGGATGGAGTTCGTGCCGGCGGCGGGCTGCACGCAGTTCAACGGCACCGGCATCAACCCGCTCGTCTGCAACTGCTCGACGTTGCCGGTGCTCGGCACGACCTGGACGATCAGCGTCAATCCGAGCTCCACCACGGTCCTCACGCTGGTGTTCGTGTCGACGATCCAGCTGCCGTTCCCGTTCCCGCTGTTCGGCGGCGAGGCTCTGATCGCACCGCCGGTCGCCGACATCGGCGCCGGGCTCGGCACCCACAGCCTGGTGCTGCCACCCGACCCGCAGTTCTCCGGGCTCGCGCTGTTCATGCAGGGCCTGCGGCTCGAAGCACTGCCTGCTGGCCTGACGATCGAGCTGACGAACGGCGTCGTCGGCGTGCTCGGCTTCTGAGATTGGTCAGAGCTGCGTCGGGTGCGGGCATTGGCACGGCACGGCGCGGCAGCGCGGACAGCCGGCCCCGTACTTCTTGCGCGCGACCTGCTCGAGGTCGAGGCCGTGCAGCGAGGCGAGCGTCGCCAGCCACGCGAACACGTCGCCGAACTCCTCTTCGAGGTTCTTCTGCTCCTTGCGCCGCACGGCGCGCACGAGCTCGCCGACCTCCTCGACGAACCACAGCAGCGTGCCGGGCACTCCGCGCGCGGCGTCGCGCTCGTAGTAGAGATCCTCGATGATCCGCTGGAACGAGCCCGGCGTCGCAGGTGGCCTCTGCCCGCTCATGCCTGGGCCGCCTTCTTGACCGTGATCAGCACCACGTCCTCGCGCAGGCCTTCGGCGCCGGCGTCCTGCTCGATGCTGCCGAGCACGACGTTCATGAACATGTTCGTGTGCCGCGGCGAGTGCTGGCGCAGCAGGTCGAGCAGGCCTTCGCAGCGCAGCAGCGCGTCGTTGCCGAGCACGAGCCGCGTGCCGGGGCTCATCTCGATTTCCTGCGGCCGCAGCGACTTCTCGAACACGGGCCCGTCGTCGAGGCCGATCGCGATGCCCTCGGCGTTGAGCTCGAGCACCTCGCCGCGCTGGCAGATCAGGAGCGGCGAACGCGCGCCGGCCTGGTAGAGCTTGGCGCCGTCGGCACCGACCGAGAGCAGCGTCGCCTTCGCGCAGCAACCCGGAGGCAGGTGGGTCTTGCAGACCTTGTTCGTGTGTGCGAGGGCCTTGCGCGGCGTGGCGCCGGCCGCGAGTGCGCGGTGCAACTCGTCGCGCGCGAGCCGGCAGGCGTAGACCGAGATGGCGCCATGGCCTTCGGCGCTGACGAGGTAGACGACGCTCTGCGGCGTCTCGCCGGTCGTCGAGACGAGGTCGAAGTAGTCGAGCCCGCCGCGCGAGCCGCCGCTGAGCGCGCCGTCGACTTCGTAGCCGGCGACCGTCGCGAGCTTCTGCGGCACGGTCTTGTCGCGCATCTGCTTCACGAGCGGGTCCATCGAGACGAGCGCGATGCCGCCCGAGGACTCCTGGCTCTTCAGCAGCTCGGCGAGGTCGTTCGCGAGGTACTGCACGGAACGCCCGAGTGCGGTGACTTCGTCGTTGCCGCTGAGGCGCACCTTGACCTCGGAACCGCCGCGGCCGAGCTTGCCGACCGCGAGGCCGATGTCCGTGATGCGCTGCGCGACCTTGCCGCCGATCACGAAGCCCACGACGCCGCTGGCGATCGCCGAGACGACGGCGAGGCCGATGCCGAACATCCAGCCGCGGTTCACGACGTTGCGATCCTTGATGCTGCCGCCGAGATTCTGCACGAGGACGATCGTGACGATCAGCCCGCCGACCAGGCCGGCCAATGCCGAACGGACACCAATGCCGCGGGCCACCGTGCCGGCGGACCTGGACCTGCTGCCTTTGCGCGCCATGAGTTTCGATGCTCGGCGCGAACCGGCCGGGCGGCCCGCATCATGACGAAAGCAGGGCCGCGCGTCACGCCTGCTTCGCGAACGGCGGCGCGATAAAGAAGAGACGGCCGCGGGTGCGGGCGAAGGCGCTCAGATCGACAACCACGGCAGCACGAGGCACAGCGAGAGGCCCGCGTAGACGCCCGCCATCTGGTCGTCGGCCATGATGCCGAGCGCGCCCGGCAGGTCCTCGAGCTTCCGTGCGGGCTGGATCTTCAGCACGTCGAAGGCGCGGAACGCGAAGAAGGCGCCCATGTGCGCCGTCGCGTGCGGCAGCCGCTGCGCCACGAGTGCGTAGACGATCACGGTCACGAGGTACCCGACGACTTCGTCGAGCACGAAGTGGCCCGGATCCTCCTTCGGCCACGTGCGCGCGACGAAGGCCGACTGCGAGCAGCCCCAGACGAACAGCACGAGGGCTGCCATGCCCCACGCGAGCACGGTGTGCTCGGGCAGCGCCCACTGCAGCGTCACGGCGAGCAGCACGCCGCCGAGCGTGCCGACCGTGCCCGGTGCCCACGGCGAGCAGCCGAGCCCGCCGCTCGTGATCAGGAGCCAGCGGATGCGGTCGCCGAGCGACATCACGTGGCCCCGGCGAACAGCACGTCGCGGGCCTTCCAGACGTAGTTGAGGCCCGACACGACAGTGAGCACGAGGCTGATCCAGAAGCCCCACTGCGCGGCCCACAGCCAGAAGCCCGTGCCGGCGACCATCGTCAGCAACGCGGCGACCGTCCAGCACTGCGACACCATCTTCCACTTGCCGAGCCGATCGGCCGGGAACGGCTTGCCGCTCGCCTCGACGACGCCGCGGATCGCGGTGACGAGGAACTCGCGCGCGATCACGACGACGACGTACCAGGTCGTCAGCACCGTCGTCGCTGCAGGGAACTGCAGCAGCGTGACCAACGAGCCCGCGATCAGCACCTTGTCCGCGAACGGATCCGCGACGCGGCCGAACGCCGTGACGAGGTTCCACCGGCGCGCGAGCCAGCCGTCGAGGAAGTCCGTGACCGCCGCGATCAGGAACAGCGCGAACGCGGTCCAGACGAGCGGCGTGTTCAGGCTGGCGACGTGCGACTCCACCTCGCGCGCCGGCGCGAGCTCGAGGCACACGAACACTCCCGCCGTGATCACGAGCCGCGAGATCGTGATGATGTTCGGCAGGTTCATGCGCGCTTCCCGGCCGCCGTCACCTTGCCGACGAGCTCGTAGTCGTGCGCCTGCGTGATCTCGGCCTCGACGAAGGTGCCCGGCTCGGCGGCCCCCTTCGGCAGCAGCACGCGGCAGTCGACCTCGGGAGCGTCGGCGAACGTGCGCCCGACGAGGCTCTTCGCGTCGGCGTCGTAGCCGTCGACGAGCACCGTCGTGGTCGTGCCCACGAAGCTGCGCTGGAACTCGCGCATGACCTCGAGCTGCCGCTCCATGAGCCGAGCACAACGCGCTTCGGCGACGGCGGCCGGCACCTGGTCCGGCAGGTCGTGCGCCGGCGTCGTCTCCTCGCGCGAGTACGGGAACACGCCGAGGCGTTCGAAGCGGTAGCTCTCGGCGAGCTCACAGAGCTCTGCGAAGTCCTGCTCGGTCTCGCCCGGGAAGCCCGCGATCAGAGTGCTGCGGACCGCGATGCCCGGCACCTCCTCGCGCAGGCGGTCGAGGATGCCGCGCACCTGCTGTGTGGAGACACCGCGCTTCATCGCGCGCAGCATGCCCGAGCTGATGTGCTGGATCGGAATGTCGAGGTACTTGACGGCCTTGGGATGCTCGCGCAGGAACGTCAGCAGCTCGGGCGCCACCGTGTGCGGGTAGGCATACATGAGGCGGATCCACGCGATTCCAGGGACCTCGCCGAGCCGTTCGAGCAGCGTGTGGATCTGGCGCGTGCGGTCGAGGTCGAGGCCGTACGCGGTACTGTCCTCGGCGACGACGACGAGCTCCTTGATGCCCGCGGCAGCGAGGCCGTGCGCCTCCTCGACTAGCACGTCGATCGGCTTGCTGCGGTTGCGGCCGCGCATCTGCGGGATCGCGCAGAACGTGCACTTGTGGTCGCAGCCTTCGCTGATGCGCAGGTAGGCGAAGCTCTTCGGCGTCAGCAGCACGCGCTTCTTGTCGCTGCGCGGGCCCTTCGGCTTGCCGCCGTCGACGGTCGCGACCCAGCGCCGGCTGGAGCCGTTCACGATGCGGCGCACGACGCTCGGGATGCCCGAGTAGTCGGACAGCGGGAACACGGCGTCGAGTTCGGGGATCGACTTGCCGATCTCCTCGCCGTAACGCTGCGCGAGGCAGCCGACGGCGATGACGCCCTTCAGGCTGCCTTCCTGCTTGAGCCGCAGCACGGACAGGATCGTGTCGATCGACTCCTGCTTGGCCGATTCGATGAACCCGCACGTGTTGACGACGACGACGTCCGCGTCTTCGGCGTCCTTGACGACCTGCAGCCCTTCTTCGACCACGTGGCCCAGCAGCACCTCGGAGTCGACGAGGTTGCGGGCACATCCGAGGCTGATCAGGGAGACGCGGATCGCTTCGTTCACGCGGGCTTCTGCTGGACGACCCAGACCTTGACGGTCGCTTCGACGGTCGCGTGCAGGTGCACCACGACGTCGAACACGCCGATCTCCTTGAGCGGTTGCTCGAGGCGGACCTGCTTGTCGTCGACGCTGATGCCCTTCTCGCGCAACGCCGCGGCGATCTGTGCACCACTGACCGAGCCGAACAGGTGGCCTTCGGCGTTCGCGCGTCCTTCGATCGTGACGGAGGCCTCGCCGAGCTTGGCGGCGAGCTCCTTCATGCCGGAGACGCGGTTCTGCTCCTCGGCCAGCGCCTGCGCGCGTGCGTTCTCGATCTCGGCCACGCTGTTCTTCGTGACCATGACTGCGAGTCCGCGCGGCAAGAGGAAGTTGCGCGCATACCCGCGCGTGACCTTGACGACGTCGCCGATGCGGCCGACGTGCTCGATGTTCTGCTTGAGCAGGAGTTCCATGGCTCAGACCCTCCCCACGAACGGCATCAGGGCAACCATGCGCGCGCGCTTGATCGCGGCCGCGAGCTTGCGCTGGTTCTGCCCCGAGAACGACGTGCGCTTGCGCGACTGGATGCGGCCGTTCGCGGACACGAACTTCGCCAGGTAGGCGACGTTCTTGTAGTCGAGCGGCTCCTCGGGCAGCACCTCGCGGCGCTTCTGGCCGAAACGGCCGAACTTGCTGCGGCGTGCGCCACCGCCCTCGCGGCCGCCATCGCGCCCGCCATCGCGGTAACCACCGCCACCGCCATTCGAATTCGTGCTGCTCATGATCAGACCTCCGCCGTGGTGTCGGACGAGGACTCGACGCTGCTCGCCACGGGAGGCGGCGGCGGCGGCGGCGCGTCGTCGGACGGAATCGTGTTGATGTCGAATGCTGCTTCCGGCTCGTAGGCCGACTGCGGCACGTCCTCGCAGTCGACGAGCAGGAAGCGCAGCAGCGACTCGTTGAACTGCAGATCGCGCCGGACCGCGCTCAGGGCCTGCGTGTCGGCCGAGAAGTAGACGAGCAGGTAGGTACCGCGCTGCTGACCCTTGATCGGGTAGGCGAGGCGGCGTTCGTCCCAGCGCCGGCCGCTGAGGACCTTGGCGCCGTGCTTCGTGAACATGGCCAGCACCGAGTCCTTCAGCGTCTGCCAGCCCTTGCGCACCTCCCGATTGTCGAGGAGGCACATGCATTCGTAGGTTCGCGTGCGTTGCAAAGTCATTCTCCCGGGCGCGAGCCCGATCCAGAACTGTTGTAGGTTCCCATCAAGGTTTGCAGGTCGTCGCCATCCAACCACGCCTGTGCGCAGTCGGCGGCACGACCCAGGACACGACCGAGAACCTCACGTTCCTCCGGGAGGAATGGAGCCAGGACGTAGTCGCGCCAGTCGGCCGATCGAAGTCCTTCGGAGCCGTTCACGCCGCCCGAAGGTCTGCCATGCGATGGCTCACCCTCGTCCGGCTGTGGAACGGGTTGCCCGATACCGAGACGGAGACGGGGAAACGCGTCCGTGCCCAGCATCTGCTGGATGGACTTGAGGCCGTTGTGGCCCCCTGCGCTCCCCGACGGCCGGATACGCATCCGGCCCAGCGGTAGGTTCAGGTCATCTACGATCACAAAGAGCGTCGAGGGAGCAGCACCTGCGAGCAGCGGTGCGACCACCTCACCAGACAGATTCACATAGCTCTGCGGTTTCACCAGCAGGAACGAACGTCCTTTCCGGCGACCTTCGCAGACCCTCGCCTTCACCTTGCCCGAGAAGAGTCGCGAACCGTCGTCCGCGCGCCGCTCGAGCCGTGTGAATTCGATTCCCAGTCGGCTGGCCAGCAGGTCCAGCACCATGAACCCGACGTTGTGTCGAGTCGCCTCGTATTCGGTCCCGGGGTTGCCGATCCCTGCAACGATGCGGTGCCAGCCCATGGCTGCTTCTTGGGGGCGAGGATGCTACGCGGCGAGCCCCGATGGGGCAAGCGGCCGGCAAGCTGCGCAGGCCATGGCGCCGCGCTGCCGCATCAGCCCTTGGCCGGCGGTGGCTTGCCCGCGCCACCGGCGGGCTTCGCCGCGCCAGCCTTGTCGCCGGCAGCCGGGGCCGCGGCAGGCGTCGCCGCCGCTCCCGCAGCCGGTGCACCCTCGGCCGGAGCCGCTGCACCCGCCGCAGGCGCCGCCTCGGGCAGCGCTTCGACGACGAGCTTCGCGACGTGGCAGATCCACGTGTTCGGCGGCGTCAGCAGCGTGACACCCTGAGGGATCGTGAGCTTGCTGGCCGGCACGGCCTCGTCGAGCTCGAGCTTGCTGACGTCGTACTCGATGCGGTCCGGGATTTCGGTCGGCAGGCAGCGCACCTCGATCTTGATGTGGTCCTTGATCAGCGTGCCGCCCTTGCTGAGTCCGACCGGGTGGCCGACCAGCGTGACCTCGACCTCGGTGTCGATCGGCTTCGTCAGGTCGATGCGCTTGAAGTCGGCGTGCAGGGGGCGGTCCGAGACCGCGTTCCACGCGACTTCGAGCAGGATCGCTGCCTGCGCGGCGCCGGCGACTTCGAGCTGGAACACCTTGTGGTGCGCCTTGACGTGCTGCTCGAGCTCCCACTCGGAGATCGCGAGCGAGACGGGTTCCTTGCCGTCGCCGTAGACGACGGCCGGCATCCAGCCCTGCTGGCGCAATTGGGCTACCTGGTTGCGGCCCAGCGCGGTGCGGCGCTCGGCCTTCATGCGTACGACTTGCATTGGACTACCTCGGTTCTGATGTGAATACGGCTGTGGATTCGAGTTGGGTGAATGTGGTCGCGTGGGCCTCAGCGCTCGGACTCGAACAGCTTGCTGACGCTCTCGCTGCGGTGGATGCGATCGATCGCGCGCGCGAGCAGCTGTGCCATCGAGCACACCTCGAGCCGCCGGATCTTCTTGTCGGGCACGGGGACCGTGTCCGCGAACAGGATCTGCTCGACGTCGGCCTTGTTGAGCTTCTCGACGGCGTTGCCGCACAACACGGCGTGCGTCGCGACGATGTAGACCTGGCGCGCGCCCTTCTCCTTGACGATGCGCGCCGCGTCGACGATCGAGCCGCCCGTGCTGACCATGTCGTCGACGAGCACGACGTCGCGGTTCTTGACGTCGCCGATCACGTGCTCGATGACGGTCTGCTCGCCGCTGATGCGGCGCTTGTCGATGATCGCGAGGTCGCAGCCGAGATCCTTCGCGTAGGCGCGCGCGAGCTTCGTGCCGCCGATGTCGGGCGACACGACCATGACGTCCTTCGTCTCGAGCTGGCGCACGCGCTCGATCATGACGGGACGCGCGTAGAGGTGGTCGACCGGGATGTCGAAGAACCCCTGGATCTGCGCTGCGTGCAGGTCGACGGCGACGACGCGCGTGTAGCCGGCGGTGACGAGCAGGTTCGCGACGAGCTTCGCGTTGATCGGCACGCGGCCCTCGTCCTTCCGGTCCTTGCGCGCGTAGCCGAAGTACGGGATCACGGCCGTGATGCGATCCGCCGACGCGCGGCGCAGGCAGTCCGCGAACGACAACAGCTCGAACAGGTGCTCGTGCACGTTCGGACAGGTCGGCTGCACGACGAACACGTCGGCGCCGCGCACGTCGCACTCGACCTTCAGGTTGATCTCGCCGTCGGGGAACCGCGCCAGCGAGGCTGCGCCCAGCGGCACGCCCATGAACGAGCAGATGTCCTGCGCCAGGCGGGGATGGGCAGTGCCCGTGAACACCCGCAGTCGCTCGCCGCGTATGGTCATGCGTTCTCCTTCGCCGGGCCGCCGGACTCGCGCATCTTGAGCTTCCTCGCCGGCACACCGACCCAGACTTCGCTCACGCCGACGACGCTGCCGCGCACGACGACCGCACCCGCACCGGTCATCGAATGGTCGCCGAGCTCGCTCGGCGCCACGATCACGGTGCCGCTGCCGATGAAGCAGCGTTCGCCGATGCGTGTGCTGTGCTTGTGCACGCCGTCGTAGTTCGCGGTGATCGTGCCGGCGCCGATGTTGCTCTTCGCACCGATCGTCGCGTCGCCGAGGTAGGTCAGGTGCTTGGCCTTCGCGCCCGCGCCGAGCCGCGACTTCTTCGCTTCGACGAAGTTGCCGATCTCGGCACCGTCCTCGAGCACCGTGCCGGCCCGCAGGTGCGTGAACGGACCGACCTCACAGTGGCGGCCGATCACGCAACCGGTGCTGATCACCGTGCACGGCAGGATCTTCGTGTCCGCGCCGATCTGCACGCCGTGGTCGATCCACGTCGTCGCCGGATCGACGATCAGGACACCGTTGCCGAGGTGCTGCTCGAGGATCCGTTCCTGCATGATCCCCCTCGCCTGCGCGAGCTCCGCGAGCGAGTTGACGCCCTGGATCTCGGTCGCGTCCGTCTCGAGCACCGACACACCCTTCGCGACGAGGGCCAGCACCGCGTCGGTCAGGTAGTACTCGTGCTGCGCGTTGTCGGTCTTCAGGCCGGCGAGCGCGGGCCGCAGCAGCGCGCCGTCGAAGCAGTAGCAGCCCGCGTTGACCTCGCGGATCGCGAGCTCCTCGGCCGAGCAATCGCGATGCTCGCGGATGCCGGCGAAGCGGCCGCCCTGGTCGCGCACGATGCGGCCGAGCCCGCTCGGATCGTCGAGGCTCGCCGTCAGCAGCGCACACGCGGCTCCGCTCTTCGTGCGCAGCTCGCGAAGCTCCTGCAGCGTCTCGGTCGTGACGAGCGGACAGTCCCCCTGGATCACGAGCACGTCGCCCGTGAAGTCGGCAAGCGCCTGCATCGCGACCTGCACCGCGTGGCCCGTCCCCTTCGGCGTGCCCTGGTCCACGAACTGCAGGCTCGCGAACTGCCCCGCCAGCGCCTTCTCGAGCGATTCCTGTACCGCGGCCTTCTGGTGGTGCAGCACGACGACCGTCCGCACCGGTTGCAGCGGTGCCACGGCCGCGAGCGCAGTCGCCGCCAGGGTGCGGCCGCACAACGGCAGCAACACCTTGGGCGTACTGACCTTGGTGCGCTTGCCGAGGCCGGCAGCGAGGCAGATCACTGCCAGCGGTCGGGACATGGGCAGCTGAGGGCTCGGGGGAGGAAAGGGGCGAGGATTGTGCGGATCGCCCCGCAACGGGTCAAGGGTGGACTTGGCCCGCGCTTCCGAGCCCGGATGCGCACGGCGTCAGAACCGCAGCGGCGCGCCGTCAGGCGCGCGGCAAGGTCCTGGTGCGGTTCGACTGCGGCGCGCTTCGCGCCGCAAGGCGACCCGAGTCAGAACCGCAGCGGCGCGCCCTGGGCGCGCGGCAAGGTCCTGGTGCGGTTCGACTGCGGCGCGCTTCGCGCCGCAGGCGACGCGCATCAGAACTGCCGCTGCTCGCAGTTCGTGCGGAACCAGCCCGTCACCGGGTCGAAGCCGACGGCCTGGAAGCTCATCAAGAAGCCGGTCAGCAGCCCCGGCGGCAGCGGGTAGAGCTTCGTCATGCTCGGGTTGCCCGTGCCGCCCGTGCCCGAGAAGGACACGAAGTTGAAGATGCCGATGCCGTCCTCGAGCACGACCGTCAGCGCGTAGAGAGGATTCGTGCAGAGGTTGCCGACGGCCGTCGGCAGCGGCGTCCCGCCGGGGAACGACACCATCATCACGTAGGGCACGTTCGGGGGCACCGCGGTCGTCGTGTTGGTGATCGACAGCACGAGCAGGTTCGGCGGCGAGCCGGCTGCCGTCGCGGTGATCTTGCGCGAGAACAGCGAGAACGTGCCGTTCGTCTGCGAGCCCGGCGTGCTGGCCGTCACGGTGATCGCACCGCCGAAGTTGGTCGTGGTCGCATTCGTCTGCGCGTACCCGTTCGAGTCCGCGATCACGGGGTTCGTCGTCGAGAGCGTGGCCGGGCCGGTGACCGAGAAGTTGACCGAGCCGCCGGGCAGCGGGTTGCCCTGCGGGTTCAGGACGCGCGCGACGAGCGGCGCCGGGAACGCCTCGAGCCCGGCCGGGACGACCTGGCCGCCGCCGCTGATCGCCTGCACGCTGTTCGTCGGCCCGAGCGGGCGGATGCGCTTCAGGGTGCCGCCGCTCGACGGAGCCGTGCTCGTGTTGTGGCAGAACCAGAGCCCGCCGTCGGGCCCCTGACGCAAGGCACCGACGCCGGAGAAGCCGACGCCCCAGTTGGTCGCACTCGGCTGACCGGGCACCGAAGGCGCCGCACTCCAGGTGCCGCCGCTGTTGACGAGCCGCCGCAGCTCACCGGCGAACCAGTCGTAGTAGAACGCGTTGCCTTCGTAGGCCGGGCCGAAGTCGTACGGGCCGCTCTGATTGCGGTAGCGGGCGCCGCCGAACACGGAGACCCAGCCCGACCCCGACTGCAGCACCTGCGCAATCGGCGGCACGAGTCCCGCCGGCATCGTTCCACCGCACGTGGAGTAGGCCTGGTTGCCCTCGCGCCACGGCCAGCCGAAGTTCACGAGCTGGAGCGGTCCGCTCGTCGGATAGACGTACTCGCTGTACTCCTCGACCGCGTTCTGGCCGACGTCGCCGATGTAGAGGCTGCCCGTCGCCATGTCGATCTCCATGCGAACCGGGTTGCGCAGGCCGATCGCGATCAGCAGCTGGCTGATGTCGGTCGCCGAGCTCAGCGGGTTGTCACCCGGATCGAGCGACGAGAACGTCGGCGCCGTCGTGCTGCCGCCGGCCGGCAGGGTGCTCACGTCCATGCGCATCAGGCAGCCCAGCGACGAGGTGTTGCTCTGCGCGTTGCAGGCACCGGCGTCGTCGCCGATGCTCTGGTAGAGCTTGCCGTCGGGGCCGAAACGGCACGAGCCGCCGTTGTGGTTGAACGCGTTGTCGGGGATCGCGCCGAGGATGACGCGGCGCGACGACGCTGCGAAGGTCAGGTTCGTGCTCGACGGGTTCGCCAGATCACCTGTGCAGGTGAAGCGGTCGAGATGCATGAAGGAGTCGGCCGTGCTCGAGTAGTAGACGTAGATGTAGCCGTTCGACGGGAAGCTCGGATCGGAACAGATGCTCAGCAGGCCCCTCTCGCCGCCGCTCTCGACGCTCGGCACGGTGCCGACAGTCACCGCGGAACCACCCGCGTAGACCGACACGACACCGGCTCGGTTCGCGATCAGCACGCGACCGTCCGGCAGGAAGCAGAAGTCGAGCGGCGCATTGAGGCCGCTCGGGACCACGGTGTCGACGACGAATCCCGTCGGCACCGTCTGGGCCGACACGGCGTGGGGCAGCAGGAGGGCGATGGTGGTGGAAAGAAGTGCAAAACGCATACTGGGGACCTCCGACAGGCAGGGTGGCGACGGCAGACAGCCGTCCGCGCGGCGAGTTGAAGGTGCAGAGTGTAGCGACGCGCGCGATCGGCAGCAGGCCTCGCCAAGTGAATTTGTCCCGACCAGGCCACCGCATGGGAAGCCTGCGCACACCGCTCCTTTCCGCTCGCGGTCGTGGATCGTCGCACTCACCTCGCGCGCGCTCGCGGACCGGACGGGAGCGCGAGCTCGTGTCGGGCGACCGCATGGGCGCCGATGTCGTTGCAGAATCACGCGCGCTGCGCGCTGCGTGCGGCGAACCGGGACGCTGCCGCGTCAAGACGCCCGTCGGCGGCGACCGATCAACCCGCAGGCATGGGGCACATCGTGTTCGCTGCGCCGGGCATCGACCGGTTCCACCTGCACGAGCGGCTGCGCCGCGAGCTGCTGCAGCGTGGGCACACCGTGACGGTGTTGTGCCTCGACGCCGTGTCGCACACGTTCTGGCGCCACCAGGACGTCGACACCGCCTGCATCGAGCCGGGAAGCCCGACGCTGCAGGGTCCGTTCGACGAGCTCGCCCTGCGCGAATGCCAGCGCCGCGGCCTGCGGCCCGGGAGCCTCCGCGAACGGCGCACACGGCATCGCGTGCGCGATCGGCTCGCGCGCTGCGCGACCGGCCTCGCGCGCTGGTTCGAACGCGCTCGATGCGACCTCGTGCTGCTGCACCGCGACCGCAGCGCGGAGCACCACCTCGTACAGTTCGCCGCGCAACAGGCCGGTTGCCGCGTGTTGTGGACCGGCAACGGGCTGCTGCCGCACACCCTGCAGGCCGACGAGCGCGGCCTCGACGGCGACGCGAGGGCGCTCTCGAGATCGGCCGGCGACTATCGCGTCGTGCGCGGCGAGCCGTCGCTGCTCGAGGCGTGCCTCACGAGCCTGCTCGCGAGCACGTCGCCGAGCGCCTTGCCGGCGCGCGAACCCGCGGTGCCGCCGCTGTGGTCGCGGCTGTGCAGCGTCTGGCCAGCACTGACGCAGCGTGGACTCGGCGGTGCGCGCGCCGCGCTGTCGGCCTGGCGCGGCGCGCTGCCCCCACCGCCGGGCGGAGCCCCACCGCAGTTCGAGCTGCCGGGCCGCGCGTTCGTGACCGTACTGCTGCAGGACGACGACGACGAACGCGTGCGGCTCGACGCCGCGTCGCCGCCGGCCGCGCACGATCTCGTCGCGGCGGCGGCACTCGCGACCGCGAAGCTCGACCCGCGCCTCTGCCTGCTCGTCGTGGAGCCCCCGCGCGGGCTGCGCCAGCGCGCGTTCCAAGGCTTGCAGCTTCCGGCGCAGGTGCACGTCCTGCCGCCGCACGCCGGACCGGTCGCGACCGCGACGGCCGTGGCGACGATCACGATCAACCACCCGCTCGCGAGTGCCGGGCTGCTCGCCGGCACTCCGGTGGTCCACACGGGCAGCGCGTTGTACGGGCTGCGCGGTGTCACGACGAAGGTCGCGACGCTGGAGCTGCCCGACGCGCTGCGCGCCGCCGTCGAGCGCGACCACCCGACGCTGCGGCAGCGCTTCCTGTCGTGGTTGTTCGGCTACGGACACGTGTGGTGTTCCGCGACGTTGCCCGACCACAACGGGCTCATGGGCCTCGTGCAGGTGATCGAAGCGAGGCTCGGGCCGCAGCCGCCGAACCACGCGGACCTGCACTACCTGAAGGGCCCGTCGTGGCCGCTCGCCGCCGAGCGGCGCGGCCACTGACGCTCCACCCGGGCGCCCGCAACGGCCGATGACATCGGCGTGAAGCACACGGTCCGCACCACGCTGTTCTGGCTCGGGCTCGGCGTGTCGGTGCAGCGGGTGCTGCAGCTCGCGACGTTCCTCTGCATCGGCCATGCGCTCGGCGTCGAACGGCTCGGCATCTACGCCGAAGGCCTCGCACTCGGCGGCCTGCTCGCGGTGCTCGCGGGGACCGGCGTGCGCAACGTGCTCGCGCGCGCCGTCTCCCAGACGCCCGACGCCGCGCGATCGCTCGTGCTCGCGGCCGTGCGCGCGCGGCTGCTGCTCGGCGCCGTGCTCGGCGGCATCACGATCGGCGTCGCGTTCGGCGCGGCTCGGGAACCGTGGTTCTGGACGCTGTGTGTGCTGCAGGTGCTGCCGTGCGCGTTCGACCTCAAGACCCTGCTCGACGCCGCGGGGCGCACCCGCGCCGAAGTGCTGCTCGACACGACGGTGGCGCTGCTGCAGCTGGCACTCGTGCTGGCCTGGATCGAGGCCGGCGGCGACGACCTCGTCGTGCTGGCCGCGATCGCGCTCTGCAGCAAGTGCCTCTATGCGCTCGGCGCGGTCCTCGCGATCTCGCGGCTGCCGAACCGCAGCACGGTGCCGTTCCTGACCTCGCTGCGGCACGGTCTCGGCGTCGGCATCGGCCAGACGCCGCACGAAGTCATGGTCGTCGCGGACGTCTGGATCGTCGCCTGGTGCATGGGCAGCGAAGCCGCGGGGCTCTACGCGGTCGCGGCCCGACTCGGCGCGGCAGCGCTCGTGCCGTCGCTCCAGGTGACACGGCTGCTGATGCCCCACATGCTGCGCGCGAGCCACGCCGGGAACCCCGGGCGAACGCTCGCCACGGCGCTGCGTGCGACGCTGCTCGTGACCTTGCCGGTGCTCGCCGGCGGCGCCGTCGTCGCCGAGGGCCTCTGCGGCCTCAGTGGACCGCAGTTCCGCGACGCGAGCCTGCCGCTCGTGCTGCTACTCGGCGCCGGATGCCTGCAGCACCTCGCCTGGCAGTGCAGCAACGCGCTGCTCGCCGAAGGACGGGACGCAGCCTACGCGCGCGGACTCGGGTGGCCTTCGGTGCTGCAGCTGCTGGGCCTCGCGGCCGCCGCGATCGCGATGACGAGCCTCGCGGCACCGATGCCGGTCGAGCCGTGGCACGCGGCCGCCGTCGCCAGCGCCTGTGCCGTGCTGGCGCACGCGATCTACCTGCTGCACGGTCTGCGCGCGACGCGTGAGCTGCGGCAGCAACCGTTGTGGCACCGCGCGCTGCCGGGGCTGCTCGTCGCGGCCGCGACGGCGGTCGGCGCCGCCGTGCCGCGCTGCTGCGGGGACGGCGCGATGGTCGTCGTGCTGCAAGTGCTGGCCGGCGGGATCGCGTTCGGCGCCAGCATGTGGCTCGTCGAGCTGCGTGGCCGCGTGGCGCGGCTCGGCGACGGCCTCGCGCAGGCCAGCGGGTTCGGCTCCTGACCGGGCGACTCAATCGCTGGCCCGGAAACGCCGATAGGAACGGTGATGCAGACCAAGAAGCCCTGGCGGCTCGGAACGCGCGCACAGCTGCTGCTGCGCGGGCTTCGTTACGCCCGCATCCTGCCCTACGTGTCGATCGACGGCTGGCTCTCGATCGACGAGGCGATCGGTCTCTACGAGCTCGCGCGCTCGCTGCCGGGCGAACGGCCCGTCGCCGTCGAGATCGGCTGCTGGCAGGGCAAGAGCAGCGTCTGCCTCGCGCGCGGCCTCGCCGCCAGACCGGGCGCGCGCCTGCACTGCATCGATCCGTTCGACGCGTCCGGCGACGCGGAGAGCACGGCCGAGTACCACGACCGCGCGAAGGGCCTGGCCAATCCGCTGCGCGCTGCCTTCGAGCAGAACCTGCGCGACGCCGGCGTGCACGGCGTCGTCGAGGTGCGGCAGGGCATGAGCCACGAACACGCCGCCGCGTGGCAGCAGCCGATCGATCTGCTGTTCCTCGACGGCGATCACGGCTACGACGCCGTGCGGCGCGACGTGCTCGACTGGGCGCCGAAGATCCGGCCCGGAGGCTGGCTCTGCATGCACGACGTCGTGCATCCCGTGCACACGGGCCCGCGCCGCGTCGTCGACGAGATCCTCGCGCCGGATCCGACGTGGGTCGAATCACGGTACACGGACAGCATGTTCGTCGCGCGCAAGGCCGTGACGGCGCCGCCGGCCGCGGGTCCCGCGCGGACGGCGGTGCAGCCGAGCCGCGAGCCCGCGCAGGCGCAGCCGGTCTGAGCGCCGGCCCCGGCCGGCGCGCGCCGTCAGGACGCGAGGTCCTGCACGGCGAGGCACGCATCGACGCAGCGCGCCGCGAACACGTTCATGCGGTAGTCGGCGTCCGCCTTCGCGCGCCCGCCGGCGACCAGGCGCGAGCGCAGGGCGGGATCGCCGAGCACGCGGGCCAGCGACCGCTGCAGGCTGTCGACGTCGCCGGGCGGCACGAGCAGTCCGGACTGTTCGGACGCGACGAGCTCCGGCACGCCGCCGATCGCACTCGCGACGACGGCGCACCCCGCTGCCTGGGCCTCGGCGATCGAACGCGGCGCGGACTCGAGCGCGATGCTCGGCACCACGACGACGTCCAGTTGCGCGAGCAGCGGCGCGGTGTCGTCGACGTGGCCGATCAGGTGCACGCGTGGGCCGAGCCCCAGCGCGCCGATCCGTTCGCGCAGCTCGTCGGTGAAGCCGCGCACGCGGGACTGCAAGCTCGCGAACGCCTCGCTGCCCGCCACGACGACGTGGACCGGCGGCACGCCGTCGAGCCTGGCCACGGCCTGCAACAGGACGTCGTGACCCTTGTGCGGATCGAGTCGGCCGACGATGCCGACGAGCGGCATGCCCGCCGGCACCCCGAGCCGCTCGCGCAGCCCCGTTCCTGCGGCCGCGAAGAAGCGGTCCGGCACGCCGTTCGGGACGACGCGCAGGCGTCTGCTGTCGCCGATGCCGGGCTCGACGGCGACGGCCCCGGCGCGCGAAGGGGTCATCACGGCCGCCGCGCGCCGCAACGCGAACCTCGCGATCCGCGAACGCGTCACGACGTGCAGATGCCACAGGCAGCGCAGCTGCCGGTGTTGGGCCAGCACGGCCGCGTATCCCGCGATCATCGAGTTCGCCACGACGACGCGGCAGGCGAGCTCCGCGGCGAGACCGCGCAGACCTCGCGCCGCGCGCGGCAGGCCGATCGCCTTGCGCCACGGCGACGAGCCCCCCATCGGCACGTTGTGCACCGCGATGCCGAGCTGAGCCACGCGCGCCGCCAGCGGTCCCGGGCCCGGGCAGACGAAGTGCGGCGTGATCCGGCTGCGGTCGAGCTCGGTCAGCAGGTCGACGAGCACGGACTCGGCACCGCCCCACTCGACGACGTGGCTCGCGAACAGGATTGGCGGCGCTCCCACGGGCGACAGGCTAACGAAGCAGCCGTCCGGCTGCCATGGCGCGGGGAAAGCCGCCGGGCTCCGCGAAAGGACTGAAGCGGCCATGCCATGGGCGTCGATGAACAGGACGTGACCCCCGGCACAGAAGCCCCGCAGCCCGAAGTCGCCGTCGCCATCCCGTGCCACGGCTATGCGCGCTTCCTGCCGGACGCCGTGCAGAGCGTCGCGATGCAGACGTGGCAGAACTTGCACGTCGTCATCGTCGACGACGGCAGCCCCGACGACACGGCCGCGGTCGCAGCGGCGCTGGTCGCGCGGTTCCCGGAGCGGCGCATCGAGGTCCTGCGGCAGGCCAACCAGGGACTCGCGGCGGCGCGCAACGCGGGCATCCGCCGCACGCAGAGTCCGTTCGTGCTGCCGCTCGATGCCGACGACCGCCTGGCGCCGAACGCGATCGAACGACTCGTGCAGGTGCTGCAGGAGAGCGGTGCCGACGTCGCGACGCCGTTCGGGCGCACGTTCGGCGACGAGGACCGCCGCCTCGTGACGCGGCCGGTGACGCGGCGGCGGCTGTCGGCGAACAACTGCCTGCTCTACGCGAGCCTCGTGCGGCGATCGGTGTTCGACTCCGTCGGCGGGTATCGCCCGAACGCACCCGGCTACGAGGACTGGGACTTCTGGCTCTCGGCGCTTGAGCAAGGCGCGCGCTTCGTGCACGTTCCGGAGGAGCTCTTCCTGTATCGCAAGCACGGCCCCACGATGCTGGCTGCCGCGGACAGGAACGCGATGCAGTTGCACGCGACGATCGCGTGCCTCCACCCGAAGCTGTTCTCCAAGTGGCGTTCGGCCCTCGCGACCCGGCTGCTGCGCGAAGGCAGACACGCCGGTCTCGGGTTGCGGCTCGGCATGCTCCTGACGTTCCTCGCCGACTGCCGGCTCAAGGTGTTCTGGCGCCAGGCGCTGGCCCTGCGCCCGCGGTGGGATCTGCGGCGCATGGCCAAGCAGCTCGTGCTGCCGTTCCGCCAGTACCTGGGCCGGACCACGGTCGCGGACCGGCACATCCGCGGCGCCGGCATCGAGATCGGCGCCATGCAGGACCCGCTGCCGGTGCGGCGCGGCGTGAAGGTCCGCTACGTGGACTGGCTCGACACCGAAGCGCTGCGCGCGATGCACCCGAACAAGGACAGCCGCCACATCGTCGAGGTGGACATCGTCGACGACGGCGAGCGGCTCGCGAAGGTCGGCAACGGCACGCAGGGATTCGTGATCGCGAACCACTTCCTCGAGCACTGCGAGGATCCGATCGGCACGCTGTTCAACCTGCTGCGCGTCGTGCAGACGGACGGCGTCGTCTTCCTGTCGATACCGGACAAGCGACACATGTTCGATCGCGATCGGCAGTCGACGACGATCGATCACCTCGTGCGCGATCACGAACAGGGCCCCGAGGTCTCGCGCCAGGCGCACTACGAGGACGTCGTGCGGCTCGGCCTCAAGGTGCAGGGCGAAGCGGCCGTGGCGACCGCGGTGCAGGAGCTCGTCGAGCAGAAGTTCCGCATCCACTTCCATTGCTGGACGCAGACGGACTTCCTGCAGCTGCTGTGCAACCTGCAGACGCGGCCGGGGTTCCCGCGCTTCGACATCGTCGAGTTCGTCGCGAACGAGCGCGAGATGGTCGTCGTGCTGCGCCGGCTCGCGTGACGCGGCCCCAAGGCGCAGGGGCTGCCGGAGCCGAGGCCGGGTGGCCTCGGCGAGCCGCGGTCTCAGCGATTGGCCATCGAAGCGACGGCGGCCTTGACGAGCACGCTCTTGGCCACCGGCTTGTTGCGCGGCTTGCGCTGGCCGAGCAGCTCGCGGGTCAGCGAGTCTTCGAGCTCGCGATCACGCTGGCGGCCGGCCGCCTGCAGACCGGTCTCGAGCTCCTTGGCCGCGGCGGCGTTCGGGCAGGTCATGCGCTGGGCCTGGGCACTCGCATCGTAGTAGCGCGCGCCGGGCTGCACGGCGACGAGGCGGGCCCCGTCATGAGTAGAAACCAGCGCGCCCTCGGGGACCTCGAGCCAGTTGCCGCGAGCGACGACGTTGTCGCGCTCGGCCCAGCGATCGCGGCTGCTAGGATCGATCGGTCGCTCGTCGTCGAGCAGGTAGGTCGGTGTCACGTCGTAGTGCTTGCACAGGGCGAGCAGCATCGGCAATGTCGGCAGCGAACGACCTTGTTCGAGGTGCGACATGGTGGCCGGGCGGACACCGAGGATCTTGGCAGTCACACCTTGGGCCTCGCGCTTGAGACGGGTACGGAGAAAGAACAGCTTCAAATGAAGACGCCGCATGGAGGGAAGAAGGAGAGAGTTGGGTTCTAGTTGTCGAGCTGAGTGGGGATCTTCCGCGGATCGAAACCTGGATCTCGATCTGCGAAAGTGTAACACATCACAAGAGATCGGCCGCAGCGGGGGAGTTCGCCCGAAACCGACGCAAGTGCATGGCACCGTGGCTTTGGACGTTCGATCGCTGCATTCTGTTCGGCATGGGTGCAAATCGGAGCACCGAACAGAAAGTCGATGCCACCTAGGTGGAACCGCGAAGAAGTTTCACTTGCGGAGCCCGCATCCGGCCGCGATCTCGAACAGGCCGCGCGGCTCGGCATCGCGGTCCGCGCGCAGCGCGATCCAAATGCTTGGCAACTCGTGCGTTCGGCAGGCGGTCTCGAGCTGCATGGACCGGGACCGGCCGCCGTGAGCCTCGGCCTCGATCTGAAGTCCGGCCCGATGGCGCGCAGGCTGCGCAATTCGCGCCGCGACGAACCGTTGCCCCGCGCGATCGGTCTCAAGCGACGGGCCACGCCGCCGTCTGTCGTCGATGCCACCGCGGGTTTGTGTCGCGACGCGATGGTCCTCTGCCAGCTCGGCTGCGACGTCGAAGCCCTGGAACGGGTGCCGGCGCTCGCGATGCTGGCTCTCGACGCGATCGAGAACAGCGCGCTCGCGGGCCGGCTGCGCGTCGTCGTGGCCGATGCCGTGTCGTGGCTGCGGGAGCTCGCGCGCGAACGGCGCCCGGCAGTGGTCTACCTCGACCCGATGTTCTCGGAGTCGGGAAGCGCGCAGGTCAAGAAGGACATGCAGGTGTGCCGCGCGCTGGCCGGTCCGCCGGACGATCCGATGCCGCTGTTCCTTGCAGCGCGTGACGCAGCGAGGGAACGCGTGGTCGTGAAGCGACACCGCGACCTCGCGCCGATCGCGGGCGGTGTCTCGTTCAGCGTCGCGGGAGCGCGCATCCGGTTCGATGTCTACCTCGCGGACCCGGACCGCGCGCAGTGACGGCGGGCCCGCGCGCGCGACGTCACGCGGTTCCGGCCAGCAGCGCTTCGATCCGGGATTGGATCGCGTCGGGCTCGACCATGCGCCCGATCGCGTCGTAGCCCTCGGCGAGGTGCCCCTGCACGGGGCCCAGGAACTCGACGCCGCGCCGGCGCAGGACCGCACAGTTGTCCTGCACGGCGGGCGCGAGCCACATCGCGTCGTTCATCGCGGGACACACGAGGATCGGGCAACGGCACGTGATCGCGAGCAGCGACACCGGATCGTCCGCGGCGCCGCGCGCGAGGCCCGAGAGCAGGCCCGCGGTGGCCGGCGCGATCACGTAGACCTGGGCCTGCCGCGCCGCGTCGATGTGCGGCAACGACCCGTCGGGATCGACCTGCGTCGGCGTCAGGATGGCCTTCGTTCCGGTCAGTCCCTCGAAGGTCACGGGCCCGACGAACTGCGTCGCGTGCGGCGTCATCGCGACGCGCACGCGGGCCCCGCTCTGCACCAGACGGCTGGCAAGGAACGCGAGCTTGTAGGCCGCGACGCCGGCGCCGATCCCGAGCAGCACGTGCTTCGTCACGGCCAGAGCATCTCCTTGACGCGCTTGATCGTCTCCTGCAGATCGCGATTGACGATCGTCACGTCGTAGAGCGGCACGCCCGAGACGAGGTCGCGGGCCGCGCGGATCTCCGCCTCGGCGATCACGACGCGCTGCGCGATCTCCGCGGCGTCGTCGCTGCCGCGGCGCTCGAGCCGGGCGCGCAGCTCCGGGATGCTCGGCGGCTCGATGAACACGTAGAGCCCCGCGATCCCGCGCTCGCGCAGCTGGCGCGTGCCCTTGACCTCGATCTCGAGCAGCAGCGTCTTGCCGCGCGCGAGTGCGGAGTCCATCGGCCAGCGCGGCGTGCCGTAGAGGTTGCCGTTGTAGCTGGCCCACTCGAGGAACTGGTTCTCGTCGAGCCGCCGCTGGAAGTCGTCGCGCGACAGGAAGTGGTAGTCGACGCCGTCGCGTTCGCCGTCGCGCATCGTGCGGGTCGTCGCGGAGACGGAGAACTCGACGTCGGGATGCTCCTTGAGCGCGCGGCAGACCGACGTCTTGCCGGCCCCCGAGGGCCCGGAGATCACGACGAGCCTGCCACGTCCGCTGCTCATGGTCATTCGAGGTTGGCCACCTGTTCCTTCAGCCGATCGATGCAGGACTTCATCGCCACCGCCGCGTAGGCCATGGCGGTGTCCGGCGACTTGGAGCCGAGCGTGTTCGTCTCGCGCAACAGCTCCTGCAGCAGGAACTCGAGGCGCCGCCCGACTTCGCCGCCGCGGTCGAGCACGGCGCGGATCTCGCCGACGTGCGCACGCAGCCGCTGCACCTCCTCGGCGACGTCGATGCGATCGGCGAAGATCGCGACCTCGCGCACGAGCTCGTGTGCCGCCGGCGGCGACGGCACCTGGCTCTGCACGAACTCCTGCACGCGCTGCAGCAGCCGCTCGCGGTACAGCGACACGAGCTGCGGCGCGCGCGCCGCGGCGGTCTCGCACAGGGCCTCGAACTCGACGAGCTGGTTGCGCACGGCCTCGACCGTGCCGTTGCCGTCGGCCAGGCGATGGCGCTGCAGGTCGGAGAGCGCGGTCGCCACGAGCGCGCGCAAGCGGTCCGGCAGCGGCCGCGAGGTCAGCGCCTCACCGCGCGTCGCGGCGTTCGCAGCCGAGACGACGTCGGCGAGGTTCGGCGGCGGCAGCTTCAGCTCTTCGGCCAGCTGGCGCAGGTCGGAGGCCACGGCGCGCAGCACCGAGCGATCGGGCAACGCGCCGACCGCGGCCGGCCGCTCGATGACGACCGCGATCGAGCCGCGGCGGACGTGCTCGCGCACGAGCTCCTCGATCGCCGCTTCGAATCCCGAGCAGATGCCGGGCAGGCGGATCTTCACGGCCACTCCGCGGCCGTTGACCGTGCGCACTTCGACGCGGAGCTCCCCCACCTCGCTCGGTCCGGCCGCGAAGCCGACGCCGGTCATGCTGTGTGAGGGACGGTGCATGGCAATCAGCGGCGCTTCGGACCAGGCACGCGCGCGCGTGCGGCGGCCGTCAGCGCCAGGTCGAGCTGATCAGGATCGCCGAACCGCAGAAGATCGCGGCGAGCAGGAACGTGAATCGGTTGATGCCGCCGGTCTTCACGCCGAACGTCTCCGCGCCGACGCCGCCGAACGCCTCGGCGAGGCCACCACCCTTCGATTCCTGCAGGAGCACGACGATGGTCAGCAGGACGGCCGAGAAGAAGAACAGCACCCAGGCGACATAGTGGAGGACGGTCATCGGGAGTTCCATTGCCGCGGCAGCTGCGCCGCGGAAGGTCAATGCAGATCGTATTCGATGATGGGAAGGAAAGTCTCGGCCTGCAAGCTCGCGCCGCCGACGAGGAGTCCGTCGACGCTGTCGACGGCCATCAGCTCTTTCGCGTTCTCGGGCTTCACGCTGCCGCCGTAGAGGATGCGGATCAGGTTGGCCGCCGTCTCGCCGACGCGTTGGACCAACCACTTGCGGATCGTGCGATGGGCCTGCGCGATCACCTCGCCGGTCGCCGTCTCGCCGGTGCCGATCGCCCAGACCGGTTCGTAGGCGATCGTCAGCCGATGCGTGTCCTCGGTGCGCACCTTCTCGAGGCCCGTCTCGAGGTGGCGCTTGAGCACACGCTCGGTCCGGCCGCCGCGGCGTTCCTCGAGCGTCTCGCCGACGCAGTAGATCGGCAGCAGGTCGTGATCGAGCGCCGCGCGGACCTTGCGCCCCATCCACTCGTCGGGCTCGAAGAACACGTGCCGCCGCTCGCTGTGGCCGATCAGCACGCGGTCCGCCCCCACCTCGCGCAGCATGCGCGGCGCGAGCTCGCCCGTGAACGCGCCGTTGGCCTCGTACCAGATGTTCTGCCCGCCCACGCCGAGCGGAGAACCCTGGGCAACGGCCGTGACGTCGGCGAGGTAGATCGCGGGCACGAACAGCGCGACTTCGCGATCACTGCCGTCGCCGATGCGACCCTTCACGGTCTTGATGAGATCCAGCGACCGCGAACGGTCGAGATTCATCTTCCAGTTGCCGGCGATGTATGGCTTTCGAGCGCGGTGAGTCACGGTGCGATGACCTCGTCGTCGAGCGAGGCGATCGTCGGGGAACCCCGCGACCGGTCGCTCGGGTGAACGGACTCCGAGCTGCGCCCGGCGCCGGACTCGGCGGCACCGCCACCCCTGGCCGTGGCCGGGGTTCGCGACCATCGCCTGCCACACAGTGGAACCAACCGCTTCAATTCCGACATCAGGCTCGCGAAATCTGCGAGCCGCAGCGCCTGCTTGCCGTCGCAGAGCGCCTGTTCCGGGGCGGGATGGACTTCGACGAGCAGACCATCGGCACCAGCCACGAGCGCAGCCTTGGCCATCGCCGGGACCAGGCCTGCTTCACCGGTGCCGTGACTGGGGTCGACCACGATTGGCAGCGACGTGCGCTGCCGAAGTGCTGGCACTGCAGCCAGATCGAGCACGTAGCGCGTCGCAGGGTCGAAGCCCCGCACGCCGCGCTCACAGAGGATCACGTCCGCGTTGCCTTCCTGCAGCACGTAGTCGGCCGCGTTCAGCAGCTCCTCGAGCGTCGCGGCGGCTCCGCGCTTCAGCAGCACGGGCTTCCGCTGGCGGCCGACTTCGCGCAACAACGGGAAGTTCTGCATGTTGCGGCTGCCGACCTGCAGGATCGCCGCGTGCGCCGCGACGAGCTCGACGTCGCGAGGGTCCATGACCTCGGTGACGACCGGCAGGCCCGTGCGCTGCGACGCCTCCTGCAGCAGGCGCAGACCCTGCTCACCGAGCCCCTGAAACGACTTCGGCGAGGTGCGCGGCTTGAAGGCGCCGCCGCGCAACACGGCAGCACCGGCTGCCAACACGGAGTCCGCCGCAGTGAAAAGGCGCTCGCGCGTCTCGACCGCGCAGGGCCCCGCCATGACGACGAAGGAGTCGCCGCCGATCTGCAGGCCTGTGCCGAGGGTGATTGTTTTCTGCAAGGGAAGCGTGCCCGTCCGCGAGCCGAGAGACGATAGGGTCGGCTTGGTGGGTGGTCAACTTCGGCACCAGAAGCTCGACGTGGATGCAGGGTCGGAAGGTGCATGCGAACGGCTCGCGCGCGGTGCGCCGTCCGTCCGGTGCCGCGGTCGACTCGACTTCCACGACTGCTCGCCGCGTGCTCGACCGGTATCGTGCGAATCGCTCGGAGCTCTCGGTCGTGCGCCCGCAGGGCCGCGTCGATTCCGGCTCTGCTTCGGCCCGAAGGCGCAGCGACGAGGTCCCGCTGGCAGCGGCGGCTCTGCGAGCAACGAAGCGCCTGCAGCGGGCTCTCGCCGGTTTGCGTCAGGACGGAAGCTTCGGAACCAGCGCAGGATGCGGAGATCTCGCGAGCGCGCGGCTGCACGAGAGTGCGCACGACTCCCGGTGCGCGAACACGCTGGGGCTGTGTATGCTTCGGGAGCCCTCTGCGCCTGACGACAGCGTCCGGTGGCGATCCGAAACGTTCCTGCACGTCCCGTGAATGAGATGAGTCCGCGAATCCTGTCCCTGCTCGCCCTGTCATGTTCTCTCGCCGCACAAGGCGCCGAGATCTACTCGAACGGTCCCTTCGTCACGCACCCGACCGGTGGCTTCGGCGGCAGTCCTGCCAGCGTCGTGCAAGCACAGGCCCCACCGCTCGGCACGGGCGCGACGTTGTATGGCCATGGTTCTCAGGCCTGGGTCGTTCCTTCGCGCTACCTCGCGGACGACTTCGCGGTCAACGGCACGTGGACCATCAATGCAATCGAAGTGTTCGCCTACACGTTCGGGGCCACGGCGCCGACCGGCACCGGCGTCTTCCTCGAGATCTACGGCGGCGGCCCGCCGGGCGTCGGCACGCCGGTCGCGGGCAGCCCCGGCATCCTGAACAACCTCGCGACGACCGCGGGCTACACGGTCGCGAACACGATGACGGGCGTCCGCCGGTCCCTGGACACGGCACCGCTCGAGAACCTGCGCATCATCCAGTCGATGAAGGTCACGCTGGCAACTCCGCTCACGCTGACCTCGGGCGTCTACTGGCTGCAGTTCGGCTTCGCGTCCGGTCTCGACTTCACGCCGCCGCTGACCACGCCCTTCGTGAAGCAGACCGGCAACGGCCTCGGCCTGGACCCCGCCGTCTCGCCGACGTGGGTGCCCGTCCCGAATGGACCGCCGCCGAGCAACCAGGGCTGGCCCTTCAAGCTCTACGGCACGTCGACGAGCCAGCCCGGCGCGATCACGAACCTCGGCGGCGGCTGTGACACGGCCACCTTCAAGGTCGAGGGATCGCCTGCCGTCGGTGGCTACGTGCGCGCGACGCTCGGCAACCTGAACCCGGTGTTCGTCCCGGTGATCATCCTCGGCTTCTCCGATCCGAGCGCGCCGCTGTTCGTGTGCTCCTGCACGAGCCACGCGACGTTCGACATCCTGACCATCGGCTCGGTGTTCGCGTTCGAGGCTCCGATGGACCCCTCGTTGACCGGCTTCCAGTTCTTCCTGCAGGGCGGCCAGATCGACCTGGTCCCGGTCGGAGGCGCGCCGTGCAACCTCGGACTGCAGTTCGGCCTGACGGACGCCTTCTCCTGGCGCGCCTACTAGGAAGCGGGCGAATCAGCGGGGTTGGGCCGCCTGCGTTGGAGCCGACGCCCGCAGCGGGCGCGGCTCAACGGCGTCGGAGCGGCCGTCTTCGCCGCGATCGCACCGCTCTCAGCCGCCGTTGTCGATCATGCGCACGAGGTAGGCGCCCGAGCTCTCGGACGGCGTGAGCTTCAGCATGTTGCGCGCCTCGGCCTCCTCGAGCAGATCGTTGAACGAGCGGAAGCCGTAGTAGGTCTCGTTGAACCCCGGCTTGCGGCGCTTCAGTGCCTGCTTGACCATCGAGCCCCAGATCTTGCCGTCCTCGCCGCGTTCGTTCGCGAGCGCCTCCATCGTCTCGAGGATCAGATCGAGCGCCTCCTGCACGCGGTCGTCGCTGCCCGTCTTGCGCTCGTTCGACGCGGCCTTCGCGGTGCGGCCCCCCGCCTTCTCGTCCTGCGCGTGCTTGCGCGCCGGCTTCTCGCGCACGAGGTCGTCGTAGAAGATGAACTCGTCGCAGTTCGCGATCAGCAGGTCCGACGTCGAGTTCTTGACCCCGACGCCTATCACGACCTTGTTGTTCTCGCGCAGCTTGCTGACGAGCGGCGAGAAGTCCGAGTCGCCGCTGATGATCACGAACGTGTCGACGTGCGCCTTCGTGTGGCAGAGGTCGAGCGCATCGACGACGAGGCGGATGTCGGCCGAGTTCTTGCCGGACATGCGCACGTGCGGGATCTCGATCAGCTCGAAGGCCGCTTCGTGCATGACGCCCTTCCAGCTCTTGTAGCGATCCCAGTCGCAGTAGGCCTTCTTGACGACGATGCTGCCCTTCAGCAGCAGGCGGTCGAGGACCTTGTCGATGTCGAACTTCGCGTACTTCGCGTCGGCAACGCCGAGCGCGACGTTCTCGAAGTCGCAGAACACGGCCATGTTGGTGATCTCTGCTTGGGTGGTCATGAGCGCAGTCTCCAGACTCGGGCTGGCGGCATGCTAGCAGTGTCGCGCGCGCTGCCGCGAGCACGAACCTCCGATGCAGGTGCCGGGCACGGACTCAACGCGAGGACCCGTGGTCCGCGACGACCCGGCCCAGGTCGACGTCGCCGACGACGTCGATGCTGCGCACGAAGATCTCGCTGCCGAGCGCCGGGTAGACCGTCACGGTGCCGTCGAGCCGGCCGGGCCCCGCCGCGACCCGATGGCCGTCGACGCACACGGCCACCTGATCGCCGCACTGGCGCAGCTGGATCGTGTGCTCCTTCCCCGCCTGCAGCACGCGCGGCGCGGCCGCCGTCCGCGTGTCGCCGAAGTAGAAGTGGTTGCAGTCCGCGACCTCCCAGTTGAACAGCACGTTCACGTTGCCGACCGCGAGGCGCAGGTTCAGGCCGTCGGCAGACTGGATTCCGGCGCGGAACGTCACGCAATCGATGCGCCGCCACGCGAACCGCGCAGTGGCCCGCGTCGCGACGTCGGGGCCGAGGCTGCGGCCGCACAACCGTCCCTGCTCGATGCGCCACTCGCCGCCCGCGATCAGCAGGCGATCGAGGTCGGCGGCGTCCGCGAATCGGAGTACGCCCGCCTCCGGTGTGACGGCCTGCTCGGTCGCGCGATCGAGCAGCCGCCGCACACGCTCGACTTCGTCGGCCGCGATCGCCGGAGCCGCGGCGGGACCGCGATCCGCGGCGGCGACGGGTTTCGTGTCGGTCAGCGCCATCGGCAGCAGCAGTTGCATCGCGCGCCGGCTCAGGTTGCGCTGCACGATCGGCTCGCGTTCGTGCTGGCGCCGGCTCAACCACTGCTCGCCGGCGCGCGCGAGCGCCACGAGGTCGCGAGGCTCCGTTCGCGCCGTGATCTTGCTGCGCAGGATGCGGGCGATCGCATCCGTTCCGTCGCCGACCGCTTCGATCTCTTCCGGCCACTCGCCGCGCCAGGTCGTGCGCCAGGCGAGCGCGAGGCCCGGTTCGTGCGGTGCTGCCTGCACACGCTCCCAGGCGGCCCGCACGAGCTCGAGATCGGCTGCCGCGCAGGCCACGCAGGCGCGCAGTCCGCGCGGCGCGTCGCACTCCGCGAGGCGACGTGCTCTCGCCAACGCCGCCGAGAACGCGGCGTGATCGTGTTCGAGCAGCTGCTGTGCGGCGTCGAGGCAGGCCGCCGCGACCGTCTGGCGCGGCACGCGCGGATCGGCCTCCGCCTGCGCGAGGAACGCCTCGTGCACGCCCGTCACGTCAAACCGCTCGACGAGTGCCGTGGCCGCGCGCAGACCCGCGGCCATGTCCCCCGCGGCGCGAGCGCATCGCATGACCTGCTGCAGCAGCTCGTAGCGCAGCGCAGGCGACGCCGCCGGATCCGAGGCGGCGGCGAGCAGGCGCTCGCACGCGCTGCCTTCGCCGGGCGAGGTCATGATCGACGCGAGGCGTTCGAGCAGCTCCGACTGCACGGCCGCGCGCGCCGCCGCGTCGGGAACCGGAGCCTTGTCCTGTGCACTCGGAAGCGCGGCCAGGCCGACGGCGGCCATCAGGAACCGGCACGAGATCGATGCGGAAGCGAGCACGCGGAATGAAAGGTAACACAGCAGGCCGCGCGCTTTGAACTTGCCCGGCTCCACCGGGAGCAGGACGCGCAGTAGCCTCGTCTGACGCAACGGCAAACGTCGGCCCTGCGAATTCTGCGAGCCCTCCTTGCGGGGTTGGGAGCATTGCGCCCATTACGGCGTTCGACCAGGATCGACCCGTAGTTGGTCGAGACCCCAACCCGAGAGGAGACTCGAGTATGACGATCCGTTTGCTTGTGGCGAGCATTCTGTGCTCGACCATGTTCCTCACCGCCCAGGGCCAGGACCCCCCGAAGCCCGCGGGCCAGAAACCGCCTGCTGCCACGCCTGCAAAGCCGGCACCGGTCTTCGTGATCGCGAAGTCGGGAGACAAGCTCGAGGTGATCACGAAGGAGGCTCTCGAAGCGAAGAACAAGGCGCTCGACGAGGAGTACACGAAGGCAAAGGGCCAGTACGACAAGGACAAGAAGGCGGCTGAGGCCGCGCAGAAGAAGTTCGACGGGGCAGAGCCGAAGAAGGCCGTGATCACGACCGTCGGCGCCGAGTACCCGTCGAAGGAAGCAGCAGAGGCTGCCGTGAAGAAGATGGACGAGGACAAGGCGAAGTCCGGTGAGAAGGCCAAGGAGCCCAAGAAGGACGAGCCGAAGAAGAAGTAGGCGCAGACTCGCGCACGTTCGTGCGCCTGAGCGCCCGCGAACGCCGCGGCGACACGTCGAGAGCAAACGGCTCCGATGCGTCGCCGCGGCGGTGTTTCGAGGCAGCCCGCGCCGGCGTCACCGCGCGCGAACGCGCCAGAACCTCGGCCAGTACAGCTTCTGCTGGCCGCTCACGCTGAACAGCTGCGCGAAGTCGAACGAGTTCGTCGCGTAGCTGATCGCTAGCCAACCGCGCTCCGCGTCGAGCGCCGGATGGGCCTTCGCCGCATAGACGAACGGCCTCTCCTCGCGCGCTTCGGGTGGAGTCAGGACGTCACACGGCGCGGACCAGGGCCCCGAGACCTCGGCCGCCGTGTGCACGGCCACGGTCGTGGCACCAAAACCGCGGCTGTAGACGTGCAGCCAGCCGCGCTGCAGACGATGCAGCGAGCACTCGGGGCCGGCGTCGTCGAGCACGAACGAACTCGCCGGCGGCTCCGACACCCAGCGACCGGCGTCCCACCATTGCATGCTCGCACTGCCGCTCCGCAGCTCCGCGAGCGCCATGCGGCACAAGAGACCTCGATGTGGTCCGTGGCCGAGCGTGCCGAGCGCCATCACGTGATCACCCTCGCGCCAGGCGGCGGTGCCGGCGACTACCGGCAGCGAAGTCGGAGGCAGCGTCACTTCGCGCCACCGCCACTGCGCCGGATCGACGTCGGGCTCGTCGATGCACAGGAGGCGCCACCCGTCGATCGCGAATCCGAGACCCTGGCCCGGCGTGTCGCGCACGCGGGTCTGGAACAGCAGCAGGGGCCCGCCCGCGATGCGGATCCCGTGCAGCGGCCAGAAGCCGACCTCCCCTTCGTGCGCGAAGAACGGCGCCGGCTCGCCGTCCTCGCGCGTGCGCCAGTGGAACGACAGCGTCGCGTGCGCCGGGTCGCGTCCCTGCTGCACCGCGAGGCTGTTGCGGACCATCTTCGATTCGCGGCGGTCGCGGCGGTCGCTGGTCGCGACGAACGAGTCGCCGAACAACCAGAGGATGCGATCGCCGCCGAGGTCGACCGAGTAGACCGCGTCGCCGCCGAGCCAGCGCGGGTCGCGCTGGAACAGCGCGTCGGCAACCGGCCACGGCTCCGCGTCCCACGCGGCTGGTGCCGGTGGCGCCACCGGTGCCGGTGCCGTGCACGCAGCACACAGCGCGAGCAGTGCTGACGCGGCCGGGCGCCGCCGTCTCGCATTGCCGGAGCTGCTCGGCGAGGCCGTCATGCGGGCGGCGCCTCGAGGATCGTCTGCGTGCTCACGGGCTTGAGCGGGATCTGGACGACGGGCTTGTCCATGACCATCGCGGGCGCCTGGCACGCGAGCGCCTGCAGCGACGGGCCGCAGATGCGCGCCTGGCACGGGCCCATGCCCGCGCGACAGCCGAGCTTGATCGCGCGCAACGACGGTCCGTGCAGCGCGGCCGCGTCGCGCGCGCGCTGCAGCGTCACGTCCTCGCAGCGGCAGATCACCGTGTCGGGCAACGCGAGCTCGTGCAGCCCCGGCAGCGGCGCGAACGCGCGCAACATCGCGTCGGCCGCAGCCCGCTCGGCGGCGGCCCTGCTCGCGAGCCGCGGCTCGACCGCGAGGCCCTTGCGTTCCTTCACGATCGCGGCCGCCGCGAGCTCCCCCTCCGCGATCGCGGTCTCGGCGCCGCCGATGCCGCAGATCTCACCGGCCGCGAAGACGCGCGCGACCGACGTACGCTGCTCGCCGTCGACGCGCAGGCAGTGCCCACCGCGTGCTGCGACGAAGTGCGAGTCGCAGCCGAGCTGCAAGCCGAGCTCGATCGACGGCACGAGCCCGAACCCCGCTCCGATCACGTCGACCTCGATCGTCTGCGCGGTCTCGCGGCGCGGCCGGCCATCGCGATCGACCTTGCCGATCACGGCGCGCTGCACGCGGCCATCACCTTCGCAGCCGAACACCGTCCAACCCCAGCGCAGCCGCACGCCGGCGGCCAGCAGCTTCCGCGCGTACCAGAACGCCTCGCGAAGGCGTGCGCCGTGACCGAGCACGCCCGGCAGCGCACGCAGCGCAGCCAGGCGTGAGCTCGCTTCGAGGGCGGCCACGACCTGCACGCCGGCACTCGAGAGCGCCGTCACCGTCGGCAGCAGCAGCGGCCCCGATCCGGCGACCAGCGCGCGCTTGCCCGGCACGACGCCGAAACCGCGCACCATGACCTGCAGCGCACCGGCCGTCATGACGCCGGGCAGTGTCCAACCGGGGAACGCGATGCAGCGGTCGTAGGCGCCCGGCGCGAGCACGATGTGCTCGCAGCGCAACAGGCACGACGCCTCGCCGCGCTCGAACCAGAGCCGCCCCGGCCGCGCGTCCCAAACGGTGGCCCCGCTCACCAGCGTCGCGTTCGCGCGCGCGAACTCGTCGAGCAGACGATGACCGTGGTGATGGCTCGGCGGCTGCGCGATCGCGGAGCCCATGGCACCCTCGGGCAACTGGCGGAAGATCTGGCCGCCCGCACGCTGGCCTTCGTCGAGCACGACGACCGAGAGTCCCGCGCGCGCGAGCCGGTTCGCGGCCGCGAGGCCACCGGGGCCCGCGCCCACGATGCCGACATCTGCCTCGAGGATGCGGTCCGTCATGGCCTGCCCCCGCACTCGACGCGCATGCCCTCGCCGACGACGGTCGTGCAGGCGCGCACGGTCCTGCCGTCGACGACGACGAGGCACTCGTAGCAGATGCCCATGTTGCAGAGCACACCGCGCGGCTCGCCTTCGCGGCTGCTGTTGCGCAGCACGCGTTCGCCCGACGCGTAGAGCGCCATCGCGATCGTGTCGCCCGCGTGGCCCTGCACGGTGCGGCCCGCGAACGTGAACCGGATCACCGCGCGCTCGCCCGAACCGTCGATGCGGCCGCTCATGACGCGAACCTCGCCGGCAGGTACGGCCGGTGGTCGACGTCGCACGGCAGACCCGCGATCTGCTGCGCGATCAGCCGGCCCGTGATCGGCGCCAGCGAGATGCCCAGCCCTTCGTGTCCGGCAGCGATCCAGAGCCCCTGCACGTGCGGCCACGGGCCGATCAGCGGGTGTTTGTCGATCGAATACGGCCGCAGCCCGACCCACGTGCGCACGATCGGCGCGTGTCGCAGGCCCGGCGCGTAACGCTGCGCGCGCGACAGCGAACGGTGCAGCAGCTCGCGGTTCAGCGTGCGGTCCAAACCGCGGAACTGGCGCGTGCTGCCGATCAGGCAGCCGCCGTTCGTCTGCGGCTGCATGTTGACCGCGTGACCGCCGGGATCATTGTCGGTCCGCGTCGGGTCGACCTTCGCGGCGCCGTGCGCGAACCGCAGGTAGCTGACTTCGAGCAGCTGCGTGCGGATCGGCGAGACGTGATGGCCCGTGATCGCGAGGTTGCCCGCGCGCGGGTAGATCGGCAGGCGCGGCTGGCCGAGCATCTGCGCGAGCTCGGGCGCCCACACGCCGGTCGCGTTGACGACCGTGCGCGTGCCGATCGCGCCGTCCGCCGTGCGCACGGAGGTGATGCGGTCGCCGTCGCGGTCGAAGCCGAGCACCGCGCAATCAGGACGCACGGCGATGTTGGCGTTCGCCTGCCTCGCTTCGCGCAGCATCGCGCTGCACGCGAGCATCGGCAACACGACGCCGTCGCCCGGGTAGTAGAGCGCGCCCGGGATGTCGTGCGCGAGCCCGGGCTCGAGCTCACGCAGCTGCTGCGGATCGAGGATGTCGGCGCGGTCGCCGTTCTCGGTGAACTGCCTGTGAAGCTGCGGCAGCAGCTCGAGATCCTCGTCGGCCTCGGCGAGGTAGAGTGCGCCGGTCGGGTTGTAGTCGAAGCCGCCCTGCCGCCCGTGCAGCTCGCGCCACAGCCGCACGCTGGTGGCCGAGAACGCGTATTCCTGCCGGTCGTCGGGCGTCACCATGAGGTGCCCCATGCAGGACCCCGACGTGGCGCCGGCGATCGGCCCACGGTCGAGCAGCACGATGCGCGTCGAGCGGGGCAGCAGCAGTGCCAGGTGGTGCACCACCGAGCAGCCGATGATGCCACCACCGACGACGACGAAGTCCGCGGTTTCGGCCATCGAGGGGCGACGATGATGCCGCGCCCGCGCGCGGACGCAACGAAGCGTCGGCGAGCAGGCGATCGGGAGCCGGCATGCTGGTCATGGGTGCATCGTGAGTCGCTGCCGCGGCCGTCGGGGGTTCACGGAATCATGCCATCGCGCCAGCCGAGGCGGCAGCGCCGCGGACCCCGCACACCCCGCCCCTGCAAACGCGAGCCACCCCTGGCCCGGAGCGACCCCGGACGCTACGCCTGCCCACATGTCCCCGCTGCACTGCGTCGTTCTCGTTGCCGCCCTGCCCATCCTGGGCTGCGCCACGAGCGGAACTCCCCCACGACCGGCCGACACGAAGGCGGCTGACGCGATCCACGACCAGTGCCTGACGCTCGACACGCACAAGGACATCGACCCGAAGCTCGCCCCCGAGTCGCTGCCCGACGACCCGAAGACGCGCGAGGAGTTCCAGCGCCGGTACGACCCGACGGTGCGCGGCAACCAGCAGGTGGACTTCCCGAAGATGCGCGAAGGTGGCTACGACTGCGCGTTCTTCATCGTCTACGTCGGCCAGGGGCCGCTGAACGAGGGCGGCTACAAGCGCGCCCTCGCCGCAGCCAACGCGAAGTTCGACGCGATCCACCGCATGGTGCGGCTGCACGGCGACACGATCGGACTCGCGACGACGCCGGACGAAGCCGAGCGGCTACACAAAGACGGCAAGCTGATCGCCTGCATCGGCATCGAGAACGGCTACCCGATGGGCGAGGACCTCGCGCTGGTCGAGCAGTTCCACGCGCGCGGCGCGCGCTACATGAGCATCGCGCACAACCGCCACTCCCAGCTCGGCGATTCGCACACGCCGGCCGAGCCGCTGCACAACGGCCTCAGCGAGCTCGGACGCAAGGCGATCGCCGAGATGAACCGCGTCGGCATCATGGTCGACGTCTCTCACAGCAGCCGCGCGGCGATGCTGCAGTCGGTCGAGGCGAGCCGCGCTCCGGTCATCGCCTCGCACTCGGGAGCCCACGCCGTGAACGCGCACACGCGCAACCTCGACGACGAGCAGCTGCGCGCGCTCGCGGCGAAGGGTGGCGTCGTGCAGTGCGTGGCGCTGGCCGAGTTCGTGAAGGTGGACAAGGCTCGCGACGAGGCCCTGCGGGCCTGGCGCGCCGAGTGCGGCCTCGACCGCGCGCGAGATCCGGATGCACCCGCGCTGTCGGACGAGGAGCGGGAGGCGCGCTGGACGAAGTACCGCGCAGGCCTGCCCGCGATCGACCAGAAGCACCCGAAGGCCAACGTGCGCGACTTCGTCGACCACATCGACCACATCGTGAAGGTGATCGGCATCGACCACGTCGGCATCGGCAGCGACTTCGACGGCGGCGGCGGCATCGCCGGCTGGAACGACGCGAGCGAGAGCCGCAACGTCACACGCGAGCTCGTCGCGCGCGGCTACACGAAAGCGCAGATCGCCAAGATCTGGTCGGGCAACCTGCTGCGCGTCTGGCGGCAGGTCGAGCAGGTCGCCGCAGAGAGCAAGCACTGAGCCCCGCGCCAGTGCAAGAGCGCCACTACTCCTGCGTCTCGTCGACGACGGGCGCCAGGCCGTCGATCTCGACGAACTTCGGCACGGTGGCCTCGCGTTCGTCGCCGTGCAGGTCGACCCAGACCTCCTCGATCGACACGCATTCGCCGGCGCGCCACTGCGTGCGCACGAAGTAGGACAGCTCGTCCCCGTCCTCGGTCTGGCGCACGCGCGGCACGTAGGCCGTGTTCACGAACAACGTGTCGCCGCGGCGCACGAAGCGCGTGCGCTCGGCGCCGCGCGGATGCACGACGCGATGGTGCATGTGGCCGGCGATCACGGCGCGCACGCGCAGCCCGAAACCCTCGATGCGCTGGATCGCGAGCGCGAGGTCGCGGTCGCCCCAGTCGCCGCCCGGCTTGCCGAAGTCCTTGCCGCAGATGTCCTGCGTCTCGGCGCCGAGCCCGAGCGGCCCGTTGTGCGCGAGGATCACGAGGTCGCGATGCTGCGCGTTGCGCGCCGCATCGACGATCGCCGCAGCCGACTGCCGCATCGTGTGGATCCCGTAGATCTCGTCGTAGAGCTCGGGGCTGCGCAGGCTCGGGCCACCCCACGAGAAGGGCCGCGCCCCGATCACCGACACGCAAGCGCTCGGCACCTCGCGAACCGTGTAGGCGATGTGATCCTCGCCGAACACCGACAGCACGTCGCGCAGCTTCGCGGTGCAGGCCTTGCGGCCGAAGCTCTGCCAGGCATCGTGGTTGCCGAGGATGACGGCTTTGGGCACAGGCAGCGCGGCGACGACGCGCGCGATCTCCACGTCCTCGTCCCCGAGGTCGCCGACGAACATCGCCAGGTCAGGTCGCGTGCGCTCGAGGAAGGTCGAGTCGGCATTGCGCCACCAGCGGTGCACGTCGCCGATGACGATCAGCGTGGCAAGGGAATCGGAAGGTCGGGATGACAAGCGGGGGAAGGTAGCGCGTGAAGCGCTTCGAGTATCGCGTGATTCGCCCAGGATGTGCCATCTGACAAGGCACGTCACTCGTCGAGCCTCGGGCGCTACTCGATGGCGGTGGAGCGCGTTGGCGGACGCACGACGCGGCTCAGCGCAACAAGCCATGCCCGCACTTCGTCGTCGGTCAGACGGGCGCGGTAGAACGGCTGCATCAGCTCGCCGATCGCATCGCCGGACCGGCTCCTGTCCGCCCACGCCGACTGCATGAGTCCGTCGCGCAGCGACCGTTCCAGATGCTGCATCAAGCTGGCACTGGCCATCGCGGGTGGTGCCGCCACAGCGACGCCGATCGCTGGCTCACGCCGCGCGGCCGCTGCGAACAGTTCCGCCGCGTAGACGAGGACGGCCTGGGCCAGGTTCAGCGAGGACTGCTCCGGAGCGACCGGGATCATCGAGACGTCGTGGCAGCGCAGCAGATCGCGATTGCCGAGACCACTCTCCTCGCAGCCGAACAGCAGCGTCGGCGCGCCACGTTCCGCGGCCAGCTCGGCGACCTCGCGCGGAGTCAGCAGCGACTGTCCCGGCAGCGGGCGGTTCGTGGTGCCGACGATCCACGTCGCGTCCGCGAGCGCCTGCTCGACGCGATCGACGGTCGCAGCTCCTTCGAGCACGTCGCGGGCCTGCACGGCCATGCGCCACGCGTCGGTCCACGAGCCGATGCGCGAGGCGACGAGCGTCAGGCGGCACATGCCGAAGTTCTTCATCGCGCGCGCGACGGCGCCGAGGTTCGAGGCGCGCCGAGGCTGCACGAGCACGACATGGGTGGCGTCGAGGGACATCCGGGGTTTGGTGGAGGCTCGAGTTCGCGAGGTCCGAGGCCGCAATGGTAACGAGCCTCCCGCCGCGGTGTCCGCGCGAGCGCGCGGGCGGCGTTCACGCCTCGAGCAGGCCGTGCCGCACGAGCTTCTCGCGGTAGGTCGTGCGCGGCACGCCGAACAGGTCCGCCGCGCGAGTCAGGTTGCCGTTCGCTTCGGCCAGCGTGCGCTGCAGCGCCTCCTTCTCCTGCAGTTCGAGGCGCTCCTTCCACGTCGCTGGGCCGGCATCCGCCGCGGACGGCTCGGCAGGCGCCGGCACGGCCGCGGGCACTGCACTGCGCTCGAGGCGCCGGTCGAGATCGAGGTGGGCCTCGAGGATCGCGCCCCCACCGGCGCGCAGCGCGGCGCCCTTCAGCACGTGGCGCAGCTCGCGGATGTTGCCGCGCCAGTGCTCGGTCGCGAGCCGCAGCTCCGCCTCGGGCGACAGCGCCGGCACCTCGGCGTAACCCAGCTCTTCGGCGGCTTCGGTCAGGAACCGCGTCGTGAGGCCGCGCAGATCCTCGCGCCGCTCGCGCAGCGGCGGCAGCACGATCTCGAGCTCGCGCAGCCGGTAGTAGAGGTCCTCGCGGAAGCGACCCTCGCGCGCCATGCGTTCGAGATCCTGGTGCGTCGCGGCGAGAATGCGCACGTCGACGCGCGTCTGGCGGCGCCCGCCGATCGGCACGACGATGCGATCCTGCAGCACGCGCAGGATCTTCGCCTGCAGCTCGAGCGCCATGTCGCCGATCTCGTCGAGGAAGATCGTGCCGCCGTGCGCTTCCTCGAAGTGACCGCGCCGGGCCTGCATCGCGCCCGTGAACGAACCCTTCTCGTGGCCGAACAGCATGCTCTCCATGAGCTGCTCGGGGATCGCCGCGCAGTTGACGGGCACGAACGGTCCCTTGCTGCGGCGCGAGAGCTCGTGCAGCGCTCGCGCGATGACTTCCTTTCCGGTACCGGTCTCGCCGCGCAACAGGACCGTGTAGTCGGCCGGCGCATAGAGCTTGACCCGCTGCACCATCTCCGCGCACGCGGGACTCCTCGTCTCGAGGGCCCAGTGCGGCGCCTGCGACGTGTTCGCCTCGAGATCGAGCAGGCTGCGCACGAGCACGCGGTTGCCGAGCGCGGTCGCGAGGATGCGGCTGCAGAACGCGACACGCTGCAGGTCCTCGGCAGACAACACGGCGCCTTCGCGCGTGCAATCGGCATAGAACACGCCGAGGGTCTTGCCGAGCGCCTGGATCGGCAGCGCCACGGCCGACGAGATGCCTTCGCTGCGGATGCTGTGGAACGTCCGCGCGATCGGGTCCGACGCGGCCACGGGCACGTGCACGACGCGGCCGGCCTCGAGCACCTGTTCGACGAGCGAGCGGCTCACGCGAAACGCGCGCCGATCCTCGGGCCGGCTCATGAAGAACGACTGCGAGCCGTCGTCGGTGTCGAGCACGACGTGCACGCGGTCGGCTCCCGTCGCGCGCAGGATCGCGGCCATCGCGGCCGGGATCATCTGCTCCTGGCTCTTGAGGCCTTCGAGATGATCGGCCATCTCCATGAAGGTCCGGTACCACGCGCCGACCGGCGAGCCCGGTGCGGCGCCGAGCGTCGCGGGATCGATCGCGACGATCGCGTCGCCGGTGGCATCCGCGCGGAAGCGCAGCTTCACGAGTGCAGGCCCGAGGTTCAGCACGTCGCCGTCGAGGAAGTTCTCGAACCGCGACCCGATGGTCCCCAGCGCACAGCGGATCGGGAACGGCAGCCCCGGCTCGGCGCGGACACGCAGGCGGCCATGGTCGTCGCGCGCGACTTCGAGCACGCGCCCGAAAACACCTGGAAGGTCCAGTGTGACCTCACAGCCCGACCGCGCTCCCCCGATCCAGAAGGTGTCGGGATCCATCTCGACTTCGCGCGAACCCGACCGGTCTGTGATCTCGAGGTGGACTGGCATTGTCGGATTATCGCCAGTGCAACCCGGGGTGAGTATCCCCTGGCGTCGGGATTCCGTCGAAGTGTCCCAGGTCCAGCCCACACGCGGCCCTGCGGTCTGGTAACCTCCGGGGAGTCCTCACCACCCGGCGGCCAGGCCGCCCCGGACCTCCACTCCCAGAACCTGCTCGCGTTGCCCCACCGAGCTGGTTGTTTCCGCGCCACGATGTCCCGTTCTGCCGCCACCGCCGAGCCCACGCGCGTGCTGCACTGCTCGCCCGAACGAACGGTGTACGTGGCAAGCGACCCGACGAGCGGCGTCGCGTTGGTGACGAAGGTCTTCGTCGCGGGCTCCATGGCGGAGGCCGAATACGAGCTCGCGATGGCGCGACTCGCAGCCGGTCCTGGCGTCGTCGTCTATCGCGACGCTGGCATCGATGCCGCGACGAATCGGCCGTGTGTGACGATGAACTTCGAGGCCGGCACGGACCTCGACTCGCTGGTCGCCGAGTCGGGCGCGCTGCCGGCGGCCCTCGCCTGCAGGTTGATGGCGCCGGTCGCCGCGACGCTCGCGAGGCTGCACGGCCTGCGCGTCCAGGCCGCTCCGGCGGGCATCTGCCACGGCGACGTCAAGCCGCGGAACCTGCTGCGCATGGACGCGACGACGCTGCTGCTCGACTTCGAGCATACGCGCCCGATCGCCGCGTCGCGCCCGGCAGGCGCCGTCGCGTTCACGGGCGGCAGCCACGGTTTCTCACCGCCCGAAGCGAGCCGCGGTGCGCCGCCCGACGCGGCGTTCGACGTCTACGGGCTCGGGGCGACTCTCGACTGGCTGCTGCGCGGCGGCCATCCAACCGGGCCGCTGCAGCACGCCGACGTCGTCGCGATCGTTCGCGCGTGCATGGCGGCGAACCCGGCCGAGCGGCCGGGTGCTGCCGCACTCGCAACGACGCTGGCGACTCTCGCCGATCGCCTCGAGGGGCACCCCGACGAAGCTGTGCTCGACGACGCGGTCTCGGGCCGCCTCGAGCACGAGCCGGCCATCACGGCGCGCGTCTCGCCCGCACACCGGCGCTGCTGGCGGAGGTGCCATCGACTCGCGGAGCGTCTGCCCGGGCTGCTGCGCGTCCCTTCTGCACAACCGACCGAGCCCGCAACGGTCGCGCGCGAGCTCCGCGTCGCGGCCCGGGTGCTGGCGCGGTTCCCGCGCCACCTGCCGACGCTGCGGTGGCGCCGCGACCTGTGTCGGGCCGCAGGCACGCTGCTGGCGCGCGCGGCCGAACAGGTCACCACGTTCTGCCGCGCCGAGGAGTTCGCGCCGTGCGCGAGCTGGCTCGAAGAGCTCGAGGCACTCGTCAAGGCAGCGCGCGCGCTGCCCTGCGGCTGCCCGATCCAAGGCGAGGAGACACCGGCCACGGTCGGCTTGCTGCACCGCGACCCGATCGCGTTCCTGCGCAGGCTCGGCGACCAGCTCGCGGAAGCGCGGCGTGAGCTCGCCGCGGACGTCGAAGCGATCACGGCCGCCGAACGGCAACTCGACCTGCGTGCGGCCGAAGCGGCAGTGGACCGCATGGCGGCCCGCCTCGGTGGCGCGTCGCCGACGGCGGCGCGCCGCCGCGACCAGCTGCACCGGCTCGGCTTCTACTTCGATCGCGTCGCGAGGGCCGAACCGAACGTCGAGAGCGTCGGCCCGCTGTGGGACGCGGTTGCGCTGCAGCCGCTGATGCACCTCGTCAAGGCCGCCGCAACCGCGTGCCAGCGTCGCACGCGCAGCGAGGTGGCCGGCGGCGCGGTCGGCCTGCGCAGCCTGCAGATCACGCTCGCGAACCTCGCCGAGGAGTTCCCGCACCTGCAGCAGGTGGCCCCGGCGCACGACGTGCTGAGCCAGGCTCTCGCACACCTGACCGAGCAGGCCTGGGCGCTGCTGGCCGACGCGCAACAGAAGCTGCAGGCCGTGCCCGTGCCCGTGCGTCCGCTGCAGCTCGCGCTCGGCCGACTCGATTCGCTGCGCATCCTCGAAGCCTTCGTCGACCGCGGGTCGCAACCGCGCGGCCAGCTGCAGGACGGCATCGAAGCACTGCGGCTGCGCATCGAGCAGGCACGCGCGACGCGCGACCGGCTCGCCGAAGGCGCCGAGCAGGCGCTCTCGCGCGGACACTGGACGACGGGCCTCTTCGACATGGAACGCGCGGTCGCGGGCCTCCAGCCCGGCGACGAGCACGAGCGCGGTGAAGTCACGCGGCTGCGCGAACGCGTCGAGGAAGTGCGCCGGCGCAAGCGTGAGGTCGATGCCGCCGTGCGGCGCAACGTCGAGCTGGCTTCGCTCTACGGCATGCTGCAGGACGACCCATCGAGCACGTTCGCGAACCGCCTGCAGGTCCTCAACGATCGCCGCGACTGCCTGCTGTTCCTGACCGTGCACATGCCCGAGGAGCGCGGCGTGCTCTACGGCCGCGACCTGCGCGACGTCGAGACGCAGATCGCCCTCGAGCAGACGGGGCTCGCCGAGCACCAGCTCGACGGCACCGTCGACGCCGATGACCGGTTGCGCCTCGCGCGCGCGACGCTCGAGCGATTGACCACCTCGGTGACCGCGGCCCTGGGCAACGACCCGCCGGGCCGCATGGTCCGCCTGCTCGAGCACTGGCGCACGGTGACCGCACATTGCCAGCGCGCGGTCGAGCAGTTGCGGGCCGAGCGCGCTGCGCGCACGCGCCATCGCCGCCGCCTCTGGGCCATGGCCGCCGCGGCGCTGCTCGTGTCGACGACGGCCGTCGGACTCGCCGTCCGCCCGTGGTTGGCGCAGGCTGCCGAACGCAGTGGCCGCTCGACGGCGAGCGAGCTCGCGCAGCGCGTCGCGCAGTTGCCGCCCGATCTGCGTCCGGCGGCCGAGGCTCTGCTCGCGCAGGCGCTGCCCGGCAACGTGAAGGGTCCGTTCGACTACCGCGCCTGGCACGACCGCTTCCGCGAGCAGCTGCGGGTCTTCGTCGCGGGCCTGCAGACGGCCGATTCACCGACCTCGGCGCGTGCGTTCGCGATCGGCTGCTGGGACGCAGGACTCGATGCCGCGATCAGCGTGCTCGACGACGCGAGCCGCTCGGAGCTGTTGCGAATGGCCGCCGAGCTCGCCAACGAACCGTGGCTCGACGGGCTGCAGCCGGATCGGCTGCGAACCCACTGATCCGTCAATCCGTCAGCGTGACCAGCGGTCGCTTCGACTCGATCGCCAGCCGGCAGATCGCGACGAGGTCGACGAGCAGCAGCTTTGCGGCACTGTCGGGAGGGAACTGCTCGGCTAGCAACCTGATCTCCCGCATCAGTCCCGGCAGCTCGTGCACTTCGTACCGCGCATCGCGGTAGTAGTTCCGCAGCCGGCCAACGAGGTGCATCGCGTACTCCTGCGCTCGGTGCACGATCACCCAGTGCTCATCCACACCGACTTCGACAGACCGCACGGTTCTGTCCTGGTCGTCGAGTATCGCAAGTTCTAGGGCCATGGAGTCCTCCAGCACCGCGGGGAGGGCCGAGGCACTGATGCTCTGCGAAGGAGGGGGGCACAGGGGTGCCGCTACAACCTCGGATCGCTGCCCTTCTTAACTGAAGGCTGCATGGCGACAGATTCGTGACATCCTCGCGCTGATGCCGGTCCGCCGCGACTCCTGACGGCGGGGAACGGCTCACCTCCCACCGCAGCACGAAACACGCCAGGTCACGGACTCAGCGGCGCCGCACGCGAGCATTGCCTCGACTTCCTGCATCGGACCAGCTGGAAGGCGTTCTCGATCGCCGACGGAATGAGCCCTGGATCGGGGCCCGGCACGGCGCGGCATCACTGCGGCAGCAGGCCGTGACGATCGCCGAGCACCGGGCCGCGAGGCACACGTTCCCAGGCGAAATCGCGCACCAAGTCTGTGGGCAGACACGGCTCCCGCGTCGCGCGCAACCCACACGTGAACGCGAGGAAGCCGACGATCGCCGCCGCGGTGCCCCCTCGCTCGCGCAGATGCCGCAGCGACGTGTCGCCGTGGCGCTTCGCGAGCCGGAGGCCATCGCCGCCGACCACGAGCGGCACGTGCGCGAACTGCGGCGGCGTGAACTGCAACGCCTCGTCGAGCAGCAGCTGCCGCGGCGTGCTCGGCAGCAGATCGTCGGCGCGCACGACTTCGGTCACACCCTGCGCCGCGTCGTCGACGACGACCGCGAGTTGATAGGCCGGTCCCCCATCGCGCTTCTGGATCACGAAGTCGCCGGCGATGCGGCCCGGCTGCGGCCCCGCGAAGAGATCGACGAACGGCACCTGTGCCTCGTCGACGGCGAACCGCAGCGCCGGTTCACGGCCCGTGGCCGCGCGCGCCGCGGCGAGGCTCGCGAATCGGCCACGGCAGGTGCGCGGATACACGGGCCCGTCGTTGCCGCTCTCGTGCGGCGCCGACGCGGCCTCCTCGACCTCGCGCCGCGTGCACACACACGGGTAGGCGAAGCCCGCGGCGACGAGCCGCTCGGCGGCGGCCGAGTACAGCGGCAGCCGTTCGCTCTGCAGCACGGGCTCGCCGTCCCAGTCGAGCCCGAGCCAGCGCAGGTCCTCGATCGTCTGGGCCGTGGCGCCCGACTTCACGCGCGGGCCGTCGATGTCCTCGATGCGCAGCAGTAGAGTGCCACCGCGCGACCGGATCGACAGCCACGCCAACAGGAACGTGCGGGCGTTGCCGAGGTGCAGCGCCCCCGTCGGGCTCGGCGCGAGCCTTCCAACACACCTCGTTCCGGATGCAACCGTCATCACAGCAGGGCCTGGTTCTACGCATCGACGCGAAGCTCTGCCATGTCGAGGTCGAGGGCCAGCGCCGGCAGCTGCCGCTCGCGGGCAAGCTGTTCGAGGCCAAATCGCACGAGAAGCAGCCGCTGACGGTCGGCGACCGCGTCGTGCTCGACGACACGGGCAAGGCGATCGACGCGATGCTGCCGCGCACCTCGCAGCTGCACCGGCGCACGGCCGGCGAGGGCGAAGAGCGCGCGCAGGTCATCGCGGCGAACATCACGCACGTGCTCGTCGTCGCGAGCGTGTCCTCGCCGCCGTTCCAGCCCGAGCTCGTCGACGGGGTCCTCGCTGCGGCGGCACGCGAGCAGATCGCGGCGACGCTCGTGCTGACGAAGGTCGATCTCGACGCGGAGGCCGCCGTGAAGTGGGCGGCCGTCTACGGGCGCGCACAGGTCCGCGTGCTCGGCACGTCGACGAAGCGGGGGCACGAGACCGGAGGCCCGTTGCACGAGGTCGCGCAGCTGCTGCACGCGAACCGCACGGTCGTCGTGGGCCTGTCGGGCGCCGGCAAGTCGTCGCTGCTCAACGCGGTCGTCCCTGGCCTGAAGCTGCGCACAGGCGACCTGAGCCACATCCGGCAGGGACGTCACACGACTACGCACACCGAACTGCTGCCGCTGCCCGGCGGCGGTCACGTGCTCGACACGCCGGGTGTGCGCAACTTCCACCTGTTCTGCGTCGGCTCGCAGGAGCTGCAGTTCCTGTTCGCGGAGATCGGCGCGCTGCTGCCGCAGTGCGCGTTCCGCAGCTGCCTGCACGACGGCCAGCAGGACTGTGCGGTGCAGGCCGCTGTCGCCCGCGGCGAGATCGCACCGAGCCGGTTCGCCTCGTACCTCGCGATGCTGCAGCAGGCCATCGCGTCGGAGCGGCCCGAGAGCCGCGCCGCGAAGCACACGCCGCGCGGCGGCGCACGGCGGCGACCGCGGCGGTAGGCCGCGGCCGGGCACGGCGCATCACGGCTGCCAGACGAGATACTTGTAGCCCCAGGAGAGCAGCAGCAGGGCGGCGCCAACCAGCACGAGGCGCCAGAACGGCAAGCGCACGAGCAGGTCCGCGAACGATCGCCTGCGCACGAGACACCACAGCGCGTGGGCGCCGAGCAGCAGGCCGGCGACCGCCGCGAGCATTCCGAACGGCTGCGTGACGAACGCCTGCAGCACGTGTCCGTGCACGAGGTGGCACGCCGCGGTCGTGCAGCCGCAGGTCGGACACGGGATCCCGTACACGATCGGCCAGCCGCACGCGTCCATGCCGAATTGCTCGTGCGTGCCATGCCCGCGCACATCGGGATCGACGCACCACAACGTCACGAAGCCGGCCACCGCTGCGGCAGCCGCGAGCACGGCAGCGAGCCGGTCGACGAACGGCGCCACGGGCCCGTCTTCGAGCGGGATCAGGAACGGAATCCGAGCCGTCGGAGGTCTCTGCTCGGGCATCACGACATCGGACTAACCGAAGTCGTAGATGTATGCCATGCGATCCGACCGCACGATCGCGTAGTCGAGGCTCTTCAGCAGCGCCAGCTCCGGGTGCGCGAGATCGATGCCACGCACGACGGGCTTCTGCACGATGAAGTACTTGCAGATCCTGGGATGGTGCAGGTCGTAGGCTCCCGGCTCGATCTGGCCCGAGATCTCGAATTGCGTGACCCCGCTGTAGAACGCGCGGATCTTCGAGCTCTTGTCGTTCGCGGCGAGGCGCCGCATGCCCTCGTCGCCGGCCACGTCGACGAGTTCGTGCGCGAGGATCACCCGGTCCACGTTGACCATCACGCTCGGCGTGCGGATCACTTCGTTGCTGCGCAGCGAGACGAGGGTCGCGTCGCGGACCGCGAGGAACGAGAGCGTGTAGTCCTCGAGCAGGTTCGTCAGGCGCTTCTGCTTGTGCTGCAGCCGCCCCTTGATCAGGAACATCTCCGTCAGGAACAGGTCCTCGACGAACACGGGCGCCGCGACAGTGCCCGACTCTTCAGGATTCTCGGTCATTGTTTGGATCGCTGCGACTCGGCGTCGACGAACCGGCGGACCTGGCCGGCGAGGTAGAACGAACCGACGACGAGCCGCGGGCCTGGCCTGCGGCGCAGGGCCGCGAGGCCGGACTCGGCGTCCGCCGCCACTTCGCTCCGCACGCCGGCTCCGGCGAGGAACGCGGCTATCGCGGCCGGATCCTCGCTGGTCGTGCCCGAGAGTTCGGTGACAACGACGCTATCGGCAAGAGGCAGCAGCCGACTCAAGCCCTCCCGCCAGCGCTTGCCCGTGGCAGAGCCGAACAGCACCGCAGCGCGCCGGCCCGGGTAACGGCGCGCGAGCTCGTCGGCGACGGCCTGCAGCGACTGCTCGGTGTGAGCGCCGTCGAGCACCAGCACTTCGCCATCGGGCTCGCGACGGACCTCGAAGCGGCACGGCAGCGCCGGCCGCGGGGCCGGCAGCAGCCGCAGCGGCACTTCGGGCAGCACGTGCGCGAACGCGGCCGCTGCGAGTGCCATGGCCGGCACCTCGAAGCGCGCGGCCCCGGGCAGCAGGAACGGCAGCACGCGTGCATCGGGCAGCCAGAGCTGTCCGCGCAGGCCCTCGGCGTCCCACTGCAGCTCGCGCACGCCGCAGTGCTCGCCGAGCACGAACAGCGTCGCACCGACCGCGCGCGCGTGTGCGCGCACGACGTCGAGCGCTTCGCCCGTCGTGCCCGTGAACCCGACGCCGCCCGCGCGCACGATCGGCGCCTTCTCGCCCGCGATCGCCGCGATCGTGTCGCCGAGCACGTCGGTGTGCTCGAGCTCGATCGTCGTGACGATGCTCGCGAGCACGGGCAAGGCGGTCGTCGCGTCGTAGCGCCCACCGAGACCGACTTCCCAGACCGCCAGTGCTGCGCGCTGCGCCGCGAACCACTCGGCCGCGACGAGCGTCATCGCCTCGAAGAACGTCGGCCGCCGGTCGCCACATGGCTCCGCGAGCAGGCGCGCGAGCCGCGCTTCGAGCTCGGCCACCGGAATCTGCTGGCCGCCGCAGCGGATGCGTTCGAGCAGCGTCTCGACGTGCGGCGACGAGTAGAAGCCCGCGACGACACCACTCGCGGTCGCGAACGCCTCGAGGAACGCGCCGGTCGTGCCCTTGCCCTTGCTGCCCCCAACCTGCACGGCCACGCGCGGCGGCACGACGGCGCCCGGCCGCGCGAGCAGTGCGCGCATCGTCGCGAGGTCCCAGAGGCGGCGATCGGGGCGCGTGCGCTCGTAGTTGACGAGCTGGGACAGCAGCGGTTCGAGGCGTTCAGCGGCAGGATCCACGCGGGTTTTTCGACCGCCCTCTGGGCGATCGCAGGCAAGCGGGCAACACTACCGCTCACACCCCCAGAGAGGTATTTGCATGCGCGCCCGGTTCCTGTTCGCCGTCCTGCCGCTCGCGGCCGCCGCCACGCTCGTGGCGCAGAATCCCGATCGCCCGCGGCGCGACCGGCGCGAGCAGGCCCCCGCCGAGCTCGAGAACTTCACGTTCAAGCAGGAGTCGTTCAAGAGCGAGGCCGTCGGGCGCGACATGCCGTACGGCGTGTTCCTGCCGAAGGCCTACGACGATGCGGCGAACAAGGACGTCAAGTGGCCGCTGATCATCTGGCTGCACGGCATGCACGAGGACCACGGCCGCTTCGCCGATGCTTCGGCCGGCGCGCCAGTGCTCGACCACTGCGTCGGCGAAGGCAAGCTGCCGGCATGCGTGTTCGTGACTGCGAACGGCGGCCGTACCTCGATGTACGTGAACCGCAAGGACCAGCGCTGGGAAGACCTGATCACGGTCGACCTGCTCACCCACGTCGAGAAGACCTACCGCATCAGCGAGAAGCGCGAACAACGCGCGATCATGGGCGTCAGCATGGGCGGCATGGGCGCTCTGCGCATCGCGTTCACGAAGCCCGACCTGTTCGGCGCCGTTGGCGTACACAGCTCGGCCGTGTTCGCCGAGGATCCCGAACAACTCCCCGAGCGCCTCAAGGGCTACGCGAACCGCCTCGGACTCGACGAGGTCTTCGGCAATCCGATCCAGAAGGAGCCATGGCAGAAGGCCAATCCGCTGTGCATCGCCCAAGCTCTCGACCCGAAGAGCCTGCATTCGCTGCGCATCTACTTCGATGCCGGCACGGACGATCGCTACGGCTTTGCCGCCGGCAACAAGCTGCTCGACGAAGCGCTGACCAAGAAGGGCATCGAGCACACGTGGCGTCTCATCGAGGGGGGCGGCCACTCTTGGGGTTCTGGCTTCCAGGACCAGACGCTGCCGTTCTCGCTCGCCGTCGTCGGCCAGATGTTCGCCGGCAAGGACAGCAAGGGCGGCAAGGAAGCTGCAAGCGACAAGGGCGATGCCAAGGGCGACAAGGACCCGAAGAAGACTGCGCGCTGAACGCGCCTCGAGGCTCCGCGATGCCCCAGCGCCCTAGAATTTCCACCTGACGCGCGGGCTCGGGGCGCATCCCGGCCGATGTACGCGACTAGGAGAGGCATCTCCTGCGTCGGACCGCGGGTCCGATGTGTGTGGTGCCAGGCCTCAGGCATGTTCAGCCTCGAACATCAGGTGCGAGTCTTCGTGTTCTCGGTTCTCGACCGGCGCGTCGAGTACCTGCTGCTGCGGCACAAGCCGCGCGAGGAGTGGCCGCTCGGTCCCGTCGTGGGTGCCGTGATCCCCGGCGAGAAACTCGAGGACACCATCCACCGCGAGGTGAAGGCCGAGACGGGGCTGCTGCGGCCCGTGCACCTCATCGAGTTGCTGCAGCCGCAGAAGGAGCTGTTCGGCGACATGGGCGTCGTCGAGTGGCCCTACGCATGGCAGGCCGGCACGCCGAGTGAGCCCGTGCAGAGGCTGACTCCGGGCCCGATGATCGGCGAGGTCCAGTGGTTGTCGTTCGAGGCAGCCTTCCAGACCCTGGAGCTGCCCGCCGACCGCGAGGCCCTGGTGCGACTGCAGCTGGGCCTGCAATAATCCGCAGCCTTTTCGGCCGCTGGGCCGTATACCGGCCGCCCCGCGTGGTGCCCCGCCACCGCGCAGCCGAGCCCCTCCCTTGTAGCCACATGAGTGACGATCCGAAGACCAAGTCCGCACCCGGTGAACTGTTGGCCGACGGCCGCGTCCCGAGCTCGGCCATGCGCAGCTACGCGCTGCTGACGCCGGACCTGAAGAACCTCTACATGGGCTTCTACAAGGCGACCTACGGCAAGTCGAAGATCGACCTCAAGACGAAGGAGTTCATCGCGATCGCGGCCTCGCTGACCTCGGGCTGCAAGGGCTGCCTCGAGGGTCACCTCAAGAAGGCCAAGAAGGAGGGCGCGACGAGCGACGAGATCGCCGAGGTCATCGCGATCACGCTCGGTGTCAACGCCGCGACGATCGTCGACCGCTCGGACATCGCGAACTTCAACCTCGGCGGCCTCTACGACCGGCCCGAGAACTGAGCACCAACGGACCGCGAGCCGAGCTTGCTCGGCTCGACGGTCCGTTGCGCGAAGTCCCCTTGCGAGCCGGTGCGAGCGGCTTGCCGCGAGCTGCCGGGTCGACGAGGGAACTGCCCCAGGAGCCGAGCTTGCTCGGCCCTGCCTCCGCGAACCCGGCCGCGCCCGGCCCCGTTATCCTCGGTGTGTCGATGCTCGCCCCGCGCACCCGGCTGCTGCCATCCGTTCCGCCCGCTGTCCGGCTCGGGTTCCTCGGCCTGTGCCTGGCCCTGCTCGCCTACGTAGCACTCGTATGGCAGCCGTCGGAGCCAACACCGGTCGAAGTGGTGTCGCCCGTCGAACCCGCCGTTGTGGTGCCGCAGGTCGATGCCGGGATCCTGGCCGGTGCGCGCGACGCAACGCGCGAGGAACGACTGCTGCTCGAGGCGGAGCCGCTGCGCCACCTGCTGACGCTCGCGATCGACGTGGGCCCGACCGTCGCCTCGGCACTCGGCATGCCCGAGCAACCGCTCGCCGTCGCTGACCTGCGCGAGAACACGAACGCGCGGCGCGGCCGCTGGCTCTTCTGCGAAGGCCTGCTCGAGGAGCTGACTGGGCCACACGGGGGCCACCCGATCAGCGGCTACTGGATCCACGACGCGACGATCCGGCTCGCGGACGGCGAGCGCGTGATGGGCACGTTCTCGATGCCGCCCGACGGCGCGATCGTGCGCGGCTCGTGGGTGCGCCTCGAGGGCTTCTTCCTGAAGCTGCGCGACACGACCTGGCCGCAAGCGATCTCGAAGGCGCCGATGCTGGTCGGCCGCGGGATCCAGCGCGACTACGAAGACTGGGGCCCCGTGCTGCGTCTCGATCCCGCGATCCTCGACAAGGTCGACGACGCGAGCTTCCTGCCCGGAGGCAAGGTGTGGCACACGATCGAAGAGGACCAGACCGAGGCGCTGTGGCACCTCGCGGCGTTCGTGCGCGACACGAGCAGCCAGCGCACGCCCGCCGACTGGCGGCGCATCGACGCGCTGAGCGCTCACGACACGCACGGCGCGCTGCTCGCGAACAGGATCGCACGCGGCTCGCCGATGCGTGTCTTCGGCACGCTGATCCGCCGCATCACGGTGGCCGCGCCGGCGAACCCCGCCGGCATCGAGTCCTGGACCGTGGCCTGGGTGCAGGTGCGCGAGTTCGGCGGCCGGCTCGTTCCGATCTGGGTGCCGAAGCGCGTCGCCGACCTGCCGGTGCGCGCGCAGCTCGAGGTCCGCGGCTTCTACTACCGGTGGTTCGCCTACGAAGCCCAGGACGACGAACGCCATCGCGTGCCGCTGTTCCTCGCCGCGGACCTCGATCTCCACCGGATCGACGTCGATCGGACGATGCAACAGCTCGGCATCTGGCTCGCGCTGGCCGCGATCGCGATGGTCGCGGTGTTCTGGTGGTTGCAGCGTCGGGCGGCGAGGTTGTCGCTGGCCTACGGGCGCGACAGGGACGCCCGCCGGCGCCGCCGTCGCGAGCGCGCCGAGGCGCGGGCTCCGTCGAGCGGATCGGCGACCACTCCGTGACCGGGCCGCCGGGCGCGAGGCGTCAGCTCAGGCCTTGCGGACCGTCGCTGCGCCGAGTGCGGCCATGCCGCCGCCGAGCAGCACCGTGAACGGAATCCAGAAGCCACCCTGGGCCAGCGTCAGCATCCAGAGTCTGTCGTCGGCACCGGTCGGCAGCCCCGGAGGCACCTTGCCGTAGTGAGTCTGCGACCAGCCGTTCTGGATCGCGAGGTACTGCAGGACCAGGACGGGCACACGCGCGAGCACGCCGTAGATCAGGCACGTCACGAAGGCGCGCGGCCACACGAGCAGGCCCAACAAGGCCACCAGGGGGCCGGCGTAGTAGACGTACTGCAGCTTCTCGAGAAGCGACTCGTCCTTGAGATTCTGCAGGCAGAAGAGCATGGCGAACATGAGGCCCAACGCCGCGAACATCGGCACGAAGAAGCTCTTGACGAATGGTGGCTTGGCGCCGCCCTTGGCCAGACGGCGGCCGAACATGACCCCGAAGATCGGGACGAGCCAGGTGATGCCGAAGGCGGATGCGCCCGGTTCGGGATTGAACAAGCGCGGATCCCAACCCTTCCACTCGCCGGCGAAGCGGATCATCGTGACAACGAGCGTGATGACCGCGGCGATCACGATCAGGCCCTTCGTGGGGGGCTTCTTGCTAAAGTCCATCGCGCCATAGTCCCCTGCGCCACGCCGTACCTCAAGAACAACGTGCGCGCACTGCGTTCGCGCTTGCGTTCACGCCGCGTCAGCGCCGCGCGCAATCGCCGCCGAGGCGCGTCATCGACGCGAGCGCGCGGCCGAGGCCGTCGGCCATACGCACGCCGTGCCAGCAGTAGTCGCGCCCATCGCAGAGCTCGAGTCGCGCCGCTGCGAACGTGCGCGCGCTGCGCAGCTCCGCGAGCTGCTCGGCATCGAACTCCCACGGCTCGCTCGGCAGCAGCACGAGATCGACGCCCAGGGCCGCGATGGCTTCGGGCGTGACTTCCGGATAGCGAACGGCCTCGTCTGCGCACACGTTCGCGCAGCCGGTGATGCGCAGCACGTCGTGGATGTACGTGTCGCGATTCACGCTCATCCACGGCTTGCGCCAGATCGCGTAGAACACGCGCAGCGGCCGGCGCCGCAGGCTCTCGACTCCAGCAGCCGCGAGCTGCGCCTCGATCCGCAGCAGCCACGGCCGCGCGGCTTCGAGCAGGTCGAGCCGTTCCGCGAGCGCGCGCAGGCAGGCAGCGGCCTCGATCACGGTGCGAGGCGTCTGCACGAGCACGGGAACCCGGCTCTGCAGCCACTCGATGTCCTCGGGCCGATTCTCCTCGGCGTTGCAGAGCACGAGGTCGGGTTGCTGCAGCATCACCTGCTCACGCGATGGGTTCTTCGTGCCGCCGACGCGCGGGACCGAAGCCAGCGGCGCGGCTGGCTCGGTGCAGTAGCGCGTGCACGCAACGAGCCTGCTCCGCGCACCGAGCTCGCAGACGCTCTCGGTCGTGCTCGGCACGAGGCTCACGATGCGCTGCGGTGGTCGGGGCACGAGTTCAGCATGCCACGGCCCCGGCAGCAGCGCGATCGCGCGAGGGGAACTACTGGCCGCGCAGGAACCGCGGCACGAAGCGCGCGAAGCACCAGCCGAGCCAGCGCTGCGTCGTCACGATGGCCTGCGTGTAGCGGTGCACGTCGGGGCCGATCTGATCGCGATGGTCCGCGCCGACCGGGCACGCGCGGCGGGAGCCGCAGCCGGAAGCACAACCGCCGAGGACCCGATGCCCGAAACAACGATCGAGGTCCATGTTGCCGAAGCCATCGTGGACCGAAGCGGGGCACGCCGTGAGGCATGGCTTGTCGCAGTTGCAGCACGGCTGGAACCGGTCCGTGATCGACGCATCGACGACGGGCCCGAACGGACGACCGTCCAGCAGCAATGCGGCGCACACGCTGAGCCAGGGACCGAACTCCGGGTGCAGCAGCAACCCCGAGACCGGGGACACCGTGCCGAACCCCGCTGCTTCGGCCAGGCGGACGAAGTTCAACCGATGGCCGAGCACGGGCTCGACGAGCCGGCTGCGCACCGATCGACTCAGCAGCATGCCGGCGAGTGTCTTCGCGGCCGCGCGTTCGAACGCGCGGACGTCCTGCGGCGGCCCGCCCGATGCAAGGCCACCATCCGGATCCCGAGAGCATCGCGAGGCGCGTCCTCCGGTGCCGAGCACGATCACCGTCCCGCAGTTCGGCAGCAGCGTCGTCGTGCGCTGTTCGCGCGGCTGCCATGCGTCGAACCGCTCTGCATCGACGATCCCGAACAGGTTGAAACCCGTGCTGGAAGCGTGTTGCTGGGCGGCGACCAACAGGGACGAACTCATGACAAAGGGGAGGGGAGGCTCCGGGCAGCAGCCACACCAAGGGCCGCTGGTTTTGAGCCTGTGCCCTTGTCATCGCAAGCCCCGCGTAGCGGATCTGCGGATGGCAGGACCTTCATCGCATGCAGGCGTTGTTGCAGCCCTTGTTGCCAACGGTCGCAACACGGAATCGCGTGGGCTCGCCTTCGCGCCAGGGTGCATAGTCGTTACAGCCCCCCTCTGTCGAAGTGAGGCACGAGGCTCCGTAATGGCAGCCTCTTGTCGCGACCCGCCTTGGGTCCGCCTCGCCAACTGCATGCAGAAGCAAACCGTCGTCGTCCTGCTTGGTGCTCTCTTCCTGCTCTGTGCAGGAGGCCTCTTCGTGCAGCAGACGCTCGTCGACGGCGAATCGCCGGTCGGCAAGTGGACCGAGGAGGACGAGATCGAAGTGCCCGGCGCACCCGAGGCGGAGGGCGCGCCGCTTCCCGAGGTCAACGACCTCGATCGCACCGCCGCGGATCCCGAAGGCACGGGCGGGGGTGGCGAGCAGCGCGTCGCGGTCCTCCTGCGCGGGCGCGTGATCGACAAGTTCCAGCAGCCCGTCGCGGAGGCCCGCGTCTGGCTCGACTTCGGCCGCGGCGGACAGCGCGGAGGCCCTCAGAACCGGCAGCGTCGGGTCCCCGAACCCGTGATGACGGATCGCGAGGGCCGCTTCGCGTTCCAGGGCCAGACCTTCCGCAACCTGCAGGTCTCGCTGCAGGTCCTGCACCGCACGCACGCGCTGGGCCAGTTCGACAAGGACATCGAGGACGTCAGCGGCGAAGTGGATCTCGGCGACCTCGTGCTGCTCCAAGGCGGTGAGCTGCGCGGGCGCGTCACGGACCTCGACGGCAATGGGATTGCCGCCGCGGAACTCCAGTTGAACCCCGAGAACGGGAACGGGCTGCGCTTCATGCGCGAACGCGAGCGCCTGCTGGCCGGCGCCAGCACCGATGCGAATGGATTCTTCCGCTGCGTCAACGTGCCGAGTGGCAATTGGAGCGCCAGTGCAACCGCGAAGCGGCACACCGAAGGGCGCTCGGCGACGTTCGCCGTCGAGGAGGAGCAGCTCGTCGACATCGACGACATCCGTCTGGGCCCGGGCTACGAGATCACGGGCTACGTCAAGTCCGCGCTGGGCCAGCCGATCGCCAAGGCCACGGTCGTGATGCAGGGCGAGAATCGCAACCGCAACGTTCCCGGCGGGCGCGGCAACCTGGGTGAAGGGGGCGGCGGTCGCGGCGGCCGCGGTGGCGGTCCGGGAGGCGGCGCAGCCTTCGGCCAACATCGGACGACGACCGACGAACAGGGCCGCTTCTTCCTCGAGCACCTGCCCGGCGTGTCGATGCGCCTCGAGACCTCGGCAGAGGGTTATCTCGACAACACATTGACCGGCATCGACACGACGTCTTCGCCGCCGGTCCTCGTGACGATGCAGGACGGACTGCGGATCACCGGCACGGTTCGCGATGGCGACTCCCCGGTGACCATGTTCGCGGTGCGCGCGCTTCGCGTTCGCGGACTGCCGCAGCCGGGGCGCAACAGTGCACTCGACGACGTCCAGGTGCAGATGCGCGACGGCAACCCCGACGACGCCCCGCGAGCGCGGCCCCGCGCGCAGTTCGGGGACCTGCGCGAAGGCTCGGCGCGCGAAGCCAGGGTAACCGAGGGTCGCCGCGGCGGTCGCGGCAACGGGCCCGCCGACGGTCCTGGCCCCCCCGGTGGCGGCCCCGGCGGTGGGTGGCGCGATCTCGGCAAGCCCGAACGCCACGCCGGCGGCATCTTCGTTGCCACAGGCCTCCAGGAGGGAATCTACGAAGTGCACGTGCAATCGCCGGATCACACGCGCTACCGGTCCGCCGAGGTCGAGCTGCGCGTCGGCGCGCCGCCACCCGACCTGTCGATCGCGCTCGACGCAGGTGTCTCCGTGGCCGGCATCGTCCGCAGTGAAGGCGGCGCGCCCGTGGCCGGCGCGCGCGTCGAATTGCGCACCGCATCCGCGGACGAAGGCGCGCAGCGGCGCCAGGGCAGCGGCAACAACGGCGCGAACGGCGCCGAGCGCGCCGTGCGCGAGGTGCGCCAGGCCGTCGCCGCGATGTGGCTCGCGCAGGAAGCGACGACGGGAGCAGACGGCACGTTCGTGATCAAGCACGCGCAGCGCGGCAACTACCGCCTGCACGCCGAAGCGCGCGGTTTCTCGGGCGCGCAGAGCGAGCCGTTCGAGCTGCTGGCCGATCGATCCGGCTTCGAGCTGAAGCTCGGCGCCCTCGGTTCGATCGCGGGCCAGGTGCGCGGACTCGGGGACGGCGAGTTCTCCGAGGCGCGCGTGGCGGCTGTTCCGATGGGCAATCCGCAGGGAGGCGTCTTCGCAGGCTTGTTCCGCGGCCGCGGAGGCAATCCCTTCAACGGTGTCCGCTGCGGCGCGGATGGACGCTATCGCATCGAAGGGCTCGTGCCCGGAACCTACGCGGTCCGGGCCTGGATCGGTTCGCCGCAGGACATCATGCGCGAGCTCGCGCCGCAGTTCCTCGACGGCTCGATGGCCGCCGACGTGACCGTGCGCGCAGCCGAGGTCGCGACCCTCGACGTCACGGTGATCCGCCCGCAGGTCGGCACCGTGACGGGCAACGTGATGCACAACGGCACGCCCGCTGCCGGTTTCCAGGTCGAGCTCACGCGACTCGACGAATCGGGTTCGCCGCCGGGAGGCAACGGCGGACGCGGACCCGGCGGTGGCGGACGCGGCGGGATGGGCGGCATGTTCGGCGGACTCGGCCGCTCGCTGCAGACTGCCGTCGCGCAGTCCGGCAACTTCTCGTTCGCGAACGTGCCGGCCGGGAGCTACCGGCTGCGCGTCCAGTCGGCGCGGCGCGGCGGCATGCTGCACGAAGAGACGGTGCAGGTCACGACGAACGCGACCTCGCAGTACAACGTGGTGCTGCAGACCGCGAACCTCGAGGGCTCGATCACGCGCGACGACGGCGGCAACGTGGCCGAGCTGAACGGCCGCGTCTCGCTGTTGCCGGGGCTCACCGCGTTGCCGGAGAACCTCAACACCTGGCAACGCGAGAACACGACCTTCGATGCGCGGCTCCAGAACGGCACGTTCAAGTTCAACGCGCTGAAGCCCGGCGGCTACCTGCTCGTGCTGAACGTGCGCGGCCGCGAGCGCACGGCGACCCAGATCGTCGTCGGCTCCACCGACCAGAAAGTGGTCGTGCCCGCAGGCAAGGCAACGCCAGTCACGCCGGGCCAGAACGGCGGCGGCCAGAACCGCGCAACCAACGGTCCGCCGCGGTAGACTGATCCGTACTGATCGCGCCGCGGAGTCCCCCATTCGGTTACTTGCCACGCTGTTCGCTTCGCTGTTGATCGCCGTCGGACTCGCGATCGCCGCGTGGAGTGTGTCGCTGGCATTCAACCGCGAACCGGTGCGCGAGCTCTCCACGCTGACGCCGGTCGAAGACCTGCCGCGGCCGCCTGCACCGGAACGCTTGCCACCCGGCCCCGAGCAGAAGCGCAGCGCCGCCGCTGCGGACGCGCAGTGGCAGACCAGCGCACCCGTCGAGCTCGCGATCCGCGTTCGCAACGTGCCGAGGGCGCTGCTCGGCGAAACGACCGGCGTCGCCACGTTCCTCGCCGAGACCGGCGCGGACTTCGTCTGGCTCCCGCTCGCGGAAGCCACCGCGGCACCGGACGGAAGCCTGATCGCCACGTCGAAGGCCCGGGCTGGCGACAAGATCGTCGTGACTCTCGCGACGTCGCGAGCCTTCGCACGCCACGGCTATCTCGCGCGCGCGATTGCCGACGTCGCCAACGGCCCCGCGGGCTCCAACGCCGAGATCCCGCTCGACGTGGCCGCGACGACCGTGCGCTTGCAGCTGCCGCCGACGGCGCGACGCGCCGGTCCGCTGCAGCTGACGCGCGTCGACGATCCGCACTGGTTGCCGATGACCGGCAGCAACGGCGTCTCGCTGGCTGGTGAGGCGCCGCTCGAGCTGCTGCTCGGCGCGGGTCAGTACGAGCTGTCCGATCCGTTCGCGCCGGCACGCAGCCAGCGCTTCGAGGCCCCGGCGAGCCAGCCGGTCGTCCTCAGCGAGTCGCTGACAGTGCTTCGAGCCGGCCGTCCGTGAGGCGCCAGACCTGGGGCGAGACCGGGTGTGCCGACTGCTCGCTGATCGCTTCGGTCACTGTCATCAGTTGCTCTATGTTCTGGCCCGCCTCGGGCCCGACCCACAGCGTGTCGCGGTCGGGCACGGCCACGAGCAGACCGCTGCTCTGGTCGAGCAACAGCACGCGCGCCGCATCGAGGCCGTCGCCCGATTGCAGCACGGTCGGTTGCTTCGCCTCGCTCGCTGCACGCACCTGCTCGGTACCGAGCCGCGCGAGGTTCGTGAGCGCGAGGTTGTGCACGTCGGCCGTGGTCTTGCGCCAGCTCTTGATGTGGCCGCGGCAGACGAACACCATCGTGTCGCGTTCGTCGATCACGTAGACCGTCACGAGCTGGTCGTTGATCGGCGTGTGCACGAGCGCCGAGTCGCCGAAGCTCCCCTGCTCGTCGAGCCAGGCGCGGCTGCGAACCTGCGGCAACAAGAGCGGCGCCGCGGCCGCGAAGTCGACGTCGGAGACGCGATCGAGCCCCAGCTCGCGGATGTCCGCGATCAGCCGGGCCACCATGCGCGAGAACGCGTCGGGCGGTGCATCGTGGTGGCGCAACGCGGACTGCAGGCCGACCGGTGTCTCCTGCCCGTCCACGCGCAGCAGGCAGACGAGGCGGTTCGGCAGCATGCCGACGAGCTTCACCCCAGGATGGGCCGCGGCGAGCTCCGCCTGCAAGCGGCTCGTGAACGAACGCAACCCCGGTGGGCTGCTCGGAAAACCCCGGCGCATGCGATGGTGCAGCACGGCGACGGTCACCGCCAAAGCCACCCAGCCGAGGGCGATCCACAGCCACATGCCCCTCCCATCGGCGCCCGCCAGGACGCGGCATTAGCAGCACGAAGCCGGCAAGAGTCCAACGCCGGCGGCAAGGGGTTGTGCGCGACGAACTTGGTTCCCGCAACCTTGTCGTGCACCTTAGGCACCCTGATGCCGCACCGTCAACCGGCTTGCACCTGATTCCCGCCGCGGCGCGGCCCGCCGCTGCCGAAGCACCGTCCTGGCGACGCGGCGGCCGACTCGACATGATCCATCGATGAACGGCTCGGGCCGCATCTACCTCGACAACGCCGCAACCACGAAGCCTCTGCCCGAGGTCGTGGCCGCGATGGCGAAGGCGCAGACGGACCTGTTCGGCAATCCGAGCAGTCTGCACGCCTTCGGTCCCCCGGCGCGGCGTGCGCTCGACGACGCGCGCGAGTTCCTGCGCGGCACGCTCGGCGCGGCGAACGTCGTGTTCACGTCGGGCGGCAGCGAGGCCGACTACCTCGGCATCGTCGGCAGCGCCGCGACGCGGCCACCGGGCCGCGTGCTCATGTCGGCCAGCGACCACCCGGCGCTGCTGCAGTGTGCGCAGCTGCTCGCGCGCTGGCGTCACCACGTCACCGTCTTGCCCGTCACGAAGCACGGCGATCCGTCGCCAGAAACGCTGTTCGAAGCGCTCGGTCAGGACGTGCGGACGGTGGCCCTCATGTACGGCCACAACGAGCTCGGCACGCTGTGCCAGCTCACCGACATCGTCGAGCTCGTGCGCCGCGCGGCGCCGCAGGCACACGTGCACGTCGACCTCGTGCAGACGTACGGCAAGCTGCCGTTCGAGATGGACGATCTCGACGTCGACTCCGTCGCAGTGTCGGGCCACAAGTTCCACGGGCCGCGCGGCGCGGGTTTCCTCGCGCTCTCGAGCAAGGCGCAGATTGCGCCGCTGCAGCTCGCGGGCGGCCAGGAAGGTGGCCTGCGCGGCGGCACCGAGAACGTCGCCGGCGCAGTCGGACTGCTCGTCGCGGCCGAGCACGCGCTGTCGCATCAGGCCGCGACCGCGGCGCACACGCGCCACCTCGGCGACGTCGTCTTCGCCGAATTGCACGACGCGCTCGGCGATGCGCAGCGGCTCGGCCATCCCGAGCGGGCCCTGCCGCACATCCTCTCGATGCGCCTGCCGGGCATCGTCGGGCACACGTTGCTCGAACGCTGCAGCGCGCGCGGCGTCGCGTTCTCGACGGGCTCGGCGTGCCACGGTCACCCGGCCACCGGCGGCGACGACCGCAAGGCCGCCGAGAACCACGTGCTCGCCGCGATCGGCTTCGACCGCCGCACCGCACGCGAAGTCGTGCGCCTCTCGTTCTGCCGCGACACGACCGAGGCCGAGGCCGAGACCGCCGCGCGCATCCTCACCGACGAAGCGCTGCGCCTGCGCAGTTCGGCCCCGCGCGAATTCGGCGCCATGGAGGGCCAGGCCGGCCAACCGGACGGAGCCGGGCCACGGTGAGCGAAGCGCCGACGTTCTCGCCGGCCATGTCGCAGTACATGGCCGAGAAGCAGCGTCACTCGGACGCGCTGCTGTTCTTCCGGATGGGCGACTTCTACGAGCTGTTCTTCGACGACGCGAAGACGGCCGCGAAGGTGCTCGGCATCACGCTGACGAGCCGCAACAAGGGCGAGAACGCGATCCCGATGGCCGGCGTGCCCGTGCGCGCCGTCGATGGCTACCTGCACCGCCTCGTGAACCTCGGCCACAAGGTCGCGATCTGCGAGCAGATGCAGGACCCGCGCCTGGCCAAGGGAGTCGTCGAACGCGCCGTCGTGCGCGTCGTCACGCCGGGCACGCTGACCGAGGACAACCTGCTCGACGACCGGCGCGCGAACCACCTCGCGGCCGTGAGCCTCGGCAAGGACCGCGCGGGCCTCGCGTGGGTCGAGCTCTCGACCGGCGCGTTCTGGGTCCACGAATGCGCCTTCGACCGCCTCGCCGACGAGCTCGTGCGCATCGAGCCCGCGGAACTGCTGCTCGCCGAGGAGCAGCGCGGTGCCGAGCGCCCGTGGCTGCAGAAGGAAGGCGTGCCGCTGACGTTCCGCGCCGCGTACGACTTCGGCGCCGACGGCGGCACACGCCTGCTGCAGCAGTTTTTCGGCACGAGCACACTCGCCGGCTTCGGCCTGCTCGACATGCCGCTCGCGATCGGCGCCGCCGGCGCGCTGGTCTCCTACCTCAAGGAGACGCAGCTCTGCGCGCTGCCGCACCTGCGCTCTCTGCAGGTCTGGCACGACGGCTCGCACATGCGGCTCGACCGCGCGACGCGGCAGAGTCTCGAGCTCGTGCAGACGATGCGCGGCGACGAAGGCACGCCGCTGCTCTCGATCCTCGACCAGACCGGAACACCGATGGGTGCCCGATGCCTGCGCAGCTGGCTGCTCGCACCGCTGCTGCAGGCTGCCGCGATCCACGACCGGCAGCAGGCCGTCGCCGAGCTGCACGACGACGCGCCGCTGTTGGCACTCGTCTCGAGCCAGCTCGCCGGCGTGCTCGACCTCGAACGGCTCACGTCGCGCGCGGCGTTCGGGCGCGCGAACGCACGCGACCTCACGGGCCTGCGCCAGAGCCTCGAGCGCCTGCCGGCCATCCGCGACCGACTGCGCTCCTGCGGCAGCAAGCTGCTGCTGCACCTCGCCGAAGCGCTCGATCCGCTGCCCGACCTCGCGGCCGCGATCGCGCGAACTCTCGTCGACGAGCCGCCGCTCGCCGTCAAGGAAGGCGGCATGATCCGCCCCGGCTTCGACGCGGAGCTCGACGAGCTGCGTTCGCTCGCGCGCGACAGCACCGAGTGGATGGCGCGCTACCAGCAGCAGCTCGTCGAGCGCACGGGCATCCAGAGCCTCAAGGTCGGCTTCAACAAGGTCTTCGGCTACTACATCGAGGTCACGCACACGCACCGGAAGGTCGAGCTGCCGCCCGAGTTCCAGCGCAAGCAGACGACCAAGAACGCCGAGCGCTACGTGACCGACGAGCTGCGCACGTTCGAGACGAAGATCCTGCGCGCCGAGGAGAACAGCAGGGCACTCGAGTACGACCTGTTCTGCTCACTGCGCGATCAGGTCTCGAGCGCGCTGGGCCGCCTGCAGGCGACCGCCGCGGCCGTGGCCGAGCTCGACGCCTGCGCCTCGCTCGCGACCGTCGCGAAGTTGCGGCACTACTGCCGCCCGACCGTCGACGACTCGCTCGTGCTGTCGATCGAGGACGGCCGCCACCCGGTGCTCGAGGCGACGCATGCCGCGTCGTCGTTCGTGCCGAACGACACGGACCTCGATCCCCCATCGCGCCGCCTCGTGCTGCTGACCGGCCCGAACATGGCCGGCAAGTCGACCTGGATCCGCCAGAACGCGCTGATCGTCGTGATGGCGCAGATCGGCAGCTTCGTGCCCGCGAAGAGAGCACACATCGGACTCGTCGACCGCGTCTTCACGCGCGTCGGCGGGGCCGACGACATCAGCCGCGGCGCCTCGACGTTCATGGTCGAGATGACGGAGACCGCGAACATCCTCAACAACGCGACGCAGCGCAGCCTCGTGATCCTCGACGAGGTCGGCCGCGGCACGAGCACCTACGACGGCCTCTCGCTGGCCTGGGCGATCGCCGAGGACCTGCACGAACGGATCCGCTGCCGCGCGTTGTTCGCGACGCACTACCACCAGCTCATGGATCTCGCGGGGCCGGGCAAGGGCATCGTGAACTGCCGCGTGGCCGTGCGCGAATGGGGCGACGAGATCGTCTTCCTGCACCGCATCGAGCAGGGTGGCACCGACCGCAGCTACGGCCTCCACGTCGCGCGGCTCGCGGGCATCCCGAAGCCGGTGCTCACGCGCGCGAGCACCGTGCTCCAGAAGCTCGACGAGGAAGGTGACGAGGTCCGCGAGGCGCTCGTCGCCGCGCGCGACCGCCAGCGGCCCGGCATGCGGCAAAAGGAGTTGTTCGCGCCGCCTCCGGACCCGATCCTCGAAGAGCTGCAGCGGCTCGACCTCGACGGCCTCTCGCCGCGGCAGGCGCTCGACCTGCTGCGGGTGTGGCAGGAACGACGCAACGGCGAGTAGGTCCTGGCCGGCAGCCGATAGGTCTCGACGATGAGCGATCCGATCACCCTGCGCCCCTACCAGCCCGGCGACGAAGCCGGGATCCTCGCGGGACACAACCAGACGTTCACGCCGCCTCGCTCGCTCACGCACTGGCAGTGGAAGTTCCGCGACAACCCGACGGGCCAGATCCACACGATGGTCGCAGCGCACGAGACCGCGGGCATCGTCGGCGCCTACGTCACGCTGCCGGTCACGGTCACCGTCGAAGGCAAGCGCCGCATCGCGGGCCAGTGCGTCGACCTGTTCGTGCTGCCCGACTACCGCCGCCACGGGCCGCGTCCCGGCCTGTTCGTGAACCTGGCGCTCGCGCACTACGAGCTCTGGGGCGGCAAGGCGCCGCACCAGAACTCGTTCCACTACGGCTGGCCGATCGCGACGTGGCGCATCGGACAGAAGTACCTGCGCTACGAGATCGTTCGCGACTGGGACTTCCTCTTCCGCGAGCTGCCGCCCGGCGGCTTCGCGGCGCGCGCGACGTCGAGCGAGCTCGCCGTGTGGCGCGTGAAGCGCTTCGGCGCCGACACCGACGCCTTGTGGGCCGAGCTCGAGAAGACGACGCAGCTTGCGATCGTGCGCGATGCGAAGTACCTGAACTGGCGCTACGCCGACGCGTGCGACGTCGAGTACGAGCTGTTCGAGTGCCGCGAGCGCAGCACCAACCGGCTGCGCGGCGTCGCGATCGTCGCGCTGCGCGATTTCCTGATGCCGAGAACCTGCTACATCGTCGACTGGCTCGCCCCGGCCGAGGACCACGACGCGGCGGTCGCGCTCGTGGCGACGGCCGAGCAGCGTGCGAATGCGTTCGGCGCCACGGCGCTCGTGACGCTGTTCCAGCACCGCGACCCGCGCTTCCTCGCGTTCCAGCGCCTCGGGTTCCTCGTCTACGGCACGATCTACTTCCAGGTCGTGATCCCATTCGACCAGCAGGAGACGCACTTCTACCGCGAGCAGTGGTACCACACGCTCGGCGACTCGGACCTGGTCTGAGCTCGCGGCTGGTTCGAGCTACTTGCCCAGCATGAGTTCGCCGACCGACTCGGCGGCGACGAACCTCACGGCCGGCACACGCGCGTCGTGGCGCAGGACCTGCCCCGGATCGAGGTGGGTGAAGCGGAACTCGACGACGCCCGCAGGCAGGCCCTGGAAATGGAACACGGGGCCGTCACCCCCACCTGCCGCGTCGAGCCAGGTGTCGTGGCCGAGAAGCGCTCTCGGACGCACGTGGACCGGGGGACCGGTCGTCGCGCCCTCGGTCAGCACCTCGCCGTCGCGGCCGCGCACTTCGACGTCGACCGCGAATGCGGGCTCGAGGCGCACCGTGAAGTCCGTCCCGATGAGCTCCGCCAACGTCAGCGCGCGGAACGCGTAGCCGTCGTTGCCGAACACGAACACCGTGGCCGGCGCCGTGGGCCGCGGCAGGTGACAGACGCCGCGCTCGTCGGTGACGGCCTTCGGTGCCCAGACCGGGAAGCCGTGCTCGAGCAACGCGTCGATCGCTGCACCGGGCCTGGGTGCTGCACGCACCGAGGCGCCGCAAAGCGGCGTGTCGGTGCGGTCGAGCACACGCAGCTCGACGTCCGGCGGAGCTGGTGCCGCGCGGAACCCGACGCGCGTCACGGCGCCCAAGCACGGGAGTTCGAGCGAGCGACGTTCGAGCAGCTCGTCGAAGCGCCACAGCTCGAGCTCGATCGGTCCTCCGTCGTGCAGTTGGTCGAGCACGGCGAGGCGACCGGGGCCGAACCCCAGCTGCCAGCGTGAGAACCCATGCTCTCGCTCAGGCGACCACGAGCCCGGCGTGTCGTCGACTGCCCTCCCCGGCGTCTGCACGTACTTCGACTGGTAGAACGGACGATCGGCGAACGACCGTGACAGGCGCACGTCGACGTGATGGCCGCCTGGATCTCCGCTCGTGTCGAGAGTGATCTCGAGCCGGTTCGCGCGCCGCAGCACGACGGTCCAGGGCTCGTCCGCCGGCGGCACACGCACGTACTGGAACCTGCGACCCGGCGCACACACGTACACACCATCCTGCGGCGGATCCGTCAGACAGGGACGTGCGACGCCCTGCGCATCGGTGACGACGGCGGTCAGCATCTCGCCCTCGATGCGCGCGCCCTCGACGCCGGCACCGTTCTCGTCGACGACGCGAACGTCCCGGAGTCTCCCGCGTGGAATCAGCACACGTAGCGGCGTCACCCGTTCGCGCAACTGCTCGCTGCTCTCGCTCGATCGGACCACGGTGGCCTGGCTGAATTCCGGCAGCGTGACTTCGAAGTCGATCGCGATCGCCGTGAGCAACACCTCGCGCGCGATCCACGCTCGTCCACTGTTGTCGACCTCGAGGTGCATCGAACGGTTGCCGTCGTGACCGTAGACCCAGAGCTTCGCCTTCACGCGCGACAGCGGCGCGAGCGAGAGCCTCTCACACAGCAGCACCTCGAGCGGCGGCAGCGTTTCCGGCACCGGCACCGGCACCGGCACCGGAACTGGTGCGCGCACGGTTGGCTCCGGAACGTCGCGCGCCGGCTCCCCGGGTGCGCGTGACGGTAGCGGTAGCTCGATCGCCTGCACGGGCGCGAGGCCGTCCGGTTCTCTGCCTGCATCGAGCGACAGCGCGACGACGAACGCCGCGACCACCGCAGCCACCATGATCACCGCCCTCACGCCGGCAGACTAAGCGCTCACACGTCCAAGTCGCCAGCGGCCGTCGGAGACGTCGGAGACCGCGGAGTCCCGCGTCGCGGCTTGCGCTCCGGACCCCGCCGCCGGAGGCCCGTTCTGCTTCCTGGTAACCTGTGCCTTAGCGATGCAATCGAGAGAGCAGAACGTCCGGATCGTTGTAGCGGTGGTTGGAGCAGCTTCGCTCGCCATCCTGTTCCTGCTCTGCACGTCATGGCCAGTTGCGCGCGGTGATGACATCGCCGCTCCTGGCCATGACGATTCGAGGGCGCCGGTTGTCGAGTCGGTGGCTCCCTCGGTGCCGAGCGATGCAGCCATCCGAGAGGCCGTTGCCGATCGGTCGCGCTGGCAAGTCCAGGCTGTCGATCGCGACACTCGCGCTCCGCTCGCCGGCGCAACGATCGAGGTGCTGCTCGACGTCCCGAACCGCGGCTGGGGTCAGGCAGCGACAACGTTGTGCGAGGGCGTGACCGACGACACGGGCACCTGCCAGGTGTCTACCAAGGACCAGCGCATCGTCGTACGCGCCACGAAGGAGGGCTTCGTGCCTCGGGCCACAGAGCCCGTGGAGCCGTGTCCTGGCGAGCGAATCGTCGTGGGTCTGGTTGCCGAGACGCGCACTCGGATCCTCGTCCGCGATGCGGCCACTCATCAGCCAGTGCCAGAAGCGCGGGTCTTCGCGCAGCCTTCCACGTTCTCCGCGGTCGTCAACCGATTCCCGCAACCGACGCCGACGGTGACCACGGTCGTGGCGCGCGAAGTCGCGCGGACGAATCGGGAAGGCATCGCCGAGTTGTGTGGCGTCGAGGCGGGCATCCACGACATCGCCGTCGTCGCGCAGGGCATGCAGGCCGCGGACCTGCAGGGCGTCGAGATCCCCCTCGCGACCTCGCCCCTGATCGTGGACCTCGTCGCGGGCCACGAGCTCGACGTGGTGCTGGTCGACGAGCAGGATCGGCCGAAGGAAGCCTGGGATGTCCAGTTCCGGCGCACCGGCCGGACCTGGGTCGTGCGCACCGACGACCGCGGAATTGCCCGCAGTCCTGGCTTCGCGGCTCAGGACAAGGTGACGATCCTCGTACCGAGACACGACCTCGATCTCGCTTCGATGCTCGCCGAAGCGCTGCTGCGGCCGACCAAGGCCGAAGTGACGGTACCGCACCCGGAACCGGTTCGGTTGGTCGTCGTGCAAGGGCACGCGAACCCGTTCCGCGTCGTCTGGTCTCCTGGTAGCGCGACGGATCTGCTGGACATCGAGGTGCTGCAGGAGATGACGCCGAAGGGACATGGCCTGTCGCAGCGAACCAGCGTCCCGGCGTGCGCCGGCGCAGCCGATCTCGGCGCCGCGACGTCAGGCAATCGCGGGCGTTTCGTGGTGCAGGCCGTCGGCACCGAGTCGGGCCTGTGGCGATCCGAACCGTTCTTCGTGACGACTCCCGGACTCGTCGTGACGATGCGCGAAGTCGTGTTGCGGTCGGGACTGCTGGGAGGCCGAGTGCTCGGAGCGGACGGCGAACCGATTGCCGGCGCGCGGGTGCGTCTGTCGGCGACGGCCGAGGCCATCGGTCGTCTAGAGCCGACCTTTGAACCGTCGAAGGTCGTCACGCCGCAGCGGGAGACCACCGCGCGCGGGGACGGATGGTTCTGCTGCGACCGGCTGCTGCCGGGCCGTCACCTCGTCGAGGCCAGCGCCGACGACGGTCGCGTGACGGCGCAGCTCGTCCAGATCACCGAAGGGACCGAGATCGAACTGGTCATGTTGCATGGTGGCCGCATCCGAGGCACCGTGAGAAACCTCGCGGTGCCGAGCGACGCGCGTGTCGTGGTCTCTTGCCCCGAGCGTTCGTGGAGCCGGACTCTCGCGGTGGATGTCGAGGGCGGCTTCCTGGTCACAGGGCTCGCTGCCGGCAGCTACGCGGTTGCGCTCGCGAGACCCGCCAACGCGCCGCCACTTCATTCCATGGGCGGCCCCGGCACCGGCATCGAGACGCTGGTGCGCGTCGATGCCGGCATGGAGGCGACGTGCACTCTCGATGCGCACACCGTGCGACGCCAACTGCACGTCACGGTCAGCGATTGCCCGCCCGCGCTGCCCTGCGAAGTCCAGATCGAGCGCCTCAACGCCTTCGACCGCAACGGCAAGCAGGTTTGGCGCGTGCGACGCCCGCTGCCGCGCACTGGTTCGTTGAGGTTCGACGACCTCGACCCGGCGGCAGATTACGTGGTTTCCTTGCGCCGCGTGAGCGAGCCAAACCTGCTCGGTTGGATCGAGGTGCCGCGCGGTGTCGATCGGGCGACGCTCCGAGCCGATCCTGGCGTGGAGGTGACGGTGGCGGACGTGCCAGCCGCTCCCGACCTGCTGCTGGTCCCCATCAGTGGCGCGGGGGTCCTTGCGCGCGATTCACTGCTGCGCGGAACTCGCGAGGGCGATCGCACCCTCGTGTTCGCCGCTGTGCCGCGAGGTGCCTACCGCCTGGTCGCCGTCGATCAGCGCGACTACTGCGGGTCCTTCTCGCAGTCGATGCTGGTGCACGTTGGCGCATCGGCCGCTTCGCTCGCCTGGCACCCGGTCAAGTGACCAGGACTGCGAACAGGTTCGTCGCTTGCAGCGGCACGCAGACGCCTGCCGCGAGCAATCTCACAGATAGCGGGTCCAGACGTGCTTCTTCGTCTGCTTGTACCAGCGATACGCGCCGCAGATCGGCAGCAGCACGGCGACGGTGGCGAACGCCGCGACCCAGCTCATCCACCACGGCTGCGGCCTCGTGAAGACGCCGAGCTGTTGCCACCAGTGGATCATCGGGAAGTGCACGAGGTAGAAGAACAGCGGCACCTGGCCGATCACGAGCAGCGGGTTCCAGCGCGCCGCACGCGGCACGCGGCGCTGCAGCGCGAAGAACGAACCGAGCAGCAGCGCCATGACGCCGAGCTCCATCGCGAAGAACGAGATGCTCGGCGGGTACTTGCTGCAGTTGAGCCACTCGAGCACCGAGCCGTCGCGGCGGTGCATGCCCATGTTGCCGAAGGCGTCGACGCCGCGCACGACCGCGAACAGCGCCACCAGCCCGAGGCCGCCGAGCAGCAGCGGCCGGACGGGTTGCCCGTCGCGCGCGAGGAACCGGCCGAAGGCCCAGCCGAGCATCATCGCGGGCAGCCACGGCAATGCCGGGTAGAGCACCGTGAGTCCGAGCCGAGAACTTTCGTAGCCGGACGACCAGAAACCCGGCATGAGGCTCAGCAGCGTCGTCAGCCCATGGTCGCTCCCCGCGAGCTGTCCGTACGCGATCTCGCAGACGACGAGCAGCGCCGCTGCAGCGACGACGAGCCCGAGTGCGGGGAGCCGGCGCAGCAACGTCATCGCGATCATGCCGGCGCCGAGTGCGTAGATCACTTGCAGGAGGACCCGCAAGGATCCGCGTTGCGTCATCGAGACCGCCGGACTCAGGTAGAAGAGCTCGATGCACAGGAGCACGAGGCCGCGCACGAGCAGATGGCGGTCGATGCTCGCTTCGCTGTTGCCGCGGCGCGCCGAGCCCACGGCCGAGATCGCCATGCCGGTGCCGGCCAGGAACACGAAGCTCGGCGCACAGAGGTGCGTGCACCAGCGCGTCAGGAAGTCGGGCGGCGACAGCGGGAACGCCTGGGGGTACGCGGCCGAGTCCCCCATCGCGTGGTCCGGGTTGAAGAGCATGTCGTTGTGGTCGACGGCCATCACGACCATGACCAGCCCGCGCATCCAGTCGAGCGCGGGCAACCTGCGGGTCGACGTCGTGTCGAACGGCGCGTCCTGCGCACTCTGGGCCATGCGCGAAGGATCGCCGCTGTCCTGCCACTCCTCCACCTCGATTGCGACACTTCCTCGCGCATGCCGCCGTTCGCGGCGGCAGCAATGCACCGCAAGTCATCTCGAGGTGACGCGCGTCCTGGTCCAGCGGTCGAATGGCGTCTCGCCGAGGAGGCCGAGGTTGATGCTCCACCAGATCGGAACAACGCAGGCAATGGTCGCAGCGAGCCAGAGCCACAAGGGTGGTGCCGCATCGCCCGCGAACGCAGCCTGGTGCGCAACGGTGTGTCCGCATTCCCACGGCGTGAACTTGATGCCGTTTCGCAGCAATGCGTGCAGGAACGTGAGACGGCCGCCCAACGTGGTCTCGACGCGCAGTCCGGTGACGCGCTTGCCAAGCGTCCCGCACCACGCACTCCGTTCTGCGACAGCGCCGTAGAGCAGTGCGGGGGCCGTCATGCACAGAAAGCCAATGGCTTGCGATGTCCACGGACTGCCTGGCCGTGGCGGGTCCGCATTCGTCGCCACCATCACGAATGCGAACACGAGGCAGCCCCACGTCGCGAGCACGCACGCATCGACTCCGAAGGCAGCGATGCGGCGCGAGGGCAGTGAGCGCAGCCCGGCGGTGAGCATGGCGGCCACACCATAGCGCGCGCGTTGGAGATGATCTCTCGCGCGCCTGTGCCCGCCGCGCGTCAGCCGGCCCGCTTCGCGAACAGCTCCTCGATCGCGGCGCGCACCGGTTGGGCGGCCCCGGACATCTTGCCCTCGAGGAACGCGCGCATCGCGTCGAACGAGCCTGCGAGCAGAGCCTGCTGCACGATCGAGACCGCGGCCGCGCGGTTGCCGTCGTCCCACTGGCTCCAGCTGCCTTCGAGCACCGCCAGCAGGGCGGCATGCCAGCGCGCGATGAACAGCGCGACGTCGCGTTCATTCCCGTTCGGGAACGCCACCTGTTCGAAGAGCGGCAACTCGGTGCGGTCCTGCTGCGGGATGGCCGTGATCGCCGCGGCGAACGCAGCCGGCTCGGCCAGCATCGCCTCTGCCAGCATCGCGCGCGCCGGCGTGTGCGTGTGCAGCGGCAAGAGCGCTTCCACGAGGTTGCCGTCGAACTTGCGCTGGCCGAGCAGGATCAACCGCCGCAATCGCGCTGCGGTCCACGGCACGTCGAGCGGTGCGACCAGCCGGCCGAGTCCGGAGGTGATCGCGTACACGAACACCGGCGCTGCCTCGCCGGCCTTCTCGGCGCGTTGCAGCAGCGTCTCCAGGATCACCTCGTCGGCCTTGCCGACGAGGCTCGCGGCGCGGCGCGTGCCGAGCAAGCGCAGTTCGAACTGCAGCGGGTCCTCGCTCAGTGCGACCCACTGCGTTGCCGTCAGCTGCATGGCACTCTCCTCGGAGTCGAGCACCGCACGTTCCATCGCCGGCCGCAGCCGCGTCGGCGTCGCGGGCGACTGGATCGCGGCGAGCGTCGCGTCGACGCTGGGGCGGTGCTGCAGCAAGGCCACGGTGATCGCGGAGACGATCTCGGTGCGGTCGATCAGGTTCGCATCGCGCGATGCGAGCAGCTGCTCGAGCAGCGTGTTCGGTCGCGCAACCGCGGCGGCCACGAACGGGCGATGCCAGGCCGGGGCAGCGGGCACCTTCGGCGGCGTGATCGCCGACACGAGGGTCGACCAGTGCGCCGGGTAGCCGAGCCAACCATCGCTCGCGAGCAGCGCCGAAGCAGGGGGCAGCTCCCCGAGCGAGAACAGCAGCTCGATCGCGCGCCCGCGCGACTCGTAATGCCCGCCGAGGCACGCCTTCTGCAGGCCCGGCACCGCGCCCTTGCCGAACGCGACGATCTCGGCCTCGAGACCCGCGAGGCCCTTGTGCCACGCCGCGACCTCGTGGTTGTCGGCCGGCCGGCGCGCGAGCATCGAGGTCAGCGCCTCGAGCTTGCCGAGAATCAGCAGCTGGATCTCCTCGCTGAACAGGCGGCGCTCGTACCACTCGTCGTAGTTCTGGCGCAGGTCGACCGCCGTCAGCTCACGCAGGTGGACGCGCGCCTGCTCGACGCTCGCCTTCTCGGTCGCGTACTCGGCGAGGATCTTGCGGTAGAGGTCGAGTGCTTGGTCGGCCTTGCCGAGGCGATGCTGCGCGCCCGCGGCGTGCAGCAGCGCCTTGGCGCGCACGCTGGCAGGGCCCTCGGCCGCGGCGGCCGCGAGGTAACCGCGCAGCGCGGTCTCGAGATCGCTCTTGCCGGTCTCGGCCCACCACGCGTCGCGGAACAGCCTCTCGGCTTCGCTCAGCGCCGGTGCCGGCGCGGGCTCGCCAGCGGGATCTTGCGTCGCGGCCGGTGCAGCGAAGGCCACGACAGAGAGGAATGCGGGGATCAGCGTCTTCACTCGTCAGCTCCGTTTGTCAGTGCGGTTGGTTCCAGCTCCGTTGCTTCCATGGGCGAAGGATCACCAGAACCGCTCCAGCGCTTGCGAGGCAGTTGCAAGGGAACACGCCGATTGCCGTGAGATCGTTCATGGATCGAACCGGTAGCCGACGCGGTGCACGGTGATCAGGTGGCGCGGCTCGGCCGGGTCGCGCTCGACCTTGCGACGCAGCGCCAGCACGTGGTAGTCGACGGTGCGTGTGGTCGGGAAGCGGTCGTAGCCCCAGACGCGATCGAGCAGCTCGGCGCGGCTGACCGTCTTGCCGGGATGCCGCGCGAGATAGAGCAGGAGCTCGAACTCCATGCGCGCGAGCTCGATCGTCTCGCCGTTCCGGCGCAGCACGCGACTGCCGACGTCGAGCTCGCAGGCTCCGATGGCGATCACTGCCGCGGTCGCCGGTGGGTCCTGGGTGCGCTGCAGCACGGCGCGGATCCGCGCGAGCAGCTCGCGCAGGTGGAACGGCTTGCCGAGGTAGTCGTCGGCGCCGTCCTCGAGCCCCTGCACGCGGTCCTCGGCCTGGCCGCGCGCGGACAGCACGATGACCGGCGTGTGGTCGCCGCGCGCACGCAGGTCGCGCAGCACCTCGAGGCCGTCGCCGTCGGGCAGGCGGCGGTCGAGCACGACGAGGTCGGCCGCGTGGCGCAATTGCGCGAGCGCTTCGGCAACGGTGCCCGCGACGTCGGCGCGGAAGCCCGAACGAACGAGCTGCTCGCACAGGCCTCGCTGGATCGGCAGTTCGTCCTCGACGATCAGGATGCGCGGTGTCGAGCTCATGGTTGTCCGGGTTGCAGTTCGGGTGGCAGGTCGGGCACGGGAGGCAACTCGAGGCGGAAGATCGTCGCGAGGGCGTCGTCGACGAGGAACAGGCGGCCACCGCAAGCTTCGGCGAGCTCGCGGCTCAACGCCAATCCGAGGCCCAATCCGCGGCCCTGGTGCAGGCGCTCGAACCGCTGGAACAGCCGGTCGCGATCGGCGGCCGCGACGCCGGGGCCCGAGTCGCGCACTTCGACCCACGGCCCGGGGCCCGTGCGCAGCTCGATCCAGTCGGGCCCACCGTCGCGCGACGGCCGGCCGTAGCGAGCTGCGTTCTGCAGCAGGTTCATCAGGATGCGCGACAATGCGGTCGGGTCGGCGAGTGCCGGCACTTCGCCGGGCGCGATCACGGCGCGCAATTCGACTCCGTCGCGCGAAGCGAGCGGCAGCCATGCCGCGGCGAGGTCGCGCACGGCGCGCGCGAGGTCCACCGGCTCGGGCTCGATGCGGCGGCGGCCGCGCTCGAGCGCCGCGAAGTCGAGCAGGTCGTCGACGAGCGCCGACAGGCGCGCGCCTTCGGCCTCGGCGACGGCGCCGTAGCGTGCGCGCAAAGGACCGTCGACCGCGGGATCGGCGAGCAGCTCGGCATGCAGGCGCAGGCTCGTCAGCGGCGTCTTGAGCTCGTGCGAGACGTTGGCCAGGAACTCGAGGCGCAGCGTCCGGGCACGCTGCTCGTGCAGCAGCGCGCGGCGCACGAGTGCAGTCCCGGTGAGCATGACGAGCAGCAAGAGACCGATGCCGAGGCTCGTGAGCCAGTGTTGGCGGGCGGCCCGGTCCTCGAGCTCGAGCAGTCGGCGATCTCTGGCCGTGAATTCGACACCACCGAGGATCGTCGGCGCGTGAACGTACGCGGTCGCCGGTGGCGTGAACTGGATGTCCCCCGAAATCACGCCATCCGTGGGTGCGAATTCCACCTCGCAGTCGTGGGGCAGCAGCGGCGTCGCTTGCGCGCGTGCGACGGCGGAGTCGGTCTGGCACAGCAGTTCGAGCACCGCGCCGCCGGCAACGGACACGCGCTTGCGCCGCAGGTATCCGCCCGACTCGGCCCGCACGCGCAGCCCTTGCCGCATCATCGTCGCCCAATCCGCGCGCGCGACGCGCAACCACTCGGCGCGCCCATGTTCGGTCGCGGCCACGACGTGGAGTCCTCCGGCCTTCTGCGCGGACTCGAGCTGCAGGCGACCGTCCACGCTGCGCGCCAGGAGCTCGCATGGCAGTGGTCCGGCCTCGGCGATGGCGTGCCAGGGTTCCGGCGCGAGCAGGACGGCTGCGCGTTCCGGCTCGTGATGGAGCACGAGGCACGTGGCCAACACACGCAGCGCGGGCGCCTCGAGACTGCGCGCGGCTTCGAATGCTGCCGCACCGCGACCGCCCCGATCGACCGCGGTGCGCACCTGCACGAAGCGCTCCCACTCGGGCAGGTGGCGAAGGTCGCTGTCGTGCTCACGCGGCCACAGCGCGCGGCCGTCCGCTGCGACCAGGCGCAGGGCACCGAGGTCCGACATCTCCTGGTCGAGCGTCGTGAGCATGCCGAGATCGCTGCCGAACGGCAGCGCCTCGCGGAGCCGCGAGGCCGCTTCGGCGAGGCGCGTCGTTGCCACGCGCTCGTCCTCGATCATCGCCTCGCAAACCTGACTCACGATGGAGCTGAGCTCTCTTCGGAGCTGGGTCCTCGCATCGAAGCGAAGTTGGTCGAGGAACGGCGCCGACGCCTGCAGGCCGAGCCACGCGAGGATGCCGGCCGGTGCCAGCGTCAGCAGCAGGAACAGGGCCGTGTTGGTGCGCAGGCTCGGCACGTCACGACGATGTCGCAGCGCGTCGGGAAGTTGTTTGGGAGTTGCAAGAGAAGCCTGCGAGCGCCAGCCGCCGGCGCCGCGGCGCCGGGCCCCGGACAGCCGCGGCCTGTGTCGCTACCATCCTGCCGGCGCGAAGTGCCATCCGAGGAACCGATGAAGTCGAGGGTGCTGTTGCTGCTGTTGCCGCTGCTGCTCGGAGGCATCTCCGTGTGGCTCGTGCAGTCCGCCGACGACCCGGCCGTGCCGGACCACATCGCTGCCGCGGCGGCGCCAGGTCCTGCTGCCGCGACCGCGGCCGAAGCGACTGCAGTCGAGGCCACGAGCCAGCCAACGGCGATCGACCCGGTGCGCGCCGCGGTCGCGGCGGCGACCGGCCAGAGCGTGCCGTTCCCGGACGACGCGGTCTGGACCGAGGTGCGCGTCGTCGACAAGGCGACTGGCGAACCGGTTCCGGACGCCACGGTCACGTGGAGCGACCAGACCACCGAAGAGCGAGTCAACAAGGATGCGACCCTGGGTCAGGACGACCGCCGGTGGCTGCAACGCGACCAGGAGCAGATCAACGCGAAGTACGGCTGGCACGCGGTCAGCGACGCATCGGGCCACGTGCGCGTTCACGTGACCGAGCAGACGCTGGTGCTCGCGCGGCGCGAGACCCGCTACGGCACGCTGCGGCTGCAGAAGAACACGATCCCGCCGCGCGACGGCTACCGGCTCGAGATCGAGCCGGATATCGAGGTGTTGGTGAAGGTGCTCGACTCGCACGGCCAGCCAGCAGCCGGCGTGCCGATCGGCGTCACGCAGAACGACGCGCAGGGCAAGGTGCTGCAGCTGTGGCGGTGGCAGGCCCAGGCGATCACGCGCGCACCGGACGGCATCGCGGCACTGCGCCACCTGCAGGAGCTGCGCGCGGAGCATCGCGCCGACAAGTTCGCCGAGTGGCGCGCGCGCACCTACCTGCCGGGCCACGACGATCCCGGTGTCGCGTTCCAGGTCGAAACGCCGGCCGCGGAACCCGTCGTGCTGCGCCTGCCGCCGTGCGGAGGCGTGCGCGTGCGCGCCGAGATGCACGGGGCGACCCTGACCGCGGTCAAGACCATCATGCTCGCCGAGAACTCGCGCGAGCAGGGCGGCATGAACTGGATGATGCGCCGCGCGACGCATTCGCGATCGGTCGACGACCAGGGCTGGGCCTTCTTCGAGCACGTGCCGCTGGGCCGCAGCTACCGCGCGAGTGCATCCGTCATGTCCGGCTACCTGAGCTCGGAGCTCAAGGGCCCCATGACCGAGGACGCGGTCGTCACGGTGGTGTTGTCGATCGGCGACCAGCAGATGATGCTGACCGGCCGCCTGCTCGACGAACAGCGCGCGGTGCTCGCGGACCAGGAGTTCTCGCTGCTGGTCCGCGCACCGTACAACGAGAACAACACGAGCTTCCGCACTGACGCGAACGGACGGTTCCTGCTGTTCCTGGGCCAATGGGACAAGGACACAAAGCACCTCCAGCGGGTCAGCATCGTCTCGCGGCCACCGGCATCGATGCTGCAGGCCGATCTGACCAAGCGCGAGCTCCGCGCCGGTGTGCAGGACGCCGGCGACGTCGTGATGCAGCCGGGCCAGCTCGTGGTCGCGGGGCGGCTCGTGTCCGGCGACGGGCCGTGCACGCTGAAGCTGCAGCCCGCGGTCGAGCGCCACGAGGTCCCCGAGAACGCGCGCGAGGCGCGGTGGCAGCGCCAGCGCGACTTCCAGTTCCACCGCGACGACAACGGCCACTTCGAGTTCCGCGGCGATGCGCAGCCGGGCCGGTACCGGCTCACGCTCACCTCGAGCAGCCACCTGCCCGTCGAGCCGATCGAGTTCACGCTCGGCACGAAGGACCTCGTCGTGAACGTCGACACCGGTGCTCCGCTCGCCGCGAGCGTGCTGTTGCCCAAGGATGCACCGCAGGGCCTGCGCGCCGTGCTCGTGCGCGACGGTGAACCTGCCACGGTCGACGCGGCGACCTGGCGCCAGGGCTACAACCGCCTCGCGGCGTATCCGTGGTCGCGCGAGCCCGAGCGGTACCAGCTGCAGTGGGGCTCGATCGCGCCGGGCACCTACACGCTGCTGCTGCAGCTGTGGTGCGACCCCGAACCGCTCGCCACCATCGGCAACGTGCAGGTGCCCGCGCCGAAGGACCGCGATGCGCGGCTCGTCGACATCGACCTTCGCAGCAGCGTCCGCATCGCGACTGTCTGCCTGTTCGACCAGAACGGGCAGCCGATCGAGTCGTACAACGGTGCCTTGTTCCCGATCGGCCAGGACCCGGCGAAGACCTGGCTCGGCTACGACGCGCACGGCGAGAAGGCGTCGATCCTCGTGCGCACGGCGCCGCTCGAGCTGATCGTGGCCAAGCGCGGTTTCCGCCCGCGGCAGGTCCAATGCGCCGCGCCGACGACGGAAGTCAAACTCGATCCATGGCCGACCGTGGAGCTCGCGTTCGACGGGCTGCAGGAGCTGCCGAAGGAGACGACGCTGATGGTGCGGTTCGCGCCTCGCGACCCGTCCGCGGCGAGGTATCGGACCATGAGCAACAGCGGCGATCGCAACGACGTGATGGCAGCGCCGCGCAGCAGCGTCGCGGTCGCAGAGGGGCGGGCCAAGGTGCCGATCGGCGAGGGACCTCACGACCTCATGGCCAGTGTCAGCCGCAAGCGGCGCACCGTCGCCGTCGACCTGCCGAAGGGAGAGCCCGTGTTCTCGAACTCGCCGAGCCTGCACGTGTCGGTGCCGGGTCCCGCGTTGCAGAAGGCGCTCGACCAGTTGACGGCGCAGGAGACCGAGAAGAAGTAGCGGGTCCGGGCAGATTGTGCCGCGAGACGGGAAGTGCCAGCGACCCGGTCCCGTCGTAGCATGGCCCGCAGGAGCCCCCCACCGCCATCCGCTCATGCATCGCCCCCTGATCGCCGCGTCCTGGTGTGTCCTGCTGCTGCCACCGGTCCTGCGCGCCCAGCAGCCAGCCGACGCGAAGGCCACGGCGGAGACGCCAGCACCTGCTTCGATCGACTTCACGAAGGTCGACCGGACCCCGCCGAAGCTGCCGCCGACCACGCACGCGACCTACGGCATCTACCTGTTCGGCGATCACGGCCAGCATCGCGTCTGGGTCGTGCTCGATGCGAAGGCCGCAGGTGAGCCGCCGGCCACGCTCTACTTCGATCGCGACGGCGATGGCGACCTGACCGAGCCCGGCGAGAGCTGCACGGGCAAGCCGAAGCAGGGCAAGTCCCCCGCGGACGTCGAGTTCCTGCTCGGCGACCTGAAGGCACCGGGAGCGCCCGGCGACGAGGTGGGGCACAAGGACTGCAAGGTCACGTGGACCGCCAGCCTCGGCGTACGCTTCAAGATGCTGTGGCGCGGCAGCAAGATCACGTTCGGCGGGTATGGCCCCGCCCACGACACCTATGCGGCGTTCGCCGAGTCGCCGGCCAAGGCGCCCGTGTTCGTGCCGGGCTGGGATCGTCCGTTCGAGTTCGAGCGCTGGATCGCCGATCCGCTGCGCCGCGGCGAGGACACCGACTTCAAGGTGTTCGTCGGCAACCGCGGCGATCGCACGGGCGCGTTCGCGGCCGTCGACGACAAGTTCCTTCCCCCGGGCGAGTACGCGATCGCGACGCTGCACTACACCGATGGCGCGGGCAAGCCCGCGCAGGCGCAGTTCGAGCTGCGCGAACGGTGTTGAGGCATGCTGCTCCACGGCCCCGTGCGGGTCGCCAAGGATGCCACGCCAGGCGCAGCCAGGATGATCGTCAGCCTGCCCGACACTTCCGCCTTCAGGTCGTTTCCGACCGCATTGCCGGTCGTCATCCAATGACTACGCTTTCGCCAACGACCCCGAGCTCGAGCCACATGAACGAAAGATCCCATTCGCGTCCCGGCCTGCGCAACCTCGCCAGGACCTGCGTCCTCGCGTCCGCATTCCTGTTGCCGGGTTGCGCCACGGTCACCGGCCTCGTCACTGGCGCATTCACGGGGTTCGTCGACCTGCCGAGCGAGCTGATCCACAAGGGCCAGCTGAACCCCGAATCCGGAGAGACCTGGGCGGTCGCGATCGTGATGGCGCCGGTCGGCTTCGCGCTCGGGCCGCTGTTCGGACTCATCAAGGGCGTCGGGCTCGACATCTCCGCGTCGCGTGGCACGAGCAGCACGAGCGAGCAGTTCGGCACCTACGGGCGCATCAGCATCTGGCGCCCCTACGCGTTCCACTGGACTGGTGAGAACAACTGAGGCGCGCGCTCTAGCCTCGCGCACTGCGCCGCGCGGTGACCTCGATCTCGATGCGCATGCGCGGATCGGCGAGCCCAGCCTGCAGCATCGTCGCCGCCGGGCGGATCTCGCCGAAGCGCTGCCGCAGCGCCGGCCAGCAGGCCTTGAAGTCGGCCACAGCGGGCAGGATGTAGGTCACGCGCACGACGTCTTGCAGGCCGGCGCCGGCCTGCCGCAGCGCGCTCTCGATGTTGTCGAGCGCCTTCTCGCACTGCGCTGCGACGTCGCCGGCGATCGTCATCGTCGCGTAGTCGAAGCCCGTCGTGCCCGACACGAAGATCCAGTCGCCGTCCACGACGGCGCGTGAGTAGCCGATCTCGGCTTCGAACGTCGAACTCGAGCTGATGAGCTTTCTCGCCATACCGCAAGCGTAGCGTGCGCGCGTTGGCGCCGGAGTCGGAGTCGTCTGGCAGTCCGGCGGTTGCTGAGCGATCTCACGATCAGCTGCCGGTCTTGGACGGACCGGTTTCCACCGTCGCCTCGGTGCCGTTGGTGAGTTCGGGCGCGTCGGCCGGCAGTCGCGCGACGCAGCGCGCGTAGACCTGCATGCCAGGCAGCGCGCTGGCGCCGTGCGCGAACACGCTCGACAGCACCGCGACGATCACCGCGAGTCGGATGGTCGCTTCGCCCGAAACCTGCACGTCGTGCTCGAGGAACACCAGTCCGAGCACGATCGACGCCAGCCCGCGTGGACCGAACCAGCCGACGAACAACACGGTGGCGGTGCTGAGTTTCGCGCCGACCAGCGCGAGTGCGACCGGCAGCATGCGCACGACGGTCAGGCTCAGCAGCGCGTAGATCACGTGTGGCCACGCGAAGTCTGGCCATGCGCGCGCCGCCGACAGGCCGAACAGGAAGAAGACCGACAGGTTGAACAACTGGCCCCATTCCTCGGTGAACTCGACGCTGTGCCGCGCCGTTTCCGGGAAGCCGACCTGCACCGCGAGGCCGGCGACGAAGGCGGCGATGAACATGCTGGCGCCGACCTCGTCGGAAGCGAGCAGGCACAGCAGTGGCAGCACGACGACGCCGAGCTGGCGCCACGAGTGTGCGACCCAGTCGTGGCGGTGCGCGAAGCGCAGCAGGAAGCCGCCGCCGAGCCCAATGACCAGACCGACCAGCGTGCCGAGTCCGAGCTGCTCGTAGACGAGGCTCAGCAGACTCGCGCCCCGGCCTTCCTGCTCGCCGGCCATCGCGATGAAGAACAGCAGGAACGGCACCGACAAGCCATCGTTCAGACCTGCTTCCACGTTCAGCGTCTGGCGGATCCGCAGCGGCACGCTCTTGCTGTTGACGATGATTTGGCCGAGCCCGGCATCGGTCGGCGCCAGCACGGCGGCGAGGATGCCGGCTTCCCACCACGACAGTGCCGGGAACAGCAACTTCGCGGCGATGCCGCCGAGGGCGATCGTCAGCAACATGCCGACGCTGAGCAGGCGGCCGGGCAGCGTGCGGATGTCGCGCAGCACCCGCAGGTCGGTGCGGCTGGCGTCGGTGAACAGCAGCAGCACGAGTCCGAGCTCTGCCATGTGCAGCAGCATGTCGTGGCTGCGGATCTGGGCGACCATCTGCGGCGCAAGCACGAAGACCAGGGCTCCCACGCCGGTGAACACGATCGGCGCCGTGAACACGGTGCGTTCGAGTCGGCCGGACACGAGACTGTGCAGGAAGATCAGGCCGAGCAAGAGGGTGAGGAGGGTCATGAATGCGCGGTATCCTCGTGCTGCGCGTCGACGGTCCACTCGTACCAGGGCGTCTTCGCCGGATGGCGGTCGCACTCGAGCGTGTCCCCGACCTCGCACCAGGGTCCCTCGGCCCGCACGACCTCCGCGCTCTTGAGCAGCGAGTAGCCGCGTGGCTCCGTGATCGACGGCTCGCCGCCCGCCGGTCGCGTGGTCGCGAGCTGCGCGCGTTCCTTGCGGCTCGCCGCCGCGTCGAACCGATCGGCGAGGTCGAGACAGTCCGCGGCGGAGAGCACCCACCGCTTGCCGCGGTAGAGCAGTGCGAGGTCGACCTGGGCGCGCGCCACTGCGGCCAGCGCCGTGAGCCGCTCGGCGTGCAGCGGGTCGTGGGTCTTCAGCACTCCGAGTGCCGCAGTGATGCCGGCAGCGCTCGCGGGCTTGTCGGCAGTCGGGCACAGGCGTTCGAGCGCGACCCACAGCAGCAGGATCGCGTCTTCCGGCGCGGACTCGGTGAACAGTCGCTCCGCGCGCGCCACCAGGTCGATCGCACCGTCGGCCTGTCCTTCCTGGGCGAAGGCCGACCCTGCGCTCGAGACCAGCGCCAGCACGACGGAAGTGACGCGCGTCATCGGCAGGTCGAGAGTGTAGTTCGCCCGCTCGCAGCCGCGCAAAGTACTCCACGTGTCTCGCTCGCAATGGCGCAGCACGCCTCCCCCGAGGCACAATCCCGGCATGCTGCGCCACCGCTTGCATCGGGGACCGTTCGCCTGCCTCCTGCTCTGCGTCGCCGTCACGGCCCAGGCGCCTGCTGGATTCGTCGCGAGCTACCTCGACGAGGCGCGCGGCCATCTGAACGCCGGCGACCTCGTGGCCGCGGCGGCCGCGGCCGACCGCGCGCTCGAGCGCGATGGCAGGAGCCTGCCCGCCCTGCAGTTGCGCGCCGAGATCGCGCAGCGCCAGAAGGACAGCGACGCCGCCGTGCACACGCTGCATCGCTGGCTCGACGTCTTCGACGCGCGCTCCGACCGCAAGGCGCCCGCGCAGCGCAAGGCGGTGCTCGACCAGCTCACGCCGCTCGACACCGAAGCGCTGACCTGGGGCAAACTGCAGGCGGCCTACATCACGGGCCTGCTCGACATCGGCAAGCAGTATCGCAGCCAGAAGGACTGGCTCGGCGCGCTCGACGTCTACGAGCACCTGCTGCTCATCGCACCCGACCATCCCGACGCGCTCACGGCGATCCAGCAGATCCGCACCACGGGCGGCCGCGAAGTCGCGGTCGAGGACGTCTACGCGGGTGCTGACCCGACGGCCGGCATGTCCGAGGAGGAGCTCGCGAAGCTCGATGCCGAGCACAGCGATTGGGAGAAGGCCTACACCGACAAGAGCGCCAACTACAAGTACCGCACGAACGCGGGCTTCCTCGTGCTCAAGACCTCGCGCATCGCGATGGAGCAGATGAACGGGTTCTACCGCCGCTTCTTCCACTTCATGGAGGACGGCGGCGAGACGCCGGCGATCGAGATCCGCATCTTCAAGAACCGCGACGAGTACCTGAAGCTCGGTCAGGGCCCACCGCAACCGTGGTCGGCCGGCCACTTCATCGGCAGTGCCGTCGAGACCTATGCCGGCGGCGTCACCGGCAAGGAGGGCGTGCGCGACATGTACCAGACGCTGTTCCACGAAGCCGCGCACCAGTTCGTCAGCATGACGGGCCCGATGGTTCCGGGCTGGCTCAACGAGGCGTACGCGTCGTTCTTCGAGGGCTGCGTGATCCTCAGCAACGGCTCCGTGAAGTGGAACCGCGTGCCGCCGGGCCGCCTGTTCCCGCTCGCCGCGCGGCTCGAGAACGGCTGGATGCCCGACGCCGGCCCGGGTCCTGGCCCCGACGGCCAGTGGCCAGAGCCGACGCAGGCGCCGACGTTCCGCACGATCGTCGAGGGGCGCTACCAGTGGGGCCCGCCCTGGTATGCGCCGACGTGGGGCGTCGTCTACTTCCTCTACAACTACCGGCTCGACGACGGTCGCCCCGTCTACCGCGAAGCGCTGCACGCCTACTACATGTCGTTCAAGCGCGGCCAGGCGAAGGATCCCGGGGCGCACTTCGAGGAGATCGTGTTGCGCGGCAGCAAGCTCTCGAAGGTGCAGACGCTCGCGGAGCTCGACCCGATCTGGCGCGACTGGATCCTGCAGCTGAAGCAGCGCGAGACGGGCCAGCTCCAGATCGGCGACGAGCTGCTGCGCTTCGCGAAAGCCGCGCTCGAACGCGGTGAGAAGCCGATGGCGCTCGAGTTCCTCGAAGAGGCTCGCGAACGCCGGCCCGACGACGCCGAAGTGTTGTGGCCGCTCGCGTCGCTGCTCGAGACGCTCAAGAAGAAGCCACAGGCCGCGGCGCGCTACCGCGAGTTCCGGCGCGCGCTCGAGGTGCAGAACAAGATCAGTGATCCGCGCCACGCCGAGGCCGGCACGAAGATCCAGAGGCTCGATCCGCTGGTGACGCGCTATCGCACGCTGAAGCAGAAGCTCGCCGAGCAGGGCCTGCAGCTCGCGAAGGGATACGAGTCGAGGCAGCTGCCGACGATGGCGCTCGAGATCGCGCGCCGCATGACGGCGAGCTTCTCGATGCAGGCAGCGATGGACTACTACATCGAGCTCTGCAAGCGCACCGGCAAGAGCCTCGCACGCTGGCGGGTCGCCTACGACGAGCGGAGCCTCGCGGGCTGGTCCGGCGGTGACGACGGCACGTTCCAGGCCTACGGCAAGCTGCTGCGCGCGCAGGTCAAGCGCGACGGCGATCGCATGGTCACGCGCGAGCTGACCGCGGACGTGACCTTCGACGCGGACTTCTCGCTGTCCGCCGAGATGCAGGTGCTCGACAAGCCGGGCGGCGGTTTCGCGGGCGATCTCCTGGGCCTCTGCTTCGGTCGCAAGGGCGACTCGACCTACCACGCCGTGCTGCTGCACCCGAAGGGCTTCCTCGACATCAGCAGCAACCGCGGCGGCACGTGGACCGTGCACGACCACCGCAGCCTGCCGGTCGGCAGCAGCTGGCACCAGCTGCGCATCGACGTGACCGGCAACCAGCTCGACGTCTACTACGACGGCCTCTTCGTGCGCTCCCTCTCGTTCGCCGACGCCGCGGCCGTGCGCGGCGCGTTCGGGCTCATCTGCGGTCCCGGCGAGGCCCAGTTCCGCAACATCCGCCTGCTCGAGCGCGACCCGTTCGATCCCGCGGCGCGCATCGAACGCGACCTCGCGATGGCGAGGGTGCAGAGCGATCCGAGCAAGCGCACGCCGGGAACGTTCAGCGGGTTCGTGCCGCCCGAGCTCGGCAAGCTCGAGTTCGTGCAGGGCGAGGAGATCACGCTGGGCGCGCTGCGGCAGCGGCCCGTCATGCTCGTGTTCTGGTCGCCGTCGCAGGACAAGGTGATCCCGTGCACGTCGTACCTGCGGCACGTGCTCGAACGCGGCGCGAAGAAGGGGCTCACCGTGATCGTCGTCGTCGACCAGGGTGCTTCGGCGGACGAAGTGAGGGCCTACCTCGCGCAGAACCCGCTGCCCGGCGCCCGCATCGGACTCGACGCAGGTGGTGCGACCTTCGACGCGTTCTTCGTCAAGGGCGGCTACTTCGGCATCCCGCGCATCCTGCTGGTCGACCGCGAGGGCAAGGTCGTGTTCGAAGGCGACCCGGGCCTGCGCCGCGGGGAGCCGTGGAAGACCGAGGACGGGCCGACCTACGTCGATGCGGCGCTCGATGCGTTGCTCGGCGCGTGACCGCAGTGCGCGTGCCGATCGGTGACGGAGCCTACTTCTTGGGCTCCGGCTCCTTCTTGGGCTCCGGAACGGGCGCCGCGGGCACGACCTCGGCCGCGACCTCGGCCCGCACCGAGCGCGGCGCCAGCAACGGCATGATCAGCGTCGCCATGTGACCGACGGCCTCGCGCGTGCGTCCGAGGTCGGCGCGGATCACGAGGTCGGTGCGATCGATCTTCTTCTCGGCGCGCTGCAGCAGCGGCCGCGCGGCGCGCATCGCCGGATCGTTCTTCGAGCGCTCGAGCCAGGCGTCGACCGCCTTGCTGGAAGCCTCGAGACCGGCACCTTCCTTCAGGTGGCGCAGCACGGCCTCGACCTCGATGTGCGGATCGTCCGCGTCGCCGGTCGCGCGCACGCGACAGAACAGGAACGCCGGAGCGTCGTCCTCCGGCCACTCGGCACCCGGGAACAGCGGATCCAGGGCCTTCGTGCGCAGCAGCGGGTTGCCGACGTCGAGCGCAGTGTAGGCGAGGTTGTCGCCGCGCCCCGACAACAGCGACATCAGGTCCGCGCACGGCTGGCCCGCATGTGGTTTGCCATCGAGTGCGGCCTCGACCACGTCCGTCGCACCACGGACCTGCATCTCGGGGCACGGCTGCACGACGGTCTCCGGACGCATCGAGTTGCGGCGCCGCACGGTGTGCTTGCCGACCGTTGCCTGCTGCCAGCTCCTCGGGTCCCTGTACTTCTCGCCCAGAGGGAGCTCACCGTTGCCTTCGAACACGAGCACTTCCCTGATGTTGCGCGGGTCCATCTCGCCGCCCTCCTGCTTCGGACCGGGGTCGGCGACCATCGTCATGCGATCGAGCGACGCCAGCGGGAACCCGATCTCCTTCTCCATCTGCTGGAACACGACCTTCAACACGGACACTTCGAGGTCGGCCCAGATGCCGCGATCACGCAGCGCCTTCAGGTCGGCGAACACGACGTTCTTGTAGTCGTCGAGCAGGAACGCCCTGGCCGCGGGCTGTTGGGCTGTGACCGAGGTCAGGACGAACAACGCGGGGAGGCAGAGATGGCGCATGTAGTGCTCCTGGGATCGAAGGCCCCGCTCGAGCGAGGGCTCCTTCGTCGCGGCGATCCTACGCGAGAGCCGGCCGACTTCCAGCCGCAGGGCACCGGGGCATCTTGCGCATCTTGGCCGTGCGATCGCGGCGACGTGCTCAGTATCTCGTCACGCCGCGCAGGATCACCCCCGCGATCGCGCCGATCAGGATCACCGCGGCCAGCAGGACCCACTTGCCGGGAATGCGCCGCCGTTCGCTGCCTGGAGAGCTCATGTCTTGGTGCTGCCGAACAGGACGATGCCGAGCGCGCCGAACACGATGGTCGGCGACCACGCCGCGACGATCGGGTGCACGAGCCCGCGTTGTCCGCCGAGACTCTGGCACACGAGATCCATCAGCATGTAGCCGCCGCACACGGCGATCGCCAGCAGGACGCGGCCGACGCGGCTGCCGCGCTCGTAGAAGACCGCGAACGGCAGTGCGAGCATCAGCAGCAGCAGGTTCGCGAGCGGGTACGCGATGTGCCGGTGCAGCGCGAGGCGCACGTCGGAGCGGTTCGGCCGTGTGATCGAGAGCTCGATCAGGTCCGAGTAGGACAGCGTCTCCGGTTCGATCGTGTCGCGGCTGTGCTGTACGAGCATCATCGGCGTCAGGTCCGGCCGCTCGAGCCAGGGCTGCGGCTCCGAGAGAAGCCCTCCCGCGGAATGGCGGCGCTTCGCCCAACCGTTCGTCAGGCGCCAGTCGCCCTTCTCCCGGTCCCACGTGGCCTGCTCGGCGTTGACGAGCGTGTTCTCGGCGGCCAGCGTGCTCTCGATCACCATGTGGACGTCGCGCATCGTCGCGGACGGAGGGTCGAACTCGCCTGCGCGCAGGTAGAAGCTGACGTCGCCGCGCACCTCGTGCACGAGGTTCTTCTGCCCGCCACTCTGGCGCAGCACCGACTCGTCCCTCGCGAGCGACACGCCCACGCGCGGCATGACCCACTGCCAACTCGCCGCCATCGCGAGCGCGGCCACGCCACCGCACATCAGCATCGGACGCAGGACCCTCTGGATGCTGCGGCCGAGGAACAGCATCGGCACGACCTCGTTCGCCTGCTGCAGCCGCGCGACGGCGAACATGCACGCGATGACCGTGACGAACGGCACCATGCCCATCACGAAGACGAGCACGAGCTTCATGTAGTAGGAGCCGAGGTAGAGCACGAGATCGAGGCCGCTGAAGCCGTGCCGGGCCGCCTTGTCGATGTTGCTCGGCAGGCTGTCGAGCAGGTTCAGCAGGACCATGATGCCGACGAAGAACACGAGCGTGGCCGCGAACGCGCCTGCGACGATGCGGCCGACGTAGCGATCGAGCAGCGTCATCGGCGCAACTGCCTCCAACAGAGCGGCAGGCCGCCGGCCAGCAACAAGGCACCGGGCAGCCAGCCGCACCACGGGTTCTGCGTCGTCGGCAGCAGCCGCGCCCCGAGCACTTCGCCGACGTAGAACAGCGAGAGCGGGACCAGCGCGAGCACGAGGGCAACCATGCGTCCGCGTTCGCGGGCGAACTCGGCGATGCAGTAGCCGATCGGCGCGAGCAGCGCGGGCATCAGCGCGAAGCAACAGCGGCGGAAGATCGTGTAGAGGGCCTCGTGCGGGGCCCGGTGGACGCCGCGCAGCACTTCGGCCAGCAGCTGATCGCTGCGCACGTCTTCGTTGCTGTCTTCACGGCGCTCGCGGTTGATCAGGTCGTGCAACGACAGCGAGATCGGCAGCGCGTCGAGCGCCGCTCCGCCGATCGGATCCTGCAGGCCCGACAGCACGATCGAGATCACTTCGGCATGCGGGTCGGGCGGTGGGATCGCGATCTTGTCCACGTGCAGGATCGGCGACTCGAGGTCCCCGAGCGTGCGGTCAGGCGGGCAGTAGAGGATGCAGTCGAAGTACTCGTAGTCCTCCTGCCGGCGGAACGTCATGACGAAGCCCGTCTCGAGCACCTTGATGCGGTCGCTGCCGAGCCTCAGGTTGACGAACGCGTTGCGCACGACCTCGGCGATGACGCGGTACTTGCGGAAGTGCACGTCGGGGATCACGTAGTGCAGGGCCAGCGAGCCGATGACCGACAGCGTGATGCCGACCAGCACGGCCGCCGTCATCGGCACCCGCGGCGAGAGGCCCGCCGCGCGGATCGCGATCAGTTCGCGGTCCTGCGACGCGCGCGTGAAGGTCAGCACCGTCGCGATCAGGAACGCGATCGTCAGCAGGTGCGGAAACGAGTCGAGCGCCCAGAACAGCGTGATCAGGGCCGCGTCGAGCAGCCCGCCGCCCTGCGCCCGCTGGATGCCGCGCGCGATCAGCGAGACGAGCACGATCGCGAACAGGACCAGGAAGGTGATTCCGGCGTTGACCGCCAGTTCCTTCAAGTAGTATCGGTGCAGTTTCCACATCGCGCCTCCTCATGGTTCCGCAAGGCTCGACGCCGGGCAACGCCCAGCTGCCGCATTCCGTCAGTGTGCAGAGCGGGCGCGCTCTCGCCGTCGCGGCTGCGCCGATCGCGCAGGCGCTGTCGGAGCTGCTGCGGCACGACGTGTCGAGCTGGGACCAGCACGGTTTGCTGCGCACGAAGGAACGCACCGTGCGCAGCGTGTTCGCGGGCGAGCTCGCCTCGGTGCCCGTGCACATCAAGGTCTTCCGCGCCGACACGTTCTCCGATCGCGCGCGTGACGCGCTGCGCGGCGCGCGCGGCGACCGCGAGCTGCGCAACCTGCTGCGCGCGAAGGCCGTTGGCCTGCCGGTCGTCGAGCCGCTGGCCAGCGGCATCGCATGCGACGGCACGCAGCTGCGCAGCTTCGTCGTCACGCGCACGGTCCCTGCCGCGAGGCCGTTCGCGTGGCCGGCGACCGTGAGGGCCCAGCAGCGCGTCGGTGCACTGCTGCGGCGTGTGCACGACAGCGGCCTCGTGCCCGGGGACCTGCATCCCGGCAACGTGGCCATGGACGGCGACGAACAGCCGTGGCTGCTCGACCTGACCTCGATGCGGCACGCCGGCGAACCGGACCTGCAGCGCCGCGCCAGCGCACTGGCCCTGTTCTGCCACGAGCTCGACGGCGGCGCGCTCGATCCAGCGGCCAAGGCACTGCGGAAGGCCTACGTCGGCGACGGCCTGCCTGCGGCCTTCGAGCGCGAGCTGCGCCTCGCGACGCATCGCTGGCGCGCCGCGGCTCTGCCCGCGTTCGGGCGGCGCTGCACACGCTCGTGCCGGCACACCGAGGTCGAAGCGCGCCAGCGCGGCCGGCCGCGCTGGCACTGGCACCTGAGCCCGGGACTCGATGCCGCGGTCCGCGCGCGGTGCGCCGCGGTGGCCGAAGCGCCGCCGGCCCCGCACAAGACGGGACGCCGCGGCTCGGTCTGGCTGCTCGACGAGATGGCCGTCAAGGAACGCAGCAGCGGTGCAGCGCGCAAGCTCTGGCGTGCAGCGTACTGGCTCCTGTTCGCGAAGGTCGCCGCGGCCACGCCGCAGGCACTGCGGTTGCACCGCGGCCGCGGGCTCGTGTTCTCACGGCGCGTCGGTGCACGCTCGCTCGAGGCCGAGCTCGCCGGTGGTCTGCTCGACGCCGCGGCGATCGCCGCAGCAGCGCGTTCGCTCGGCACCAACGTCGGCCGGCTGCACGCCCACGGACTCGGCAACCGCGACCTCAAGTTCGACAACCTCGTGCGCGACCCGGCGAGCGGCGAGGTGTGCATGGTCGACCTCGACGGCATGAGCCGCGGCTCGACGACCGACACGCGCAGCCGTGGCGCCGACCTCGGCCGCCTGCTCGCGGCTTTCCGCGCGGCCGGCGCGCCGGGCGGAGCAGCGACCGTCGCGAGGTTCCTGCGCAGCTACCTGCGCGCGAACCACCGCCTGCTGCAGCAGCCGCCGCTGCGCCGCCTGCTGCGCCGCGCCGAGCACCGCGCCGGCGAGTGGGCCGCGACACACTGACGTCGCCGCCGGGACCTCACGCGAACTGGCGCGCCGCCAGGCGCTGCAGCAGGTCCTGCGCGCCGCCGTCGAGCACTTCCAGCGTCTTGCCGTCGCGGTAGTGGCGCTCCACGTGGTACTCGACCGTGTAGCCGTAGCCGCCGTGGATCTGGATCGCCTCGTCGGCCGCGTTGACCATCGCATCGACCGCGAGCAGACGCGCCTGCATCGCCGCGTCGCCGCCATCCTGGCCGAGGTCGGCGAGACGCGCTGCGTGCCAGGTCAGATGGCGCGCCGCTTCGCTCTGGCGGCGGCACTCGACGAGCTTGCGCACGACGGCCTCCTGCGCGAGCAGCGGCTTGCCGAACGCGATGCGCTCCGCGGCGTGCTTCCTGGCCGCCTGCACGCAGGCGAACCCGGCACCGACCGCGGTCGCCGCGACACCGACCCAGGCCGCGAACTGGGCGCGCGAGATAGCGGCGGCGGCATCACCAGCGAGCACAGTCGCGGCGGCGCCGTCGAAGCCGACGCTGGCGCAGCCGGCACTCGCGAGGCCGAGGCAGCGCAGCGGCGCGCGCGTGACGGCGGAAGCCTCGACGGTCGCGAGCACGGGCTTGCCGTCCGACAGGGCGGCGACGACGAACAACTGCGCTTCGAGCGCGCCCGGCACGAGCGAGGCCTTGCCGTGCAGACGTCCGTGCTGCAGCCGCAGGCCGTGCTCGAGCCCGGCGTAGCTGGCGAGCGTCGCACCGGCCATGACGCCGTCGAGCTTGTCGGATCGGGTGGCCTCGAGCAGCAGCGCACATTGCAGCTGCCCGATCCACAACCTCGCGAGCGACGAGCTCTGGGCGCCGGTCGCTTCGAGCGCGGCCACGAACGGCAGGAAGCCGAGGCCCGCACCGCCGCTGGCCTCGCCGACGAGGAGCCCGAACACGCCGAGCTCGGCGAGCCCGTCGAAGGCAGCGCGCGCGAACACGCGGTGCTCGTCCTGGTCGAGCACGTTCGCGGCGACGGTGTCTGCCGCGAACCTGGCGACGGTGTCGACGACGAGCTCTTGATCTTCGGTCAGTTCCAGATTGTGCATCTCGGTCTCACGGGTCGGCGCCTTCACGCCGGATCAACGACCACCTTCCCAGAAGTACAGGAACCGCGGACCGGTCGAGCCAGTCAGCAAGCTGTTCAGCGACTGCTCGATGGCAGAGGCGCGCGTGGCGCCGCTCTGCACACCGGGCCCGAGCAGCAGGTCGGCGAAGCCGGGGCGGCGGCGATGCTCGACGATCGTCACGGACTTGCCGAGCTTCTGCTGGAACCAGGCGAGCGCCGTCTCGTGATCGCCGATCTCGTCGATGAGCCCGTTGTCGAGCGCTTGCCGCGCCGTGAAGATGGCTCCGGTGGCGACCGCGAGCACCTGGCTGCGGTTCAGGTTGTCGCGCCCCTCGTCGACGACGTCGACGAACAGATCGTAGAGCTCGTTGACGATGCCCATCAGCAGCGCGCGCTCCTCTTCGCGCATCGGCCGCGTCGGCGAGAGCAGGTCCTTGAGCGGCGTGCGCTCCGACTTGATCGCGACCTGGTCGACGCCGAGGTTCTTCGCGGCGACTGCGAAGTTCCACGCACTCATGATGACGCCGATGCTGCCGGTGATCGTCGTGCGGCGCGCGACGATGCGCTCCGCGGCAGCCGCGACGTAGTAGCCACCGGAAGCCGCCATGTCGCCGAACAGCGCGGCGACCGGCTTCTCGGGGTGCTCGAGCCGGAAGTTCCGGATCATCTGGTAGATCTCGTCCGAGTCGGTGACGCCGCCACCGGGCGAGTCGATCAGCAGCAGCACGCCCGACACCTCCGCCGCGGCGGCACGCCGCAGCGCGCGACGCATCTGCGTGACCGTGCCGCCCGAAGCGCCCAACACGACGCTCTGCGCCTCGGCGATCGCACCGCGGATCGGCACCTGCAGGACCTTGGTCGAGCCACCACGCTCGCCGACGACGTGCACCTCGTCGTAGACGCCTTCGCCATCGAAGCCACCCGTGAGCCCCGCACCGGCCAGGCTGCCGAAGCTCAGCAGCATCAGCATCACGTTGAGGCCCGCCGAGGCGAGGAGCATGATGCCGAGGAAGATCGCGACGAAGAACGCGACGCCGCGCGCCTCGCGCGGCTGCACGCTGGCTTGCGGCCAGTGTGGCGCCTGCGGCGGCACACCGGGCGGCAACGAGGGCGGCCCCCCGGATGGCGGGCCGCCGGGCGGAGGAGGTGGCCAGGAAGTCATGACGGACTCACCAGGCCGCGCGCGATGACGAGCCGTTGGATGTCGGTGGCGCCTTCGTAGATCTCGGTGATGCGCGCGTCGCGCAGCAGCCGCTCGGCCGCGGTCGCACCGCTGGCGCCGGCCAGGCCCAGGATCGACACGGCCGCGCGCGCGGCGCGGTTCGCGAGCCGCGACGTGGTGGACTTGGCCATCGCGGCTTCCGTCGTGCAGCGCACGCCGTTGTCGCGCAGGATCGACGCGCGCCAGGTCAGGAAGCGATAGGCATCGAGGTCGGCCGCGAGGTCGGCGAACGTCCACTGGTCGGGCTGCGTCGACGTCGACCGGCCCTTCTGGTCGACCTGCGACGCGAGGTGGTTGCGGATCAGGTCGATCGACGCGCGCGCGATGCCGAGCGCCTGCGACGCGATGCCGAGCCGGCCGCCGTCGAGCGTGTCGAGCGCGATCGTGAAGCCCTGGCCCTCGCCGCCGATCAGGCAGTCGGCCGGGACCTTCACGTTCTCGAGCACGATCTCGGTCGTCGGCGAGGCGCGGATGCCGAGCTTGCGTTCCTTCTTGCCGACGCTGACGCCGGGCCACGTCTTCTCGACGACGAACGCCGAGATGCCCTTCACGCGGTCGGCCGCCGTGCGCGCGAACACGACGAACAGCTGCGCTTCGCTGCCGGTCGTGATCCACAGCTTCGCGCCGCTCACGACGTAGTGGTCGCCGGCCTTCTTCGCTTCACAACGCAGCGCAGCCGCGTCCGAGCCCGAGAAGGCCTCGCTGAGGCAGTAGGCGCCGAGCCATTCGCCGGTCACGAGCTTCGGGAACCAGCGCCGTTTCTGCGCATCGTTGCACCACTTGCCGAGCAGCGAGTTCACGAGCGAGTTGTGCACGCTGATCGTGACGCCGGTCGACGCACAGACCGAGTTGATCTCCTCGAGCATGATGCAGCTCGCGAGGTTGCCCATCGCGGAGCCGCCGTACTCCTTGGCCACCGTCGTGCGCAGCAGGCCGAGCTTCGCCGCTGCGATCACGGGGTCGCGCGGGAACTTCGTCTCGGCGTCGTAGGCCGCGGCGTTGCCGAGGTGCTTCTTCGTGTAGTCGACCACGTAGTCGCGGAACTGCCGCAGCTCCGGCGAGAGCAGGAAATCGGTGACCTGTGCGGTCGCGGCGACGGAGGAGGTCGTCATCCCTTTGCTTGCGAGTTCGGGGCCTGCGAGTAGTCGTAGAAGCCCTTCTTGGTCTTGCGCCCCAGGTGCCCGGCGGCGACCAGGCGGCGCAGCAGCGGGCAGGCGCGGTACTTGTCGTCGCCGAGCCCCTGCTTCAGCACGTCGAGGATCGACACGCAGACGTCGAGGCCGATGAAGTCGGCGAGCGTCAGCGGGCCCATCGGGTGGTTCATGCCGAGCTTCATGATCTCGTCGATCGCTTCGCGCGTCGCGACGCCTTCCATCAGCGCGAAGGCCGCCTCGTTGATCATCGGCATCAGGATGCGGTTCGCGACGAAGCCAGGGTAGTCGTTCGCGGCCACCGGGATCTTGCCGAGCGCGCGCGACCACGCGAGCACGGCGTCGGTCGTCCCGTCGCTCGTGTCGTTGCCGCGGATCACCTCGACGAGCTTCATGAGCGGCACCGGGTTCATGAAGTGCATGCCGATCACGCGGCCGGCGCGCTTCGTGGTCGCAGCGAGAACCGTGATCGAGATCGACGACGTGTTGCTCGCGAGGATCGCGCCGGGCTTCATCGCCGCGTCGGCCGCCTGGAACACCTTCGTCTTCACGTCGAGGTTCTCGGTGACCGCCTCGACGCAGAGGTCGACGCCGCCGAGCACGCCCATGTCCTGCGTGCCGACGAGCAGCGACTTCGCGCGCTCGGCATCACCCGCGGCCAGCGTGCCCTTCTCGACGAACCTGCCGAGACTCTTGTGCACGGTCGCGAGACCGCGATCGACGAACTCCTGCTTCACGTCGACCATGAAGGTCTTCACGCCGCAGGTTGCGAAGGTCTGGGCGATGCCGTTGCCCATGGTGCCTGCGCCGATCACGGCGACAGCGGCAGGAAGGTTCGGGTTGCTCATCGGGTTCAGATCCTCTCGACGCTCATGACGACGGCGTTGCCGCCGCCGAGGCACAGGCCCGCGATGCCGCTCGTCTTGCCGTGCCGCTGCAGCGCATGCAGCAGCGTCGTCAGCACGCGCGCGCCCGAGCAGCCGATCGGATGACCGAGCGCCACCGCGCCGCCGTGCACGTTCCATCGCGCCGCGTCGACCTCGAGCTGGCGCCGCAGCGCGACCATCTGCACCGAGAACGCCTCGTTCATCTCGACGAGATCGAAGTCGCGCGGGCTGCAGCGCAGCAGCGCGCACAGCTTCTTCGTCGCGACCTCGGGCGCCATCATGACCCACTCGGGTGCCAGGCCGCCGGTCGCGTAGCCGGTGATGCGAGCCATCGGCTTGATGCCGTTGCTCTTGGCCCAGTCCTCGTCGCAGACGACGAGCGCCGCGGCGCCATCGTTGATGGAACTCGCGTTGCCGGCCGTCACGGTTCCACTCTCGGGCTGGAACGCGGGCCGCAACTTCGCGAGCGCCTGCTCGGTGCTGTCCGCGCGCGGGCCTTCGTCGACCTTGACGACGATCGGCTCACCCTTCTTCTGCTTGAGCTCGACCGCGAAGATCTCCTGCGCGAACGCGCCCGAGCTCTGCGCCGCGACCGCGCGGCGATGGCTCTCGGCAGCGTAGGCATCCTGCTCGGCGCGCGTCACGCCGTACTTCTGGGCCACGAGCTCCGCCGTGTTGCCCATGTGGAAGTTGTTGTAGTGGTCCCACAACCCGTCCCACACGATGCCATCGAGCGCCTGGCTGTGGCCGAGTCGCGCGCCGGCCCGCGCGGCCGGCAGGTAGTACGGAGTGTTCGACATCGACTCCATGCCGCCCGCGACGGCGACGCGCAGGTCCCCGGCCTTGATCGCCTGCGCGGCCAGCATGACGGTCTTGAGGCCGGAGCCACATACCTTGTTGATCGTCACGGCCGCCGCGGCATCGGGGATGCCCGCCGCTCGCAGGGCTTGACGCGCCGGGTTCTGGCCGAGGCCGGCCTGCAGCACGTTGCCCATCAGCACCTCTTCGACCTGGTCGGCGGGCACCGTCGAGCGGCGCAAGGCCTCGGCGACCGCGAGGCCTCCGAGCTGCGGTGCGGTCAACGACGCGAGTGCGCCTTGGAACTTGCCGATCGCGGTGCGGCATGCGGCGACGATGACGGGACGACCCATGGCTTGGCTGCTCGATTCCGGGGGTAGACGGTCCCGCAAGGTAGCCGCTGGGCCGTCGAACGGCGAGCCAAGGCTGCGAACGGGGCAAAGAGTGTAGAGCCTGGTGCCGCAGCCGCCATCGGCAGGTTCCCCGGATTCCGGCGCGGTGCGCAGCGCGGCACGCCGAACGAACGACGTCCCGCGGCGCAACTACGAGCAACGAGGCGCTGCGGCGCCCTGCACGGTCAGAAGTAGTAATCGCCGGTCACCTGGCTGGTCAGCCCTTTGATCCCAGACGTCTCACCAGGTTGCCGACTGGTGCCTTTGGCATGCTGCGCCCCGCTTCGGACTACAGTCTGACCATGAAGCTCGTCACCATGACCTTGCGCGGCGCCGACCCTCACTGGGTCGGCGACGGATTCCCCGTCAAGACCTTCTTCTCGTACGACGATGGGCCCGCGATCAGTCCGTTCCTGCTGCTCGATTACGCGGGCCCCGCGCGGTTCGAACCAGCGAAGCAACCGCGCGGCGTCGGGCCGCACCCGCACCGCGGCTTCGAGACCGTCACGATCGTCTACCAGGGTGAGGTCGAGCACCGCGACTCGGCCGGGAACGGCGGCACGATCGGCCCCGGCGACGTGCAGTGGATGACGGCCGCGGCAGGGATCGTGCACGAAGAGATGCACGGCCGTGAGTTCACGCAGAAGGGCGGCATGCTCGAGATGGTGCAGCTGTGGGTGAACCTGCCTGCGCGCGACAAGATGTCGCCACCGCGCTACCAGGACCTGCTCGACGCGCAGATCCCGGCCGTCGCCCTGCCCGACGCTGCAGGCACGCTGCGTGTGATCGCCGGCAACTTCCGTGGCGCTGCCGGACCGGCAAGGACGTTCACGCCGATCGAGCTCTTCGACGTCGGCCTTCGCGCGGCGAGACCCGTGGAGCTCGCGTTGCCAGCCGGACACACGGCGATGCTGCTCGTGCAGCGGGGCTCGGTTCGCATCGGCACCGCCGACGTGAAGGCCACGGAGATGGCAGTGCTGCAGCGTGATGGCGACACCGTGAAGGTCGAAGCAACGTCGGACGCCAGGTTCCTCGTTCTCGCCGGCGAACCGATCCTCGAGCCCGTCGTCGGCTACGGTCCGTTCGTCATGAACACGAATGCCGAGATCGGTGCCGCGATCGAGGACTACCAGAGCGGCAAGATGGGACGGCTGACTCCTGAGCGACTCTAGCCGTCGGCCGGCGTGCAGTTCGCGAGGTCGGCCTCGATACCGCACAGCGGAGAAAGCTTGACGCTGCCGCGCCGCGCGGGCATGGTCGGCCGGGGGCCTGCGAGGCCCACACCATACGACTCAGACCGAGGTTCGCTTGAGTTCGAGGCCCTACGACGTTCTGGTGGTCGGCGCCGGCCCTGCAGGTTCCGCGGTGTCCGGACTGCTCGCACAACGCGGCATCCGGGTCCTCGTGCTCGAGAAGGACGAGTTCCCGCGCTTCCACATCGGCGAGTCGCTGCTGCCCGGCAGCCTGCCGGTGCTCGACCGGCTCGGCGTCCAGCCGAAGCCCGACACGTTCGTGTTCAAGCGCGGCGCGCAGTTCGTATGTGAAGCGAGCGGCCGCGAGGGCATCTTCGGGTTCAACGAAGCGCTGCCGGGCTGCGCGAGCCACGCCTGGCAGGTCGATCGCGCGCGCTTCGATACCGTGCTGCGCGATCGCGCCGTCGCCGCGGGTGCCGACGTGCGGCACGGCGAGACGGTGGTCGACCTCGGCACGGCGGACGAGCAGGTGTTCCTGAAGACGCGCAAGGAGACGTTCACGGGCCGCTACCTGATCGATGCCTCGGGGCAGTCGCGCCTGCTCGCGCGGCGCCACGACACGATGATGCCCTACGATCGTTTCGGTACGGTGTCGGTGTTCACGCACTACGACGACGTGTCGGACGCGGCGTGGTCCGAGTTCCCGCCCGACTTCAACATCCGCATCCTGCTGCGGCCGGACGGCTGGGGCTGGATCATC
>DASVAL010000082.1:0-88132 GCA_036376355.1 Planctomycetota bacterium
AGCGGGGCGCGCCGGTGAACTGCACGCCGTCGATCACGGTGCCGACGCAGTGGGTCGTGTACTCGAACGGATCGCCGTCGAACAGCGCGAGGTCCGCGTCCTTGCCCGCGACGAGCGAGCCGACCTTCGCGTCGATGCCGAGCAGCTTCGCGGCGTCGATCGTCAGCGCCTTCAGCGCCGCGTCGGGCGGCAGGCCGTGGCCGACGGCGACGCCGGCCTCCCAGAGCACGACGCGCGTCTTCGGCACGTAGGATTCGTAGCCGCTCTGCAGCGCGAACGGCACCTTCGCGTCGAGCAGCAGCTTCGCGAGCTCCATCGTGCCGTTCTTCAGGTCGTCGCGCGTGCGCGCCATCGCGGGGTGCGGCAGCACCCATGCGGCGGCGGCCTGGATCTCGGGCAGCACGAGGTACGCTTCGGCCGCGCCGTCGAGCACGACCTTGACGCCGAACTCCTTGCCGACGCGCAGCGCCGCGAGCAGGTCGTGGGCGCGGTGCGCCGTGATCAGCAGCGGCACCTCGCCGGCGAGCACCTTGGCGAGCACGTCGAGGCCGAGGTCGGTCGGCGAAGCCGGGTCCTTCTGCTTCTTCTGTACGTACTCGCGCGCCTTCTGCAGCTGCTCGCGCAGCATCGCGACCGACTTCGCGCGCGTGCCGGGGGCCTTGCCCTCGCGCGCGCGGCCGCCGTCGCCGAGGGTTGCGGCGACCATCGCGAGCGGCACGACGACGTCCTGGTCGGCGCTGCGGCCGTGCATCTTCACGACGAAGGTCTGGCCCGAGACGAGCGCGCCGGGCCCGTGGCCCGTGTGCACGGTCGTGATGCCGAAGCCGCGCAACCACGCGACGAGCTCGTCGCGCGCGTTGAACGCGTCGATCGCGCGCAGCTCGGGCTGGATCGGCGAGGAGCGCTCGAGCTGGTCCTGGTCGTGCGGGATGTTCAGCAGGCCGCTGAGGCCGACGGTCGCGTGCGCGTCGATGAGGCCCGGCGTCACGATCGCGGCGCGCATCACGGGCAGGTCGGCCGGCAGCGCGAGCTCGGCCTGCGTGCCGACGCGCTCGATCTTGCCGTCGCGCACGAGCACTGCGCCGTCCTGGATCGGATCACCCGCCATCGTGACGACGGTCTTGCCGAGCACCGCGAACGCGCGCGGAGCGGGCGCCTGGGCGGCTGGCACCGGCGCAGGCGTCGGCGCGGGCTCCTGCGGCGCGAACGACAACAGTGCGGCGAGCAGGGCCGGCGACATCACTGCCCCTCCTGCGTCGAGAAGCAGCACATCGACATCGCCTGACCGTCCGAGGCGCCGTAGCCGCCCATCGCGAAGATCCGGTCCTTCGGATCCGCGAAGTCGAAGACCTTCTTGCCCTCGACCCAGGTCTGCAGCACGCGCGTGTAGACCGAGAGCGGGTCGCCCGAGAGCACGACGAAGTCGGCGTCCTTGCCCACCGTCAGCGTGCCGATGCGGTCCTGCATGTCGAGCATGCGCGCATTCGCGATCGTGACGGCCTGCAGCGCCTTGTCGCGATCCATGCCGCCGCGCACCGCGAGCGCGGCCGAACGCAGGAAGAGCCGGCTGTCCGTGATGCCGTCGTCGGTGTGGAAGCCGACCAGCACGCCGGCGCGGTCGAGGATTGCGCCCGTCGCGAGCGACAGGTGCGCGGCTTCGAGCTTGCCGCCCGGTGAGTCGATCACGATGACCGAGCACGGCACCTTCGCGGCGGCGATCTGCTCGGCGACGAGCCAGCCCTCGCTGACGTGATGCAGCACGCAGCGGAAGCCGAACTCCTGCTGCAGGCGCAGGACCGTCAGGATGTCGTCCTGGCGGTGCGTGTGGTGGTGCACGACGCGCTTCTGCTCGAGCACCTCGACGAGCGCCTCGAGCCCGAGGCTGCGTTCGGGCATCTTGCTCGCGTCGCCTGCGGCCGCGGCGATCTTGGCCTGGTACTCGCGGGCCCGGTGGAACTGGGCGCGCACGAGTGCAGCGGCCTTGCCGCGGGTGCCCGCGAACGGCGGCTCCTTCTGCGGGTTCGTGCCGTTCGCCATCTTGATGCCGCCCGCGATGCTGCCGTCCGGTTGCTTGATCGCGAGATCGTCGATCGTGCGGCCGTCGCGCAGCTTCAGGTAGATCGTCTGGCCCGAGAGCAGGTGGCCCGAGCCCGGCATCACGTTCACGGAGGTGATGCCGCCAGCCTGCGCCTTCTGGATGCCGGGATCGAGCGGATTGATCGCGTCGAGCGCGCGCACCTCGGGCTGGATCGGCCCGCTGCTGTCCGCGCCCGCGACCGAGCCGATGTGCGAGTGGCTGCAGACGAGGCCCGGCATGATCGTGCGGCCCGCAGCGTCGACGCTGACGGCGTCGTCGGGCACACGCACCTCGGCGGCCGGCCCGACGGCCACGATCTTGCCGCCGCGCACGAGCAGCGTGCCGCGCTCGATCACCGGCGCGTCGACCGGGACGATGCGCGCACCGACGAACGCATGCGGCGCTTCCTGCGCGAGAAGGCCGGCCGCGAACGCCAGGGATGCCGGCAGCGCCGAGAGGCAACGAAACTCCATTGCGCCAAGCCTACGGGCCGCGCGCCGCGATGCCCAACATCAGCGCTCGATCTCGCGCAACAGGCGGTTCGCGTCGTAGACCTTGCGCAGCGCTTCGACGATGGCTCGAGGATGCACGCAGACGCTGCGCTCGACGCGCTCACCGTAGAGGAACTCGTTCGCGAACGATTCGATGTTGCCGTCGAACAAGAGCCCCGTCAGCTCACCGCGCTTGTTCACGACGGGGCTGCCCGAGTTGCCGCCGGTCGAGTCGACCGTGCAGACGAAGTCGACCGGCGTCCGCATGTCGATGCGCTCCTTCGCGAGCAGCCACTCGCGCGGCAGCGCGAACGGGTGCGCGTCCTCGAACTCGGCGGCGCGCGCGAACATGCCGTAGAACACCGTGCGCCACGGCGCCACCGTGCCGTTGTACGGATAGCCGGCAACGCGCCCGTCGCTCCAACGCAGCGTGAACGTCGCATCGGGCGAGACGTCGTTGCCGTAGACCGCGAACAAGAGCTTCGCGATGCGGGAGCCGAGCATCGTCTCGGCGGCTTCGAGCGATGCAGCGGTGGCCTTGTTCTTCTCCATCAGCGGCAGCACGACCCGCGCCGCCACGAGGGCCGGGTCGCGGCACGCGTCGATCGCCGACTTGCCGCCGGCCAGCAGGTCCTCGAGGAACTCCGCGTCGCAGAGCCGGCTCTCACGCGCGAGCCGCTCGACCGCGAGGCCCGGCTCGAGCCCCGCGAGCATGGCCGAGAGATACGGATCGTCGCGCGGCAGGTTCTCCCGCGCGCGGCGCAGATGATCGGCGAACAGCGCGCGGTTCACGTGATCGGTCTTCGGGTTGATGTCCCGCGCGAGCTTCGCCTGCCTCGGGTCCTCGTTCTTGCCGAACTCGAGCACCGCGTAGGCGCGCTGCATCAGCGGGCACCCGCCGGTGGTCTGGAAGTTCAGCGCGGCGTCGAGCGCGCGCTTCTCGCGCATCAGCTTCTCGATCTGCGGCCACACGTCGAGCGCCTTCGCGAAGCCGTGCTGCTTCGCGCGCTCCTTGAACGCCGTCTCGGCCGCGGTCTTGCGCGCCATGAACGCCGGGTCGTTGAGGGCCCGGTGCTCGCCGCGGTTCAGCTTCTGCCAGTTCTCGAGGCCGAGGATCGAGCCGCGCAGCCGCTTCTCCATCTCGGAGTCCTTCGCCGCGAAGTCGCGCAACACCTCCATGCGCGAGTCGACCATCTCGCGGACGCGCGGGTAGTAGACGTCGCGCTGGAACTCGAGCTGCGCCGTCGTCATCAAACGCTTCGTGCTGCCCGGATTGCCGGTCAGGAACACGAGATCCCCCTCGGCCGGCCCGTCGCCCCACGGGAAGTGGAACGACTTCGTGTCGGCCGGCTTGCCGTCGACGTACGCGCGGCAGAAGCAGAAGTCGATCGCGTAGCGCGGATAGACGAAGTTGTCGGGATCGCCGCCGAAGTGCGAGACCTGCAGGTGCGGCGCCATCACGAGCCGCACGTCGTCGAAGACGCGGTACTGGTAGAGCTGCCAGATCCCGCCCGAGAACAGCTTGACGAGCTGCGGCTTCAACGACTCGTCGGCGGCTTGCGCATGCGCGAGGATGCCCTTGCGGTTCCTCTCGCGGACCTTCTCGGCCTCATCGGGCGTCATGTCCTCCGTGATGCCGACCATCATCGCGGCCGTCACGTCGGTCATGCTGTAGAGCTGCTGCACCGACAGACCCTCGAACCGGACCTCGTCCTCGAGATCCTCCGCGACGAAGCCGTCGCGCACCCAGTCGTTCTGGCCCTGCACCTTGGCCATGAAGTCGCGCACACAATGGTGGTTCGTCAGGATCAGGCCCTGCGGCGACACGAACGACGCCGAGCAACCGGTGCCGAAGCGCAGCGACGCGAGCCGCAGCGTGTTCCACCACTGCTCGGTTGCCTCGAACCCGTACTCACGCTTCAGGTACGCGAGCGGCGGCCGCTCGAACGTCCACATCTTGCCGAGGCCCAGCTCGTCCTGGGCCGGGGCCGTCGCCGCGGCGAGCAGCGCCAGCATTGCAGCAAGACGTCCTCTGCAGCTCATCGCGCGTCTCCTCACCGCCCCGCCGGCGGCGCCGGCGCCGGCGCCACCATCGCAGTCGCCTGCCACTTGCCGAGCAGCTCCTTCTCGCGTTCGGGCGGCAGCCCCGTGCGGAACGGCTTGTCGCCGCGCTCGGTCCTCGCCCACTGCAGCGTGTCGCGCACGGTGTCGGCGATCGGGCGGAAGCTCATGCCCTTCTCGATCGCGCGCGCGTTCGCGATCACGCTGCGGCCTTCTCGCGGGATCCAGAGCGGCATCTCCGCGTACGGCTGCACCTTGTTCTCGGCGAGGAACTCCTCGCTGGCCCAGGTCAGCATGGCCGCGTTGGCCGTCGCGCACTTGCACGCGCCGAGCACCTCGGCCATCGACACGCGCCCGGCGAACCCCGTCACGTTGTAGATGCCGGTGACGCTCTGCTCGAGCACGTGCAGCATCCAGGTCGCGAGGTCGCGCACGTCGACGAACTGCACGTGGCCGTCCATGTCGCCCGGTACGAGCACTTCGCCGCCGCGATCGATGCGCACGGGCCACCACGTGAAACGATCGCTCGGATCGCCGGGACCCACGATGAGGCCGGGGCGGATCGTCGACACGCGGCCCGGCATCGCGGCCTCGGCGGCCGCTTCGCAGCGCGCCTTCAACTCGCCGTAGAACGGCATCGCCTGCCGGATCGTGTTCACGCCCTTGACCCTGTCGTCCTCGACCGTCGCGACCGGCGTCTTCTCGTCGATCGTGTCGGGCCGCTGGCCGAACGTGCCGTAGACGGAGACCGTGCTGATGAACTGGTAGTGCTTCGCACTCTCGGCGAACAGCTTCGCGGTCGTCTCGACGTGCCCCGGCACGTAGCCCGAGGTGTCGACGATCGCATCGAACTGGCGGCCCCTCAGCGCGTCGAGATCACCCTTCTCGCGATCGCCGCGCAGCTGCTCGAGGTCCTTGAACAGCTCGGGGTTCGTCTTGCCTCGGTTGAAGAGCGTCACGGTGTGGCCCTTCGCCACGGCAGACCGCACGAACGGCGGGCCCAGGAACGCGGTGCCGCCGAGCACGAGGATCTTCAGCGCACGGGGCTTGAGCACACCGGGCGGCGCCTCGAAGAGGGGCACCGCCGCCGTCACCCTGGTCATGGCGCAACCGGCCGCAACGGACGAGAGGAACGAACGGCGCGTGGGGTCCAGCATATCGCCACATGCTACGGACCGGGCGGCGCCGGCGTTGGTGTGAAGTCGTCTCCAAATGGTTGTCGCGCGCCCCGGTGCGCGCCACCATGCCCCGGATGGCCGACCGCGAGTACGTCCTTGGCACCGGCAGCGACGAGCTCACGCGGCTGGGGCTCCAGAACCGCCTCTGGTCCGACGCCAGCCACACTGCGTGGAAGCTCGCGGGCATCACCCCGGGGCAACGTGTGCTCGACGTCGGCTGTGGCCCCGGCTACGCGGCCTTCGACCTGGCCCAGATCGTCACCGGCTCCGGCGCCGTCGTCGGTCTCGACGAGTCCGAGAGCTTCGTCGGCCACGTGCGCGAGCAGGCCAGGACCCGCGGCCTGCCGCAACTGACCGCGCGCGCCGCCGACGTGCAGGCGTTCACGACCGAGCACACGGGCCCGGCTCCGTTCGACCTCGCCTATGCGCGCTGGGTGCTCTGCTTCGTGCGCGACCCGGAAGCCGTCGTGAAGAACGTCGCGCGCGTCCTGCGCCCGGGCGGCAGCTTCGTCGTGCACGACTACTTCAACTACGGCTCGATGACGATGGCGCCGCGCCGCACGAGCCACGACCGCGCCGTCGCGGCCACGATGCGCGCGTGGCGCGACCACGGCGGCGATCCCGACGTCGTCGGCCGCCTGCCGCGGATCTTCGCCGAGCACGGCATGCGCCTCGTGCACCTGACCGTGCACGCACGCATCGCGCGCGGGTCCGACAGCATGTTCGCCTGGGTCGACACCTGGTGGCGCACGTTCGCGCCGAAGCTCGTCGGCATGGGCCTGCTCGCGAAGGACGACTGCGACGAGCTGATCGCGGACCTCACGCGCGCGCGAGAGAGTTCCAGCGAGTTCATCCAGTGCCCGCCGGTCTACGAGCTGATCGCCACGAAGCAGCACTGATGGTTCGAGTCGCAGACCATCAGTTCTGCCTCAGGGCCGGCAGCCCCTTGCCGAGCACGTCCTCGACGGCCTCGCAGAAGCGGTCGAGCTCGTCGAGCGTCGTGTAGACGCTCGGCGTGATGCGCAGCCCTTCGCACTCCTTCGGCAGCGGCGGTCCGATGTACGTCGTCCAGATCTGGTGCGCGTCCCACAGGTGTTGCTGCAGCCTCTTCATGTCGAGCCCCTCGACGCGGAAGTTCGCGACACCGCCCGCGAACCCGGGCTTCAGGCTCGTGTTGAGCCGCACGCGCTCGTTCCTGGCCAGCCGCACGGCCCAGCGGTCGCGCAGCAAGAGCATGCGCGCGAGCTTGCGCTCCGGCCCGATGCCGAGGTGGAACGCGAGCGCCTCCCCGATCGACAGGATCTGTGCTGCGGGATGCGTGCCGATCTCCTCGAACTTGCGGACGTCGCTGTCGAGATCGACCGGCGCCGCCATCAGCGGCCACAGTGCCTTGATGCGGTCGCGGCGCACGTAGAGCATGCCGGTGCCGTGCGGCGCGAACAGCCACTTGTGCAGGCTCGTGCCGTAGTAGTCGCAATCGAGCTCGTCGCGGCTGCTGACGAGGTGCGCGAACGCATGCGCGCCGTCGACGATCACCGGGATGCCGCGCTTCCGCCCCAGCTCGACGATTGCCCGCACGGGCATGATCTGGCCCGTGATGAAGTTCACGTGGCAGACCAGCACGAGCTTCGTGCTTCGCGTGAGCGCCGCCTCGAAACGCCGCACGATCTCGTCGAAGTCCTCGCACGGCACGGGCACGGCGATCTTCTTCAGCACGATGCCGTCGCGGCGCACACGCTGCTCGAGCGTCGTCAGCATGCGCGGATAGTCCTGGTCCGTGGTCACGACCTCGTCACCGCGCTGGAGGTCGAATCCGAACAGGCACGTCTCGAGGCTCTCCGACGCGTTGCGCGTGATCGCGATCTCCTCCCTGTCGCTGCCGAACAGCCGCGCGAGTGCAGTGCGCACGTTCTCCTTCTGCGGCTCGAGGATCGTCCACAGGTTGCGCGTGCTGTTCTGGTTGCTGAAGTCGAGCCGCTGCTTGTGCGCCTCCTGCACGATCGCGGGTGCCGGGCTGACGCCGCCGTTGTTCAGGTTGATCTGGCTGCGGTCGACGGTGAAGGCCTGCTGCACGTGCAGCCACAGGTCCTCACGCCCGGCGGCCTCCTGCGGTGTCAGGGTGCCGGCGCCGGCGAACGCGGCGGTGGCCTGCGACGCGCGATCGGGCGCGAAGCACGACGAGAGCGTCGCGGCGGCGGGGTAGGTCAGCAGTTCCAGGAGCTCGCGGCGGGTCGGCATTCGAAGGCTCCTCGCGGACGGAGCCGCAGATCATGCCTTCAGGCGGCGAGGTCCGCCACGCGCAGCGATGCGGGCGCGGCGGCGACCCGGCCGGCGACGCGGGGCACCGTCACGGATCGAGCCTCACGGATCGAGCGTCACGGCGCCGAGCGCTGCCGGACCCGGCGCCTTGTCCGACAGCCCGAACAGATCGACCTGGATCGCATCGAAGCTCGCAACGCCGGACGGCACGGCGACGGTCACCTCGCGCACGCCGAGCAGCTGCGACAGCTGCTGCGCCAGCGACGTGGCCGGCGCACCCGCGGCGACCGGCACGCCGTCGGCGCTGCCGACCTCCACCCCGTCGCGCACGAAGCGGAACCGGAACTGGCACAACCCGATCACCTGCACACGCAGCGAACGCGCCGCTCTGGGAGATCCGAACTCGACCGCGACGCCACCTTCGTAGACGAGCTGCAGCCGCGGCTCGTCGAACCAGTACGTGCCCGGCTCGAGCCTCGTCACGACCTTCGCCGCGGGCACCGGGATGCGCGGCGGCGTCCGGTAGTGCTCGGCGACGAAGGCCGCGAGGTCGGCGTCGTACGCGCCGAGCGCCATGCCCGCGATCGCACGCCACCGTTCCGCAGCGAACACCGGAGCCCGCACGACCGTGAGCAGCGCTTCGACGTAGCGCCGCAGGCCCGGGTGGTGCACGCGGTTCTCGCCCCAGGCCAGCGTCTCCCAGTAACCCTCGGGGATGCGCCGCAGCACGTGCCCGATGCGCCAATGGGCCGGATCGATCGCCGGCAGTCTCGCGATCAGCGGGTCGCACAACAGCGGGTCGACGATGTGCCCCGTGCGCCCGGCGCCGAACCCCGACACGCCGACCGCACCCTGCAGCAGGAACCATCGCTCCGCGCGTCCCTGCGGCCATACCGTGCGCTCGAGGCCGCCGAACGCGGGCGCGGCACGCTGCGGCGCGAGCAGACCGAGGTGTTCGTAGTAGATGCGCCGTTCGTCGCCGATGCCGCGCGCGGCTTCGAGCGCCGACATCGCATCGGCCGGCGGTGTGTCGCTCGCCGGGCTGCGCAACCACGCGGGCCAACCGCGCGTCGCCATCAACGCGAGCGCCGCGACCGCGACGAGCACACAGCCGCGCCGCGGCAGCCGCGCGAGTCGCACTGCCAGCAGGCTCGCGGCCACGACGAACGGCGGCAGGAAGAAGCGGCCCGCCATGAAGTCGCCGCCGACCTTCACGACGTAGCCGAGGTAGAGCAGCGCACCGAGTGACAGCAGCCGCTGGCCCGGCGCGCGGAACCCGATCACGAGGCCCGCGGCGACCGCGGCGACGAGCGCCGGATCGTCGACCGCCGTGTAGAAGACGTAGTAGAGGCCCTGCGCGATCAGGTCGGTCGCCGGGATGCCGAGCCCGAACGCCTTCGCATGCGCGGTCACCGGCAGCGGCGAGCCGTAGTAGATCGTCGCGAACAGGAGCCAGAGCAGGAACGGCAGCGAAGCGAGCAGTGCAGGCACGACGGCCGCGCGCAGCGGCACGCCGCGCAGCGTCGCGATCACGCCGGGCGCACACAGGAGGGCGAGGTCCATGCGGTTCGTCGCGAGCAACGCGGCGCACAGCGTCGCGCGCAGGAAGCGCCGCCGGCGTTCCACTTCGCCCGCAGCAGCGTCGCCGCGCTCGGGCGAACCCGCGACGATCGCGGTGAACACGACGAGCAGCACGCAGGTCAGCGACGTCTCGAGTCCCGACGTCGCGTACTCGCCGAACGCGCGCGAGCTCGCGAGGATCGCGGCCAGCGCGCACATCCCGGCACCCGAGCCGCAGCGCCGCAGCAGCAGCACGACCGCCGCGAGCGACGAAACGATGCCGATCCAGATCGCCGCGAAGTAGACCTCGCCGCCGACGACGCGGCCCACGACCAGCACGAGCATCCAGAGCGGATGCGTGTAGGTCTGCACGCGGTCCACCGCGTTCCAGCGCAGACCGTCCCCGGAGACCAGGTTCTCGACCGAACGCAGCGTGATGTACGCGTCGTCGCCGATCCAGGCCAGGCGCACGAAGATCGCCGCGAAGCCGGCGAACAGGGCCAGAACGAGGAGCCTGCGCCCGGTGCCACCCTCGATCAAACCGTGCCTCTCGTCATGATCGCGTTCGCGTTACGGGCGGGGACCATACCCGCACGGTCCACGCCGGCGCGACGAGCGCGGTGCCACCGGCGCAGAACTCGGGGACATCGTGCGGTTACGAAACTGCGACGGGCTGCTAGGATGGGGCAGTCCCTCTGTGCCGTCCCCCTCCGCGCACTCCCCCTCTGGAGGTGCCCCATGCTGCTCGAGCGTCTCCCCCGCCGTAGCTGCCGCGCCCTGTGTTCGTTCGCATTCACGGCAAGCGTGGCCCTGGTCGCCCAAGACGAGGTGACCCGCGCGATCGAGGACCTGACGACCCCGGACCGGCAGCCGCGTTCCTTCGCGGTGCTGCAGGCGGCCGGCGCGAGATGCGTGCCGCAGCTGCGCAAAGTGCTCGAGAGGGCCGGCACCGAGAACGAACCGCGCCCCGAGCAGCTGCTCGGCGCACTCCACGTACTCGGTTGCCTGGGCAAGGACGCAGTGCCCGCGCTGGCCGAAGTGCAGGACGTCTTCGTCAACACGAAGCACGACGAGGTGCGCAACCAGTCGATGTGGGCGATCTACCGACTGGCCACCGCCAGCGGCGATGCCCGCGTTTGCGCCAGCGCGGCCAACCTGATCCGGAGGAACACCACCGCCCGCCTCGACTGGAACAAGTATGCCTTCGTCGTGTTCCGTCTGGACCTGGGGCCTGAACCGACGCCGAGCGCCGTCCTGCAGCTGCTGCGATCCACCGGCCAGCCTGCCGCGGCCGCAGCCGCAGCCGCCGCGGACATGCCGAAGCTCGACAACGACCTCGTGCACGCACTCGACGAAGCGCTCGACCTCGCGGTGGCGAGGCCATCGACGCCGTGGCAACGCAACACGAAGTACGACGCCGCCGGCGGCGAGATCGCCGCGGCGCTGTGGCAGCACGGCCACCGCGAGACCAAGGTCGCGCGCGGCCTGCTGCAGCACTGGGATCCGCGGCTGCGGCATCTGGGCCTGCAGCAGTTGATGCGCCCGCTGCACCTGACGCCCGAAGAACGCCTCGACGTCATCTGCTGCCTGTGGGACAGCGATCGCCTCGTGCGCGAGCAGGCCGTGGCCAACCTGCAGAGCTACGGCCGCCACGGCCTGATGGCCCTGCGTGCGCTGCGGGCCTTCGAGCGACACCCGGAAAGCCGCGCGAATGCGCCGGTCTACCAGCGCGCGGCCGTGCGCCTGCTCCGTGATGCGAGCACGGGCGCCAGCGACGTCGCGGCCGCGATGCTCGCCGACGCCGACCGGATCCTGCGCGGCGAACCGATCACGGCCGAAGCGACGACGAGCGACGAGGCGGGCTGCAGCCTGCTGGCCGACATCGTGCTCGGCTGCCGCGGTGAGCAGGACGGAACGCTCGAAGCACTCGCGCGGCTCGCGGTCGCGCGCAAGGCGTTCGCGGACCGCAACGACGACGGGTTGCTGCTCGCGTTCGTGGCCTCGCTCGGCACCAGCGACGAATCCGCCTGGCTCGGTGCCGCACGCGCGCTCGCGGCGCTCGGTCCGCGCGTCGCGCGACGCCTGCCGGAGCTCACGGACCTGCTGCTGCAGTCGCGCACTTCGTTCGAAGACAAGCCCAACACGGACCTCGTCTTCGTCGTCGAGGCCGAGATCCTCGCGGGCCAGACCGCGAGCGTCGCCGAGCTGCGCGCCGCGCAGGACACGCGGCGCTGGCACGTCGTGCTGCACGCGATCGTCGAGCAGATGCAGCGCAACGCCGTGACCGCGCAGGACGCGCCGCGGCTGCGCGCGCTGTTGTCGACGAAGTTCGAAGCCGCCGTCCTGACGCTCGGCACGAAGTTCGTCGCCGCGACCGGTGCCCGGCCCGTCGACGTCGCGCTCACCGAACGCTCCGACGCCGTACGCGTCGCCGCTGCACTCGCGCTCGCGGGCCTCGGCGAGACGCCGTGGACGGATGCCGACGTCGCGAGCGCGATCGCCGAAGCCTGGTCGCTCGAGTCGACCGAGGTCCCCGCGGCGGTCGCCGAGGCGATCAAGGAAGGGCGGCTCGTCGCACTCGCGCAGAAGGTCGAGTCCAAGGAGCGTTCGCGCCTGCGCTGGCCGCGCTTCCCGTGAGCGATCTGAAGCGCGCCCACGCCGCTGCAGTTCAGCCCGAGACGAGCGAGAACTGAACGCGCCGCTCGACGCAGGTCGCGACCGCGGCACCAGCGCGGCGCGCCGGCGTGAACCGCCACGTGCCGAGGCTGTGCACCGCCGCGCGGTCGAGCACCGAGTGGCCCGACGAGCGCACGACGCGCACTGCGGTCACGCGTCCCTGCTCGTCGATGTCGAGCGCGACCGTCACCGTACCCTCGTAGCCGTTGCGCCGCGCAGCCTCGGGATAACGCGGCGGCGCGTTCGTGCCCTCGATCACACGCGCCGCGACGAACGCCGACTCGTCGCTCGCTGCAGCGGCGGCCGGAACGGCTGCGGGTTCCGGCGCGCCCGGCGCCGCCACGACACGCGGCTCGAGCCGCCGCGCGAGCTCGCGCGCGAGCAGCTGCCGCGCTTCGGGCCACACGGTCGCGAACGCGACGTCAGCGGCGCCCGCGACGTCGTGCGCGCGCGCCGGCGGCAGCTCGGCCGGCGTTTCGAGCGGCGGCAGCTCGACCACCGGCAACTCGGCCGTGACGGTCGCGAACGTGACGGGCTCGGACCGCGCCGGCGCCGACCAGACCGGGACCGGCTCGGCCGCGGCTTCGACCCGCACCGACAGCCCGATGCGCACGGAGTCGACGCTCGACGCCCAGCCGGTTTCAGCGGCCACCGTCACGACGTGCGCCGCTGCGAAGGCGAGGACGCCGACGTGCAGCGCCACCGAAACCGCGACCGCGCGGGCTTCGTGGGTCCAGCGGGTTGGCGGGCGTCGGGTCATCTGGGGGCATCATCTGGCCCGGAGCGCTGCGCGCAAGGTGCCTCATGTGGAGGGTCCGGCCGACGAGGCCTGCGCGGCCGCCGAAGGCGGCGCGAACACCCCTTCCCACCGCGCCACGACCGCGCTCGCGAGGCAGTTGCCGATCACGTTCGTCGCGGTGCGCGCCATGTCCATCAGCACGTCGACCCCGAGGATCAGCGCGATGCCCTCGAGCGGCAGCCCGAACGCCGACAGCGTGCCGGCGAGCACGACGAGCGACGCGCGCGGCACGGCGGCGATGCCCTTCGACGACAGCATCAACGTGGCGACCATCAGCATCTGGTCGCCGAACCCGAGCGGCCTTTCGGCGGCCTGCGCGACGAACACGGCGGCGAGCGACAGGTAGAGCGTGCTGCCGTCGAGGTTGAACGAGTAGCCGAGCGGCAGCACGAACGCGACGACGCGCCGCGGCACGCCGTAGCGCTCCATGTTCTCGAGCGCCTTCGGCAGCGCCGACTCGCTCGACGTCGTCGTGAACGCCAGCAGCGCCGGCTCGCGCACGAGCTTCAGGAAGCTCAGGACCGGCAGCCGCGCCCACAACGCGATCGGCCACAGCACGCACAGCAGGAACACGACCAGTGCGCCGTAGAGCGTCAGCACGAGCGCGAACAGGTTGTAGAGCACGCCGGGGCCGCTGCGGCCGACGGTCTCGGCGATCGCCGCGGCGACGCCGATCGGCGCGAGCTTCATCACGAAGCCCGTGAACACGAACATCGCGTCGGCGATCGCGTCGCACAGCGCGACGATCGGCCGGCCGCGCTCGCCGATCAGCAGCACCGCGATCGCGAACATCAGGCTGAAGACGACGAGCGGCAGCACCTCGTTGTCGGCCGCGGCCTTCACGACGCTGGTCGGCACGATGTTCGTCAGGTGCTGCTGCGGCGTCATCTTCGCCGCGTTCGCGGCGATCGCGAGCGCCTGCGGGTCGCTCTCGGCCGGCAGACGCACGCCGGCGCCGGGCTTCACGAGGTTGACGGCCGCGAGGCCGACGAACAGCGCGATCGTGGTCACGACGAGGAAGTAACCCATCGTGCGCAGCCCCATGCGGCCGAGCTGCCGCAGGTCGTGCGAGCCGGCGATGCCGACGACGAGCATCGTGACGATCAGCGGCGCGACGATGCACTTGACGAGGTTCAGGAAGATCTTGCTCGGCACGTTGAGCCACGCGAGCCGGGCCGCGTGCGTCACCGGATCGGTGGCCGAGGCGTGCACCAGCAAGCCCACGGCGATGCCGAGCACGAGACCGACGAAGATCCACGTCGTCTGCGATTTCATTGGGCCGGCAGGCTGCGCGAACGGCAGGCTGCTTGCAATGGCAGCCGCGACTTTGCTGGCGCGCAGACCGGAGCGGGAACTCGATTGACTGCGGGCCCCCGATTCCCGATGGTCCGGCCAGTGCAAAGTCCCGTCGTAGGAACGGTGAGAGCGTCCGGGGCCTGGCTCTGGGTCGTCGTCGCACTCGCCGGCGCGCTCGTGCTCGGGCTGCTGGCCACGAACCGGGGCTACTTCGGCACCGAAGAGCTCGACCTGCTGGACGAACTGGTCGACGGCCCCTGGTTCCGGCTCGCGTGGTTCGGCGAGTTCGCGCAGCAGCACTACCGGCCGCTCGGAGACACGGCGCTGCGCTCCCAGCTCGGCATCTTCGGCGACGAACCGCGCGTCATCCACTCGCTGAGCGTGCTGCACCACCTCGCGAACGTCGGCCTGCTCGCGCTGCTGCTCGAACGCCTCGGGCCGCGCGGCCGGCTCGCGTTGCTCGCGCTGCTGCTGCCGGTCGCGGCGCCCGGCGTCGCGTGGGCCGCGGGGGCCTGTGATCGCCTGGCGTGCACGTGGCTGCTGGCCGCGGCGCTGCTGCTCACCGCGCGAGGTGCGCTGTGCCGGTTCGCGCTGCCGTGTGTGCTGCTCGCGTTGGCCAGCAAGGAGAGTGCGATCGCGTTCGTCGTGCCGGCCTTGCTGCTGGCCTGGCGGCGCCGCCGCGACGCCGACCGCCGCTGGATCTTCGCGACGACGGGCGCCATCGCCGTCGTGGCCGTCGTGTTCACGCTCTGGCGCCTCCGCGTCGCCAGCCTGCCTGCCACTGCCACGCCCGCGAACGACTCGGGCGCAGCACTCGAGCTGCTGCGCTGCCTCGCTTTCCCGTTCGCACTCGGCGCCGCGGACCCGGCCGCGGTCTCGGGCCCGTACTGGCTCGGCGGTGCCGGCAGTCTCGCGCTGCTCGCAATCGCGCTGTGCGGCGCACCCTGGTTGGCGCTCGCTGGCCTCGCCTGCGCCGCGGCTCCGCTGCTGCTCGGCGCCGTCGTGCCGCAGCTCGACGCGGATTCGCTCTACCTGGCCACACCGGGCTGCATCCTGCTCGTGGCCGCCGCGTCGCGCTGCCGCGGCGGAGCCGCACGCGTGGTGCTCGGCGCGCTGCTCGCGCTCTGCACGGTCCAGTCGCTGCTGCTGGCCGCGCACTACCGCCAGGCGGGCTTCGCGCTCGACAACCTGCGTCAGGCACACGCGCGTGCTTCCGGCCTCGAGCACTTCGACATCTACTGCGCACCTGGTTCGCCGTCGTCGATCGCCGAACGCTTCGTGCTGCACGGCGAGCACCGCGGCCTGCAGCCGCGGCCGCGCCGGGTCCAGGTCGAGGCACCGCGTGCGTTCGTGCTCGAAGCCGAAGGCAGCGTGCGCCAGCTGCCGCAGTGACCCCGCTTGCGCGCCGCGCGCCGCGCGGGACACTGACGGCACTCGGTGCACACCACTGCCCCGGTCTCGCAAGGTGAACCCGTGACCGCGAAACTCGCCGTCGTGTCCGCTGGCTGCTGCGCGATGCTGTCCGCGCAGTCCACGTGGGTCGTCAATGCCGCTGGAGGATCCGGCGTGCACTTCCCCGACCTGCCGTCCGCCGTCGCCGCGCCGAACGTCGTCGACGGCGACACGATCCTCGTGCACACGGGACCGTCCCAGCAAGGCGCGGACGCGTTCACGTCGAACAAAGGGCTCACGATCGTAGGCGTCGGCGGCATGGTGCCGCTCTACACGGACGCTGCGAATCGCATCGTCGTGATCGGGCTGCCGGCGGGCCGCGCGTTCCGCATGGTCGGCTTCGACCAGCCCACCAGAGGCAGCCTGAACTTCTGGCTCGTCGGCAACGCGGGCGAAGTGCACCTCGAGCAGATCTCCGCGCACGATCCCGGCCTGTCGTTTCCGACGTGGCCCGCGATCGACATCCAGTCCTGCGCGTCGGTGACGCTGCGCGACGTCGAGACGTTCGGCGCGCCCGCGGTGTCGTGCACCGCGAGCCGGTTGGCGCTCGTGTCGTGCAGGCTCGGCCGCAGCGACCTCGGACTCGGCGGCGGTCAGGCACTGCTCGCGACGGGCTCGGCCGTCGACATCGTGCAGCCGGACTTCGACCCGCAGGGGTGGTCCGCCGGCACCGTCGTCAGCACGAACGGCACGCTGCGCATCGCCGGCGACACGACGTCGTTGCTCTCCGGCGGAGGCGGCACGCCGATCGTTGCGAATGGTGGTCTCGTGTTCGTCGACCCGGCCGTGCCGATGCCGAGTCCATCGGGCCCGCCGATCACCGGCACCGCGGTCGTGACGTTCGTGTCGGTGCCCGCTTCGTGGACGTCGGCCGCGGGGCAATTGCTGAAGATCGTGTCGACCGCGGCGCCGGGGGCCTTCGTGTTCCAGGCGCTCGGCGCACCGGGCCCGTTGACCACTACGCCGCTCGGCGAGCTCGGCATCGACCCGCTGCAGTGGTACGGCTTCTTCGCGCCGCTCCCGATGTCCGCGGCCGGCGTCGCTGCCCACACGATCAACGTGCCAGCAGCGCTGCCGCGCGGTCTCGCGTTCGCGAGCCAGTCCCTGGTCCTGAACGGCCCGCTGCTGCAGCTCGGCCTGCCCGTGACGTTCGTGCTGCACTGAGCGCCGCGCGCAATCAGTCGCAATCAGTCGAGCGTACGCGTCATGCAGATGCTGAAGCCGTCGTCGCGGTAGCTCGCGAACGGCGCGCAGCGCGCGAAGCCGAAGCGCTGGTAGAGCGCCTGCGCGGCTGCGAACGGCTCGGTGGTGCCGGTCTCGAGGCTGAGCCGGCGGTAACCGCGTTGCTTCGCGACCTGCAGCATGTGCCGGATCAACGTCGTGGCGACGCCCTTGCGCAGGTGGGCGCGGACCGTGCGCATCGACTTCAGCTCGCCGTGCGCGGCATCGAGCTGCTTCAGCGCGCCGATGCCGGCGAGCTCGCTGCCGAGCCACACGCTCCAGAACGTCACGTTGGAGCCGCGCAGCGCGTCGGCATCGAGCGCGTGCACGGATCCCGGCGGCGAGTTCGCAGCCGCCAGCGCGAGGTGCTCACGCAGCAGCGCGAGGACCGCGGGACTGCGCAGATCGTCGACACGGATCGTGAACGGCGATGTCGTGCGCTCGCGCGCACCTTCGCTCGCGTCGTCGTTCGAAGTCGGCATCACGTTCCCAGCTTATCGCCGGACGAGCTGATCAGTGGTCGCCGATCAGTGATCGCCGATCCGGCCGTCGATGCCGTTGCTCGTGATCGCGCCGAACGCGTTCACCGGCGGGATCTGCCACACGGCCGATTGCGTGAACAGGTGCGTGCCGACGAGCGTCGGGGCGTTCGGAATGGCGAGGCTCGAGCTGTGCGTCGACCCCGCGACGACCCACGGCCCTGCAAGCAGATCGAGCGATTGGAGCAGCTGGCAGCTCGGCATGCCGAGGAAGGACAGGTCCACGATGTGCGGGTCGACGCCGCCGTAGAAGTCGACGCCGAAGACGCCGGTCGGCGGGATGTTGGTGGTCTGGCAGATCCAGTTCGTGTTGATGATCGGCCGGCTCGCACCGACGAGGCCGAGCGGGATCGTGTCCTGCGGCTCGAGGAGCTCGGCGCCCATCAGCGAGAGGTCCGCGTTGCCCGGGTTGGCGCTGGGGCCGCCAGGCGAGTAGCCGACGAGGTGGCCCGAGCCGCTCGCGCCGAGCGGCGACATGGCACCCCACGCGATGACGACGTCCCCGTTCGCGTAGAACTGGAACTGCAGCGTGCTCGCGTCGGCTGGCGACGTGCCGCCGGAGTCCCACACGCCGTCCCAGGTGATCATCGTCAGGTTCGCGCTCTCCTCCCACTTGACCTGGCCGCTGCCGGCGAGCGCGGGGTTGTAGTTGTGCCACGACCGGTACGAGGTCTGCGGGTCGCCGAGCAGGGTCGCCACCACGGGCGCGGCCGTCGAACCGTTGCCGGCGGCGAGGGACACGAAGCCGTTCGAGCACACGGTCAGGCCGGCAGCGCCGGGGAACGAACCCGTCGTGAACGTTCGCGTGACCGACGAGTCGTTCGACAGCGCGAGCACCGTCGGAGTCGCCTGGACCGAGCCGACCGGCAGGAAGCTGCCGCCGGGCGTCACGAGCTTGTAGGGCCCGGCGGCCGTGAACATGAGCGCCGTGTTCGCGAGGTCGAAGGCCGCGGCCGTCGTGAGCTCGTAGATCGACGCGTACTCGGCGATGCAGCCCTGGCCGTTCGGCGTGTTCATCGCGAAGCTGCCGCTGCCGACCGAGGTGTGCATCAGGACGCGGCCCATCGAGCCGTTCGTCGGCGCGAGGTAGGTGCCGCTGAACGCGGCGACGCCGATGTCCCACTGCCAACCCGAGCGCATCAACGTGTGCGGGACTCCCTCGATCGTCGTCGCGTAGGGCGTGAGGCCCGACGCCGTGTACGAGTTGTGCGCCGTGAAGTTGCCCGGCGCAGCGGGCGACCAGTTGCCGATGATGTCGACGACGTCGCCGAGGTTGACGAGGATGGCAGTCGAGATGGTCGGTCCGACGTTGCCGATGCTGTGCAGCGCCGTGGTGCCGTTGAGGCGCACCAGGAAGCCCGCCGTGTCGCCGGCTTGCTGCGCGTTCAAGGGCAGCTCGAGCCCCGTGATGAAGAACTGCGTGTTGGCAGTGAACGTGTAGCCGCGGCTGAAGCCGTTGTAGGTGCTGGAGTGCGGCGGGATGACGACTTGCGCGAAGGCCGACGACGTCAGGCACAGGGCGGCGATCGCTGCGTGTCTCAGGGCTGGCATGGAACCTCCTCCGGAGGGAGTCGCGAGAAGCAATGACAGGGCGCCGGCGTTCTCCAGGCGAGGTGGAGCCACTGGCCCCTGAGGCGACGCTACATCGAAGGTGCGACTGGTCAAGGAGCCCCCATTGGTTCGCCGCGACGATGGGTCCAACCCGCCATCGCGTGGACAGCCTCGTGCAGCGGATCCGCGCGGCCGGGAACCGTTGACGCCGAGGAGAGGGCGCCCGCGTCAGCGGCTGACCAGGTCGACCCGCACGTCCCCCTTCTTCTGGTGGAAGCGCACGAGGCGGCCGCGGTCGTCGACGTGCAACACGATCTCGAGCTCGAGCAGGTTCCCGTCGATGCGGCGTGCGGAGGCCTTCGCGCCGCCGACCCCGACCTCCTCGAGGCTCGCGGCGCACAGCGTCATCGGAAACACCGAACGCTGCTCGGTGTGAAGGAAGCGCACTTTGCGCTCCGCGCCCTCGTCGAGTGCACCCACGCGATCGACGGCCAGCGCGAAGTGCAGCGTGCAGTTGTTGTGCAGCACGAACAGCGACGGATCGACGCGTTCCTTGTAGGTGCGATCACCTTCGCCGGACTTGCGCGTGAACGTCGCTTCGGTCCCGGCGACGGTGACTCCGATCGTCGTGCGCGCCGCTCCGATGACCTGCTCGGCGTGGAACGACAGCAGCCGGCCGTCGGCGCCGACGTGCGTTCGCGTCTTCTCGACGAACGCACCGTCCTTCAGGTCGATCTCGGCCTCGAACACGTGCGCACCGTCCTTCTCGCCGCGGTAGACGATGCTCTCCTTGCCGAGCGGCTTGCCGGCCATCGACCACGCGTACTCGAGCTTCTCACCGACCTCGAACGGGAACGCGCCGGTGCGGGCCGGCGCTGCGGCGACGGTCTTCGTCTTCGGCTCGTGCTCGAGCACCTCGATCGACTTGGGCTGGAAGTTGGTCGGCCTCTCGCTGAGCCGGATGTGGCCCGCGTCGATGAACGTCGCCTGCCCGGCCGTGCAGTCGACCGGCAGCCAGCCGATCGCGTCGCCGAGCCACACCTCGGTCCACATGTGCTGTGCGAAGCTGCCGCCGAACAGCGGCACGTACATGCCCCCCATCGGCGTTCGCGCCGGGATGCCGAGCGAGCGCAGCATCGCCGCGAGCACACGCGAGTGGCCGCCGCATTCCCCGGTGCGCGTCTCGAACGTGCGCTTCGCGCTGACGCCGCCCGGGATCACGTACGAGACCGCGTCGTGCACCCACTTCGCGAGCCGCTCCGTGACCTCGAAGCACGAGGATGCGCCTGCGGCGACCTCGCGCGCCTTCGCCGCGATGCCGGCATGACCGCTCTCGATGTTCTCCTCGGCCACGAGGAACGGCTGCAGCGACTCGGCCGCGAACAGGCCGTCGGGCACCGGGAATGGCGCTGCGCCCGAGCCGTCGTGCCGCCGCGGCGTGATCGTGAACACACCTTCGATGCGTCCGTCCTCGACCGTGCCCTCGAAGACCTGGCCCGGCGCGGTGAGCCCTGCAGCCGTGACGTCCTTCGTGGCCTCGATGCTCGCGCGCAGCTTCACCTTCGTCAGCACGGCCGGATCCTCGACGTCGAGATTCGTCCGCACGAGGAACCTGTCGGTCAGGTCGACGCGCTCGATGCGCTCGACCACGGAGGGCGGCACGCGCTCGATCACGACCTTCTGCGCCGGCAGCTCGTAGCGCACGATCTCGTAGTCGTCGCGCCGCAGGAACACGACCGAATCGACGCCGAGCGCCGGCAGGCTCATCTCGTAGACCCGCACCGGCGTGTTGGTGCCCATCACGTCGAGCAGACGCTCCGGCTCCTTGGCGAACCCTGCGGTGCAGCGCTGCACGCCGCCGACTTCGGGCACGAGCTGGTCGACCTCGATCTTCTCGCCGGGCCGCACGCGGTCGCGGACCCAGCGCAGATCGGGCTCGATCACGACGGTCTTCGGGTCGAGCGGCTTGCCGCCGTTGTCGAGCTCGAAGCGGCCGTCGACGAGTTTGCCGGCGAGCGCGATCGTGGTCCCGCCGGTCACGTGCACGCACGTGAACCGCAGCGGCTTGCGCGTCTGCTGTTCGAGGATCCACACCTGGTCGACGCGCTGGTCGACGCTGGCCCCGAACACTTCGACCTTGATCAGCGTCTTCGACTCGAAGCGCAGCACGGGGCGCCCGCTTTCGCTCGTCTGCTGCTCGGTCTCGGTCATGTGCCCGACCACCTTGCCGTCGATGCGAACGGCGTACGTGCGCTTCTCGTCCTGGGCCGGCAGGGCCGCGAGCAGCGTTGCGAGGCACCAGAGACGAGCGACGCCGAGCTGGGTGGTCTGCATGGCTGCGCCGATCCTAGTCGCACCCGTTGCGCACCCTGGTCCGCTCTTGCAAAACCCGCGCGGGCGGCTTCTGTTCGCGTGCTTGCCCCTCGCCCAACTGAAAAGGAGTCTCGAGATGGAAGCTCGCTTGAAGCGCTTGCCGCCGTTCGTCGTGTTGGCCCTGCTCGCCGGCTGTGCGCACACCGATCGCAGCGTCGCCGACGCAGCGCACAAGGACGGCCACCCGCACTGGAGCTACGAGGGCGCCACCGGCCCCGCGCACTGGGGTTCCCTGGCACCCGAGTATGCACTCTGCAGTGCGGGCCGGCAGCAGTCGCCGGTCGACATCGCGCAGCCTGCCAGCGTCGACCTGCCGAACCTCGAGCTCCACTACGCGCCGACCAAGGTCGCAATCGTCAACAACGGCCACACGATCCAGGTCGACTACGCCCCCGGCAGCTGGATGCAGGTCGACGGCACGCGCTACGAGCTGCTGCAGTTCCATTTCCATGCTCCGAGCGAGCACACGGTCGCGGGCCGGCACGCCGCCGCGGAGATGCATTTCGTGCACAAGTCCGCCACAGGGTCGCTCGCGGTGGTCGGCGTGATGCTCGAGGAGGGTGAGGCGAACAGCCGCTTCGATGCGGTGTGGAGCCACCTGCCGGCGACGCCGGGCCCGGCGCAGCAGTTCGACGTCCAGATCGACGCCGACGACCTGCTGCCGCAGGACCAGCGCACGTACCGTTACCTGGGCTCGCTGACGACGCCGCCCGGGTCCGAGGGGGTGAGCTGGTTCCTGATGCAGGAGCCCGTGCGGCTGTCGAAGGCGCAGATCGCGGCCTTCACGCGCATCTACCGCGGCAACAACCGCCCGACCCAGCCCCTGCACGGCCGTACCGTCCGGCTCGACAGCAGCAGGTGAACCGCGGGCTCTGGCGCCGCGCCGCGGCGGACGTGGAAAGAAACCGCGATGAGGCCTCGCCGCCTCGGCCCCCCCGGCCGAGGCGGACCCAACCGACGCCGCTCGCGCTACCATGACGGCTTCGTTCGATGGCCCGCCTCCGGCCGCTTCCCTGCACCAACTTGGAGCCTGCCTCATGCCTGCCTTCCGATTCCTTTCGTGTTTCGTCCCGCTGCTGCTGACGGCCGCCGTGCAGGCGCAGTCCGTCGCCGGCAGCTTCTCGCCGAACCCCGCGCCGATCGGCGTGCCCGTCACGTTCACGGGCACCGACGCGACGGGCCAAGGCTGCCAACTGCCGTCCCCGTGCGGCTGGTACCGCATCCACCAGGGCTCGCAGACCGGGCCGGTCGTCCCGCTCGGCATCTTCTGCATCCAGGTCATCGTGCCGGTCGGGCCGAACGGCACGTTCAGCTTCACGTGGAATCAGCGCGACGCGAACAACCAGCAGGTGCCTGCCGGCCATTACTGGTTCGAGGTTCGCACGTGGGACTCCTCGTTCAGCACGCTGAACGTGAACTGGTTCTGCCTCGCAATCCAGACTCCGGGCACGCCGGCGCTCTCGGCTGCAGGCCCCGCGCGCCTCGGCCTGAACACGCCGATGCAGATCTCGGCACCGGGTGAAGCAGGTGCTTTGTGGATCGCCGTCTGCAGCCTCGATGCGAACAACCCGATCCCGTTCCCCGGCCTCGAAATCTGCCTCAGCTTCCCGATCTTCCTCGAGCCGTTCACGACGGCATTCGGCGTGCTCGACGGCAGCGGCAACTCGAACGGACTCGAGCTCATCGTGCCGGGCGCGCCACATGCGCTGTGGCAGGGGCTGCACGTACAGGCGCTGATCCTCGGCCCGACGTGGGTCATGACGAACGACGTGTCGTTCACGATCCAGCCGTAGCGGCGTCGCGCGCAACCAACCTGCCGACGTCGAACGCGCGCGACGCTCGTGCCCGGCTTTTCTTGAGCCGGACGTGCCTGCGGCGCGAAGCGCCACAGGCAGCCCAGCCCAGGACCTCGCAGCACACCCTCGGGCACGCTGCGTGGTTCTGAGGCAGAGCATGCGGCATGCGGCGTGCGCCGACCATCGGGAGATTCCCCGCTGGGATCCCAGGCGCCCTACCGCGTCACACGGCGAAGCGTGTGGCTACCGTCGTCGGCGTGCCAACGTTTCGAGCACCCGACCGCAGGGGCTGGTACTGCTGCGCCGCCTCGATGCTCGCCGCGGGCCTGCTGCTGGCCGCGGCGTGGTCGCCGCCGACCACGGGTCGCCTGCTCTGGGGAGGTTATCGCCTGCCCGTGGTCGTCGCGGTCGCCGGCCTGCTGTGGTTGGCGCTGATGGGTGCGCTCGCCGCGCGTTCGCGGCTCTGGCTGTTGCGCGCCCTGCTCGGCACTGCCGCCGCGGCGGTCACGTGGGTCTTCGCGGAAGCGGTCAACGCGGTGGTCCAGGCAGTGCCGGCGCGAGCCGCGGCCAGCCCGCTCGGTGGCACGCCGCTGCGCAGCGTCGACATGCACGGTTCGACGCCGCCAGACATCGCGCACGTGTGGGGCCTGCCGTGCGAACCGTACCGGTTCCACTTCCAGACCAACGCATGGGGCTTCCGCAACGTCCCCGATCGACAGCAGGCCGACGTGCTGTGCCTCGGCGACTCGCTGCTCGTCGCGATCCAGCTGCCGATGGAGCTCACGACGACGGGGCTGCTCGAGCAGCGATTGCAGCGGCCCGTGGCGAACGTGTGCCTGGTCGGCAAGGCGCCGCAGGAGATGCTCACGTACTTCGACGCGCTCGCGCTCGCGCTCGACCTGCACGGCCGCGTCGTGCTGCAGTTCGTCTGCGAGGACAACGATCTGCTGGACTCGCTGGCGCTCGCGAACGGCGCGAGCTCGTCGAGCGCCGGCTCCTCGTGGCGCCACAGCCTGTTCCACGAGATGGTCCTGAACCTGCAGCGCTGGACGCAGCCAGTCGTCGCCGAAGCGCGGCGGCGGACCGGGCGCTTCCGCGGGCAGGACGTGATGTTCCTGTGGCATCACCGGCCATCGCCGGAGCTCGACGAGCAGATCCCGGTCATCTGCGAGGCGCTCGCGCGCTTCGCCGCCGGGGTTCGGCAGCGCGGCGCACACTACGGCGTCGTGATCGTCCCGTCGAAGCTGCGCATCGTCGGCCCGGCATGCGAACTGCCCGACGACTTCGAGTTCCTCCCGATCGAGGCGCACTGCAGCCGGCTGCACGACGCGCTGCTCGAGTGGGGGCGGAACGCCGACGTGCCCGTGCTGTCGCTCGACGACGTGCTGCGGCAGGTGCTCGCGCGCGGCGAGCTGCCGTGGCTGACCGACGACACGCACCTGTCGGCGCCCGGCCACGCCGCGGTCGTCAACGCGATCCTGGCCTGGGAGTGGTTCCGCAGCGCGACTTCGCGCTGAGCTCGGGAGCCGCCGATTGCGAGTGCGGCCGGCGGGCGGCGTCGTTACGGTCGGCTCCGCATGGACTGGCTCACGGGTGTCTTGTTCTTCGCCGGCATCGCCCTCCTCGTATTCGGCGCGAACTGGCTCGTCACCGGCGCGTCGGCCGTCGCCGCCGCCGCCGGCGTGTCGTCGCTCGTGATCGGACTCACCGTGGTCGCCTACGGCACGAGCGCGCCCGAGGTGGCGGTCACCGTGCAGGCCGCGTGGGCAGGAAAGGCCGACCTCGCAGTCGCGAACGTCGTCGGCAGCAACATCTTCAACGTGCTGTTCATCCTCGGCGCCGCGGCGGCAGTCACGCCCTTGGCGGTCGCGCGGCAGCTCGTGCGGCGCGACGTGCCGCTCATGATCGGCCTGTCGGCAGCGCTCTGGTTCATGCTGCGCGACGGCCTGCTGAACCGGCTCGACGGCGTGCTGCTGGTCACCGGCCTCGTCGCCTACACGGTCTTCATCGTGAGACAGAGCCGCAGGGAGCAGAATCAGGCCAGCGGTGCACCCGGTGCGCCCAGTGCCCCCGATGCGGAGTCCGCGTCCGCGCCGACCCGAGAGCGGCCGTTGCTGCTCAGCGTCGGCTTCGTGCTCGGCGGGCTCGCGTTGCTCGTCGTCGGCTCGAAGTGGCTCGTCGACGGCGCCGTCGCGTTCGCGCAGTGGTGGGGCATCAGCGACGTCGTGGTCGGCTTGACGATCGTCGCGGCCGGCACGTCGCTGCCCGAGGTGGCGACCTCGATCATCGCGGCGTTGCGTGGTGAGCGCGACATCGCGGTCGGCAACGTCGTCGGCAGCAACCTCTTCAACATCATGGGAGCACTCGGCGTCTCGGCCGGCGTGGCGCCGTCGGGCCTCGGTGTGCCGCCGTCGATGGTGACGTTCGACGTGCCGGTGATGATCGGCGTCGCCGTCGTCTGCCTGCCGTTCTTCGCGCGCGGCTTCACGATCCCGCGCTGGCAGGGAGCGCTCTTCCTCGCCAGCTACCTCGCCTACACGACCTACCTCGTGCTCGACGCCACCAAGAACGCGGCGAAGGACCGCTATGGCGCGGTGATGATCGGCTACGTGCTTCCGATCACCGCGCTGACGCTGGCGTTCCTCGGCTGGCGCGTGTGGCGCCGCCGCCACACGGCTGGCGCCTGACGCGGTCAGCGCGCGCTCGCGATCGCTTCCGCCTCGTCGCGCAGCACCGCGGCGCGCTGCTGCAGCAGGCGGCGCAGGTGGCCGGCGAGCACGCAACGATCGACGAGCCGGCCGAGCCAGCCCGCGGGCGAACGGAACTCGAGTACGTCGCGCACGTGCGTCGCGCCGTCCACGGTCGTGAACCAGTGGTCGTGCTCGAACGAGCGGAACCGGCCCGCGACCATCGTGTCGCGGAAGTGCGCGGGCCGGTCGAACGCAGTGATGCGCGCGCGGTGCCGGTGCACGAGGCCGAGGTGCCGCGCACGCCACGTCACCTCGTCGCCGAGCTGGAGCAGCCCCGACGTGCGGCCGGCGACGGCACGTTCGCCCGTGTGCGCGAACGACCGCACGTGTGCGTCGACGCTGCGCGCGAGATCGAAGCAGACGCCGCGCGGCGCGCGGACGATCGTCACCACTTCGATGCGCATGGCAGTGCCTCATCGGTCCGCCGCGCGCCCGCGCCGCTCCGCGCGCGGAACCCGCCTTCGGACCGGCGGATCGACGACCAGTTGCTGGCCTTGCCACGGCGGTCCTGACAGAATGCCCGCGGCGTGCCGCAGGCGCGCGGACCAGACCCGCGCCATGCGCGCGTCGATCCCTTGGAGCAGCAACCACCATGATGATGGGCATTGGTTTGTCGTTGGCGACCCTGGGGGCAATCCTCCGCTACGCGGTCGACGACGACACGGAATGGCTCGATGTGGACACGGTCGGGCTGATCATGATGATCGTCGGCACGATCGCCTTCGCCACCGGCGTGATGCTCGAGGTCATGAAGCGCCCGCGGCAGACCGCGATGCCGTTCACGCAGGCGCCGACCACTCCACCCCCCGGCACTCCGCCCTCCGGCACTCCGCCGCCGCCGCCGCCGCAATCGCCGCTGCCGCCGTACTCGCAGCCGCCACATTCGCCGCCGCCCCCGCCGCCGCCCGCGCCGCCCCATCCGCACTAACACAATGTCCAGGCCCCCTCTCCTCGTACTTCTCGCTTGCCTCGGTGCGTGCTCGTCGACCGCGGGTCGTCCCGCCGGCACCAGGCCCTCGCTGACGACTTCGCTGCCGGTTGCTCCGGCCACGCACGCCGACTCCTGGGCGCGCGAAGACACCGGAGCACCGAACGACACGACGTTGCCGCTCGGCATCGGCCTGACGTTCGGTCCCTCGGCGCCGATGATCGCCACGGCGCTCGACTTCCCGATGGACAAGCAGATCACCCTCGGGCCGTCCATCCAGTACGCTTTCGAGGACGACCTGAATCTCACCTCGATCACGGGGCAGTTGAAGTACTACCTGCCGCGTGAGGAGAAGGACGCGAAGCTCCTGCCCTACCTGACCATCGGCGCGGGCATGGCCACCATCGACAAGGAAGGCCGCGGCGGGTCGTCGGGCTTCCTGATCGACGTCGGCGGCGGAGTGCGCCTGCTGACCGGCGAGCACTACCGCGTCGGCAGCGAGCTGCGCTGGAACTGGCTGCCCAACGAGGTCGCCAACGAGAGCGGCTACTTCTCGTGGGAACTGCTGCACATCGTCATCTCGTTCTGACGACTGCCGTGCTGCAGGCGCGGGCGCCTCACTCCCCGGGTGGCGCGGCGGCGGCAGACGGGAAGAGACCTACCAGCCACTGCTGCCATTGATCCTTGTGCGCGGCGGCAGAGCTCGCACGCGGGCCATAGTAGAAGGCCTGCAGCGTCGCCATGCGCATACCCATGCAGTCCATCGCGCTCGCGAGCACGATGCCAGGCGCGGGCTCGTTCACCACGAGCATCACGCCCTTGCCCTGCGGCACGTGGTCGACGGCCTGCACGGTGCCGACCATCGCCGAAGCACCCGCAGCCTGGACCCGCACGTTCTGCCCGACGCGCGGCGCCGGCGCGCCGAGCGCCTTCGCGAACGTGGTCCAGGTTGCGTCGGCGCTGTCCGCGACTGGCGCCATCAGCACGAACGACGCCGACACCTGGCCGGCGTATCGCTCGAGGTAGATGCGCAGCACGCGGAAGTAGCCCGGCCAACCGGTCTCGGTGCTCTCGAGCTGGCCGTCCCAATCGTCGGTGCTCGCGAACAGACTGTGCACGACGCGCACGATGCACGTGCCGCCCTTCTTCGCTTCGACGATCCACTCGGTCGCGAGCGGCGGGCTGCCGTTCCACCCCGTCTTGTCCTCGGCGGTGAATCGATGCGGCGGTTGCCATTCGGTGATCGCCGCCGTCGTCTCCATGCCGCCCCCGAAGTCGAGCGAGATGGTCCCGCCGACCCTCCCGTCGAGCTTGGCCGGCACGAACCACGACGCGATGCCCGGACCGGTGGCGATCGCCTGCCACACCTGTTCGGGTGTGCCCTTGACTTCGACTTCGACCTGGACGCTGCGGCGCCCGGACGGCTCTCTCTTCACGCTCATGATCAGGACTCCGTTCTTGGCAGTTCCGTTCTGGGTTGGGGACGCGGCCCGGACTCGCTGACGCCAGTCTGGCCGAGGGGATGGGCGAGCACGACGACGCGGTGCAGACGGCCGCCCGGTGCCGTCGCATCGTGGTAGCGCGCCGTGAGGTCGGCGACGCTCGCGGCCAGCTCCTGGCTGAACGCTGCGCGCTCGGCGGCGCTGCGGAAGCGGATCTCGGTGTCGATCGACAACGTCGCGAGGCGCTGCGCGGTCTGCCGCGCACGGCGCACGAGCTCGCCGACTTCGCGCACGACGCGCGCCGCGAGCGCGATCAGGTAGCTCGCCGACAGGCGATCGGTCGTGCGCGCCGGCGTCGTCGCGGCCGGGCCGAGCGCAGCCGGCGACACGACGTAGCCGCTCGCCGTCGCGGCGAGGCGGCGCTCGGTCAGGCCGCCCCACTTGCGCGTGTCGACCTCCCGCACGAGACCGTGCGCCTCGAGCGCGCGCAGGTGGTAGTTCACCTTCTGTCGCGCCAGTCCAAGGCGCGCCGCGAGCTCAGCGGCACTGGCCGGCTCCGCGAGCTCGGCCAGCAGGCGGCTGCGCGCTGGCTCCAGCGCAACTGTCGCCACGGCCGGGTCTTCGATCACTTCGCATTCGAGCATGGAGCGCGGATTCAAGCATTGACAATAAACTTTGTCAATGGTCTCGCGCAGATTCTCGAGTGGCTTGCTTCGAGGCTGAGTGCCCTGGTGGAGGTGCGTCGGCCGAGGCACCGCAGGTGGTCACCTCTGGCCAGTCTTGCGGCCTCCATTGCAGGAAGGCCGCGGACCTCCATCAGGGCACTCAGTTCACGACCCGCCCGAGGGCGGGTCGTCTTCGGGCGAACCCGGCGATCAGAAGTCGCCGATCTTGCCGTCGATGCCGTTGCTCGTGATCGCGCCGAACGCGTTCACCGGCGGCAGTTGGAACACGGCGGACTGCCGGAAGACGTGCATGTTGACCAGCGCCGGGCTGTTCGGAATGAAGAAGGCGAAGTTGTGCGTCGCCCCCGTGACGACCCACGGCCCGATCATGTTGTCGAGCGTGGCGCGCAGCTGGCAGGTCGGCATGCCGAGGAAACCCATGTCCGGGATCGCCGGGTCGACGAGGCCCACGATGTCGAGGCCGATGACGCCGGTCGCCGGGATGTTGGTCGTCTGGAGATCCCAGTTCGTGTTGATGATCGGCCGCGTGACGCCGACGAGCCCGAGCGGGAGGTTGTCCTGCCCTTCCAGGAGCGTCGGGACCAGGGCCGAGAGGTTCGAGGCGCCAGGATTGAGGCTGGTGCCGCCAGGCGAGTAGCCGACGACGTGACCCGTGCCACTGGCTCCGATCAGCGACATGGCGCCCCACGCGATGACGACGTCGCCGTTCGCGTAGAACTGGAACTGCAGGTTGCTGGCGTCAGCCACGGAGGTGCCGCCGTAGTCCCACACGCCATCCCAGGTGATCATCGTCAGGCTGGCGCTCTCTTCCCACTTGACCTGGCCGCTGCCGGCAATCGTGACGTTGAAGTCGTGCCAGGAACGGTACGAGGTCTGCGGGTCGTTGAGCATCGTCGCCACGACCGGCGTGAAGGTCGTGCCGTTGCCAGGCGCGAGCGACACGAAGCCGTTGGAGCAGACGGTCAGGCCGCCCGCAGCGCCCGGGAACGAGCCGACTGTGAACGCTTGCGTCACCGCGCTGTCGTCGCCGAGGGCGAGCACCGTCGGCACCGCCTGGACCGAGCCGACCGGCAGGAAAGCCCCGCCGAGCGAGACGAGCTTGCTGGGACCGGCGGCAGTGAACGTGATCGCCGTGTTGGCGAGGTCGAAGGATGCGGCGCTCGTGAACTCCTCGAAGATCGAGGTGTAATCGGCGATGCAACCCTGGCCGGTCGTCGTGTTCGTCGCGAGCGTGCCGGAGGCGGAGGAGGTGTAGACGTTGATGCGCCCCATCGCGCCGGACGTGGGGGCGAGATACACGCCCGTGAGCGGCGACACGCCGATGTCGTGCTGCCAACCGCAGCGCTGGATCGTGTGCGGCACACCTTCGATCGTCGTCGCGAAGCTCGCCATGCTCGCGGTGTAGCTGTTGTGCGCGGTGAAGCTGCCCGGCAAGGCAGGCGACCAGTTGCCGATGATGTCGACGTTGTCGCCGACGTTGACGGCGATGCTCGTCGCGATCGAGGGGCCGACGTTCGCGACGCTGTGCAGCGCCACGGCGCCATTGATGCGGACGAGGAAGCCGGCAGTGTCACCGACTTGCTGCGCATTCACGGGCAGTTCGAGCTGGACAATGGAGAACGCGGTGTTGGAGATGAACTGGAAACCGCGGCTGAAGCCGTTGTAGATACTGGCGTGCGGTGGAATGGCGACTTGCGCCAATGCAGTCGAGGCAAGGAACAGGGCGGCAGTCGCCGCATTTCTCAGAGCGAGCATGGAATCTCCTTTGAAGAGACGAAACGCAAACGAGAACAAACAGCGGAGTCGCGAACGAGCGCTCCGCGAGAGGTGGGCAAGAGCCCATGATGACCCTACCACCCGGATGCGCCCGGTCAAGGCTCCTCGATTTGCGCAGGACCGAGGAAGCTCTTGCTGGCGCGAGCCATCGCGAGGTGCGCCTCGCCTCCCCTGCCCGCCTTGGTACGGCCACTGGCATCGCCCCCGGGGCCTCTCGATCGAGCAAGCGCGCGGCACGAGGGAACGGCCCGCGCCTGCGCGGCGACGCGACTACCTGCCGTTCGCGTCGCGCACGGCGAGTTGGCCCTGGCGCGCGAAGTCGATGGCCTCGCCGAGGATCCGCGCAGCCTCCTGCGGCGCGTGGAAGCCCATGCTGTTCTCTGCGTTCACGAAGTCGACGCGCCACTGCGCCTTCTGATGCAGCGCGAACGCCGCCTGCAGCCGGCTCGCGTCGGCGCCCGCCTGCTTGCTGCGCCCGAGGTCGTCGATCAGCTGCACGAGGGCGTCCTCGGCGCGATCCATCAGCATCTTCGTGCGATGCTGGATCGTCGCGACGCGCGCGAGAAGTTCGGACTCGGGGAAGCGGTGGCACGCCTGGCACGAGCGCGTGATGTCGAGCAGCGGACTGCGCACGTGGTGATCGCTGATCTTGATCGCGCCCTCGCGCCGGTACGGCATGTGGCAGTCGGCGCACGACACGCCCGATCGCGCGTGGATGCCCTGGCTCCACATCTCGAACTCCGGGTGCTGCGCCTTCAGCATCGGCGCGCCGGTCCTCGCGTGCGTCCAGTCCGTGAACGGCGCGCCGTTGGCGAACTTGTACTCGGCGTAGTACTCCTCGATCTGTTCGACCTTGAGTCCCTTGTTCCACGGGAAGAACAGCGTCGCCTTGGGACCGCAGTAGTACTCGACGTGGCACTGGCCGCAGACCATCGACCGCAGCTCCTGGCGCGAGCCGTCGGTGTTCGGATCGTACGGCTTCGCGCGGTCGCCGCTGCGCCACCGCTCGATCGACGGCAGATGCGGCAGCGGCTCGCCGCTCTTCGCGAGCGCGTCGATGCCGCGCAGGAAGCCCGGCTTCGTCACGCGCAGCGCCATCGTCTTCGGATCGTGGCAGTCGATGCACGCGACCGGGTGCGACACGAGCATCGTCGCTTCCTCGTACGGCAGCTTGCAGATCTCCTCGAAGCCCTTCATGAGCTGCTGCTGCGCGGAACTGCTCGCGAACGCATCGGTCAAGGCACCCGGCGCGCCGTGCCGCAGCCCGGCCTCGCGGTACGCGACCGTGTTCGACGCGTGGCAGTGCAGGCACGCACCGGTCTGCGGCCGCTCGGTCACGCGCTTCGTCGTGCGCTGGTCCTCGAGCATGTGCGCGTGACCCTGCCGCAGCCGGAAGTCGACCGCGAACGCGTAACCGTCGAAGATCGTCACGAGGCGCGGATCCTCCTCGAGCCGGCTCTTCGGCATGCCGTCGCTGCCAGCGCCGCCGTACGTCGTCGAGTACTTGTCGGCGGTGCGCAGGTAGCCGTCGTACTGCCGCGGGAAGTTCTTGCCCCACTGCGCGGGATCGACGGTCGTCTCGTCGATCGGAACGACCATGAAGCTCGTCTGCAGCGCCTCGGCCTGCCGGATCGTGACGTTCCTGTTCAACATCAGCACGAGCACGGTCGCGATCGCTGCACCCACTGCCGTGGCGATCAGGTGGCCTCTGCGGATTCGGGAGCGTGGTTCGGTGGTCATGGTGATCAGCGGGTCGGGCCGTGGCCGGCGGACTGGTGGCAGCGCACGCAGCCGTAGAGATCGGCCTGCTGCAGCGGGTCGCTCGGCACGCCGAGCGTGCCGTGCGCGGTGATGTCGCCGACCGCGGTGGCGTGGCAGCGGCGGCAGTTCGCTTCGAGCACCTGCGAGTTGCCGGGCTTGATGCGGATCGGCTCCGCGAAGCCCTGCAGCGTGAACTCGCGGCTGTGGTTCCAGCCGTTGCTGCCCTTGACGAACAGCTTGTTCAGCAGCGTGTCGTGGGGCAGGTGGCAGTCGTTGCACGTCGCGACCGCGCGGTGCGGGCCGTGCCGCCAGCCGTCGTACTGCTCGCGCATGATGTGGCAGTTCACGCACACGGCCGGGTCGTCGGACATGTACGAGAGCCCTTCGGCCTTCACGAACGTGTACGAGCCGGCGCCCGCGAGTACGCCGATGGTGGCACTCGCGGTGAATGCAGCGAAGCGGAACGACGAGCTGGCGGTCATCGGCGCCGCCCAGGATAGCAGCGTGCCCGCGCGGTCAGAACTGAATGCGCACGAGATCGCCGGCCTTCGCTTCGAACTGCTGCGACGGAGCGACGGTCTCCTCGACACGCTCGCGCGTCTCGCCCTGACCGCGCCACGTGACGCGGTAGAAGTCGATGCGGTAGCGGCCGGGCAGCAGCAGCTCGGCTTCCGCATCGCTTCTGTTGCCAATACCCACGCCGAACGGCTCTCCAGCTGCGTCGAGTCGGGTGACGCGCGCAGCGACCTCGTCGGTCGAAGAGACGTCTTTCGGTTTGCCCACGACGATGCGCGCGGGACGCGGCACACGCAGCACGGCATTCGGGATCGCGCTGTCCTGCGCGATCCGGAAGCGGTTGCCGCCGAACGCGGTTTCGAACGTGACAATGCCGGACGGCAGGTCGGTGAAGAGGTGCTCGCCCGGCTCGAGCCTCTCCGGGTGCATGCTGTGACCGGGGATCACCTCGGCGCGAGCAACCGCGGGCACTGGCCGGTCCTCGGGGTCGACGATGCGCAGCGTGACGCGCTGGCCCGCTTCCAGCACGAGCACGTGGTCGTTCGCGATTTCCGCCGCCGCGACCGTTCGCGCTGCCTTCACGTAGCCCTTGGCCGCCCTCAGCTCGAACGGGCCATCGCCGTACACGCCTGTGAAGGTGAACGAGCCATCCACCTGGATTCTCGTCTCGGTCTCGTTCTCGCCGTTGCTGAGGCGGATCGTCGCCTGCGGCAACGGCGTGCCGTCCTGAGCTTGCACGCGGCCACGCAGTGTGTGCGGTGTGCCCGACACGATGACGTCGACGGTGACCGTCTCGCCAGCGACCGGCATCACGAATGAGGCCGTCCCGACGACGCGGCCGCACGAATCACTCGCTTCGGCAGTGCACGGCACGCCGGGCTCGAGAGAGTGCAGCTCGCTGCGACCGTTGGCGTCGAGCCGCGTCCTGCAGGTCCACTCGTACATCTCGGTCGAACCGTCCGGTTGCGGGCGTGCATTGGCGCCGCTGATGCCGAAGTTGCCGCCGAACGTCTCGTCGAACGAGTTGTGGAAGCGCTTGCCGCAGAACAGGTGTCCCGCACGGCTCTTGATGCGCACGAACCCGATCGGCGCCACGCCGCCTGCGGTATCGCGCACATGCAGGACGAGGTGGTTGCGCGGTGCGAGGCGGAAGCGCATCGGGTCGTTCTCGGTGCCGGCTGCGGGCCGATGCGAGAGAGCAGGCTGCACCTGATGACCGTCGGCGCCGACCAGCACGTTGTCGCGCTTGCCCTGGAACGTGCCGCGGCCGCGCTCGTCGGTCAGCGTGCCAGACCTCGCGCTGACGCGCGCGCCGGCGATCGGGCGGTCCTCGAGGTCCGTGACGAGGAAGTGCGTGACGGCACCGCGCGGCAAACGCACTTCGATCGGCATCGCTGCGAGGGCCTTCTGGTCGAGGTTCACGCTCACCGAGCCGTCACTTCCTCCTGCCTCCACCGACACGTGGACCGATGTGATCGCCGTGCGCCTCGTCGGATCGCGCCAGCGCAGATTGTCCATCAAGCTTCCCGGGCAGAAGCCTGTCGCGAACGTGCCGTCGTCGTTGCCCGTGAAGCACAACATCGGGCTGCCGTCGCCATCGGCGAACTGCGCGACCACGGTGAGCTCCGGCGCGGACACTGGCTTGCCGTCGTCCGCCCAGACAATGCGTCCATACACGCCAGGAAGCCGTGTCGTGCGCAGCAACACTCTGCGCGCCGGCAACACCGCGCGCGTCCGGAAATCGCTGTCGTCGCTGCTCTGTTCCATGCGGCCCTCCTCCGCCATGAACCAGTGCGTATTCGGCAACTCGAGCTTCACCTCGAGACCCGCGGTCAGGCCGCGGAACACGAACGCGCCGCCGGCGGTTGTCGCCGCCAAGCACGACGGTCGCCACTCGAACGCCTTGCGCAGCTCGCGGGGCGCCGACTCCGGTAGCACGAGATTCGTGTAGAGGCCGAGCCGCACGCCAGCGGGCGCCGGCACGCCGTCGACGAGCATCTGGCCTTCGAGCATGGCGCCGTCTACGACCGTGACCGGTAGCTCACCGCGCAGCGAAGCGAGCTCGCGCACGAACGGCGTCCAGCCATCGGCGCGCACGAGCACGCCGCCGGCGCCGTCGATTGCCGCGAACCCGGCGCGACCGTCGCGATCGGTGCGCTGATTCGCAGTGACGCCGGCCGCCGTCCAGCGATGCACGTCGGCCCCAGCGACCGCCTGCTCGCGTTCGTCGACCACACGCACGACGAACGCTGCGTCGCGTGCTCCGGGCACCGCGGCCGCCGTCCGCTCCGCGTCGACCTTCGTCTCGTTCGCGACCGATGCACCGCTCGCGGCCAGCGCAGTCGCCGGCGACGGCGCCGAGATCGCGACCTGTGCCATGACCGGCGGCACGTCGCTGCGCGGCCACGACCACCAACCGATACCGACCGCGGCGACGAGCGCCGCACACACCAGAGCCTTGTTCATGACGAGCACCGGGAGCCACGCGAGGAACGGAACCGTGGCTCTCCCGAGCACCAGCGCGGCGAACGCGCCCCGCCACCGCTCGCGCCCGCCGAACTCGGCGTCGAGCTGCTGCCGCAGCAACGCGAGCCCGCGATGCACGTGCTGTCGCACCGTCGCGGCGGGCAGCCCGAGCCGGCGCGCGATCGCACGCGGCGTCAGCTCGTCGAAGAAGCGCAGCGTCACGGCCGTGCGGTACGGCTCAGGCAACGCCATCACGGCCTCGGTGAGACGCCGGTGCAGGCGCAGCCGTTCGGCCGTGCGGTCTTCGCCGTCGTGCACCGGCGACCTGGCTGCGCGCGCTTCGCGCACGGGCCGTTCCTGCGCGTCGCGCCCCACGCGCGCCGCGAGGTGCTTCGTGACGGCGGCGAGCCAGCCGCGCACGTGCCGCAGCGGCTGCTGCTGCAGCGCCGCGGTCAGCGCGTCCTGTGCGACGTCGTGTGCCTGCCCCACGTCGCGCACGAGCGCGCGCGCGAGGCGGTGCACGAAGGCGACTTCGCCGAGCAGCTCTTCGGTAGGTGAGCGGGAGGAATCCACGTGCAGCGGTAGGGAGCTGGCAGCGTGGATCGTGACACGAAATCGCGCCGGCGGGGCATGCTGCCTGCGGGTTGCGCCTGCCGGGCCTTGACGCACGACTGCGGAAGGGTTGTTACCATGCCGCAATGCCGCTCGCGCCTCGTCGTTGCGTCCCGCTCCCGCTGTTGCTCGCCACCGCGAGCGCACTGCTCGCGTCGACCGCACTGGCGCAGCAGACACTGGTCGTCGGCCCGGGCCAGCCGTTCACGACGATCCCACCCGCGATCGCGGCGGCACAGCCGGGAGACACCGTGCTCGTGCTCGCGGGGACCTACACGCAGACGCTCGACATCGACAAGGGCATCCGGCTCGTCGGCCGCGGCGCGAACCTGCAGCTGCAGCTGTTCCCGGCGTTCCCGGCGGTCGACGTGCACGACGTGCCGGCCGGCGAGACGTTCGCGATGAGCGGCTTCACGCTTCTGCCTCCGCCGTCGGCCCTCTCGACGCTGCGGCTCGAGGTGCGCAACTGCGCCGGGCCGGTCGCGATCCGCGACCTCTCGTCGAACAACGCGCAGCGCTGGAGCATCGCGGTGCTGGGATGCGAACAGGTGCACATCGCATCGTCGTTCGTCTACGGCATCACGAGCACCGACAGCATGCTCGTCGTCGAGCACTGTTCGACCGAGCCGGCCGCGGTCACCGGGATGCAGGTGAACAGCGGCAACGTGGTCCTCGTCGGCAGCACGCTGCGCGGCGGTAGCGGCCCGTTCGGCGGCGCGGGCCTGCGCCTGAGCGGCGGCACCGCCGTCGCGACGCGCTGTGAGATCCGCGGCAGCCCGGGCTGGCCCGCGATCGAGACCGTGCAAGGACTGCTCGTGCTCGATCCGAGCACGGTGCTCGTGCCGGGCACGGGCGCGCCGTCAGTCAGCGGCCCGATCGCGCCCGCGAGCCTCGCGTTCGCGAGCCTCGTCGCAGCCACCGACGGCGCGATCCTCACGGTCGACAGCCACGGGCCCGCGGGCCAGTGGTTCGCGACGTTCCTGAGCCTCGCGGCGCCGCAGTGGAACACGCCGATCGGAATCTCGTGGCTCGACCCCGCGACGGCGCTCCTGTTGCCGCTCGCGAGCTACGACCCGGTGACCCGCACGCACTCGCTCGCCGTGCCGCACCCGCCGCTGCCGCCCGGCATCGTGTTCACGCTGCAGCCCGTGCACTTCGGCCCGCAGGGCCCGACCTTCGGCATCCCGTCGCTGCTCACGACGCCCTGAGCGCGAGCAGGAACAGGATCACGAGCGTCGTCTCGGCCGCGGCCAGCAGATGCGCGATCACCGCGCAGACGGGTATCGGCTCGCTGCGGAATCGGCGTAGCCAGGCCATCACCGCGACCAGCGCCAGGACGAACGCGAGCGGAGCGGCCGCGATGGAGATCGAGATTCCGAACGACGCGAACGCGTTCGACGACGAACCCGTCAGGAAGACGAACGTGAGCACCGGCACCAGCGCGATCAGCAGCGCCCAGCGACCCAGCCGCACGCACCGTTCGTACGTCATGAGGTGATCCGCGCGCGGTGTCGCGACGCCGCGCGAATGCTCGCCGATCCGACTGCCGAGGGCGAGGGTTCGCCGGCAGCCGCGGCGCAACGGACGAGCGAAGCAGGCGAGGAAGCGCTCGGCGCTGCGGGCGGCGATCACTTCGCCTTCTTCTCCATCACGACCCAGAACGGGTGCCGAGCCTCGCCGCTCGGTGCGCCGGTCGCTGCGTCGATGCTGCCGTACGCGAGCACGTACTCGTCGTGGTGCAGCTCGATGCGGGCGGGCCGCGAAGCACTGCTCAGCAGCAGGAGACCGCGCGCATCCGTCGTGCCGGCGAGCACGCCGTCGACGAGCACACGCACGCCCGGCAGTGGCTCGCCGCGACCGCGCCTGGCCGGCCCCACGACCATCAGCAGCGTGCCCCACCCGGCGCGCAACGCGACCTCCAGCGGTGGCGCACCGGCCGTTTCGGCGACGGGCGTCACCTCGAACCACGCCGGCGCGTAGCCCGCCGCGCGCACGAGCACGCGCACGGGCGAGCCCGCGAGGCACGGCCCCAGGTGTCCGATGCCGCCGGCGCCGGTCTCGGCCATGCAGTGCCAGCCCTGGTCGAACACAGTCGTCACGCCAGCGCGTTCGATCGGCTGCTTCGTCGCGCCATCGATCACGCGAATCCAACCCTGACCCGGCGGCGACGCACCGGCGTCGAGACACACGAACTCCACGGTCCCGGCGTCGGCGGACACACGCTTCGTCGTGGCGTCCCACGGCGGCAGGTGCGGCGTCGGGTCGAGTGCAACGTCCCACTCGCCGGGCACCAGCCCCTTCAGTTCGTAGAGCTGCGCACCGTCGTCGCGTCGCTCCTTCCACGTCGCGTTGACGAAGTCGAACTCGCTGCCACCGACCCGCCATGCCTGCGGCGAGGCGACGACGTGACGCGTCCCGCTCTGGCTCCGCAGCACGACCTGCAGAGTGAGCTTCGGCGCGCCGGCGCGGAAGTCCGCGCGCACGGTCGTCGTCGCCGCGGCCTCGATGACGACGTCCTCGCGATGCAGCTGCCGGTCCGGACCAGCGACGAAGACGCGGTACTTGCCGACGCGAAGCTCGATCTGTCGCTCCTGCGCGGTCAGGTACCGGCCGCCCTCTTCCTGCGGCTTGCCGTCCTTGTCGAGCGGGTAGATCGACGCGTGGGGCGCAGGGCCCGCGTCGCCCGGCGGCCCCGAATCGATCGTCACCTCGATCTGCAGGACGCCGCACGGGCAGCCGCGCAGCTGCACGGCATCCGCTTGCGCGCCGCGCACCTGCTGAACGGCTCCCGTCGCGATCCACGACCGGCCGCGCACGACGAGCGTCCACGGGCCGTCGCCGAGCGCCGATGGGTTCGCGTTCTTCGCCGCGAACCGGACCCAGGGCATCGCACCGGGCCGCACGGGCTGGCGGTAGTAGCCCTTCGCTTCCACAGGGTTGCCGCCGGCGATCAACTCCGCAAAGAGGTCGCCGTCGGGCAGCGCCGTGTCGAAGACCAGGCGGTACGTCGGGCCCACGACGAGCGGCACGTCGAGGCAACGGTCGTCGACGGGCCACTCGTTCGCCGCGATCGTGTGCATCGTCTGCTCGCACTGGACGCGAGCGTCGTCGATCGCGATGACGTTGACAGCCTGGTCGCGCCACGCGCCGTCGATCGTCAGCTCGCCGCGTGCGTCGCTGGCGATCATCGTGAAGATGCCCGGCGAACTTCGTCGCTCGAAGTGCACCGGGCACGCGGGCAGCGTCGCGCGATCGAAGGCGTCGACGAGCCGGATGCGCAGCGGTGCGGCGGCCGGTGGCTGCGGGGCGGTCGCGACGACCTCGTGCCGGCGCAGCGGTTCGCCCGTCCCTGCATCCAGCCTCGCCGCGGCGGCGACCGCGGCGTGATCGACGGCGGCGACCGTGACCGGTGCCGGCGGGCTCGCGTCCGGCCACAACACGAGACACAACAGCGCGGCGGCGCCGCCAACGACCCAGAAGACCTTCGTCGACATCAGCATGACTCCTGCGGACATCGCGACCACGGATGCTGTTGCACGCGGGAGTCCGAACGCGCCCACGAACGCGGCGCGCCAGTCACCACCCCGCCCGCCCGCGTCGAGCCGTTCGCGCAGCAGCGCGAGCCCGCGCTGCAGCTGGCTCTTGACCGTCGCGAGCGGCGCACCGTTGCCGGCGGCGATCGTTGTCGGCGTCAGGTCCTGGAAGAAGCGCTGCAGCAGCACGCCCTGGTACGGCGCCGGCAGGGCCATCAGCGCTGCGTGCAGGGAGGCCATCGCCTCGCGCTGCGAGGCGACGTCGGGCGGCGACGCAACCTCGCGTTCGTTCGCCGCGTGCTGCTCACGTCGCGCGCGGCGCACCTCGCCGCGCTGCAGCTTGCCTGCGCGATGCCGCAAGACCGCGCGCAGCCAGCGGCCGAGGCCGCCGCGTTCGTCGGGCCGCTGCACCCACGCGAGCAGCGACGTCTCCTGCACGAGGTCGTCGGCGTGCGAAGGCCCGACGAGCCGCACCGCGAGCGCCCGCAGCGCCGACGCGTGAAGGTGAAGCTCCCGTTCGAGGCCGTGCATGCGAGTGTCCACGCTACCTGCTCCCCGTGCGCGGCGCCGCGGATGCACGAATCTGCGCGCCCTGGCGCGATGGCCGCGCCCTGCCGATGCTCAGGGCAGCAGACCGTGCTGCACGTACCACGCGCGGACCGAAGCAAGCATGCCGGGATCGCTCGCGATCTGCGAATGGCTGAAGCCCTGGTAGACGATCAGCTGGTGAACGGTCGGGTTCGCGGCGAGCTGGTTCGCGAGCAGCTGGTCGAGCAGGAGCGGCACGACGAGATCCGCGTCGCCGTGGTGCAGCTGGTAGGGTGCGTCGATCGCCTGCGCCTGTGCCGACGTCGTCGCCGCGAAGCCGGTCAGAGGGCTCATGCCGCCCGCCGTGTGCGAGCCGGCCATGAACCGCTCGGGATGCGAACCGAGCAATGCACCGGTCGCGAAGGCACCCATGCTGTGGCCGTGTGCCGCGAGCCGCCGCAGGTCGACGTAGCCGACTGCCTGCAGCAGATCGACGAGCTTCCTGTTCCTGAGCACGTTCGCGGTGCTCGCGCCGGGCTCGGTCGGCAGACCGGGCGAACCGAGCGGCACGCCGCCCGAGTGCGTGAGGTTCGTCATGATGCAGACGGCACCCCACGTCACCATCGTGCGCGCGATGTTCGCCGAGTAGCCGTTCGCGTTGCCGCCAAGACCGTGGCTGATGATCACGGCCGGATACCCCGCGTGCCCGCCGGCCGGCGGCGTCGACGGTTTGTAGAGCCGGCCCTGCAGGTCGTAGCCGACGCCGCCGGTCGTCGCGACGTAGGTCCAGGTCGCGCCGTTCGTCGCGGTCGGGTCGCCGAGCAGCGTGAACCCCGGCATGCCGACCTGGGAGCCGAGCGTGAACGCGACGCCGTTCGACGCGGTGACCGGCAGCGCCGTGCTGACGCTCGGATCCCCGAGGTTGAACCACTGGCCGAACAGCGCTGCACCCGTCAGGCTCGGCAGGGCGGGCACGTCGAACGAGTACTCGGCAACGCCGTTCGCCGGCAGCAAGGCCGTCTCGAGCACGGCGGACTCGGCGAGCACGTTGCAGCCGGGAAGCCCGAGGAACGCGAGCGAGAGCGGCAGCGCAGCCGGGCCCCACGACGTCGACGAGAAGCCGAGCGAAGCCAGCGGCAGCGATCCCGAGGCGACGCCGGTCTCGAACAACTCGATGCGGCCAGCGCCCGGGTTCGGCGCGAAGCCGAGCGCGGTCGGCCCCGGCGACGGACAGCCGCCACCGTACGGGATCGCAGTTCCCTGCGCCGCGAGCGGCGCCAACGACAGCAGGACCGGGCCTAGCTTGCAGAGCGTGCGCATGTCACCTTCCGGGATCGGAGGTCGGCGGCAGGCCGACCGACCGCAGCAGTTTCCCGAGTTTCCAGAGGCCTCGCGCGTCGTCGAGCCCTTGCCACCGTTGCGTAGGGCAGTGCGCGACCGGCCTCCATCGGGAAGACACCGGACGCCGGCGCCAATCGCGGGGTATCGTGGAGCTCCACGCATGACGAACCGCTGCGCGTTCCTGCTGTCGCTGCTGCTCGCGCCGCTGCTGCTCACGCCGGCCTGCACGGGCCTGCGCGAACCCGTGCCCGGCGTCTGGCGCTCGCCGCAGCCCGGCGAGGACGAGCTCGCGCGGCGCATCGACCGCCTGCAGCTGCGCAGCGTCGTGTCGCTGCGCGGCGACGGCGACGGCACTGCGTCGTCGCGGCGCGCGGCCGAGAACGGCGGAGCGTCGTTCTTCCACGTGCCGATGTCCGCGACCAGGATGCCGGCGCCGGAGACGTTGCTCGACCTGTGGCGCATCGCCGGACAGGCCGAACGGCCGGTGCTGCTGCACTGCCGCGCCGGCGCCGACCGCACGGGCCTCGCCAGCGCGATCTTCGTGCTGTACGACACCGGCGACCTCGACGCCGCGCGCGGCGAGCTGTCGCTGCTGCCGCACGGCCACCTCGGGTTCACGGCGACGGGCGCGATGGACGCGGTCCTCGACGGCTTCGCGCCATACGCGGGCAAGCTGACGTTCCCCGAATGGGTCGCGCAGGTCTACAAGCCCTCGACCGCCGGCGAGGCGATGCCGCGCTGACGGCGCCGGCACGGTAGGCTCGCGCCGGATGCCTCACGATGGCCTGACGTTCGCGCTCGCGTTCGCCGCGTTCGCGCTGCTGGCGCTCGACGCGACGCTGCGCTGGCGCCGCCGCCGTTTCGGCTGGCTCACGTGGACGGTGCTCGCGGTTGCCACGTCACACATCGGCTGCGTCTGGGCGTTCCGCTTCGACTGGGACGCGGGCGCGATGTGGGCCAAGAGCGCGTTCGCCTTCGTGCTGTTCCACGGAGCCGCCGCGTGTCTCGCGGTCTCGGCTGCGAGTCGCGAACCGGTGCGCACCCGCGGCGTCTGGTGTGCATTCGCGATCGTCTGCGCCGGCGCGGTGCCGGCACCGTTCCGCTATCCGGAGATCGCCTGGCTGCGCACGCCCGTGATTGCAGTCGCGGCTGCGAGTGTCGTCGCGGCGACCTTGCCGCGACGCGCCGCGGATCGCGAACGCCAGAGCCGCGGAGATGCGGCGGCAGGCTGACCGCGAGCCGCCAATGGCATCGACGTCTCCCTCGGGCACGCTCCGCTGCTCTCGACCCGTCGCGCGCGAGTCGCTATGGTCCCGCGTGGGGAGATCACGCAGTTCCAAAGGAGGAGACTGCAATGTCCGCTCGACCAAGCCGTGGTTTGCTCTGTCCGACAATCCTGACCATGCCGCTGCTGGCACAGGTGCCGGTGCCCAACATCATCGTCGACGTCAATGAGATCAGCAATGCAGGCGGCATGGTGGCGAGCGGACCTGCCGGGACGGCGTCGTCGCTGCCCAACGAGCTGAGCGTCCTGGGGACCAACCGCGTCTGGTTCGCGGCGTCGTCGAACATCATCGGTCGCGAGCTGTTCGGCTACCGGCCGGACAACATCCAGACCGTCGCGTCCCACAACCTGCTGGCGACGCCGACGCTGTTGTCCTCGGACCCGTGCCTGCTGACGCCGGTCGGCGAGCGCCTGTTCTTCGCCGCCAAGGATCTCTCCGGTGAGGATCGGCTCCATACGCTCGACGCCGGCGACCTCGCGGCCCCGATCCCCCTGCCCGGCGCCGTGACGGGCACGAGCATCAAGGACGTCTCGCCAATGGGCACCGGCGCGATCGTCGCGACGTTCGCCACCGCTGCGACGACCTTCTGGAAGGTCACGGTGGGCACGACGATCACCGCTCAGAGCATCCAGACGTCGAGCAACTACAGCCTCGTCGGCGACCTGGTCGACTGCGGCTACGACGGCAGCGGGTTCTTCGCGTTCACGGGCCTCGATCAGACGCTCGTGCCGGCGCAGCGGGTGCTGGCAACTTGGAGCCGCGGCGGCAACCCATACAGGGTGCACACGGGCGCGGTCGACAACCTCACGGCCGCCGGCACCAAGCTGTACTTCACCGCGTCGACCTCGACGACATCGACGCTCTACAAGACGACTGGCGGCGCGGAGGCCGTGGTCCACGCGACCGGCGACAAGATCAGCCACCTGATGCCGGCGTCCATCGGCGACTCGATCCTCTTCTTCCTGGTCACCGGCTCGGAATGCAAGGTGCATGGCTACAACGGCAAGGATGCTCCGTCCGTGCCGTGGCCGCTGGGCTGGTGGGTCAAGCACGTCACCGCCGCGACACTCGTGGACGACGTGCCGCACGTTCTCTGTGTCGGCAACTACGAATCTGCGTGGTACTCGGCGATCTGGAAGGTCAACGACGACGGCACCGCGATGGAGCTCGTCAAGAGGCTCGACGGCTGGGGCGACTGCTCGCAGCTCGTCGCGAACGGAACCGGCCAGCTGGCCTTCGTCGGGCGCTACCACGAAACGAGTCCCGAGCTGCGAACCCCGCACCTCGGATTCCTCGCGACGCTGGCCGCACCCGCGACACCGGCCCCGATCCCGGACCTGCGCGCCGGTGCGATGCCGTCGTCGCTGCGCGCACTCGCCGATCGCGTCGTCTTCGTGGCGGACCACCGCCTGCAGGGCATCGAACCGTGGTACTGCACGTTCCCCGTCGCACCGAACATCTTCTGACGCCGCGGCGCGACCTGCGTGCTCATCTGCTGGCCGCGGCGAAGTACGGACGCGACACGCGAGCGCCGTTCGTGGCCGTGAAGGACGCCCGCGCCCACGGGATCCGGAACGAGCTGCGTGCGCGCCCCGGCTCGGTGCGGAAGCTGCCGCCGCGCAGCGCCGCGTTCCACACCTCGCCCTTGCCGGTCTCCACGTCGACCTCGCCGGTCCCCGGGCGCAGGCGCGGGCGATTGGTCACGTACGGGTCCCGGCACCACTCGTTGACGTTGCCGTGCATGTCGTAGAGGCCCAACGCGTTCGGCAGGTACGTGCCGACCGGCGCCGTGTCGAGCCGGCCATCGTCGAGGCCCAGCTCCGCCCCGAAGTTGATCTCCTTCCACCGCGCGCCGTTCGCGCGAGCGAACAGGTCCGCGAGGTTGGCCACCGTGTCGAGGTCGGCAGCCTCGACGTGCCACGGCCCCGTGCTGCCCGCCCTGCATGCGGCTTCCCACTGCGCCTCCGTGGGCAGTTGGAGCGCCTGCTGGCTCAGGACCAGCACGAGACTGTCGTAGCTCACGTTCTCGAGGGGATGCAGGCCCGTCGGCTTGTGCGGCCTCTTGATCCAGTTGTGCGCCCACTGGGTCCCCGTGCGGAAGTTGCTGGGATTCTCCGCGCCGAGCCGCATCCACTGCGCCTGCGTGAGCTCGTACTTGCCGAGGAAGTAGGGATCGAGCCGCACTCCGAGCACGGGCCCGTCCTGATCCTCGGCCTGCGGATCGCGCTGCGGGCTCGCGGGGTCGCGCACGGCGCCGACGCTGACGTCGCCGCCCGGCAGCAACACGAGCACGATGGCATGCCGTTCCTCGAGCTCGAGCTTGCCGTTCACGCGGCGCGGAATGTCACCGGTCAGCACGACGGCGAACTCCTCGAGCCTCGAAACCGGGTCGGCACCGAGCGGCCACAGCCCCATCTGCGGCGTCAGCTCGAACGCATAGCGGCCGCTGGCCGCTGCACGCGCCTTCGCCTCCGCCCACGCCTTCGCGACCTCGGGACCGCTGATGGTCCTGGCCTCGATCGTCACCGCATGCTCGCGACGTTCGCGGATCCGCGCGACGGGACCTTCCGGCCCCGCGAAGACCCGCACATCCGCCGCGAGCTTCGCCCACGGCGCGTCCTTCGCGACCGTGTCCGCCCGCTCCCGGTGCTCCGCCTCACGGGCCAGGACCGTCGCGGCCTCGGCCAACCAGTCGTCCATCGCGGCAACCGTCTCGGGCCTCGCCGGCCACAGGTCGCCGGCGCGCTGCGTCAGATCGCGGATCCTCGCCGCATCGCTGTCGAGCAACGCCACCCGCGTGACGTGGCTCAAGCGGGTCTCGATCTCGATGACGCGCTGCTGCTGGAAGACGATCACCGCAACGGCCGCGAACAGGATCGCCGCGATCAGCGACCCGGTCGCGACGCCGGCCCGGTGGCGCCGCACCCACTTGCGGAGCAGGTAGACGATGCTCGGCGGGCCGGCGATGACGGCTTCGTGGCGCAGGAAGCGCCCGACCTCCTCGGCGAGGTCGTGCGGCGTCGGATAACGCCGCGTGCGGTCCTTCTCGATCGCACGCATGATGATCCAATCGAGGTCGCCGGCGACCATGCGGCACAGCTTGCGGCCTTCGACGCCCAGATGCGACGCGACCTCTGCGAGCCGCTCGCCCATCTCCGACAGCTTCGTACTGGGCTTCTTCGGCTCGACTTCGCGGATCGTGCGCGCGATCTCGTCGACGGCCTTGCTCGACAGCTCGTCGCCGAGCGGCAGGACCTCGGTCACGAGCTCGTAGAGCATGACGCCGAGCGAGTAGACGTCCGTGCGCGTGTCCTGGTCGAGCGCGTCGTGCGACGCCTGCTCGGGGCTCATGTATGCAACGGTGCCCACGATTCGCGACAGCTCCTCGAACAGCGTCTTGCGGAAGCTCTGGATGTCCACGGAGCGCGCCAGCCCGAAGTCGATCAGCTTGACGATCGGCTTGTCGTCGACCTCCATCACCATCACGTTCGTGGGCTTGACGTCGCGGTGGATGACGCCCTTCTGGTGCACGTGCTGCACGGAGTCGCAGACCTGCTGGAACAACAGCAGCCTCGCTTCGAGCGAGAGCCGCTTGCGCTCGCAGAAGAGCCTCAGCGACTCGCCCTTGATCAGCTCCATCGCGAACCACGGCTGGCCGTCCTGCGTGAACCCCGTGTCGTAGACCTTCGCGATGTTCGGGTGCTCCATGCGCTCGAGCGCCTTGAGCTCCATCTCGAACCGGGCGCGATAGCGCGCATTGTCCTTGTCGGCCCGGATCACCTTGATCGCGGCTTCGCGGCGCACGGGCGACTCCTGGAACCCGCGATACACATCACCCATGCCGCCGCCGCCGAGATACTCGAGTATCGAGTAGTTCCCGATCTGCTTCGGCATATCGCCGGAGCTGCGTGCTTCAGTCATTGCCCGACACCTCGGGGACCGGACCTGCGGTCTTCCTCGTGCGCGAGGATACCAATCCCGCGCTCCCCGTGCACGCCGGGCGCGCCGACGCCGCGCGCCGAGCACACTCGAGCAGTCCACGATTGGCTCGCTTCCGCAGTTCCGACATGATGCGCGCGGGCTGCCGGCCGCGGCCCTTGGAGTGGACCATGCCTTCGAGATGCTCGCGGTTCTTGGTGGGCCTGCACGCGGCGTCGCTGTGCGGCGTCCTCGTCGCACAGTCGGCGGAGCCGCCGAAAGAGGTCCGGTTGCGAACCCTGTGGAAGTTCGAGGCGCCGGCAGGCCAGCAGGTCGAGCACCTCGTGGCGCACGCAGGCTTCGTGATGGTCGCGTTCGGGCAGGGCAGCGTCGCCGCGCTGCGCGCCGACGACGGCAGCGAGGTGTGGCGGCGCAAGGTCGGCAAGCAGACCGTCCACGGCCTCGTGATCGCGGGCGAACCGAAGTCCGTGGCGATCGTGCTGACGGTGGGCAAGGCTCTCGGCGTGCTCGACCTGCGCAGTGGCGAACCGCGTTGGATACGCGAGATGCCGCACGAGCTGGCGGCGCCGGCGATCGTCGGCGACCTCGTCGTCGCGGGCGGCGCGGACGGCAACGTGCACGGACGCAGCCTCGCGACCGGCGACGCGGTCTGGACCACCGACTACATGAAGGACGCACCGGCCGATCCACCGGGCTTCGACGGCAAGGTGGCGCGCTACGGCGACCAGGTCGCGCGGCCCGGTCCGGCCTCGAGCGATGGGGAGCTCGTCTTCTTCTCGGTGTTCGACCAGTGCCGCGCGCTCGCCGTCGACGCGCGCAGCGGAGCACGCAAGGCCGCGTTCCCGACGCGGGGTTGGATGTTCATGAAACCCGTGCTGAGCGGCGACTTCGTGCTCGTCGGCAGTCAGGATCGCCACTTCCGCTGCTTCGACAAGACGAACGGCAAACAGGTCTGGAGCCACGAGACCGGCTGGCGCGTCGAAGCCGCGTGCGCGGTCCGCGACGAACGCGTCTACTGGGGATCCTGCGACGGCCACGTCTACTGCCTCGGACTCGCAAAGGGCGACCTCGTCTGGAAGCAGCCGATCGGGTCGGACCAGGAACGTGGTGTGCCGATCTACGAGCCGCCGGTGGTCACCGGCAAGATCCTGCTGCTGCCGGCGCTGTCGGGGGAAGTCATCGCGCTCGATCGGGAGACCGGTCGCGTGCTCGGCCGCCATCGGCCGGCGGCCGATTCCGAGATCGACGGCTCGGCGTGGGACGGATCGCTGTTGTTCGTGCAGACGCGAAGGACGCTCGGGCAGAAGGGGGAGGAGGCAGTGTTCGCGATCGGCCGCTGAGCGATACCGCTCGCGCGGTGACGCCAGGGGCGAACCGGCGCTACCGCAAGCGAGCCACCCCCCAGGAGACCCCTGCGATGAACACGAAGCACTTCCTCGTCTGCTCGCTGGCCGCCAGCCTCGCGCCCCACATTGCTGCGCAGGCGCCTCAACTCGCCATGACGCCCGCACTCGCGCCGACCCTCAGCGGCGCCGTCGTCGGCGACACGCTGCATGGACCTCAGGGATCGCTGTTCGCGGTCTTTGCCGACCTCCAAGGTGGTCCCGTCGACGTGCTCGGCGAACGCGTCTACCTGTCGCTGTCGCCGTTCTTCACGACGCTGCACGCTGGCGTGATGCCGGCACAAGGCCAGGCGTCGAGCTCGTTCACGATCCCGCTGCTGCCGGGGCTCGTCGGCCTCGTCGTCTTCGCGCAGGGCATCGTGATCGACCCGACCGCGCCGAACGGGCTGTTCCGCACGAGCAACGGCGCGAGCACCGCGATCCACTCGGGGCCGGGCGCGATCGTCGCCGCGTTCGACGATCCGGTCGCCGTGGCGAGCTTCACCGGCACCTTTGCGAACGACGTCGCGGGCCACCTGCGCGGCGGTCCCGTGACGAGGCGCACGCATCGCACGATCGATCCGCAGTCGGTGCCGTTCGGCGGGCCGATCGCGACCCCGCTCGTCCCGTTCGGCTGCCGCGCGCAGATGGTCTACCGCACGCAGGATCTCGGCGCGACCGGCGAACCCGAGCTGATCACCTCGGTCCGGTGGATGCCGCACCCGTCGATCGGCCTCGCGCACGACGCCCACACGCTGTTCGAGCTGCGCGCGGCACACACGGCCGTCGTGCCCAACTACGCGGTCGATCCGTTCTCGGCTCTGCCCGTCGCGCCGAACTCCGGCTTGTCGACGACGTTCGCCAACAACGTGCTGACGCCGCTGCAGTTGATGTACGCGGGCACCTACATCGTGGATTCCGCGAACCTGCTGCCGAGCGGCTACCTGCCGTATCCGGTCGCCGCGCCGTTCCGCTACGACGGTGTGTCGAGCCTGCTGCTCGAGTTCCGCGTCGGCCCGAACACGGCCGGCGGCCTCAACGGCGGCCTCGTGCGACTCATGGTGCAGAGCAGCCCGAGCCCGAACGGCCGCGTGCACGCGGCAGGCTCGGCGAGCAGCTTCCTGATCCCCAGCCAGGCGACGATCGCGACGGGCGGGTTTGCGCCGAGCGGCACTCCGACGATCCCCGGCGACAACGCGATGCACGACCTCGAGCTCGAGTTCGCGCGCACCGAGACGTTCGCGCAGTCGCCCTGGCTCGACTCTCTCGCTGCGAACCCCGACTACGGCGCGCCGGTGGTTGCGCAGTCCCTGCCGTTCGGCACCAGCGTGCAGGTCGAGTACCGCGGCTCGAACTCCGCGAGCGGCGCGTCCCCGACCGCGTGGTCGGCGTCGCCCGACGTCGCGGACGGGCGCCAGTTCCTGCAGTTCCGCATCGTCTTCCACGCGAACCTGCTCACCGGCGAGAGGCCGCTCGTGGATACGGTCGTGGTGCCCCTGCTCTGAAGCCGCTTCGCGACCTCAGAGCAGCGTCCGGATGCAAGAGCCCGCGCTTGCTGCCTCGCAGGGACCACGTCCCATGCGCTCAGCCCCTGAAGCCCTGACCTGAACGGGTTCCACCGCCCCGGACCTGGTCACGCGCCCCGCACCCCGGCACACCGGACCCCCACCGGCACCACCGGCACCACCGGCACCCTGGCACCCGTGTGCCGCTTGACGTGGTCTGGCAGCGACGCTACGATTAGTGCTCTACCAAGATGGAGGCCGCAGTGACCCGGAGTCGGAAGGCGAAGCAGGGCAAGCTCCCGTTCAAGAGCTGGGGCGGCCCTCGCAAGGGCTCGGGTCGCAAGCCGAAGAACGGCGTGGCCGGGGTGTCTCACCGCGAGCGCTCCGCGCTCGCGGTGAGGTTCCCCGTGCATGTCACGCTGAAGCTGCGTCAGCATCTCCCGCGGCTGCGGCAGAAGGCCGAGTACGCCGCCCTGCGCGCTGCCTTCGTGAAGGGCAAGGACCGCTTCGGTTTCCGGCTGTGCCACTACGCGGTCCTGAACGACCACCTGCATCTGATCGCCGAAGCTCCAGACCGCACCGCCCTGCGGCGCGGTCTGCAGGGCCTCGCGATCCGCATCGCTCGCGCGCTGAACAGGCTCTGGCGCCGCCGCGGCAAGGTCTTCGCGGACCGCTACCACGACCGCATCCTGAAGTCCCCGCGCGAGGTCCGCAACGCGCTCTGCTACGTGCTCGGCAACGGCAAGAAGCACGCCGCCGAAGGCCGCGAGGTCTCCGTGCCTGCCGCGATCGACACCTTCACGTCGGCGCCGTGGTTCGCCGGGTTCCGCGAACGATTGACCGTTCGCGGCCTCGACACGATCGAACGTCCGACAACGGACGCCCGATCGTGGATGCTCTCGATCGGCTGGCGGAGGCACGGACTGCTCTCGGTGCACGACTTGCCTGCGACTGCCTGAGGGCCACGGGCACCGCGGCCAACGTTTGCCTGCGCAAACGACGTCCGCGATTGACGCGCGCGCGGCTCGCGCTCCAACATGCCCACATGCAGCACGCACGCACCGCGAAGGGACCCGAGTGCCGCGCGACATGAGCACCGCGGGCCGCCGCATCGGATTCGCGTCCATGGCACTGCTGGTCGGCGTGTGCGTGTTCCTGCTGTCGTGCCTCGTCGACCCGGTGACCCGCGAGACGTGGTGGCTCGGCAACGACTACGCCGCGATGTCGAAGGCGCCGTTCGCGTGCCTCGGGCCCTTCCCGCACCGCGTGCTCGGACCGCTGCTCGCGCACGTGCTCGGCCTCGGCGGCGACGACTACTGGATCTTCCATCACGCCGTCCTCGTACTGCTGCTCGCGAGCCTGACCGGCATCGCCGTGTCGCGCGGCCTCAGCTGGGCGCGCGCGTCGCTGCTGACGCTCGCGTTGTCGCTGACGCTCGGCTTCGCCCTCTTCAAGACCTTCGTCGGCTACAGCGAGCCGCTGTCGTTCCTGCTGATGGTGCTCGCCCTCGCGTTCGTGCGGCGCTCGGTGCTGTTCTGGTCGCTGCAACTGCTGGCGCTGCTGAATCACGAGCACATGGTGTTCTTCTGGCCGTGGCTTCTGCTGCAGCGGCGGCTCGCCGGCACCAGCTGGCGCGCGGACGCGATCGGCGCGCCGGCGGTCGCCGCCGCCTACGTCCTGTTCCGGCTCGTCGTCGATCTCGGCGCGACGGCGCAGCTGTACACGCTCGAGAACCAGCTCGACTGGGCGACGCCGTCGCTGCGCATGATCGGCATGTGCGTGCTGACCACGATCTACCTGCTGATGACGTACGGCCTGATGCCGGTGCTGCTCGCGTGGAACGCCGCGTCCGCGCAGCGTCGCTCGGCTGTCGCCGACATCGCGCTGTTCCTGCTGTCGCTGTTCGCACTCTGCAGCATCGCGCTCGACACCTTCCGCTTCGTCGGCTACGCGCTGATCCCGACCTGGCTCGCCGGCATCCGGTTCGTCCAACGCCGCCACGGTCCGCTGATCCTCGCCGCGCTGGCCGCAGCGACCGTCGGCGCGATCAGGCTGCAGCAGAGGACGTTCGCGCCGCTCGTCCAGACGATCATGGCCAATCAGCCGGATCCGGCCACGGAGATCGTGCGCAAGGTCATCCCGGAGCAGCCGTGGCTGTTCGCGGGCGTGGGCGTCGCCGCGGCCGCGATCGTCGCCCTCGGCATCGTGTGGGGCCGCCGCGACCGCCGGCTCGGGCTCGCGCCACCGTAGTGCGTGGGCGAACGTGGTACCGGCCGCGCGCCAGCGGGTAGCGTTGTGAGCGTGAACCAGCCGTCCACCTCACGTCCCGCTCCACACGTCGTCATCGTCGGCGGCGGCTTCGCGGGCCTGTCGGCCGCACGCGCGCTGCGCCGCGCACCGGTGCGCGTCACGATGCTCGACCGCCGCAACCACCACCTGTTCCAGCCGCTGCTCTACCAGGTCGCGACCGCGGCGCTGAACCCCGGCGACATCGCGTACCCGATCCGCTCGGTGCTGCGCTCACAGCACAACGCGCGCACGCTGCTCGCGCGCGTCGAGGCCATCGACCTCCAGCGGCGCGAACTGCGCCTCGCCGACGGCACTCTCCCGTTCGACTACCTGCTGCTCGCGACCGGCGCGCGGCACAGCTACTTCGGCCACGACGACTGGGAGGCGTGGGCGCCGGGCCTCAAGACGATCGAGGACGCGCTCGAGATCCGCCGCCGCGTGCTCTCGGCCTTCGAGGCCGCCGAGCGGCTCACCGATCCTGCACAGCTGCCCGCGACGCTGACGTTCGTCGTCGTCGGCGCCGGGCCGACCGGCGTCGAGCTCGCGGGTGCACTGTCGGAGATCGGGCGCCTCACGGTCGCGAAGGACTTCCGTTCGTTCGACCCGCGCAAGCTCCGCGTCGTGCTCGTCGAAGGCATGGGCCGCGTGCTGCCCCCGTACTCGGAGCGGCTGTCGGCGTCGGCGAAGCGCCAGCTCGAGAACATCGGCGTCGAGGTGCGCACCGGCGCGCTCGTGACGAAGATCGATCGCACGGGCGTCTGGCTCGGCGACGAGCACATCGACGCGCGCACCGTGCTCTGGGCCGCCGGCGTCGCTGCATCGTCGCTCGGCAAGCAACTCGGCGTGCCGCTCGACCGCGCGGGCCGCGTGCTCACCGCGCCCGACCTCAGCGTGCCGGGCCATGGCAACGTGTTCGTCGCGGGCGACCTGATGCACCTCGAGCAGGACGGCGCACTGCTGCCCGGCATCGCGCCGGTCGCGATCCAGTCCGGCCGCGCCGCGGGAAGGAACATCCATGCGCTCGTGCTCGGCCGCGCGACGAAGCCGTTCCGCTACTTCGACAAGGGCTCGCTCGCGACGATCGGCCGCGCGAAGGCCGTCGGCACGGTCGGCAAGCTCGAGGTGTCGGGCTTCTTCGCGTGGTGGATCTGGTGGCTCGTGCACATCGCCTACCTGATCGGCTTCAAGAACCGCATCATCGTGATGCTCGGCTGGGCATGGCAGTACTTCGCGTTCTCGCGCGGCGCGCGGCTGATCACGGGCCGCGCGTGGGAGCCGGCACGCGCGCCGAAGCCGCCGCCGTCGTGACGCGCGCAGCGTGAGCTACTTCTCCCACTCGGGCGGCAGCCGCACCTCGAGATTGCAGTCCCCGCGACCAACCCCCTCACCCGGATCCGCCCGCAGTCGCTAGACTCGCGCCGAACCATGAAGACCAAGACGTCCTGGCGCGAGAAGCTGCAGCGCGATCACGACCTGCCCAAGGTCGTGCGGATCCCCGCGCGCATGCATCGACAGTGGGGCAAGGGCACGATCGTGATCGCCGCACCGCGCGAGGTCGACGCGCTGATGAAGCAGGTCCGCCGCGGCAAGGTCACGACGATCGACGAGCTGCGGTCCGCGCTCGCGAAACGCCACGACGCGACGATCGCGTGCCCGATGACCACGGGCATATTCGCGACGATCGCCGCGCGCGCCGCCGAAGAGGCCGAACAGGCCGGCAAGGCGCGCGTCACGCCGTACTGGCGCACGTTGCGCGCCGGCGGCGAGCTGAACGCGAAGTATCCCGGCGGGCTGCCGGTGCTGCGCTCGCGGCTCGAGGCCGAAGGCCACACCGTGGTCGCGCGCGGCAAGCGTTTGTTCGTCGCCGACTTCGCGCGCGTTCTCGTGCGCCCCTCGGCGAAGTGACGCCACGCTATCGCTTCGGCAACACGACGCGAAGGGACTGCGGTGCCGCGGTGATCTGCGCGTCGACGATCGCCGAGCCGTGCCCGGACGCCGTGACGTAGACACGCAACTGTCCGAGCGGCAGACCGCGCAACCGCACCGCACCACCTTCCGTCTCGACGTCGTGGTCCCTGAACACGGCGACCGCCGCGAGGCCCTGCCCTGCTTCGTCGACGACCGTGAGGTCGAGCTGACCTTCCGGCGCGACGATCGTCCACGGCCCGTCGCCGCGCAGCACCGTGCGGTTCGGCACCGCCGCTTCGCCAACCTGCACGACGACCGTGTCACCGGTGCGCAGGTCGGGACCAATCCAGCCGCCGTCGGGTGCCAGCGGCCACACGTAGCTGTCACCGGCCTCCTGCCAGCCTGGTCGCGCGAACCCGACAGTCGCCTCCGGCAGCGGCGCACCTCGCCCGTCGACCACACGCAACCGCGCCTCGCCGCCGACGACGACCGAGCCGAGTTCCACGCGCTCCTTCGCACCGCGCGGCGGCACGTCGACCCACAAGAGGCGCGGCCGCACACCTGCCTCGATCGGTGCTATCTCGAACAGCACCGTGCCGGTGCGCGCGCACGAGAGGTCGATGACACCATCGGCGCAGGCCGCCGGCGCCAATTCCTCGCGTTCCTCGTGCTCGAACCGCTTCCACCAGCGTGAGCGCACGCGAACGTTCACCGCGACGGGCCGCCCGGCCGCGTCGATCGCGCGCCCGCAGAGGCGCACATCGGGCACCCACCGGACGACGATCGGGTCCGGCACGTCGACACCCTCCGCGAACACGAAGCGGCGCTCGCTGAAGTACTTGACGTCCGCCTGCGACGCGACGACCACGAAGGGACCGCGCGCCGGCGCGAGCACGCGGCCGTCGGCCGGCTTCTCGCCGCTCAGCCCGGGCGCGAACGAACCGAGCTCCAACGCGCCGGGCGCGCCCTCGACGACGACGCGCACCTCGCGCGCCGCGATCGCCGGCGGTGCCTGCGGCTCGTCCTCGACGACGCCTTCGAATGCCTTCGCGTCCGCGAGGTCCGGCAGCCGCAGCGTCACGGGCCACGCGTTCGACGTGTCGAAGTAGACGTCGCGCCCGCCCGGCATCACGACGTGATGCGGATAGGTCGGCGGTCTGGCGCCGAGCACGGTGAACGAGCCGTCGGCGGCCGTGCGCGCCCACGGGCCGCGGTGCTGCGAGCCGCCGCACACGAACGCGCCGGCGACCGGCCGGCCGCGATGGTCGACGAGCCGGCCCGTGAGCGGCGGCGCATGGTTGCAGCGCACCTCCTGCGGCCCCTCGCCGGGCCGCCAGTCGACCGAGTCGTAGTAGTAGTGCAGTCCCGGGTGCTGCACGTAGAGGTCGGCGATGTCGTTCCGCGGCTCGATGCCGCGCAGCACCGCGATGCCGTCCGCGTCGGCGGTCGCGTTCACGAGATCGGGCGTGTGGCCGCAGCCGCCGCAGAAGCCGATGCGCGCGCCGGCCGCGGGGCGGCCGAGCCAGTCGACGATGCGCAGCGGCACGTCGAAGCCGCGGCCGAGCCGCCACACGGGCTCGGTGCGCGTGCGCGTCGCGACGCCGCACGTCGGATGGCGCACGGCCTGCCAGGCGATGCCGCGCGCGCCGGGCGGAACCTCGAGGCGCACGAAACCCTCGTCGTCGCTGACGAACCGGCTGGTGAACCAGAATTCGCCGGCGATCGGCGTGTTGTGCTCGTCGACGAGGAACACCTCCGCACCCACGACCGGCTGGCCCGTCAGATCGTCGACGAGGCGCGTCACGATCACTCCGTCGGCCTCGGCAGTGGCCCCCGGGTAGAGACGGTCGCCGATGCGCACGCCCTCGCGGAACGGCTCGGGGCCAGCACACGTCGTGGCGAGCAGCAGGAACGGGACGAGAGTGGCGCGCAGAGAGGACACTTTCACGGCGGAGGCGCGCCGCCCGCAACTGACGTTCCGCCGCGGGCGCTCGCGGTCACAGGCCGAGCTTCAGGCGCGCGCCGTTGCTGGCCGTGAAGCCGAACGGATTCGCCGCCGGATCGAAGCCAAAACCCTGGCCGTAGAGCACGGTGCCGATCAGCGACACGTCGGGTGGGATCGCGAGGCTCCACGGCGCGGTGGGCGCTGTACCGATAGCAACCTCGAGGACCAGCGGGTCGGCGAGCAGGTTGCAGCCGGTCATGCCGATCGCCGTCAGGTCGAACGGCAGCGGCAGCACGCCGCCGCTCAGCGTGTTCGAGAAGCCGAGCCCGACGAGGCCGAGCCCGAACGGGACGTTCGTGAGGGTCGTGTTCAACACCGTGCCGATGATCGGCCGCGAGCCCGTCTGCGCCGCCCACGCCGGGACGCCGATCGTGCCCGCGCAGCCCGCCCCGTAGGGCCCGAAGATCCCGCCGCCGGAGACCGCGAGCAGCGCGTTCACCATCAGCAGGTCGCCTCCCGTGGCCCAGCCCGACTGCGAGCAGGAGGCGTTCGGCGGATAGAAGCCGAGGTCGACACGCCGCGGGTTCGCACCCTGCGCGACGAGCACCTTGCCGTCGCTCCACTCCGCGACCAGGAAGGAACCGACTTCGAGCGCCGTGCCGGTCGGCCGCGAGCCCGTCGTCCCGCCGGCGAACGCAGTGACGCCGATCATCACGGGGTGCGCCGGCACGTGCACGGTGCCGAGCACGGCGCCCGCGCCGCCCGTGTTGCCGGACTGGTCGAGGATCACCTCGTAGCCGGTCTGCCAGCGGCCCGCGATGTTGCGGCCGACGGTCGCCGTGCTGTTCGCGAACACCGAGACCACGACACCACCGCCGGCGTCGACGTAGTCGGCGAGCACGTCGCCCCAGGTGATGTTGTTGGCCGGCGTGACGTTCGTGTAGCACAACACCGCGTCGTACTGCAGCAGCGACGACAGGCTCGGCGTGCCGCCGCCGGTCGTGGTGACGTTGATGATGTCGACGGCGCTGAACGCGTTCGACGCGAGCAGTCGCGTCTGCACGTCGGTCCACTGGCAGGCGGTGCTGCTCGTCGAAGCAGCGCCGCACAGCGCCACGCGGGGAAGTTGGGCAGGCAGCGCAGCGGTCAGCGCGAGCAGGGAGACGAAGGAGAACGGGGTTTTCGACATGGTGGCAATGCGGGTTGCGGAAGGGAGCCCGCTCAGGCGACCACGCTCTCACCTCGCCGCGGTCAGCTCGTTGGCCACCGCGCGCGCGGGAGCAGTTCCCTGCCCTGGGCCGTGCAGCAGCTCGCGCGGGCATCCGGCCCGCGGTTCCGGCGGACCGACACGACGAGCAGTCGCAGGATCGCCGCTCGTGTCGGGACCGCGCCGCGGTCAGCGCCCCGACGGCGCGGCCGGCTTCGTCTGCAGTGCTGTGCCCCACGGCGGGCCGTGCCACTCGCCGGCGGGGCGTTCCTGCTCGACGAACAGGCGCAGCGCGAGCGCCTTCTTCGTCTCCCCGCGCCAGCGGATCGGCACGCGAACGAGGTGCGGCACGCCGCGCCGCACCTGCGCAGGCACGCCTTCGATCCGCGTCGTCGTACCGAGCAGCCGGTCCTTGTCGCCGAACCGGGACAGCAGGTGGCGCAGGTGATCGTTCGTCTCGACGGGCAGGTCCTCGCCCTTCTGCTGCAGCTCGAGCGCCTCGATCACCGGATCGATCCACGAAGTCCCCTTCTGCCACGCGTCGCCCGGCTGCAGCGACCTGCGGCGTTCGAGCCAGCGCAGCGCTTCCCACACGGCCGGCAGCGGCTCGATCACGACCGTCGGCGCGGGTGGTGCGTCGTCGCGGCCGAAAGTGCGGGCCAACGCGTCGACCTCGCGAAGGCCGACATAGGCGAACGACGCCGCGTCGCGCCACTTCGCCTGCCACTGCTCGGGCGCCATCGCGCCGAACAGCGGGTCCGTCGGGCGCGCGATCACGAGCTCGTGGCACAGCCGCAGCACACCGTCGCTGAGCGCCTTCGGCGACGGCATCGGGACCTCGGCGAACAGGGCCGCGAGCTTGTCCTCGATCGGCGCCGGCTCGGCGAAGTGCGCGGCCAACCAGGCGAGATCGGGCGCGCCGGCGGGCAGCAGCACGCCCGACTCGTCGACGCCGGCGCCGAACAGGATCGGCATCTGCGCCGCGAGCTTTCCGAGGTCGCTCGCAAGCACGCCGTCGGCCGAGCGGCACGCCGCGACATGCAGGCACCAGACAGCGCTCGTGTCTTCCGGCCACGCGGCAGAGTAGGCGCGCAGGTAGATCGTCGCCCGATACAACGCCGCCATCCCCTCCCATCCGTGCCGATCGTGCGCGTAGGCGCCGACGGGCTGTGCGATCTTCCAGTCGAAGGCCCGCCGCTGCGGGAAATACCGCTGCTCGCCTGCAGCGGCAGCGTCGACGTCGCGCAGCTCGGCGAGCTGATCCGGCCCGAGCGCCGGCCGCGGGCGCGCACGCGTGTGCTTCGTCGCTGACGCGAGCAGCGCACCGGCGACGGCCGCGACGTTCGCGCACGCGATCGACGCCGCGTCCTGCCTGCCGGCGCACCGCTGCTGCATCGCCGCCATCAAATCGCTCATGACTTCGGCGCGTTTCGTCTCGAGCTCGCCCCACAGATCGTGCAGGTTCGTGGTGACCTCGCGCACGCCGTAGGCGACATCGAACAGCACGAACTCGTCCTCACCCTTCTCGACCTGCTTGCGCAGTGCCACACCCGGTTCCGGCGCGGGCCCGATCACCTCGACGACAGCGGGCTGCTGCGGAGCGGATGCGATACACAACGCGAGCAACGTCGCGGCGAAGAGGGGCATGACGACGCCATTGTATGCGCCGGCCGGACCGCAGCTCGCCGCACGGCTGCTGCCCGGTAACGAGGATGGCGAAACCCACGAAGGGCACTTGCTGGCCGGACGCCTTGCGCTTCCATCATCCGCGCCATGCCCCGCACCAGCTCCCGCGCGCAGTCGCCGCCCGCGAACCCGCCGTACCTCCTCTCCGGCGCTTCGGGCTTCGCGTTCCTGCTGCCGTTCGTCGGCATCGCGTCCGCGGCCGTCGGTGCTTTGCTCTACGTGCCGCTCGCGGTCCACTTCCCGCTCGCCGGCTACTTCACGGCACTGTTCGCGGTCGGGTTCGCCTTCATCTCCGTCTACCCGGTCGCGCTCGCGGGACGCGTGCTGCGCGTGCGCAGCGCCGGCACGATGCGGCTGCACGGCGTGACGACCGGCGTCGCGTGCCTGTACTTCGCCTGGACCTTCTTCGCCTGGGTCATCACGCAGAAGTTCGCGCCGCCACCGACGCCGTCGCTGGCAGACTGGCTGCACTCCCCCGCGAGCGTGTGGGCGCTCGCGCAGCAGATCGCACAGACGGGCTGGTTCGAAGTGCGCGGCGTGCAACCGTGCGGCGGCCTGCTGTGGACGCTGTGGATCCTCGAAGCCGCGATCGTGATCACCGGCTGCATCTACTGGGCGCCGTCGCGAACCGCGGGCCGGCCCTTCTGCGAAGCCTGCCGCCGATGGATGACCGCCGAGCCCTCGATGGCGCTCTCGACGGTCCCGATCAAGACGTCGGCCATTCGCGAGCAGGGTCTCGCGGCGATCCAGGACGTTGCGCTGCCGCATCCCTCGGCGACCGCGTGGCTCTCGCTGCGCAGCTGGCGATGTGCGAAGTGCAATGCCGGAACGCTGCAGGTCGCGCGCGTGTTCGGCTTCGTGAAGAACGACCTGCTGACGCCGAACCGGGCAGCCGTCCCGTCGACTTCGATCGACCCGATCCTGCCGATGTCCTGGCAGCGGCCCGACGACGCAGCGCACCTGGCCCGCATCGGCGAGGCGCTGCGCACCGCGCGCATCGAGTAGCGGGCCGCGGTGTCGTGGCAGCTGCCGCGCGCGCAGCGCGGGGCTGCAGAGCGGTGACCTCGCTGCAGGCGCCTACTAGTGAGGAACATGGTCTTCTCCGCGCGAGGCCCCCGCTGCTGCCTGCTCGCAACGCTCGCGGCGGCGACCGCCGCCGCACAGTCCGGGCCCGATCGGCTGCGCATCGAACGCGAGATCGTGGTGCGCGGCGGGACCAGCCAGGCACTCGCGTGGTCGCCCGACGGCAGGTGGATCGCGTCGGGCGGCATCTGCGGCGACGTGATCGTCGTCGACGCCGAGACCGGCCGCGTCGTGCACGAGCTGCCCGCGTCGGACCACGGCATCGGCTCGCTGCTCTTCGCGCCGGACAGCCGCATCCTGTTCGCCGGCGGGCGCGAGCTCACGAGGTGGGATCTCGGGTCGGCCCAGCGGTCGGCACAGGTCGTGCACGCGAGCCCGCGCGGCGTGGCGCTCAGCCGCGACGGCGCCACGATCGCGTGTGTCGCGCACAACAACGTGGTCGAGCTGCGCGCTGCAGCGGACCTGCAGTTGCAGCGCAGCTTCACGGTGCCCGACGACACGGCGATCGACGCGGTTGCATTCGATCGCGCTGCAGCACGACTGGCGGTCGGCAAGCGCAGCGGCAACACCTACCTGTTCGCGATCGACTCCGGCGAGATCGTCGCGTCGCTCACGCAGCCCGACCCGGTGCAGTCGCTCGCGTATCGCGGCGACAACACGCTCGTGCGTCTGGGCTCGGAGGGAAAGCTGCTCGGCTTCACGAAACGCGACGAAGCGCTCGACAAGAGCGCGTGGGGAATGGCAATCGATCCGGCTGCGCGGTTGTGCGTGACCTGGGACGGCGAACACGTGCGCGGCTTCACGCGCGACGGCGCTGCGTTCACCGTGCCCGGCGGCGGCCCTGCCGCGGTCCACTGCGACGGCACGACCTGGGTGCGCGCACGCGGCAACGCGCTCGAGCTCCACCGCGGCGCCGACCGTGTTCGCACCCTGCCGCTCGCGCATCGCGTGCAACCCGCCATCGCGGTGCTGGTCGGCGACGGCCAGCACATCGCGTGCTCCGGGGCGGACTGCACGCACGTGTTCGATCTCGCGACCGGCGCCGCGGTGCCGTTTCCCGGCGCCGCACTGCGCGGGATGCCTCTCGTCTACCGCGGCGGCACCGAGCTAGCGATGTGGCAGGGAGCAGACCTCTTCGACGAACCGACGGGCAGGCTGTCGTTCTGGTCCGTCGCCGCGCAACGCGCCGGCCGCCCCAGCCTCGTGCGAGAGCACAACATCGCGTGTGCCCCCTCTGGACTCGAGCCGTACGCGAGACTGCAGTTCAGCAGCGACGGCCGCTATTTCGACGTCGGCAACACGGTGCGCGATGCCATGCAGCCCGACGCCATCCTGTGGCGCGGACCGGAGGACGACTTCTGGCTGACGCTGCATCCGCTGCCGGGCGGCAGGGCCGCTTGGGGTTGGAGCCAGCCCCGCGCCTGCTGGGGAGACGGCGGGGCGACGTTGCAGCTGCGGCTCGCGGACGGAACGAGCGGTCCGAAGCGCGAATGCGGGTGCTGCTACGCGATGGACTTGTCGGCGGACGGCTCGCAGGCCCTGCTGTCGCGGCACGACGGCGTGTTCGTGCTCGACACCGAGACCGGCGCGACGACGCGGCTCGCCGATGCGCCGCGCGTCGATGCCAGGTGGCTCGGCAGCGCGGTGCTGCTGCTCGGCACCGGCGGACAGCTCGAGCTCGTCAGTGCTGCGACCGGCGCCGTCGTCGCGACGCTCGCGGTGCCTTGCAGGCATGGTCAGATCGCAGTCGCCGCCGACGGCAAGCGTGCCGCAGTCGTGCTGCACGATCGGGTCCTGACCGTGCACGTCGGCCGCGAGTGAGCGCGGTCACCACCGCGCCCGCGGCGCCTTTTCACTTCGCGAGCTTCTCGAACGCGCCGCTGAAGGTCACCTCGCCCTGGCTCGAGTTCGCGATCTCGAGGAACGCGCGGTCCTCCTGGCCACGCACGAGCTCGACGCGGCCCGTCCACGCGCCGCGGATCGGCACGTCCGAGTTCTTGACCTTGACGAGCTCGAGGTCGCCGAGCTGCACGTGGAAGCAGCCGCCGCCGTTCGAGTCGCCGCGCGCTTCGCCGGCCCACGTCACGCTCGTGATGACGAGCATCCTGCCGTCGGGGATCAGTCCGCCGTTGCAGTACCCGACCGCCTGTTCACTGATGCCGATCGGAGTCGCCACGTCGATCGGCCCGCGGCTCATGCGGTCGAAGTGCACGGATGGCTGGCGTGCGAGGTCGAGCCGGCACGCGTTGCCGCCGACGGCGCCGGCACGCGCCTGCACGACGATGCGCGGGTGCTTCATCGTGCGATCACCGTTCTCGAGCTCGAACCCCGAGCGCGCGGCCTCGCGCAGCTCGATGGCCGCGGCAGCCAGCGTGCGTGCGCCCGCCGGGCTCTGCACGGAACAGCGGGCCCACGAGCCGTCCTCGGTCCAGTACCACTCGAGCGTGCAGCCCTGCTTGTCGAGCTCGGCGACCGTGAACAGCGCCGCGTGATCCGAGTCGGTGTCCTGCGTCCACACGAAGTACACGTGGCCGAGCTCGGCGCGCACCTGCGTGGCCTGCGGATCGACCCGGCGACCGTAGCGCCGCTGCGCTGCGTCGCGCACGGCGCTCCGATGGGCCTCGAGCGGGACCCGCGCGAGCTCGGTCAGCGGCAGCAACCCGAGGTCGACGATCATGCTGCGGTCGTCGGTCACGCTGTCGGCGCGCAGGCTGCCCCTCGTGAACACGACGTCGTAGTCGCCGCGCGCCTTGTCCTTGCCGAGGCGCTCACGGCCGCCGTACGCGTGCACGAAGCTGAACCCCGCGTCCGCCCAGGCCGCGCCGGTTCCTTCGCGCAGCACCGCGCGCGGACCGACGACCTCGGGGATCGCCTTCGCCTGCGGCGCATCGCGCGACGGAACGATGGCCGCGGGAATCGGCCACCGCCGCACCGGCACGCGCACGGCCACGGGCACGTCGGCCGGTTCGACGCTCGCGGCCGCGACGGACACCTGCGAGGCCGGCGGCTGCGGATCGTCGACACGCGACGCGAAGTACCCGGTCGCCGCGATCGCGACCACCGTGCCGAGGACGGCGACCTTCATCCCGAACGACGCAGGCGGCGCCAACTTCGCCGGCGCGGGCAGCAGCAGCGCGGCCCACGCGGCGCGTCCGCCGTGGTCGCGATCGAGCCGTTCGCGCAGCTGCTCGTGCGCGCGAACGAGCTGCGTGCGCACGGTCGCCGGCTTGCTGCCGAGGCGCGCGGCGATCTCGGTCGGCTCGAGGTCGTGGTAGTAACGCAGCAGCACGACCGACCGATAGGGCTCGCCGAGATCGAGCACGGCGCCGACGACGTCGCGCTGCAGCGCGAGCCGTGCCGCGGTGTCGCCGACGGACTCCGAACTCGCCCCCGCGAACGCTTCGACCTCGCGGCGTTGCCGCCGCTCGTTCACGCGCCGCACGTCGATCGCGCGATTCGCCGCGATGCGGCCGAGCCACGAGCGCAGTGCACCCGGCGCGCGCGGGCCACGCCGCAGCGCGACCAGCCAGGTGTCCTGCACGACGTCGGCAGCCGCGTGTTCGTCCCGCAGCAGGTCGCGCGCAATCGAATGGACGAATCGTTCGTGGGCGAGCAGCAGGTCGCCGGTCAGGGTCGGAGTCAAGTCGGTCACGAGTAGGTCTCCTGTTGGACACCTGCAGAGACGTCGCCGGAGTCCCGAGCGCTACACGCTTGTACCGACTTTCGCCCGCGCAACTCAGTCCCAGAGCACGAACCGGGGAGTGGTCCGCCTCGGCGACAAGAGGATCGCGGCGCGGCGCCCGTCCGTGAAGTAGGGATCCCCGGTCAGGTTGTGCCGCGGCGCGTCGTGCGTGCACTTGCCGACGCCACCGAGGTATGCGGCCGCATCGATGCGGCCCGCCTCGAGCAGGTCCTGGACCACGTAGTCGCGCGACTCGTCGACGTCGGGATCGATCCGGTGCGTGGTCAGGCTCCACGCCTTCGTCGTGAAGCGCACGCCGATGTCGCGGCTGACCTGGCCGACCCAGACCGGGAAGCCGCGGAACCGCAGCGGCGACATCCAGAGCCGCAGGTGCAGCCGTTCGTGGATCGAGCGCCGGATCCGCTGCAGCGCGATGTCCTGGCTGCGGCCGAACAGGTAGAGCGGACTGACCGGCGAGTAGCGGTACTGCGAGCCGAGCAGGAACGCGCGCGTCGTCTTCCAGCACGACGCGAGCGAGATCGTCTCCGTCTCGTCCCACCTGCCTCCGAACGCCGACAGGATGCCCTGGTAGGTGCCGACCACGACGAGGTTGACCGGATCGCCCTGGCCCGTGCCGCGCCGGTTCGTCGTCGCGACCGGCATGCCGACGACGCTCTGCACGAACTGGATGCGATCGCAGACGACCGGCTGCTGGCTCGCGGCGAGCGCGTCGAGGTCCTTCGTGTGGTGGTCCGCTTCGAAGCCCGGCACCTCGGCCGTGAACACGAACTCGACCGACTCGCCGGCGCGCTCCTCGGTGCCGGTGCCGACGAGTTGCACGTGCAGCTCCTTCGTGCCGAGGTCGGCGGTCGTGAACACGAAGCCCTCAGCGCTGCCGCCCGGCGCGATCGGGCGCAGATGGAACGCCTCGCGGCGGAAATGGCGATCCATGCGCCGGTTCGCGCGCACCGCCGTGACGACCTTGAGCGGCACGAGCGCCAGCAGCGGCAGGAACACCCAGCCGACGGCGCCGAACGCCGTCAACCGCTTCGTGAACGAGAAGCGGCAGAGGCCCGCGGCTTCGAGCGCAGTGTAGTAGTGCGGATCGAGGCCGACGACGTGCAGGCGCATCGGCTCCTGCGAACGGTTCTCGACGCGGACCCAGACCGGCTGCACACCGCGCTGCGCGAGCTCGACGCCGAACCGCTTGCGGCTCTGTTGTGCATCGAGCACGGCCAGCGCGACGCGCGCGAGCGGGCCCTCCTGGCTCGGCGCGTGCGCCGTGAAGTCGTCGAACGCGGGATCGGGTTCGTACGGCGTCGTCAGCAGGCGCCGCAGCAGCGAGGCAAGGGCCATCGGGGTCGGCGAATCGTGCGCTGCGGCATGCGGCGGCGCCAGCTTCGTCGCTCCGATCCACGCCTCGAGCCAGCGCTCGTGATCCAGCGACGCGCGGCGCGATACAGTGCGGCGATGCGAACTCCCGTCGCGGGCAAACACGCCTGGGTCCTGCTGAACCACGGTCCGACGACCCTGATCTCCACGGCGCACGCCGGCCGCCGCAACGTGATGGCGGCCGCGTGGGTCATGCCGATCGACTTCGAGCCGTGCAAGCTCGCCGCCGTGATCGCGGCCGACACCTGGACGCGCGAGCTGCTGCTCGGCTCGCGCGAGTGCGTCGTGCACGCGCCGACGACGGCGCAGGTCGAGCTGACGAACGCCGTCGGCACGCGGTCGGGCCGAGCTGGCGACAAGTTCGAGCAGCTCGGCATCGCGACCGAGAAGGCCAGCGTGGTCGCCGCACCGCTGGTCAGCGGCTGTGCTGCGTGGCTCGAGTGCCGCGTGCTCGACGAGCCCGACGTGCAGGACCGGTACGACCTGTTCGTGCTCGAGTGCGTCGCGGCATGGGCCGACGACACGCTGTTCGCGAACGGGCGCTGGCGGTTCGCCGCGGACGGGCCGCGCACGATCCATCACGAGAAGGGCGGCGTGTTCTTCGCAACCGGCGAACGGTTCGCCGCGACGCGGTGACCCGGCCCGCGGCGACCTCGGGCCGCGCCGGCGGTCACTTGCCGAAGCGATCGATCGGCTGCCCGCTCCAGACTCCGTAGACGTCGGGCAGCACGCCGTTCTTCGCGAGCATCGGGCGACTCCAGCGGTACGACTTGATCGACACGAGCACCACCGACACGTCGTTGCCCCCGTTGTCGTCCACGACGACGCCGTCCTTGAACCAGCGGAACGACGACTTCACCGTGCGCGCATCGCCAGCCGGCAGCGCGACCGGCTCCGCGAGCGGGTCGCCCGGCATCAGCAGCGCGTCGTCGGCCAGCTTCTGCTGCACGACGAGCTCGCCGAGGTCGTTCGGCAAGCGCTTGTTCGCCTTCTCGAACGCCTCGATCGCCTCCCACACCTTGCCGAGCTTGTACTTCGCGACCGCCTTCTCCAGCTCTTCGTCATGGTAGTCGTGGTGGAAGCCGGCCGACAGGATCGGGCCCCACGTCATCGCGGCCGCCGCACCCTCGACGCCGCCGAGCGTGCCGAGCTGCTGCAGGCGCCAGGTCTTGCCGTCGCGGCGCAGCACGCCGCGGCCCTTGCCGAGCAGCGGCAGCACCGCCTCGGGCTCCGGCATCTCGTCGGGCTTCACGAGCGCGCCGCCCTTGATCTCGTCGGGCAGCAGCTTCAGCAGCGGCAGCCAGACCTCGTGGTAGCTGCGGTAGATCGCGGCCTCGTCCCAGCGCACGTCGAACGTCGCGAGCCGTTCGCCCGCACCTTCGGGCTCCTTCGCGTCGCCGACGTCCATCGCTTCGCCGCCGCCAGCACGCGCCTTCAGGAACGCACGCAGGCTCTGGCCCGACTCGGCGATGTGCAGCACGCCGTCGAGCACGCAATACGCGGGCTGGAACGCGGCCGGCGCGCCGGGGATCGTGACGACCGTGCACGGCGTGTCCTCGTACGTCGCCTGCTTCTTCTGCTCGGGCGGCAGCATCGCGAGCAGCTCGTCGAGCGCCTTCTGGTCGGCGACTGCGAGCGACACGAAGATGCGCGGGATCATGCCGCCGCGCGCCGGCGCCGCGGCGCCGATCGCGACTCCGCCCGTGAACGCCTTCGTGACGTTCTTCGCGATCGGCTCGGGCAACGCCTCGCCGCCGAGCGCCGTGAGCGCGTCGATCGCGAGCTCGAGGTCGACCGCCAGGCGAACCTGCGCCAGCGCGTGCTCGGGCAGCGGCTGCGCCGGCAGCGCTGCCTTGCCGTTCAGCATCGCGCCGACGAGTCCCTTCGGCTCGTCGGCGAACGTGATCGCGATCTCGTCGAGCACCTTGTCGCCCGCGAAGCTCCCGCGCCACTCGATCGACTGCATCGCGCCGACGCCGAACGCGGCGAATTGCGGCGGCAGGGCGCCGATGCCGCGCGAGATCATCTGCACGTACGCGGCCATGTCCATGCTCCCGAAGACCTGCGGCGCCGCCGGTTCGCCGGGCGCGAGCTTGCCGAGCTGGTCGGGCGTACCGGTGCCGAACGCGAACAGGCCCGGCACGTGCAGCAGCCACACACGCCGGTCCTGGCCGTTTCCGGCCTGCGCGTCGTCGCCGCGTTCGAACTGGTAGTACGCGTTGCCATCGAACTTCGCGTCCGCGACCGCACGCCACGTCTTGCTGCCGGTCAGCTCCTTCGCGTGGCGCTCGAACGTCTGCGTCCAGCGCCCCTCGGCGCGCGGCTTGCACGCGAGCGTCACCAGCGTGTGCGGGAACATGTTCTCGTCGTCGGCGATGACCGCCGTCGCGCTGACGTGCACGAGGTCCGCCAAGTCGATCTCGCGCACGGCGCGCATTCCGTCCATCTCGCCCGGGGGACTGTTCGACCACGGCAGCTCGAGGTCGATGCCGCGCGCGTAGGCCTGCACCGCCTCGCGCCGCGCCGCCATGCTGCGGTAGCGCTGCAATCCCTTGCCGAACGCTTCGGAGACCTCGGCCTGCGCGAGCAGCAGGCCGGGCCCGCTCTTCGGCAGCAGCGCGAGCAGCTGCGGCACACCATCGGCCGCGAAGCGCGCGATGGCCTTCGACGGCACGAACGTCGTGGCCTGGGCGGTCAACGCGGCGGCCAGAGCGGGGGCCAGCGCGACGGAGCCGAGCAGCGATCGGATCATGATCTTCCTTGGCCGCGCACTGCGCGGCGATGGGTCGCGGAGGATAGTGTGCGCGCGCGCCGCCGGCACCAGTGCAGGCGCGGTTTGCCGGCCGCATCGCGATCAGCGGCGGATCGTCCACTCGAAGTCGTCGATCGTTTCGCCGGTCCAGGTGACGTTGCGGCTGTCGTAGATCACGCGATCGCCGCGGCGAGAATTGAAGAGCATCAGTCCCGGAATCGCCACCGGCGGCAGCGGCACGGCGAAGCGCCCCTCGGCGTCGGTGGCGACCTGCGTGCCGAAGAGATACGCGAGCGCCCTGAGCTCTTTCTGGTCCTCGGGCAGCAGGACTCGCAACGCGTTGCCCGGCGCTTCGAGCACCGATGGTGGGTCGATCTCGTACTTCCACCGCGGCGCGGCCTCGCCACCACAGGTCACCTGGACCACGCTATCGTGCACCGCGACCCCGGCGGCATCGACGAGGCGACCGCGAATCCCGGCCGGCGCAGGCAACTCGAAAGTCACCGTCGCGGGTTCGGCGGTGACGCGACCTGGTGTGGTCTCGAACGCCCGGACCAACATGCGCAGGTCTGCCCTCGCCGAGAGGCCAAGGTGCTGCGCACCTGGCACGAGAAGACGGATGCGGCCGCGTTCGTCGGTGAAGGCGCCGCTGCCGTTCCGGCGCGGCCACCCTGCGTACACGCCGCTCCGGAGCGTGCCGAGCGCCACCTCGACGTTGGGCACGGCGGTGCGTCCTGGCCCGACGAAGGTGAGCTCGACGGGGCACAGATCCCGCAGAGAGACCACGTAGGGGTCCTCCTTGATGCCGCTGCCGCGCGCAGCAGCGAGCGGCGCGAACACGATCGGTGTGAGCCCGGCACGCCACGCCACCGGCAACGCTGCGAGATCGCGTTCGCCGAGAAGGACGTGCGCATTGACCCAACCACCCTGGAGCGCGCCGGGCAGCTGGATCGTGCCGTTCGCGTCCGTGCGCCTGCTCGTGCAGAACGACGCCGCCGACGAACGCGTCCGACTGTTGACTGTGGTGCCCGAGTACCAGACCTCGAGATTCGCGAGTGGCCTGCCACCGTCGTCGAGGAAGATCGCATGCACCACGCGCCATTCCTGGCGGAGGCGGCAAAGCAGATCGTCGGGTGCAGCGCCGGCCGGCACGTCATCTCGCGCCAGGCTTTGAACCCTCGAGAACACTCCCATCGCGCCGGTGTCGGCCAAGACGAACGTGTCGAAGCGCTGACGCTTCGGGTCCGAGCCGACATCGATCACGAGCTTGCCCGTGGCATCGATCGCGCCGACGCGGTGCATCACATCACCGAGGCTGCGGAAGACCGGCGCACCGACGAGCGGCTCGCGCGTTTCGTCCGTGGCGATGCACGTGACGCGCTGGTGCTCCGGAACCTGGATGCGCACTTCGGCCCTCGTGGCGTCGACGGGCTCGCTCAGGATCGGGTTCAGCACGCCGTCGCGCACGGCGAACAGCTCGACGTCGGCCGCCTTGCTCACGAGCCACGGCAGCCGCGCGCGGCCGTCGTTCACGTCGAGCCAGTGCACGTCGCGATTCCACGTCGCGTCGACCACGCGCACGCGGAACGTGAACCCCTCCCACCGGTCCGGGTGGTCGAGCACGACGTCGCGCGCCTTCAGCACGCGTTCCTGCTTCAGCACGATCGGTTGCTGTGCGAACACGCGGTCGACGACGGCCGACGCAGGCCGGCCGTCCGCGCCGACGTCGCCCCACGCCCACGCCGTGTAGGGCCGGCCGCGCAGGATGCTCGCGCGGAAGCGGCCGCGCTCGTCGACCTTCGCGACGACCCGGTCGACCTCGCCGGCGTTCGCATCGTGAGGCAGCGGCCGCGACACGAGCACCACTTCCGCCGCGAGCCACGGCTTGCCGTTCGCGTCGCGGACCTCGCCGAGCGCCGGCCCGCGCAGATCTGCCGCGGCGTCCGCCACGGCAGGCGTTTCCTGCGCGCGTGCACAGATGCAGAGGCAGGTGAGCACGAGCGTGCGGATCGGCATGCGGTGTCCCGAGCCTGGTGAGCATAACCTCGCGCGCGCGAGTGCGCGGGGCGGCCGCGGACCAACACAGCTCTCGCGTCGGCCCGCTGATTGCGTGCGCGCGTTCCGCACTCGATGGCGCCGCGCGACGCCAGCGTGCGTCGGACCCGCGCCATGCAAGCAGGAGTATCTTGAGGCGTGGCGGGGTGACGAACACCCCCCAGGATCTTTCCCATGAACACCACCTCCCTTGCGCCTCTTGCGTTCCCACTTCTCGTCGCCGCGGTGGCGGCCCAGGCGCCGCCTCACCTGGTCGGCATGACGCGCACCACTCCCGCCTTGCGTCATCAGGCAACCAACTGCCAGATCCACTCGCAGTGCCAGCTCGCCGGCATGCCGCCCGCCAACAACCTGCCCTTCGTCGGCGGCACCGCGTGGGACCCGCGCCGCTCCGGCGCGTGGGTCACGAACGGCCAGGTGCTCGCTAAGTACGACGACGACTGCACGCTGCAGTGCGGGCCGATGCCGATCCCGTCACTGAGCAGCGTGAGCAGCTACATCACGGGCCTCGAAGTCATCGATCTGCACAACCAGATCTGGATGATCGACAATCACGGCGGCCTGCACTTCTACTCGAACACCTGCCCGCCCGTGCACCAGGGCGGCTGCAGCACGGTGCTCGTGCCGACGCCGGCACCCGTGATGCAGGTGACGACCGGCCTCGCGGTCGACGAAGGCATCGGCCTCGTGTTCGTGTCGTATCCGGACCTGACCGCGGGCACGACGCGCATCGCCGTCAACGACCTGTCGAACCCCTGCGTGCAGTTCGACATGTTCCACGTGCCGCCGTGCCCGACGAACTTCGGGCCGGTGATCGGCCTCGCGTGCGACTGGGGCAAGCTGATGCTCTATGCGACCGACGGCCAGTCGGTCGTGTCGATGAACTACGCGTGGAACGGCACGAACGTGACGCTCGTGAGCTGGTCGTGCTGCGCGGGCACGATCGCCGTGCTCGAGCGCATGGTCGGCCTCGCGATGCGGCCCGGCCGCGCGGGCTCGCTCGGCCCCTCGTGCGCGAACGGCTCCTGCCCACCGTGCCCGATGAACCACTCGCTCGCGAACGACCCGGTGCTCGGCAACCTCGACTTCCGGCTGCGAGTCGACGGCGTGTTCGGCAGCAGCTTCTCGTTCTGCATGATCGGCGACGGGCCCTGCAATGCGCTCTCTCCAGGCGTGCCGCCGCTGTGCGGGCCGATCTACACGGACCCGTTCCTCGGCTACCTCGGGCCGAACCTCGTGAACTCGCCGGCCATCTGCGGCGGCAGCACGACGTTCCACCTGCCGCTGCCGCTGACGCCCTCGCTCGTCGGCAACGTCTACAGCTCGCAGATCTTCGAGCTCTGCATCACGGGCGCCGGGCTCGGCATCTCGCTCAGCAACTGCCTGAGCTGGGAGCTGCTCGGCATCTAGCGTGATGCGGCCCGCGCGATGCCGGATGTCGCGCGGACGTCGGCTGGGCGCGCCGCGTCACTTGTCGCGACGCGCGCCGCCGTCGAGCCGCTGCGCAGCCGTGCGCTCGAGCGGCACGACGTGCTGGACGAACAACGGCTCGTTCTCGCTGCTCTTCAGCTTCGGGCGCGCCGCGACGCGCTGGCGCAGCTCGGCCTGTGCCTTGGCCCTGGGTTCACCATCTTGCGCCGCATCGACGGCCGTGATCGCGCGGCGCAACGCGGCCATGTGCTCGTTGACCCAGAAGACGTCGTGCATGCGCTCGGCGAACACACGCTCGCCGTCGGCACCCGTGTCGACGCGCGGATCGAACGGGATCGTGTGCAGGAGCCGCTGTACCGGGCCGGCGAACAACGGGCCGTCGAATTGCTCGAACACGAACAGGCCGAACATGTCTTCGCCGACGTCGGCGCCATTGCCGGTCAGCAACTGCCGCCGTTCCGCGCCATCCGGCGCGCGCGCGACCTGCAGCTCGATCGTGAGCTTCACCGCGCCCGGCTTGATGCCGCGCAGCACTCTCTGCACCTTCATCACACTCGTCGCCTCGACCTTGAAGAACTGCGTGCCGCTGACCGCGGGATGGCTGCCGAGGCGAGCGGGCTTGCGGTCGGGCAGCGGTTGCCGCGTGCCCTCCGTGAGCTTGCCGAGCCGGCCGAGGTGCACGCTGACGGACGCTCGGTCGAGGTCGGCCGAGAAGTCGACGAACCGCGGCTGCGTGGTGGGCTGCGGCTCGGCAGGCGGCGGCGGATCCTGGCCACTGGCCGCGAGAACGAACGCGGTGAGGACTGTGAGCATGAGCGCACGCCAGTGTAAGCGGCGCACGTGACGCCGTGGTGGCGACCGCGGGATCGAGATCGGCTCAGCGGCCCCGAGGCTGCCCGGGAACGCTCGAATGCAGCGACTTCAAGTTCGGCAACGCGCCGCGCAGCCGCTCGACGTGCTCGGCGGTCACGAAGTCGCAGTGGCGCAGGTCGATCTCTTCGAGCCACGTGGCGTTCGCGAGCGAATCGACGCACGCCGCCGTGAGCCCGCGCATCTGCCGCATGTCGAGCACCCGCAGCGAACGCATCGCCGAGATGGCGGCGATGCCCTGGTCGCTGATCCGGTCGCACGCGGCGATCGTCAGGTGGCGCAGTTGCGGCAGGTGTGTGGCCACCTCGGCGCAGAACGCGTCGGTGTAGTTGCCGCAGACCTCGAGCCGTTCGAGCTCGCGCGGCATCGCTGCGACCCAGGTCGCGTTCGCATCCTGGCCGCCAAACGCGTTCAGCACGCGCAGCGTGCGACACTCACCGAGCTTCGTGAGTCCCGCCGACGACCAGCGGCCGCTCGCGATGTCGAGCACCCTCAGCCTCGGGCACTTCGCGAGGCCTTCGAGCGCGTCGTCCGTCGGTCCCAGGCCGCCGCGGCTGAGCAGAGCCCAGCGGGCCCCCTGGACGGCGAGGCGCTCCTTGAAGATCGGATAGGTGTCGGTGTCGTCGACGCCGCCGTCGTTGCGCCAGTTGATGCCGTCGATGCGGCCGACGTCCAGCTGTTCGAGCTCGGGCAGCTCCTGGAGTCGCGCGATCTCCGTGGCCTGGACCTGCTGGCAGCCTTTGAGCGACAGCGCGCGCAAGCCGCGGAGCTTCAACACCGCGTCGATCCAGCGCTCGTCGAAGCCGTGGTTGAACGACAGATCGAGTGAACGCAGGTTGCGCGCCTTGTCGAGGATCGCAAGCAACTCGCTGCTCGTGTCCACGAACCGGAACGCGAGCGCCTCGAGCAGCGGCTTGGACTCGAGTCCGTTCGCGAAGCCCGCCAGTCCCGCCGCAGGGATCCGCGTCATCAGGCCTGCTCCCGAGATCTCGATGCGCCGGAGCTTCGACAATGCGAACACCGATGCCCAGCTCGCCGGCGTGACGCGGTGCGGGTTCACCGGCGCCGCCATCTTGGGGCTGAGGCCGAAGGCCTCGTTCCACGGCTCGCGCACGACCAGCACCTCGAGGTCGCGCAACCGCTTCAGCGCCGCGATGACGTCGTCATTCCCGTTCACGACCTCGACCGCGCGTGTCGTCACGGGCAGCCCCTCGACGTCGGCGACCGTCGACACCTGCACGGGCGCCACTTCCGCCGGCTGCTGCGCCGGCGCCGCGCGCGACTCCGGCCCCTTGGGCCACGTCGCGAGCGCCACGACGACCGCGATGCCGAGCAGCGCCGCGGCGGCGACCCACACGCGCGTCCACTGCGGACGCTCTGGCTCGACGACCACATGCCCCATCGACATCCGCTCGCGCACGCCTGCGACCAGATCCGGCTTGCGTTCGCCGCCGAGCCGTTCACCGAGCGCCCAGTCCATCACCGGATCGTCGCGATCGCCGTCGTCTTCGTCGTGCGCGTTCATACCTGTCGCCTCCGTTCGATGCACGTGCGCAAGGCCGCCCGCAGCCGCTGCAGCAGCGTGCGCACGCCGTGGTCGCCGATGCCGAGCTCGGCGCCGAGCTCCGCGCGGCCGAGCCCGTCGCGGTAGGTCGCGTCGAGCGCGCGGCGCGACCGTTCGGGCAGCTCGTCGAGGCACGACGCGAGTGCTTCGAGCCAGCCAGCACCGTCGTCGCTCGCGAGGTCGCGCTGCCAGCCGAGCTCCGCGGCCGCCGCGTGCCGTTCGGCACGCCGCCGGTCGTCGCGCTGCGTGCGCAGCCACAGGTGCTTGCAGGTCTGGCGCAGGAACGCCGCCGCTGCCGCGTCCTCGTGCGCATCGACGCCCTTTCGCAGCGCGAGCACGAACGCATCCTGCGCGATCGCCTCGGCCTCGAGCCCGCGGCAGCCGAGCACGCGCAAGAAGCGCCAGGCCGCGACCTGGTGGCGCCGCACGAACGCGGCCACAGGGTCCACAGCACGGGCTGGCTCGGAAGGTCGATGCAGGGTCACGGTCGGCACACGCGGGTTTCCCCGCCGGGTGCTGCAGAGTACGCAGCGAGCTCGAGAATCCTCCGCGCGAAGCACAGTGGTCGCCTGATGCCCGAGGGCCGAGACCCCGCCTGCGAATCCCTGCTGCGCAACCCATGCCCCGGTGACGGCTGCGCCGTTCTCGGGCACCATCGTGCCGATGCTCGCCCTCTCGCATCGGCCGTGGCCCGCTGGCTGCCCCGCGACGTCGTTGCTCGTCATGCTCCTGGCCGGCTTCTCGCCGGCCCAGGGCGGTTACACGTTCGCCCTCGATGGCAAGCCGCTCGAGCTCGGGTTCGCCATGTTGTCCGTGCGCGGCGGCGTGGTGTCGCTGCGGGGAACACCCGACGCCCCGGCCTCCGGTGACCTCTTGTGGGTCGGTGCGAAGACAGCCTGCCTCGTGCGCCTCGAGGAGCCCGGGCCCTACGAGTTCTTCGACGAGACGGAGGAACACGGCCGTCTGCGGCTGCGGCGCGGTGATCGCGAGCAGATCGCCGTGCTCGACAGCGTGCATCTCGTCGCCGCAGAGGAGGCGACGCGCCGCGACCTGCTCGGCGTCGTCGTGACGCACTGGGACGACGCCGTCGCGGCGGCGGTCACGGCACTCGATCCGACCGTGCCGCTCGTCGTGACCGACGGGACGGCGATCGGCGAACAGCGCCCACTGCCCGCGTTGCCCCCCGCAATCCACCACCTCGCGCTGTGCTACGAGACGCGCGAGGGCTTCGGCGATCTGACAGCAGCCGCGAAGCTGACGAACCTGCGCACGCTCTACCTCGGCGGCCAGTACTGCGGCTTCACGACGGTCGACATCCGCCCGTTCGCGAGCGCCGTTCTGCTGCGCAGCTTCCACTGCGACCAGTACCGCCTCGTCGGCGCCGAGATCGTCGAAGGGTTCCGCGATCTGCGTTCGTTCGCCGCGAAGGACTTTGCGCTCACGAGCTTCGCGATGCTCGGCGGCATGACCGAGCTGCGGCGGGTTTACTGTTGGGGGCCGCGTGCGGATGACGTGCAACCCCGCTCGCTCGCGCCGCTCGCCGGGTTGCCGCGGCTCGAGCACCTCGAGCTCCTGTTCACACCGGTCGCCGAGCTGCCGGCTACGGGTTTCGACAGCCTGCGCACGTTGTATCTGCAAGGCTGTGGCCACCCGGCAGCCCAGCAGAGGGCGTTCCGCAAGGCGCACTCCGCGTGCAAGATCGACGGCGCAGTCGACGACGAGCAGCTGCAGACCTTGCTCGCGACCGCCGATCGGCTCGTGCTGCGCACCGGCGGCACCTGCCATCGCGACGAAGCGCGCGACAAGGTGCTCTTCGAAACCGCGGCGGCCGAGGAGATCGCCAAGGTGCTGCCGTTGCTGCGCGTCCTCGAGGACCGGGGCAGCTTCCACTGCATGTGCTGCGGCACCCCGACGCTGATGTTCTTCGCGGCGGGCAAGGAGATCGCGTCGATCGGCGTGCACCACGGTGCTTCGATCCGGTGGAGCAACGGGTGGAACAGCGACGCGGTGCTGACGCGGGAGGCCGCCGAGGGGCTCGTGCAGTGGCTCGCCGACCACGGCGACCGGGACCCGTTGCTCGAGCGCCGTTCCTCGCAGGCGCGCGCCGAAGCAGGGTCACGCCGCGCACGGCTGCGCGCCGCCGTGTTCGGTGCCAAGGTCGCGGACGGCGCCGACCTCGACGAGCTACGCGTGGCATGGCTCGAGCAAGCCGCCGCGGCCGCTGCGACGGACGGCGGATTCACGCAGCTGCAGCTGCTCGGGTGCCACGAAGGCGCGTGGGACGCGCAAGACGAGTTCGACCAGGCGTTGCTCGCGGCAACCGCCGCGTCGCTGGCGGGCACGACGGAGTGGAACGCACTGCTCGAGCGCTGCCGCGCGGACGAACGCGCCGCGCTCGGCCTGGCCGCTGTCTGGGTCGCGCGCGAAGGCGCAGAGCTGCCGCGCGAACGGCGCGCCGAAGCGCTGCAGATCGTCGCGCCCGCGGCGCTGCGGAGCCCGCAGCCGTGGAACCGCGCGCGCATGCTGCAGCAACTGCGCGACGACCCGAGCGAAGCGGCGTGCGACGTGCTGGTCGCGGCGCTCGACGGGAACTTCGCACCGCGCCACGCGCGCGACGATGAGCTGATCGCGCCCGGCGGCATGGTGGTGGTTCATCCGAGCGATCCCGTGCTCGGCGCGAGCCTGGCGTCGACGCAGGCACTCGCCGCCTTGTGCCTCGCCGCGAGGAAGCACACCGCGTCGCTGCCGCAGATCCAGGAACTCGCCAAGAACGCGGCACCGCGCGATGCGACGCTCCTGCTGCAGGCCGCCGAGCAGCTACAGGCCGCGAAGTAGGCGGCCCGCCGTTCGCCGCTCGCCCTGCAGATCGCGACACGCGACATGTCTCGCGTGTATGGTGCCCGGATGGCCGCTGACCCGATGCACGACCGCCTGCTCGCGATCACCCTGAAGCTCCCCGGCGCCTACGAGGACTGGCCGTGGGGCTGCCTGCACTGCAAGGTGGACGGCAAGATCTTCGTCGGCTGGGGCCGCGACGAGGACGGCGAGATGTGTGTCGGTCTGCGCACGACCCTCGACAAGCAGGCCATCCTGGTCGAGTCCGACCCGCGCTTCTCGATCGCTGCGTACAGCGGCAAGTACGGCGGCATCGACATGAAGCTCGGCAAGAAGCCGGACTGGGCGGAGGTCGAGGACTTCATCGTCGGCAGCTACCGCATCGTCGCACCGAAGAAGCGCCTCAAGGAACTCGACGGCGAGCCCGCGGCGAAGACTGCGGCAAAGACAACGAAGAGCGAACGGCCGAGGACCGCCGCGAAGGTCGCGGCCAAGCCGCGCAAGAAGGCGGCCGCGAAGAACGGACGCGCGCGCCATGCGCGCTGAGCTGCTCACTGCGGTCCTCGCTTCGCTCGCGCCGCTCGCTGCGCAGTCGCCGCTCGCCGACGTCGTGAAGGCGTTCGCACCGTGCGACATCGACGGCGACGGCATCGCCGAGGTTGAGCGGCTCGAGTCGCTGCACGAGGCGGGCGACACGAAGTCGCCGCTCGTCGTGATCGTCGTCGAAGCGAGCCTGTTGCTCGTTCCGCAGGGCGACGAGGCGCGCACGAGGATCGGACCGGAGGCGGCGGACGAGCTACGCGAGCGCGTGCTGCGGTACGGCGCGGATGTCGCGGCCGCCGGTTTCCGCGCAGTCGTCGTCGGCGCAACCGTGCACCATGGACCACCGCACCAGGACGGCCGCACCGTGCTCGCGCTGCGCAGGTTGTTCCAGCGCCTGCACGCGACGTCGCCGATGGCCGGCGCAGTGCTCGTCGGCCACTTCCCTGACGCGCTGCTCGTGCGCACCTGCAACTGGCGCCGCAACGAGCCGCTGTCGCTTCCCGGCGTGGACGGTAAGCCCGTCGCGATCGACGCGAAGATCACGAACGTTCGCTGCGTGCCGGAGATCGTCGCGCACCGCTGCGACGTCGTGCTCGCGGATCTCGACGGCGCGTGGGAGGACGTCTACGTGCCGGGCCCCGCGGCGCTGCCGTCGGTGACCGCGGTGTTCGGCGACCAGGTACCCGACGCCGGCGGCGCGTGCGTTGCGATGCAGACCAGCGAGATGAAGGTCGTCGACGTGTTCCACGTGCGCGACGGCGCGGCAGTCGCCGACCGCGAAGCGTTCACGGTCGCACTCGACGCCGCCGACCGCGACCACGAGTGCGCTGCCGCCGACAAGCTGCTCGGCAATCCACTCGCGCAACCGGACATCGCGGTCTCGCGCATCGACGCGCGCGGCATCGCCCTCCGGTGCAGCGAGGAGAACTTCGCGAGCGCGTTCTACGCGTTCTCGGCCAAGGACCCGGTCCCGATGCCGGAGGCACCGCTGCAACGCAACGTGCGGTGGTCTCCGGACGCGCAACGCGAGCGCGCCTTCCTGATCGACTACTTCGACCGCAACCATGCGTTCCGCACGAAGCCGCTGCCGAAGGAACACCGCAAGCCGGCGTCGGCCTCGCACGAGCTCGGCAGCGGGCTCGCATCGCTGCGCGCCGCGGATCCGTCGTGGCGCGAGTTCGCGGAAGCCGGCTACGACGTCCCCGGCGCGGACCTGCTCGCGCTGATGCGCTGGCTGCAGCGGCCCGCGGTGCTGCGCACGCTGCGTGCACACAGCGATCCGTGGGGTGCTCAGTTCGCCGCGACCGACCCCGCAGCGCTGACGAAGGAGCTCGGCACGCCGTGGGCCTGGGTGCGCGAAGGGGAACGCTACGTGCCGTCGTGGAAGGACCACAAGGGCGGCCGCGCGGACTACGCGTTCTACCGCGCGCTGCACGACAAGAAGGTCTTGTCCGACAACCCGTACCTGCTGATCCACACGGGCTGCGAGGCGATGTCGCCGCCGGGCTCCGTCGAGCACGCCTACGACTCCCGGCACTACGGACTGCGCGCGCACGCCGAGTCGATCCTGTTCTTCACGCCTTGCCTCGCGATCGTCGGCCGCGCGAAGGTCTTCTACGACGAGCCGCGCGGCTTCTGCGAGGCGCTCGCGGCCGGTGCGACGTTCGGCGACGCGTGGCGCCGCTACTTCGCGGTCGAGGGCGACGCCAAGGACTGGAACGAGGTCGGCGACGACATCGGGCGCAAGCGTTCGTACTTCTGGTCCGTGATCGGCGACTGGACGCTGCGGCTGCCGAAGTAACCGGCCCGAGTACTTCACCCGCGCGCGTCCAACGGCCGATGACACCGGCGATGAAGACGCGCCACCTCGTCTTTCCTGCCCTCGCCTGCCTCGTGTGGCTCTCCGCGTGCGGTGCCAGGGTCCCGAAGCTGCCGCCGCTGCGTCCGGACCACCAGGAGCTGATCCGCGCGAGGAACGACGACCACATCGGCCAACGCTACAAGCTCGCGGGCCCGTCGGGCTTCCGCTTCGCGCCGCCCGTGCAGGATCGCGTCCCGGTCTGGCACTGGGAGCCGCACGTCGAGGGCAAGAAACACTCGTTCGGGCACCACCACGGCTGGCGCGTCGACTACTGGTTCAAGCCGAACTACGACGGCTACCCCGAGCAGCCCGAGTCGGCACGCATGGCGTTCTTCGCAGAGGGCGACCTGCGCGGCATCTTCTGCGAGAGCCACCAGACCACGCCGCTCGACGTCGGCAAGTGGGATCGCATCTGGGTCGACCCGCTCTGGGGACGGCCGCCCGCCCCGGACGCCGCGCCGCGATAGCGGGCGCGCGACCCCGGGATCGCCTGCCAGGACACGCCGCGCGCCGGTGCGGTAGCGTTTCTCGTCACGCCGCGGCGCCTGCGGCAACCCTGGCTGCATGAACGGACCCTCGGACCTCCGGCTCGAACGCCTGCTGCAGGACGGCGCGTGGCTGCGGCGCTTCGTCGGCACGCTCGTGGCACCGCAGGACGTCGACGACGTCGTGCAGTCGACGTGGCTCGCGGCGATCGAGCAGCGCAGCCGCGTCGCGGGCAACCTCGCGGGCTGGCTGCGCGGCGTCAGCACGAACCTCGCGCGCATGCTGCACCGCTCGCGCCATCGCCACGCGCGCGCGATCGGGGGCCTCGAAGCGGCGAACACGTCGCCAACGGCCGGCGACGTCGTCGCGGGACTCGAAGCGCAGCACGTGATCAGCGACGCGCTGCTCGCGCTGCCCGAGCCGACGCGCACGATCCTCGTGCTGCGTTACCAGCGCGGCTTGTCGCCCGCGGCGATCGGCACGCGGCTCGGCCTGCGCGCGGACGCCGTGCGGCAGCGACTGCGCCGCGGCCGCGATGCCGTGCGCGAACGCCTGCAAGGACGCTTCGGCGCCGACTGGCGCGGCAGCGCGGCGGTGGTCGCGTTCGCGATCGACGGCGGCACGCCCGCCCCAGCGACGGTGACTCCGTTCGCCCTCGTTGCGATCGCTGCGACCGCACTCGTGACGTTCACGTGGGCGAACTGGACGTCGCACGCCCCACGCGCGCCGATGGCCGCCGCGGCGAACCGTCCCGCCGAACCGGCCGCGAACGCGACGACGTCCCCCGCAAGCCTCGCCATCGAGCGCCAGCTCGTCGCAACTGCGACGCAGGATCCACCGCCGCGGACACAGGATCCAACGCCACCGGCGAAGCGCGGAGTGCGCGGCCGTCTCGTCGCCGCCGAAGACAACTCGCCGATCGCCGGCGCGACGGTCACATTCAGCAGCGCACGCGAGCAGGTGAGCTCGGGCCCCGACGGCCGCTTCGCCCTCGCGAGCGAGATCAAGGACTCCCGCGACAGGATGTGCTGGTTCCGCAGTCCGGGCCGCGTCACGCGCTGGTGCGAGTCCACAACGGCGCTCGACGTCGATCTCGGCGACGTCCCGCTCGTACTCGGCTACACGGTGCAAGGTCGCGTCGTCGACGAGCACGGGGCGCCGCTCGCGAGGGTACGCATCGAGGCACCGATCGACGGCGAATTCCCCGGTTCAGGCCGAATCAGCTTCCCGACCACAACAGACAAAGACGGCTCTTTCGTGTTCCGCGAACCGCTGCCCGCCGGAGCGATCACGTTGAGTGCCGGCTCGCCCGGCATCGCCCTGACCGACGGCGACGTCACGATCCTCGCGCAACCGCAGCCGAACGAACTCGTGCTGCACGCGCGCCACTTGCGATCGATCAGCGGCGTCGTGTTCGATCCCGCGGGCCGTCCGTGCGCAGGCGTCCAGATCTGCGCGTTCCCGAGCGCGGTCACGCGCATGGGAAAAGCGCCGTTTGGAAGGCACCTTGGCCACACTGTCTCGCGAGCGGATGGGTCGTTCGAGCTGTTCGAAGAGCAAACCTCCGACGAGGTCTTCGTCGGTTTGTCCGAACACGCGGCTCACGACCTCGTCGGCGATCGCATTCCGTCCGCGTGGGGAACTCGCGGGCTGCGGATCACCGTGACCGCGCGCATTCCCGTGAACCTGCTCGTCGTCGAAGCGGAGACGGAAGTGCCGATCACGTGCTTCGCGTACTCGGTCACTTCACGGCGCGGCGGCGTTGCCTACGGAACGGGCGAGAGCCCCCCAAGGGAACACCCCGACAATCGCATCACTCTCGCGGGCGTGCCGGCGTGCACCGACGTGGTGGTCTGGGGCAAGGATCCGACGCGGGCCCCGTCGGTCGTCATCGTCGACGAGAGCATGCGAACGGCCCCGAACGTGCGCGTCGGCTTGCCGAAGCTGGAGCCGTTTCCGTTCGTGCTGGTCGATGCCGCGGACAGGCCGGTCGCGACGAAGTACGACCTCGTCGATCGCTGCGGCGACCCCGCTCCAGGCGACTGGTCCGATCCGCACGCCATGCGTTTCTTCACCAGCTCGTTCGCGACCACGCCGTCGGCGCTCCGGCTCTCGGGCGGCTCGACGGACCAGGACGGGAGGGCGACGCTGCTCGCGCCGGCCGACCGGCGCGACCTCGCGCTCTGCATCGAGCGCGGGCAGCGCAAGCTGTGGATCCCGGTCGTGCTGCCGGCCGCCGGAGCGCCGCTGCAGCTCGTCGTGCCGGACTGATCCGCGCGCTGCCGGAGCACGGCTGCCTGCTCGCCGGTTGCCAGCAGCGCCGTTTCTCGGAACGATCCGCGCCGAGCGGTGTCATTGGCCACGGCATGAACTCTCGGACCGGCATCGACGAGCTGTTGCAGCACGCGGGCTTCCTGCGCGAGCTCGCGCAGGCGCTGTGCGCCGACGGCGCGAGCGCGGACGACCTCGAGCAGGACGTGTGGGTGCGCACGCTGCGCGCGGGGCCACCCGAGTACTCGGCGCCGCGCGGCTGGCTGACGACTCTCGTGCGGAACCTCGCGGCCAACACGCGCCGCACCGCCCGCCGGCAACGCGCCCGCGACCAACACCCACGCCCGCTGCCCGAGACGCCATCGCCCGAGACCGTGCTCGCGGCCGAACAGGTGCGCGAACGCGTCGTGCGCGCGGTGCTCGCAGCACCTGCCCCGTTCCGCGAGATCCTGCTCCTGCGATTCTGGGAAGGCCTGCCGCCGCGTACGATCGCGCAGCGGCTCGGTATCCCCGGTGCGACCGTGCGCACACGGCTCTCGCGCGCACTCTTGCACGTGCGCACGTGGCTCGACGGACAACACGGCGGCGACCGCGAGCAGTGGCGGCTCGCTCTCGCGCCGTGGCTCGGTGTACCGTCATTGGTCGGATCGCCGCTGCTGCTGCTCATGACGATGAAGAAGTTGACGCTGTCCCTGCTCCTTTGCGCGGTGGCCGCGTTCGCGCTGTTCATCGCGTGGCCCGACGAGACTCCGGTGCCATCGCCGCGTGTCGGGGCGAACACGACGGCGCAGCCCGACGCGGCCCTTCCGCCCGGCGCGGACACGCTTCCGCCCGTGCGCGAGACGGCGACGCCCGTGAGGACGGCGTCCGGTGCTGTGCTCGACGTCGCGAAGGAGCCGCGGGTCTTCCCGGCCAAACGCGCGCCGGGCAACGTGTTCGGCGTCGTCGTCGACTCCACGCAGCGGCCCGTTGCCGGCGCCTTGGTCGAAGCGTTGCCTGTGACCGGCCACCTGCCGCCGGGCCTCGTCGTCCAGGACGATCGCGGCAGAGCACGCACTACGACCGCCGACGCCGACGGACTGTTCCGCTTCGATGGCCTGCTCGAGGGTCCGTTCCGCGTGCGCGCGCGCGGCGACGCGACGCAGGCCGACGAGGTCGTGATCGTCGCCGCGGGCGCCGACGAAGGACCCGTGCACCTGGTGCTCGGCGAGCCGAACAGCGAAGGCGAGGACCTGCGCGTGCTCGTCGTCGACGGTGCGGCGCAGCCGGTCCCGAATGCGGACGTGCAGGTGTTCGCCTGGTCGCGCAACGGACCCGATCCGGACGTGGCGGCGCAGAGCCTGCGCACGCCGCTCGCCCAGGGACGCACCGGCGCGGACGGCCGCTTCGCGGTGGCCGGCCGCGGCATCGTGATGGGCGTCGTGTGGGCGACCACGGACGACGGCCGCATCGGCTTCGCGTGCCTCACCCCGTGGACGAACGACCCCATCGAAGCGCGCGTAGTCGTCGCGGCAGCCGGCTCGCTCGAGGTGCACCTCGGCGGCGCACCGGCCGGCAGCCTCGTTGGCGCCGTGTTGTCGTTGCACGCGCTCAGCAGGCCACACGCGTACTACTCCGGCGGCGGCCGTTCGCTCGACTACCGGCTCGAGGGCGAGCACATCACGATCGGCGGCCTGCCCGCGGGTACCTGGACGGTGAGCCTCGACGCAACGCGCGCGACGCAGAGCGGGCTCCGGCTGGTGACGAAGCAGATGTCCGGCTGGGGCGAAACAGCGCTGCCGAACTCCGTCGAGCTGCCGCTCGTGGAGATCACCGCCGGCCAGACGACGGCGACGACGCTCGCGGTCGCCGCGGGCGGCACGATCCGCGGCACGGTCACGTGCGGCGATCGACCGGTGCGCGGCGTGCGTGTGCGCGCCGTTCTGGCGCCGCGCACGAGCAACTTCCCGGCGGGCTTCGTGCTGCGCGGTGCGCACGTCTGGCGCCTCGACTCGGCGTTCGAGAACGGCCCCGACAACCCGATCGCGACCGTCACGGCACACAGCGACGACGCGGGCCGCTACGAACTGCCGGGCCTCACGCCGGGTGCGTGGCGCGTCGAGGTCGCGGCGCCGGCGTTGTCGTTCGACCGCCGGCAGGACTTGGCGGTCGCCGAGGGCGAGAGCGTCGAGCTGCGGCACGAGCTCGTGCGCGCCGGCGTGCTGCAGGTCTGCCTGCTCGATGCGTCGTACGTCGGCGTGCTGCGGCCCGGCGACGCCGTGCCGGTGATGCTCGCGATCACGAAGGACGACTTCGCGACCTTCCCGGGCCTGGCACCGGGCCGCTACCAGGTTGCGCGCTGTCACAGCGACGCACGCATCGAACCGGTCGTCGTCGCCGAGGCCGAGATCGTCGCGGGCCGCACGACGTGGCTCGATCTGCGCGGCACCGCGGTGAGCGCCGTCGTGCGCGGCAAGGTGCTCAGCGGTGCCAATCCCGTCGCCGGCGCTCGCGTGGACTTCCTGCGCAAAGGACCGCTCACGGGCCCCGACGGCAGCTTCCGGATCGAGCTCGGCTACCGGCCGCGCTTCCTCGGCACCATGATGGGATCGATGCTGCGTGTCCACCTGCGCGCCTTCTCGTGGTCGTTCCGCCCGCGCGCAGAGGCCGTCTCGGATCACGACACGGTGCTGCAACTCGGCGAGCACTTCGTCGACGTCGCCGTAGCGGATGGCAACGGGCAGCCGCGCGGCGTCGGCCTCCAGGTCACCTGGCGGGCGGGCGAGGGCCAGGCGGACACCGGCGCAGGCGCAATGCAGCCCGAGCACGCGAGCGGCACCTGCAGGACGGCCGCGAACGGCACGATGCGTCTCGGGCCGTTCCCGCCAGGCCGCCTGATCGGCTCGATCGACGTCGAGGGCCTCTACGTGCCGTTCCAGTGCGCCGTCCCGTGCGACGACGTCGTGCGCATCACGGCGCCGCCGACCGCGACGCTCGTCGTGCGCACGATGCGCGCGGGGCAGCCCGTGCCGGGTGCAGAGGTCCTCGCGAGGACGTGGACCGGCGAGGGTCCGGCGCCGGCGACGCTGGACGCGTTCCGCGACAAGGCCCTCACGGCGTCGAGCAAGACCGGCCAGGACGGCGTCGCACGCTTCACGGTCGCGGCCGGCGAGCTCGCGGTGTTCGCCGACAACCGCTCCAGCGACGACCAGTGGCAGCGCCTGCGCGTCGAGCCAGGCGCCATGGCAACGGTGATCCTCGAGGTGCCGTGAAGCCGTGATCGCGCTCACCGCGGCGGGCCACCGCGCAGTTCAGTGTGCGCTCGGATCGTGACGAAGAAACGGCGCATGCACGCCGCCCGCCGCTGGACCCGGAGCCTCGTCCTCACCGCTCTTGCCGCGGCTCCGGCGAACACGCTCGCGGCGCAGCAGCAGGGTGTTCCGTTCCCGTCGCCGGACGGCACGCGCGTCGTGCGGCTCTCGCTGACGACCATGAAGGGCAACCTGGGCGCGCCCGCGGTGCAGATCGAGTACTCGATGGTGCGGGGATCGCGCGAGATCCTGATCTCGCCGTTCGCGACGTCGTCGGGCGGCGTCGAGAGCGCGCGCTACCGCGTCGCGTGGGACGAGCAGAGCAAGCGCTTCGCCGTGCTCGGCAGCGAGGCGACCGGGCGCACCCCGTCGAAGCTCGCGAAGCTGCCCTCCGGCGAGTTCGTGCTGCTCGCGCACGACCGCTCGTTCGCGCAGTCGACGCGGTCGTCCGAGCTCGCGAACGACGCCTGGGGCATCGCGAAGTGGAAGTCCGCGGCCGCGGTCACGCTGCCGGTGAAGAAGCTCGACATCGCGAAGCCGCAGTCCGAGTACACGGGCCGCACGGGCCTCGTCGCCGGCGGCATGGGCAAGAACCGCGTGCAGAACCTGACCACGCACTCGAACACGCAGAACTGCGTGCCAGGCCGGCTCGCCGTCACGCCGACGATCGACGTGTTCGCGAGCCAGCGCGCGCCCGTGGGCAAGTTCGAGGCGCGGCTCGCGCACATCGCGTCCCCGACCGTGCTGCTCGCCGAAGGCGACACGTATTGCGACCAGCAGTGGGTGGTCCTGCACCCGCTGCCCGAGGAACGCGCGAAGCCGAAGAACGGCGTGTCGCCGCGCCTCGTCTGGTCGCAGGACGGCAGGTACGTGCTCGTCGTCACGGCGCCGGGCGGGCAATCGGGCTTCGCGAAGCTGCCGGGGTCCGAGCAGGAAGAGGTGTTCCTCTTGTTCGACGTGCAGCAGTGGCGCGGCACGCTGATGCCGCTGGCCGAGGAGCTCGGCGCGGTGCAGTGGGCCAAGTGACGATGCAGCGGATCCATCGAGCGAACTGACATGGTCTACGATCGAGCAGACTGGCACTACGCCGACGGCTTTCCGGAGGACCTGCCGCCCGAGAACGGGGCGACGCACATCGGCATGTACCTGTCGTGGGCGCTGCGGCGCGGGTTCGCGGGCAAGTTGCACGTCGAGCACTCGGCGGCCGCGGTCGCGGCGGTGCGCGAGGGGCGCACGAGCGGCCGCACCTTCCTGATCGAGCAGTGCGACGAGAAGTTCTGGGAGGAGGACCTCGACGACGCGGGCAATCAGTTCACGGGTGCGTACTACGAGTCGCGGTATCTCGCCGACTACTCTGAGTGCTTCGGCCGCGCGACCGCGTCGATCTACGAGGTCGCGGACACTGCAGCGAACCAGCGGATCGTCGACGCGGTGCTCGATCGCCGGCTCGCCGAGTGGAAGCAGGCCAAGGCGAACGGCAAGACGCCCGCAGGCTGGGCGCGCAGCAAGCCCTGGTGGCGGTTCTGGTAGAGCTGCCGGGCGCTGACCAGCGCGCCCCCCTTCCGCGAACGCCGCCGCTGCGCGATCCTCTGCGGCATGGACCGCCGACTCTCCCTGTGGCGGCGCCCCGCGGCAACCACGGTCACCGCCGCGCTCGCGCTCACCTGCTCGGCGCTGCCGGCGCAGAACGATCCGCGCGCTCGCATCGTGCAGCAGGCAATCGATGCGCTCGCCGATCCGGCGACCGCGCCCGATGCGATCACGCGCCTCGCGAATCTCGGCGCCTACGCGGTGCCGAAGCTGCAGGACCTCCTGCGCTACAACCGCCGCAGCGAAGTGCCGCCCCTGGCGCGCGGCAACGCGTTGTTGGCGCTCGGACGCTTGGGCCGCGCCGCGCTGCCGGCACTGACCGAGCTGCGCGACGTGATGCAGTTCGACGAGGAGTGGATCGCCACGCAGGCGTGCTGGACGCTGAGCGCGGTCGCACCGTTCATGACCAAGGAACAGCTCGCCACGACCGTGAAGGAGCTCGGGAACGCGCCGCTCGGCGTGCGCAGGTCCTGGCTCAGCCAGGTCCTGGTCCTGCAGGAGGAGATCCCCGGCGAAGACGAGGAGCAAAGGCTCGTCGCGATGCTCCGGCAGTCGGACCTCGAGTGCGTCGCCGCGTGCCGCTGGTTGATCTGCCAGCCGGAGCGCCGCTGGGAACACAAGGTCGAGTTGCTGACGCGGGTCCGTAACCGCCTCGACCGGCTGGTGCAGCGCGGACCGGACTTGTGGCTCGCGCAGAGCGCCGGCAACTTCACCGCCGGCGACCTCGCCGCAGCCTGGTTGCTGCTGTCGGGCGAACCGCAGGACCTCGCGGCGGCGCGCGGGCTGCTCGAGCACTGGGAGGTCGAGCAGCGCATGCGCGGCATCCGATTGCTGCACGAACAAGGCGCTTCGCTGCCGATGCTCGAGCGCGCCGACCTCGTCGGCCGGTTGTGGGACACCGAGACCCGCGTCGCTCTCGCGGCGGTCTCGGCTTTCACCGCCTGGGGCAAGGCCGGCGTCGTCGCGCTGCCGGCGCTGCGCCTGCACGAACGTACGCACGGCAACGCCGAGTTCGCGGCGGCTTGCGGCAAGGCAGCCGAGGCCGTGCTCGCCGCGTGCGGAGACCTGCCGCCGGGCGACCGCGCACTGCTGTCCGCGATCGACGGTGCGCTGCGCGGCCGGCCGGCGCCGGCCGGCGCGGGTCCGTTCACGTCCGCTGGACTCTCGCTCGCCAGCGAATCGCTGCAACTGGCGCAGTGGAACGACCAAGCCGATCACGACGCCGTGCTCGGCATCGTCGAGGACGCCGGCCCCTGCAGCGACGACGCGATCCGCGCCGTGTTCGGCTGGCAGCGACCCGGCGACAACGCGGCCGCCGAGCTCGCGATGGCGTGGTTGGCGCGACGCGCTGCCGCCGTGCGCGCTGCCGTCGCAGGCGACGCGGCCAGGTTCGACAACATGTGCAGGGTGTGGTGCCAGTCGGGCCGGCGCGCCAGGATCGAGTTCGCGTCGCAGCTGCTCGCCGCCAACTCCGACCCTGCGCAGCGGCTCTCACTGCTCGAGGATCCGAACGCACGCTTCGTCTCCCACGCGCTGGCGGTGTCGCTTGCGCGGCCGCGCGGCGAGCTCGAGCAGGCCACCAACCGCCTGCGCGAGCTGCTCGAGCCGCCTG
>DASVAL010000084.1:0-34272 GCA_036376355.1 Planctomycetota bacterium
TGGCTCACCACCCCCCACGCCAAGGCCTACGAGAACCTCGCCTCGGACAAGGCGAAGGAGGTCGCGAAGAAGGCCGGCGTCGACGACCCGCAGAAGAGCGAGAAGTGCCTGAAGTGCCACGTCACCGCCTTCGGGGTCGACAAGAAGGAGATCAAGGCCTCCTTCAAGATCGAGCACGGCGTGCAGTGCGAGAGCTGCCACGGGCCCGGCGAAGACCACCAGAAGAAGCGCTTCGCCGAGGCGATGAAGCAGGGCACGCTGCCATCGCCGATGGATGCCGACGAGATCCAGGTCGGCCGCAAGGTGGAGAAGTGCGCGAAGTGCCACAACGAGGAGAGCCCGACCTACAAGCCGTTCTGCCTCAAGGAGCGCATGGAGAAGATCGAGCACCTCGACCCGCGCAAGAAGCGCAGCGAAGAGGACCTCAAGAAGCTGCGTGAGACCGACCACGCCGACTGCAAGGTCTGCAAGCCCGACGGCGGCGAGAAGAAGGACGAGAAGAAGCCCGACGGCGGCAAGTAGCTCACGACGTGGTCCGGCTGCGCGTCGTCACCGGCGTCCTGAACTCGCGGCTCGTGCGCGTCGGCGGCCGCGGATCCCGGTGCGCGCGGTGTCTGGCTACTACGAACGGTGTGCGAGGGCAGGGAAGGTCACGGCCGCGTGGCGCACAGCCGGTCATTGTTCGGGCGCGTCACCGCGCGATCGCCGCCTTCAGCACCTCGACCGCCTTCTCCAGCACTTCGTCGCGCCCGGCAGCGATGCCCGCTGCCGTCGGCGCCACGGGCACCGTCGGTGCGATGCCGACGCCGTGGTGCCGGCTGCCGTCATGCTTCAACACCTTCATGCCCGTCCAGGACACGCTGTACCCTCCCGGCAAGTCGAATGGATTGACATTGCCATTGGTGCCCGCGGTCGTGCCGCCGACGATCTCGCCGAGCTTGTAGGCCTCGATGATTCCGAGCACCGATTCGGCGTACGAGACTGACCATCGGTCAAGAAGGCGGTCGAGAACACGCGCATATGGACTGGACCTCGCGAAGACTGAAGTGGTCGAGGCGGGATGGAGAACGGAACTCGCCTCCTTCGGCGAATTACTTCCACAGCCGCCCAAGTGCGTGTCCACGACGGCGCGTAGTTGTCGGTAGTTGTGGGAGCTGTGGTAGTTGTCGTCGGCGATGAACACTCCGCGCACGGCAGCCCGAGCGTCGTGGCGAGGCGGTCGAGTAGCTTCCACGCAAAGCCCATCCACGATTCGCCGGCGTCGTGAACGCCGCAGCCCGAGCACGGAATACTGCGTCGTCTTGTTGCCGTTGCGCAGCGGCACGCCAGCGATCCAGTAGCCGCTGCCGAGCAGCGGGCTGTCGAGCAGGTACATGCCGCAGATGTCGCCCCAGCCTTCGCCCAGGCCATCGATTTGCGAGATGCCGTCGTAGCGATCGTCGAGGCCGTGGCCCCATTCGTGCGCGATGATGGTCGAGTTCGCGGTGTTCGAGCAGCCGCTGACAGCTTCGGAGAAGTTGACGGTGTCCGTGTCCTGGCGGTCCCGGCCGTCCGGGCTCGTGAGTGCTACGATTGGCGGATGCCGCATGCGCGTCTCGTCCTCCTGCTGCTGGTCCCGGCCGCCGCCGCCCAGGCGACTCACCTCGTCGGACCAGGGGGCTTCCCGCAGATCCGCGACGCACTCGCGGTCGCCGCGCCCGGCGACGTGATCAACGTGCAGGCCGGCACGTACGCGCAGTTCGACGTCACCGTCGGCGTCACGATTCGTGCGCTGGTGCCGGGCACGGTCAACATCGCCTTCGATTGGGCCTTCGCGCCGCCGGGTTGTGCCACGACGCCGACTTGCCCGCCGACACAGGGAGCGACCCGGTTCCTGATCCTGACCGGTCAATCGGCGCACGTCGTCGGCCTGCGCTTCGTCGCGACCACGCCGACCATCGGACCAAACATCTTCCCGCGCGTCGAAGTCTTCGGCAACCGCGTCACGTTCGACCAGTGCGAGTTCCGGAGCAGCGCGTTCAAAGCGTTGTACATCAGCCAGGCAGCGGTGCACCTGCAGGACTGCACGGTGACGGGGTTGAACCTCAACCCGGCGACGAACGGCGTGTACGCCGTGGATGGCGTCGTCACCGTCGTCGGCGGTTCGTTCGCGGCGCCGCTGGCAGCGTTGTACGCCCCGGGCGGCGACGGCATCCGGCTGGACAACTGCGTTTTCCAGGGCAGCGGTTTCCAGGCGAGCGGCAGTACGGCGCAGTGGGGCCTTCACGGCGCCGCGGTCCGCGCGATCGGCGGCGAAACGTGGATCTCGGACGCCTTGCTGCAGGGCGGCGGCAACACTTGCGGCCTCGTTGCGTCCGGCGTGCTGCGCGCCTCCCGGATCACGTGGGCGTCCGCGTGCCCCGCGATGAACGATGCGGTGCTCGGCGTCCTGCGGCCATCGCCGCTGCAGGTCGGCACGACCTTCACGCTCGACTTCCGCACCGACGCGAACGGTTTTGCCGCGGTGTTCGCCGACACGCAGCTGGCGTGGAACTCGATCGGACTGACCACGCCGGAACCGTTCCTTGCACTCGCGAACGTGCTCACCGCCGGCCTGTACCTCGCCGGACCGAGCGGCTCGGCGCTCGCCTCCTGGCCGATCCCGACCAACCCGTCACTGGTGTCGCAGCCGTTCTGGTTCCAGGGCGTCACCGGGCTGTCGCTGCCGCTGCTCACCAGCCCCGTCGCCGGCGGCATCGTGCGCTGACGTGCGCCCGTAGGACGGCCGCAGGCTCCGGGTGCACAGGATCCCGGCATGCCGCCGGTTTCGCACTACAGACGGCGACGCCGAGGGACCCGGCAAGCAGGCGCCGGCCATTACCTGCGTTCGACGCCGAGTTGCTGCAGGATCGCCGGCTCCTTCTGCTTCTCGGCGAGCACCGCGTGGCACTTCGCGCAGTCGGCCGTGATGGACTCGCCCGCGGCATCGAGGTGCTGCCCGTCGTGGCACCGCATGCAGCCGCGGTGCCCCGAGAAGTCCGGATAGGCACCCCAGCCGAGGTTCATGTCGGGATGCACGTTGCGCAGCCAGATGGCGGCGACGGCCTCGGCCGCGCCGCGCAGCAGGTCGCCCTTCGCCGCCGTCAGGCCGCCGTCGGCTGCGTAGCCTTGCTCGAGGTCGCGCCGGATCTGTTCCCTTGCCTGATCGCGCTGCCAGGGCTTGTGCAGCGTCGCCAAGGCGAGCTTGCGGATGCCCGGCAGCTGCCGCGAGATCCGGCCCGCGGCGATCGCGGCGTCGATCGCCGCCTCGGGCTCCTGCTGGTGATGGCCGGCGTGGTTGTGACAGTCGATGCAGTCCATGCGGCGCACCTCGCCGTCCGGCCTCTTGTCGAGGTTCTCGCCGTCGAGCGTGAAGATGCGCTCCTTGCCGTCCGGGCCGACGTAGCGGATCCAGTCGATCTTCTCGCGCTTCGGATCGGCCGCGACGAACGTGATCTCGACGCGCGGGTCGGCGTGGGTGTGGATGCCGGTCCAGGTGCCGTCCGGACGCGGCCCGCCGATCTTCATCGCGAGCACGTTCGTCGACGGCGTCACCTCGGCGTCGTCGGCGAAGTGATCGCGCACGACGAAGTGGTCGTTGCTCGCCTTGCCGGTCCAATGGCAGCTCTCGCAGATCTCGCTCGACGTCCGCATCGAGTGCACCGGCGCCGGGATCGGCCGCTGGTAGGTGTCGAACGCAAGTGCGACCAGCTGCCGCATCCCGGACAGCTTCGCCTGCACGAACGAGCCCGCGCCGGAACCGATGTGGCACTCGACGCAGGCGATGTTCGCGTGTGGCGAGTCGAGCGCCATCTCGTAGGTCGGCGACATCACGGTGTGGCAGACCTTGCCGCAGAACTGCTGGCTGTCCATGTAGTGCACGGCCTCGTAGCCCGCGGTGCCGACGGTCGCGAGGTTCACCGCGGTGAGCACGCCGAGCACCGGCAGGATGCGCATGGGCTTCTCCTGCAGCGCGGCAAGCCGCTGCGGCACGTGGCGGCGATAGACCAACAGCCCGAGCGGGATCATCAGGATCCCGACCAGGAAGACGGCCGGCAGCAGCAGGAACGCGAACAGACCCAGATACGGGCCGTGCGCATAGCCGTGCAGCGCCACGTAGACGAGCGTGGAGACGAACGCCATGAAGGACAGCGTGGTGATCACGCCGCCGGCCGCGGACAACCAGTTGGACCGGAGCAGTCGGAGGAATCGTTGCATGGGGAGTCGGCTGCCCGCGTGGGGCGCCGCGTCGTTGGGAGGGGATGCGCCAGCACGTGGGCGGCGCTCCCGCGGAAGGTAATGCACCACCTTGCGCCAGCGCTACGCAGAGGGGCGTAGTAGCGGACTGATGGGGCAATTGAACACAATGACGCCATCAGCTCCGGGACTCGGCCCCCGCGGACTGCCATCGCCCGAGCACGACCGAGCCGACCAGCGCCAACACGCCGAACGAGAACACGGCGAGCACGCGCGGCACGCCGTGCAGCACCACGAGGTCCGACGCGAACACCTTGGCGCCCGCGATCGCGGCGACGACGATCGCGTCGCGCAGCGTGGCGCGCTCGCGCCGCCACCAGGCAACGGCCAGCATCGTCATCGCGATGCCCACGAGCAGCATCGACTGGCCCGCGGCGAACGCGTCCGGCGCGTCGATCGCGAACGCCCCGAGCGCGAGCCACAGCGCCGTGCGCAGGCCGCCGAACAGCGCCAGGATCGCGCACCACGAGAGCACGCGCGCCGGCGCGTCGTCCGGCCACAGCCGCGCGTAGAGCGAACCGGGCGGCGGCAGGACGCGCCGCGTCCAACGCCGGTGCGCGGTGCAGAGCCCGATCAGTGCCGTGGCGAGCGCCAGCGCGGACCATGGCTCGGCGGGCGGCGCCGCGAAGGAGCCCCCGGCGAACGCGACCGCGAGCACTGCGACCTGGATGACCAATGCGCACCCACGCAGACCGCCGCTCAGGAGCGCATGCGACGCCGGCCCGAGCGCCATCGCGACGGCGGCGGTGGCCGGCAGCGCGAGCCACCAGTTCGCGGCCGCGAGCCAGAGGCCGGGCACGCAGGCGGTGAGCGCGGCGACCGCGAACGCGACCGCGGCCCCGGCGTGTCCAGAGCACCGCAGCCGGCGGGCGGCGAGGGCGTGCACCGCGGCGATGACGAGCGCTGCGCCGCCGAGCCAGCGTCCGGCGTGCAGCCACGGCACGAGCACGGCGCCCGCCGCCGCCATCGCGAGCACGACGTTCGCGGTCGGCAGCGCGAAGGCGAAGGCGCCCGGCCGTCCGCGCACGCGCACGAGTGCCTGCCACAGCAGCACGGCGAACACAGCGACGAGCGCCGGTGCGTACCAGGCCAGCTGCAGGGCCGGATCGACCGCGGCGTCGTGGGCCAGCGCGGCTCGCAGCTTCGCGGCCCACAGCAGCCAGAAGAACGCGATCTCCAGCAGCAGCACCCACGGCAACCAACCCGACCGCTCCCCGCGCGCGCGCGACTCGGCAGCCGCCGCGAGCAGCAGCGTGCCGGCCGTGAAGTGGAACTCGGGCTGCGGGAAGCCGAGCGCGAGCGCCGTCGTCGCGGGCGCGAAGACACCGAGCTCGAGTACGATCCGGGACCCGTAGCGCAGCCCCAGCAGCGAGGCGGCCGCGAGCGCGACGACGAGAAGGCCGTGCGCGGCCGTCGCCGACAGCCACTCGAACCTCGAGTGCGTCTCGAGCACCAGCGCGCACAGCAGCAGGGCGCCGCACAGCGTGAACACGCGCTTGCCCACCCGATCCACCGCGAACCGTTGCCAGCCCACGAGCATCAGCAGCCCCGCGTAGCCGATGCCGAGCCACACGCCGAGCGACGCCTCGACGACGCCGCCATCGGTCAGCGTGCGCAGCACGAGTGCGACTACGAGCACGAACGAGATCGTCGCGAGCCGGCGCAACGCCCCCGAGTGCCGCATCCACGAACCTCCCTCGGCCGCCGCTTCCGATGAGCCGCCGTCGGGCGCCGTTCGCTGCGGCGCGACACCTCCCTCGAGGGCGTCGACGCGAGCGCGCAGGCGCTCGACTTCGGCGCGCAGGTCCTGCAACTGCGAGAGGACCGGCTCGGGCGACGTGCCAGTGGACAGGTGCATGTTCACAGTCGACCTCCCATCCTGCATGTGCACCGGCGGGCCCAGTCCCGGCGGGCCTGGCCCGTCAGTGCGCGAGGGTGACTCCTCCCGGCGTCGCGGACGCCTCCCCGGCGGGTGCGCCGCCGACGCGGAACTCGCCGAGCATGATCGGGGTCGCGACCTTCACCATCAGCGTGAACAGCAGGAACCCGACCGAGAAGATGCCGGCCGCGATCCAGACCTCCGTCGTGGACGGCGAGTACTCGTAGATCTCCCCGAGCGTGTCGGGCGTGAGCCCCGGGATCACGAGGCCCATGCCCTTCTCGAGGTAGACACCGAGCCAGATCAGCACACAGCCCAGATTCAGCGTGACCGGGTGTGCGCGCGTCTTCGGCACCAGGAACAACAGGAACGCAACCAGCGAGCAGATCACCGACAGCCACATCCAGGGCACGATCGCGGTGTGTTCGCCGATGCCGACGAACATGTAGCGCATGTGGACGAGGTGCTCGGTGTCGGAGTAGACGTCCTTGAAGACCTCGGCGCCGAGCAGGAACAGGTTGACGGCCATCGCGTAGGCCATCAGCTCGGCGACCTTCCAGATCGCGCGGTCGTCGATCTCGAACCGCGTGAAGCGGCGCAACAACTGCATCAGGATCAGCAGCACCGCCGGACCCGAGCAGAGCGCCGAAGCGATGAACCGCGGCGCCAGGATCGAGGCGTTCCAGAACGGACGCGCGGGCAGGCCGTTGTAGAGGAACGCGGTGACGGTGTGGATCGCGATCGCAGCAGGGATCGAGAACAGCACGAGCGGCAGGAACACCTTCTTGTTGGGCACGCGACCGCGGTAGAGCGAGAACAGCAGGTAGGTGACGATGACGAAGTTGAGCACCAGGTAGCCGTTCAGCACGATCACGTCCCACGCGAGCAGCGAGTTCGGCACGTTCAGCAGGCCGAGCCCCGGGATCAGGTGCCAGAAGCGCTCGGGCCGGCCGATGTCGACGGTGACGAACAGGCCGCACATCGCGATCGAGGCGATCGCGAGCAGTTCGCCGAGGATCACGACTTCCTTGATCGGCTTCCAGTTGTAGACGTAGGCCGGGATCACGAGCAGCACGGCCGCCGCGGCGACGCCCACGAGGAACGTGAAGTTGCCGATGTAGAACGCCCACGACACCTGGTCGCGCATGTTCGTCGCGATCAAGCCGGTGTCGAGCTGGCCGACGTAGAAGCAGGCACCGACGGCGATCAGCACGAGCAGGCCGCTGACCCAGAGCCAGTAGAGGGCGTTGCCGCGCGTGACGATGCGCAGGCTGCCGAGCGCGAAGTCCGCGAAGTGACGCAAGGTTGCCACGATCGCCTCACAAGCCGTAGAAGTAGAAGAAGCGCGGGCGCGTGTTGAGCTCGCTCTTGAGCACGAATACGCGCTTGTGCTCGAGCACGTAGCGGACCTCCGAGTCCGGATCGAGCAGGTTGCCGAACTTTCGCGCGCCGACGGGGCAGACCTCCACGCACGCCGGGTAGCGGCCGTTGCGCACGCGCTGGATGCAGAACGTGCACTTCTCGACGACGCCTTTCATGCGCGGGCGGTTGCCGAGGTAGTGCGTCTTCGGATTCAGCTGCTCGGCGGGAATCTGCGGCTCCGCGTAGTTGAAGTGGCGCGCGCCATACGGGCACGCCGACATGCAGCAGCGGCAGCCGATGCACCAGTCGTAGTCGATGACCACGATGCCGTCCTTCTCCTGCCACGTGGCGCCGACCGGGCACGACTTCACGCACGGCGGGTTCTGGCACTGCTGGCACTGGACCGGCAGGTAGAAGTGGCCCTCGCTCGGGACCTTGTCCGCCTCGTAGTAGGCGTTGGCGTGCGCGAAGTCGACGCCTTTGTCCTTGTCCATCTCGAGCACGCGGATCCAGTGCACCTGCGGATCGCGGCTCTGGTTGTTCTCCTCGACGCACGCGTACACGCACTTGCGGCAGCCGATGCAGCGCGAGATGTCGAGCGCGTAGCCGAACTCGACACCCTGCATCGGCGGCTCGACGCCGACTTCGACCGGTTTGCCGAACTTCGCGGTGTGCTCCTGTTCCAGACCGGCGACGATCTGCTTCTTCTCGTCGTCGCTCATCTCGCGGAAACGCGAACGGAACCAGCTCGTGTGCGTGAGGTCGGAGCAGCCGGCCGCGGTCGCTGCGGCCGCACATCCCGCCAGCGAACAGAGGAACTCACGTCGGTTGGGCAAGGTCTGGGTCATCGGCCACCTCCTGCGCGCGGATCCCGCGAGGCCGACAGCCGCGCGGGAGCGATCGGCGGCGGCAGCGGCGCCTGCGGCTGGAACGCCGGCGCGTGCGACGCATGGCAGTGCACGCACAGCAGGTAGGTCTTGTGACCGTTCCACGCTCCCGAACGACGGCCGTGCACGCCAACGCGCCAGTCGCGGTACTTGTCGCCGTGGCACTGGCCGCACAGCTTGTACGACTCGGTGAAGTCCACCAACTCGCCGCTGGCGAGCTGCAGCTTGTCGCGGTTCTCCGCAGCATGGCAGTCGAGGCACCAGCGATGTTGCTCGTCGTGCTTCAGAACCACTTCCACGTGCGCCATCTCCATCGGCCGCCGCGTGCGATTCGTCGGGATCGCCGGGTCGTGGCACTCCGTGCACGGGAACGCACCCTCGGTGAACGGCGGCGGCGGCACCTCGACCTTCTCGCCGGGTGCCACGGCGGCAGCACCGGCGACTCCGGGCCACGACGCCCGATGAGGAGCCTGATCACAGGCGCCGAGCGCAACGACGAGGGCGAGCGGGGCTAGCAGTCTCACGTGCCTCCTTCGGCTGACGCCGGATGCGAAGGCCGCATCCGCAACGCCCGCCTACGGTGCTGGATCGTGTTCCTCTCGACAATGCGCCGGATGGCCCGCAGATGACTACGGCGTGGTGGGCAGACGGGGCCGTCGTTGTGCGCAGGGCCCGCAGCTCCCGTTCAGCGGTGGCAGTCGTTGCAGTCGGTGCCGTTGTCGACGTGCGGCAGCGGCTGGCCGAGGCCGTGGCACTGCCGGCAGTTCATGCCGGGCGCGTGCACGGGCGTGGGCGGTTTCGGCGGCGCGAGCGCATGGCTCGGCGTGTCCTTGTGACACGTGAAGCACTCGTTGCTCTGCAGCGGCAGATGGCAGCCGATGCAGTGGTTGCTGACCGTCCCACCGAACGACCCGACGTGGTTGACGGGCCGCGTGTCGCGGTGGCACGCGTCGCAGGAGTCGGACCGGTGGCACGCGGCGCAGTTCTGCCGGTCCATGCGGGCGTGCACGCCGTGCCCGCGGAGCCGGAAGTAGTTGTCGTGGTTGTCCGGCGGCTCGGACTGGTGGCAGGTCCGGCAGTCCGTCTCGTCCTTGTGGCACAAGGCGCAGTCGTTGGCGGTCGCCGTGTGGTGCGCGCGCACCGCCAGACCGTGCAGCTTCTTCCACTGGAACGCGTGCGAATCCGGCGCGACGTCGATGCGCAGGCGCTTGTGGCACGTCGCGCACTCGTTGGCAACGTTCTGCTGGCGATGGCATGCGGTGCAGTCGGCCATGTCGGCGGCGCTGCTCGCCGCGAGGTTGTCGCTCTCGGCGGCGCCGACGTGGCAGGCCTGGCAGTCGATCGGTTTCGTCGCGTGGCGCTGGTGCGAGAACAGGATCTCGTCGGCCAGCAGCTTGCCGTGCCCGACCCGGTACACATCGCCGTCGAACAGTACGCCGATGCGCCGCTCGGGCGGCTTGTCGGCGTCGATGTTCTCGTGGCACAGCATGCAGGCGGCGCGCGCCGGCATGCCCGGGTCGTCGGCGCTGTCCCAGGCCGGGTGGCAGTCGGAGCACTCGAGTCCCTCCTTGGCGTGGACGCGGTGGCTGAACCCGAACGCAGGCGCGGCCCCGAACCAGCTCACCATGGCGCAGCCCCCGACCGCAGTTCCGAGGAACAGCAGCACGGCGAGTCTCGTCCGCCTGCAGGAGGTGTGCTCTAGAAGTTCCATGTGACCCCCAGACGAAGTCGGTGAAAGTCGTCGAAGTCGTTGTCCTCGAGTTCGTAGTCGCCCTCGAGCACTAGACCGCCTTGCGCCTTGTGGCGCAACCGGACGAACCAGGTGCGAACGTCGTCGTGTTCGCTGTTGCTGAACAGGTCGAACTTGTAGAGCGAGTAGAAGGTCCCTACCGACGCGGTCGTGGCGCCGAACTCGTAGGCGACGTCGCCACCGCCGCTGCGCACGGTCTGTTCGGTGGCATCCCAGTAGTCGAAGGTGCCGGCGATACGCAATCCGGCGACGAGGACATCGTACCACCTCGCGGTCGCGTGGTAACGATCGTAGTCGCGGTTGTAGACGCCGATGTCGGCGTCGTCGCGCACGCGACGCACGTCGGCGCCGCCCTCGAGATACAGCGACTTGACCACGTCCTTGCCGGCCGCAACCGACCATTGGTCGTACGGCCGCAGTTCGTTCATCGCGTTGAAGAACGGATCGGCCTCGAGCACGAGGTCGCCCTGAGTCTCGAGCAGCAGGTAGTACGAGCCTCGCACCACGAGGCCCCACTCCTGCACGCGGCAGAGCGCGTGTCCCTGCACGTCGCGATCGCGGTCGCCGAGTCGCGAGTACTGGCCGTCGATCTCCAGACAGGTGCCGAACGACTGCCAGAACCCCGCGCCCAGCAGGTCGTCGTCGTGGCTGCGCAACTGCGTCTCGTCCTCGAGATGCATGTAGTCGACGCGCAGGCGGCCGCCCGTCCACGGGCGGAGCTGCGCGTAGGCCCCGGCCATCAGGTCGCCGGTCCGCGACGACTCGTAGAGGTGCGTCGACACGCCGCCGTAGCCGCCGAGCTGCAGCGCGAGGCTGCCGAGCTCCTCGGATGCCACGTGCGCGCCGTCGAAGAAGGCGACCTCCGGGGTTTCCTGGATCGACTGGCGGCCCAGGCGGACCAGCGAGCATCCGCTCACCTCGTGCAGGTCGATCCATGCGTCGTAGAGCAATGCATCGACGCGGTCGCCATAGGAGTCGCTGAGGCTCGCGAAGGTCGAGTCGGTGCCATCGATGTCCCACGCCAACCGCCCCATCAGGTGGCCCGTGACGCGATCCCGCCCGGCGTGGCCGGCGTCGAGCACCAGCGTCTCGACGAGGTCGTTGTCCGACTCGGCGCCGGTCCAGCGCACGTAGTAGCGTGACCGCAGCTGGCCGCGCAGGAAGGGTTCCTCGCGTCGGGTCTGCGGCGCGGGTGCCGCTGCGGGCACCCCGTGGCCGGGCTCCTGCGGGTCCTGTGGCGAGACGGTGCGCGCAGCGAGCAGGCTCGCCGGCAGGCAGGCGCAACCGGCCAGGCAGGCGGTGACGCAGCTCACGACCGACCGGCCGGACGAGTCGGGTCTCGAGGGAGAGGTCATGTGTGGCGGCTCTCAGAGCGTCGTGGAACTTCGGGATCAGGAACCTGCCCCGCCGGCGTCGCCGGGGGGGCGCAGCTGCCGCGTTCAGCGCGGCAGGTGCACTTTCTCGACCGCCAATTCCCGGCCGACGCCATGGCACACTGCACAGCTCTCGGCGCCGGAGCCGAGCGTGTTCAGCGCGATGTGCGCCTGCGCCGGATCCGAGTCGTGGCACGAGCCGCAGACCACGCCCCACGTCTTCACCAACGAGGTGGCCGACGGGTGGACGCGCGGTGCGGGCTCCTTCCACGTGTCGGTGCCGTGGCAGCGGATGCACTGCCGGACACCGCCGGGCATCGCCGGGAACTCGATCTCGCCGTAGGTGCTCGGATTGCCGCCGTTGCCGACCACTGTGTAGGTGGCAGCCTTGGCGAGCTCGGCGCCCTTGTGGATCTTGTGCAGCATCTGGCGGAACTCGATCGCGACGCCAGTGCTGAGGTCGGTGTTCGTCGTGCTCGAGCCGACCTTGGGCGTGTCCCACCGCGGTTTGTCCTCGTTGCCGCTGATGCTGTGGCAGGTGAGGCAGGCGTCGAGCCCACGCCGGCCGCCGCCATGGAAGATCACGTCGTCGTGGCAGGTGTAGCAGTTCGCGCTGTCCGAGATGATCGCGTGCGGCACGATCTCGGTCGCGCCGCCGTAGAGGAAGTCGAAGGTGCCGGCGTTCGAAGTGCTGCGGTAGGTCTGCAGCTCGTTCTGCAGCCCGAGGTCGATGTTCTTGTAGAACCAGATGTCGGCGGTGTAGGTGCCGTCGAGATACGGCAGTCCGTGCCAGTCACCCTGCTCCTGGCCGATGTCCGGCGAGTCGTTGGCAGGCGGCACGTAGGCCGACTGCACGGTGTCGCCGCTGTGGCGCTTGTAGCCGAACCGCGCATCGGTCCGGTAGGACATCACGATCGCGCGGTTGGCCGTGAACGGGGTCGCCCCCGAGGTGACGACGCCGGTCGACGGCGTCAGTGTGTAGGCCGCGCCCTCCTGCCTGAAGGCGAGCGAGACCTTCGTGATGGTCGCGCCAGCGTCGTGTGCGTAGCGCAACGGCGTCTTGAACCAGATCCGGGCCAGCGTGCCGTTGCCGGGCTCGCTCGAGCTGATGATCACGCCGTTGCTGTCCGCCGGCGCGATCTGCAGATACTCGCGCACGCCGACGCCCTGCGCCGGCTCGATCACGACGGTGTCGCCGTTGAGGAAGCCCGAGGCATTGTTGACGGCGACCGAACGGTCGAGTGCGGCGACGGCCGCCGTGGAGGTCGTCGTCGTCGCCGACGTGTTGACCTCCCACAGCTGCTGGCGGCCGAAGTACACGGGCAGGTTCCCGGCCGGGGGCAGCGGCGTGGTGGGCAGCGGCGTGGCGCCGGTGTCGGCCAGGAACTCGAACACGATGTCCATCGGGATCTTGGCCGTGTAGGACGGCGCGTCCGGGACGAGTTCGTAGTAGAAGCGGTCGCCCGCGGCGAACTGCGTGCGTCCGGCGACGATCGCGAAGACGACCGGGTTGGCAGCAGCGCCGCGGAACACTGCGGCGTGAATCGTGTTGCCGGCGGCGAACGCGTTCGCGCCGACGCTGATGTTGAAGGCCAGGTTCGCCGAAGCGAACCGCGTCGACGCGTTGGTGGCCGCGGGCAGGTTGCCCGAGCCTCCGACCACCCCGGTGACGTCGAAGTGTGTCGCCGAGGTGAACGCGATCTGGAAGGTGCCCGAACCGAGCGCCGGGCTCAGCTCGAAGGCGCTGACCGAGGAGCCCAGGGGGTTCGTGCTGGCTGCGCCGGGAAGCGTGCCGCTGCCCAGCGAGCCGTTGCTCAGACCGGTCACGGGGTCGACCCGGGTCACGTCGAACGCCGTCGGCGCGCTGAACTGCACGAAGATAGGCTCGGCCACAGCCGCCGTGCCCGCGGCGATCTTGGTCAGGATGCCCTTGTTGCCCGCGCTGCTCGACGCCAGGCGACCGCCGAAGTCGAACGGATTGAGGCTCATGCCGTTCGGCGACGGGTACGGCATCACGAGCTGCTGGTTGGTCGTCGGTCCGAAGAAGAAGGCGCTGCACGAGTCCATCGACGCGAGGCCGAGGTCGGCACCGGCGTCGTTCTTGATCGTCAGCGTCAGCGTCGGCGTGTCGCCGACCTGGAACTTGCCTGCCGGCCCGGTGCCGCCCGTGACGGCCGTGATCACCGAGTTGACGCCGGCGTCGATCGCGGGATCGACGAGCGGATGCCGGTGGGCATCGGCGACCGACAGCGGCTTCAGCGCGGCGACGGGCTGGCTCGCTGCCGAGCTCGCGTGGCACTCGATGCAGGCGCTGCTGTCCGGCTGCTCGCCCATCAGCATGCCGTTCGCGGCGTAGGGCTTCGCCCAATCGACGTCGTCGTGGCAGGCGCCGCAGGCGCGCCGGGTCGGCTGCGTGTATGCGAGCTGGCCCTGGGCCGGCGCCACCAGCGGGCCGCCGGCGTCCGGATCACCGTGGCACTTGGCGCAGGCCGTGGCTCCGGTGCGGGTCCTGTCCTCGCTGCCGCGCGGGCTCAGCAGCGGGCCGCTGCCGTCCGGGTCGGTGCTCGACAGCGCCGAGTAGCCGGCGTCGCGCGGCATCGCGACGTTGAGGTTCGGCCACACCGGGAACGTCGCGGCCGAGAAGTCGGCGATGTCGCCCTCGCCGTCGGCGTATTGCAGCGGCCGCAGGTCGCTCGCGATCGCCGGATAGACGCGGTTGCCGTTGGTGTCCGTCGACATGCCGAGGACCGACGGCAGGTGGCTGCCGTTGTGGATCCGGTGGATCATCACCTTGAACTCGATCGTGACGCCCGGCGTGAGGCCGTTCGTGTTGTTGTCCTCTGCGCCAGCGGTGTGGCAGAGCACGCACAGTCGCACGTCCTTGCGCGTGTCGTCGTGCGCGCGCAACTCGGTGTGGCAGACGTTGCAGTTGTCGGCCTGGCTCACCGCGCGCGGCGCGATCGTCTGGGCACCGCCAAACAGGAAGTCGCCAACCGCCGTGCCGGCGTCGGTGAACTTGCGCGCGTTGATGTCCTCGTAGACGGCGTGGAACTCGAGACCGACCGAGTAGGTGCCCGCGAGCAGCGCCTGCCCCGCGAGTTCGTCTTCGGAGAACGAGGCGGTGTCGTTCAGCGGCGCGAGGTAGTTCGGCGGCAGCGGCACCTGGAACTGGTAGACCCAGACGCCGCCGCCCTCGTAGACCGACGCCGACCGCAGGTCCGTCTGCTCGGCGATCACGCGCTGGTAGTTGAACGTCGGGCCCGAGACGTAGATCGCCCCCGCGTCGAGCTTGCTGACGTCGAGCGGCTGCCCGTCGTTGGTCTTCGCCGTGTAGCGGACCGCCATCGTGTCGCCGGCCCGGAAGGTGTTGTCCTCGCTGCTGGCGCCAGTGATCGACTGGACCGCGAGCACGATCCCGGGCAACGGATCGTACGAGCCGATCACGCGCGCCGGGTTCTCGGGCGGCGCGGGCGCTATGACCGTCGTCGGATACCGCACGGTGGGATCACACGACGACAACAACAGGACCAGTGCGACGCCGGCAGGGAACGCGACCGGCGCGAAGCGCCCGATGCGTGACACGGTTGACTCGCAATGCGCGGGTTCGGACATCGGACACCTCAGCGAAATGAGCGGCGAGAGACGGGGGACGGATCGCTCACCACCACCCGCGTCCGTTGCCGTGCCAGCTTGGTTGCCAGCGCGGGCGATCGAGGAGGGCGTGCGGCGTGAGCTCGGCATGGCCAGTGACGATCGAGTGACGAATCACCAGTGCCGGCATCGTGGGCAATGATATACGTCCTCGCATTGGGCAAACAGGCGTAGTCGCTCTGGGGACTAGTGCGTACGGCTCGCGCCGCCCGTACGAATGGTCACAGCACGCCACCCCTGCAGCGTCGCGACGCCGACATCACGGCGCCGCCGGGATTGAAGTCCGGCGCTAGCACGAGACCCTGCAGGAAGAACGTCTGGCCGTCGAGGGAGGGCGCGGCGGGGATCGCGATGTTCCAGTCGGCGACACCAGCGGCATTGGAGAGCAGCTCGGTCGCGCCGGGCTCGATCCAGAGGGAACAGGAGCTGAAGCCGATCGCGGTCAGGTTGATCGGAAGCGGCACGCTACCCCAGGTCTGGTCAGAGAAGCCGAGCGCAGCAAACACCCGCGACAAGGGCGACGGCGGCAGGCTTGCGAAGCGGACCTGGAACGTCGACCCGAGCACGGGCCGCGATGCGCCAAAACGCGCGTGTTTCTGGAGCGTCTGCCCCATCACCCCGCGAGCGTCGGCTTCGAACTGCTACAGGCCGACGACCGCTGTCGCTGCATCCGACATCACGAGGCCGACAGGATTGCCCGCCGCAGGATCGAGCACGAGTGCCTGCTGGTGCAGGATGAATCCCGCAAGCGAAGCGCTCGCGGGGATCGCAAGCGCATAGGTGGCCGAGCCCAAGGCTCCGATCAGCGCGTCGTTCGCGTCCAGACTCACGCGCAGCCAGCAGTTCGTGAGGCCGAGCGCAGTCAGGTCCTGCGGCAGCGGAATGGCGGCATGGCTCACGTTGCTGAGGCCAGAGATCATCACTGCGAGGGACAGCGGCAGCGGCTCCACGCGCACGATCATCGTCCCTCCGACGCGAGCCACGGTGGTCGCTTCGAGCTGCGTCACACCGGCGCTGCCGGGGCAACCCGTTCCGAACGTGTTGTAGGCGCCGGCTCGAAGGACGGCGACGGTGTGGTAGTAGCCAGCCGCGATCTGCGCGAAGGTCAGACCCGGCGGTTGGGCCGGCCCACTGCACTGGCCATTGGAGTTCAAGCCCCAGGCCACCACACTGCCGTCACTGCGACGCGCGACCGTGTGGCTGTGCCCCGGCTGCACCTCGACGTAGGACAGACCCAGCGGCAGCGCCGGCACGTTGCACTGGCCAAACTGGTTGTCGCCCCAGGCGACGAACATGCCATCGCTGCGACGTGCTACCGTGTGCCCACTACCTGCCGACACCTCGACGTACGAGAGGCCCGGCGGCAGCGCGAGCACGTTGCACTGGCCATAGACGTTGGTGCCCCAGGCCACCACGCTGCCGTCGCTGCGACGCGCTACCGTGTGCCCACCAAATGCCGCTACCTCGACGTAGAGCAGACCAGGCGGCAGCGGCGGCACGTTGCACTGGCCAAACTGGTTGAAGCCCCAGGCCACCACACTGCCGTCGCTGCGGCGTGCGATCGTGAAGTTCCCACCAGCCGCCACCTCGACGTAGGTGAGGCCCGGCGGCAGCACCGGCACGTTGCACTGGCCGTAGTAGTTCCAGCCCCAGGCCACCACACTGCTGTCGCTGCGGCGCGCAACCGTGTGGGACCCACCCGCTGCCACCTCGACGTAGGACAGACCCGGTGGCAGCGCCGGCACGTTGCACTGGCCGTCCTGGTTGTTGCCCCAGGCCACCACGTTGCCGTCGCTCAAACGCGCTGTTGTGTGGTACCAGCCCGCCGCCACCTCGACGTGGGTCAGACCCGGAGGCAGCGCCGGCACGTTGCACTGGCCGTAAAAGTTGTCTCCCCACGCCACGACGCTGTCGTCGCTGCGACGTGCCACCGTGTGTTCCAAACCCGCGGCCACCTCGACGTAGGACAGACCCGGCGGCAGCGCCGACACGTTGCACTGGCCGTTCTGGTTCTTGCCCCAGGCCACCACGCTGCCGTCGCTGCGACGTGCCACTGTGTGGTACCAACCCGCCGCCACCTCGACGTGGGTCAGACCCGGCGGCAGCGCCGGCACGTTGCACTGGCCGTCCTGGTTGTTGCCCCAGGCCACCACGTTGCCGTCGCTGCGACGTGCCACTGTGTGTTCCAGACCCGCTGCCACCTCGACGTAGGACAGACCCGGCGGCAGCGCCGGCACGTTGCACTGGCCGGAGTAGTTGTCGCCCCAGGCGACGACGCTGCCGTCGCTGCGACGCGCTACCGTGTACATACCACCTGCCGCTACTTCGACGTAGATCAGACCGGGCGGCAGCGCCGGCACGTTGCACTGGCCCTCGTAGTTGCGACCCCAGGCCAGAACGCTGCCGTCGCTGCGACGCACTACCGTGTGGGCACCAGCAGCAGATACGCCGACATACAACAGCCCCGGCGGCAGCGCCGGCACGTTGCACTGGCCGTAGAGATTCTCACCCCATGCCACGACGCTGCCGTCGCTGCGCCGCACCACGGTGTGGATGGCCCCCGCCGCCACCTCCACGAAAGCCTGTTCATGCAAGCGACTGTCGACCACCATCCTCCCCCAACCGATCAAGCCCTCCTGGGCCAGGGCCTCTTCCGTTGCGGCTGGCAGCGCGAGGAGAACTGCGAGGACCGAGGACGCCGCCGCGCGCGGCGACGCATTCGTGCGGATCTTGGCGAACATGTCGACTCCTTTCGCGGCAGACGCGGCTGGAGCACGGGCGACGTGGTCAAGGAAGCTCACATCCTACACGGTTGCCTGCTTCTGCGCTGATGAGCCAGGTGCACCACCTGCGGAACTGGTTGCGGCGCGGTGCGCCGTTGCGTGATCGAGAGGCAAGCGGAATGACGCGAGGGGTGAGGCCTTCTTCGGTTGCGCTCATCGGCCTTCGCCAGCGCGCAGCTCCGGACCTTGCCGTCACTCCTCAGCGCCACGCAACCACCATTTCTCGTCACCGCAACTCCACGATCCAGCTCGCCGCAAGCTGCGGATCGCCGCGCTGCTGCATCGTCGTGCACAACACGCGCAGCGACGGCGCGGGCTTCTCTTCGCGCGCGGCACCGTCGACCTCGAGCGTCAACGGCTTCGTCAGATCGCAGACCCGCGCGTCGAGCCACGCCTCGGCTGCCGCGACGTCCTTCGTCGTAACCACCAGCTTCTGCGCTTCGAGCCGCGCTTCGAACCGCTGCCCCTTCTTCGGCTCCCCCACGCGCAGCCAGTAGTGATCCTTCACGACGCCGTCGGTCAGCTCCCAGTGGAGCTGCTTCGGCGTCACCGCCCGCACCTTGCCGACCAGCTGCGCCAGCAGGTCGCGATCGGGCAGGCCCGTGTGACCGTTCTTCTCGACGAGCGTGAACGTCGCCGGATACAGCCCCGGATGCTGCTTCTTGAGCTCCGCGAGCAGGCCGTCGAACTTCTCGCACCGCTCGCGCCGGCCATACGCGTTGTCGCGCCCGCCGACCATGAACGAGAACGCGAGCGTGTGCAGCCCGACCGGCGACGTCTCGCCATCGGTCGGTGCAGCAGCACTCGCGTGCACGGCGGCGAACCGGTGCGGCAGCTTCGGTCCGACCGCGAACGCGCCATACCCGCCGTGGCTGTAGCCGATCGCGATGACGCGGTCGGGGTTCACGTCGGCGCAGACGACGAACTGGCGAATCAGCCGCTCGATCACGGGATAGAAGTAGTCGGTGTAGAAACCGTTCCACTCGTCGGTCGGCGCACGCAGCGCGCAGTACAGGTACCCACCCGCCTCCGGATGGTCCTTGTAGTAGACCTGCATGTGCTTCCACTGCGAGTCGTTGACCTCCTTCTTGACGCCGCCGCCGCCGTGCATCGCGATCACGAGCGGGAAGCCGCCGTCGGGCTCGTCACCTACCTGCTTGCAGACGAACGCCGACTCCTTGCCGCCGGCGCGTACGACCTTCTGCGCGTGGTCCTGCTGCAGCGCAGCGCGCTCGGCGCGGCACCACGCGGCGAACGCGAGCCCGCGCAGCCGGGCATCGCCCGCGGCCGTGGCCAGCTCGGCGTCGAGGTTGCGGTCGAACTCGAACTTCGCCTGGGCCGCCGCGTCGGCCGCGAAGAACCGGTCGAGCTGGCTGCCCAGTGCTTCGGCGGCTGGATCCGGCGCGTCGGTGGCGAGGCTGCCGAGCCCGAGGCCGACGCCGCCTCCCGGCGACTGCGACGCCGGCATGGGCGCCGACTGCGCGTACCTCGCCGACTCGTCGGTGCCCCACAGCTCGATGCCGCGCCCCCACCCGGCCGCGAAGCGCTGGCCCGTCGCTGCGAACGACACGGCCCAGATGCGATGCTCGCGCGCAGCGTCCGCGCACCTCGCCGCGTCGCCCGTGAACCACCCGCGATCGAGCCCCGCCGGATCGGGCTCGTCGGCGCCGCAGAAGCGCCAGGCCGACCCGTCCCAGACCTCGACCCACGTGTGGTTGCCGTTCTTGTGCGGCCACTTCACGGAGACCAGTCGCGCCGGCACGCAGCACGCGCGGCACGCATTGGCGAGCAGGATCGAGAGCCCCGTGCAGCTGGCCTTGCCCTGCGCGATCGAGCTGCTCGGCGCCTGGTCCGCGCGCGAGCGGCCCGTCGAGTAGTGCACCTTCAGCTCGTTGAAGATCGTCTCGTTGAGCTTCTTCGCGGCCTCCCCGGGCGTCTTGCACTCACGCACGAGCGGCAGGAAGCGCTCGATGAAGTCCGTGCGCCAGTCCTCGCGCGCCTCGTTGGCCTGCGCGTACGGCAGCACGTGGTTCAAGAACACCTCGTCGGCCAGCTCCTTGCCCCACGGCACGGCGGCGCGCGCCGCGTGCGCCTGCTCGACCTCGCGCAGCAGGAACGCAGCCCCGAGCGACTTCGCATCGCTCTCGGGCATGTGCTCGAGCACGAACTTCAGCGAGGCACGATGCGCGTCGGGCACCTCGCGCCACGCGCGCTCGAGCTCCGCGAGGTTGTCGCCGGCGCGAGTGAATGCGCCCGGCGCGGGCTCCGCAGTCTGGGCAAGCAGCGGAGCGACAACGCAACACGACACGGTGAAGAGGGCGCGCAGCATTGGCTCCGTTGTAGCGTGTGCGGTTCCGTGCGGACATGCCCGGCGCCGTCGCGCCGGCACCTCGCCGGCACGGTCCGCGACCATGCGCGCGAGATTCTCGCGCCAAGGCCGTAGACTGTTCGTGATGCTGCGCCGCCTCGACGTCCTGGCTCTGCTGTTGCCCGTGCTTCCCGCCGCGGCGCAGGACGGCCGCCGCCACGGACCCGAGCACAATCTGCGGGGCCTGCCGGCCTCGGCGGCCGCGTTCGTCCCGTACCACCAGGAAAGCGAACACGCGCTGAACCGGCTGTTCCGCCTGCTGTGGCTCGCCGAACTGACTCCGAGCGAAGTGGGCACCGTCGTCGATCCCGGCGAACGACGATGGACCGCCGGCTGGGTGCACGAGAAACGAGCGGGCACCGCGGCCGACCGGCGCCTGTTCGGCGGCGACGGGCGCCTGCTCCCGCTCGAGGACCTGACCGCGGACGCCGTGGACGCCTCGAGCACGCTGCTGCGCGACCTGATCGCGAACGCCGACCTCCGGCGCGAGCTCCTCGCGCGGCCCGAGCTCGCGGTGCTCTGCCAGCACGACCTGCTGCGCGCGGCGGAACGGCTGCTCGACGTCGGACGCCACCAGGACATCGTGCCGCTGCTGCACAGGGCATCGCTCGCGATCGCACTGCCGGCGGCGACGCTCGCTTCGCTGCGCGATCCGCTGCGCCTGCTGCTCGCCGACGCCGCGGGCAAGGACCTGGCCGCGGCGCTGCCCACAGCACTCGGCGGTCGGGACGCTTCGCTGCGCGAGGTCACGCGCCGTTCGACCCGCCTGTTCGACGCCGAGAAGACGCTGCTGTGGTCGTCGGTGTTCCTCGCCCACCCCGACGGCGTCGACGCACTCGGCGCGATGCTGCCGGAGGCGCTCACCGGGGAGGCGGCGAAGAAGGGCCCGATGGTGCCGGTCGGCTTTCGCGCCGTGCTCGTGCAGGGCCTCGTCGCGGTCGACGCCGACGGGCGACCGCGCGCGACGCCGCTCGTGTTCGACGTGCGCACGCAGCGCCTCGCCAACCGCGAACCGCTGGCCGCCGGCAACACGACGTTCACGCACGACGGGATCGACTTCGGCATCTGGCAGCTCGAACGGCAGGGACTGCGGCTCGGCGTTCCCGCCGGGTTCTTCCGCCGGATCGAGGCGGACGACCAGGACCTGTTCCGCGACTACGGCACCGCGAAGCACACCACGTACCGCGGCCAATGCGCTTTGTGCCACCGGTTGAGCGGCACGCCCGAACCGCATCTCGGCGGCTTCCCGGTGTTGCGACCGCACGCCGGGGCAGCCTTCGCGAAGACCGGCGACGAGCGACGCACGCTCGCCGAACAGCAAGTGCAGAAGCTGCTCGACCGCCTGGCGGCGGTCCGCTGAACGTCGCCCTCGGCGGAGGGCGTCGTCACTGCGCGCGCGGCACGCCGTGCCCGAACATCCAGAGCCCCGTGCCGGTCGCCGCGAGCACGCCGGCAATCCAGACGAGCACACAGAGCCGGTGCCACTTGCGCGCGCGCTCGCTGCGCCACAGCCACACGCCCGTGACGATCACGGGCAGCGCGAGCAGGCCACCGGCCTTCGCGAACACGAGGTGCGTGGCGAGCACGTCCTGCGGGAACTCGTAGCGGCTCACGAGTTCCTCCGTCAGCACGACGGTGATCGTCAGCGAGACCATCGTCAGCGGCCCGAGCCACAGGTGCAGGCGGCGGCGACGCCAGAAGCCCGTGAACAGCGAAGCGGCGAGCAGCACGACCGTGGTGACGAAAGCGATCCAGAACGGAACAGTCGTGGGCATGCGAGGGCCGCGCATCGTGCGGCACAGGCCCTCTCGAGGGAATGGTCTGCCCCCGCGAATCCGTCGGCGGGACGCTGCCGGCTTCCGCGGCCGCGGCCGCGCCGCTACGGTGCCCGCATGGCCAAGGTCCTCGACGGATCGCCGAAAGGACGCGGTCGCCGCGTCGCGATCGCCGTGTCGCGTTTCAACGAGATCGTCACCGAACGGCTGCTCGACGGCGCGCGGCAGACGCTGCGCGCGAACGGCGTCCAGGACGCCGACGTCACGGTCTGCTGGGTCCCGGGCGCGTTCGAGCTGCCGGTCGCCTGCCGCTGGCTCTGGTCGACGAAGAAGTTCGACGCCGTCGTGATGCTGGGAGCCGTCGTGCGCGGCGGCACCGATCACTACGAGTACGTCTGCAACGGCGTGACCGAGGGCGCCGTGCGGCTCGGCCTCGATCTCGGCCTGCCGCTCGGCTTCGGCGTGCTGACGTGCAGCACGATGGACCAGGCGCTCGCGCGCGCCGGAGGCGACGCGGGCAACAAGGGCAGCGACGCGGCCACGGCGGCACTCGCGATGGCGGACCTGCGCGCACAGATCGGGCAACCCGGTTCCGCAGCAGGGAACTGAGGTTGCCGTGCAGCGAACCTGTCGGGCCGAGGGAAGGCCTTCCTCGCCGGAAGACCGGCGAGCTCGAGGCGTCCGAGCAGATCTCGAGTTGATCGGCGCCGGCCGATGGCTAAAGTCGGCTCCCTGTTTCCCCAGGAAACCGCTCCTTGCCATGACCGCCCCCATCAGACGCCGCACGCGCGCTCGTGAGATCGCCATGCAGGTCCTGTTCCAGTTCGACCTGCGGGGTCCGGGTTATGCGGCAGAGCTCGGCGTGACGCTGCGCGAGCTGTGCGCCGAGGCGAGCGAGGGGCAGACCGACGTGCTCGAGTTCGCGACGCGCCTCGTCGAGGGCACGCTCGCGCACCGCGAGGAGATCGACCAGAAGCTGCAGTCCGTCACGCGCAACTGGGATCTGCGCCGCATGGCGAACGTCGACCGCAACGTGCTGCGCATGGCGATGCACGAGCTGATGTTCTGCCACGACGTGCCGCCGAAGGTCGCGATCAACGAGGCGATCGAGCTGGGCAAGAAGTTCTCGACCGCGAACTCGGGTGGCTTCGTGAACGGCATCCTCGACCGCATCCGCATCGACATCGAGCGCGAGCGCCTGCTGCAGGGCCAGGCCCCGAAGAAGCAGGGCCAGACGGCCCCGCAGGCCCAGCAGGAACAAGCCCTGCAGAGCCAGGCTCTCGAAGGCCAGGCGGCAGCCCGCGGCGAACCGGCAGCGGCCGACGGGCTAGGCGCGTAGGCGACACGCATGGTGTTCGGCAAGCTGCTGCAAGCACTCAAGAAGACCCGCGAGGTCCTGACCGCGGGACTCTCGCGGCTGTTCGCGGGCCGCAAGCTCGACGAAGCGTTGCTCGACGAGCTCGAGGAGGTCCTCTACAACAGCGACCTCGGCCCCGTCGGCACACGCGTCGTCGACGAGCTGAAGGCCGCCTACAAGCGCCGCGAGGTCAAGGAGACCGCCGAGGTGCCGGCCTTCCTGCGCAAGAAGCTGCTCGCGATGCTGCAGGGCTGCGAAGCTCCGCTGCTGCGCGCCGCGAAGGCGCCGACCGTGATCCTCGTCGTCGGCGTGAACGGCTCGGGCAAGACCACTTCGATCGCGAAGCTCGCGCGGTTCCTGCAGCAGCAGGGTGCGTCGGTGCTGCTCGGCGCCGGTGACACGTTCCGCGCGGCCGCCGTCGAGCAGCTGACGCTCTGGGCCGGCCGCATGGGCATCCCGATCGTCAAGCAGGCCACGGGCGCGGACCCTGCCGCGGTCGCGTTCGACGCGGTCGCCGCCGCGATGGCGCGCAAGGTCGACTACCTGATCCTCGACACGGCGGGCCGCCTGCACACGCAGAAGAACCTGATGACCGAGCTCGAGAAGATCGTGCGCGTCGTCAAGAAGAACCTGCCCGAGGCGCCGCACGAGACGCTGCTCGTGCTCGACGCGACGACCGGCCAGAACGCGATCCGCCAGGCCAGCGAGTTCGCGAAGTCGGCCCCCGTGACGGGGCTGATCCTCGCGAAGATGGACGGCACCGCGAAGGGCGGCGCCGTGTTCGGCATCCGCGAGGTGCTGCCCGTGCCCGTCAAGTTCCTCGGCACCGGCGAAGGTGTCGACGACCTCGAGCCGTTCCGCAGCGAAGCCTACGTCGACGCGATCCTCGACCTCGGCAAGACCGTGCCCGCATGACGGCCCTGGCACCCGGGGCTTCGGGTGCCGGCGTGCCGCGGTGGCTGCCGTGGCTGTTCCTGCTGTTGCTCGTCGTTCCGTTCCATCCGTACTGGATCGACTTCGAGCAGGTCCGCCGCGGTCTCCTGCTGCTGCTGGCCGGTCTCACGCTGCTCGTGAGCCGTTCGCTCGTTCCGGTGCGGAGCGAGCGCTACTGGCTCGGCCTCGTCGGCCTGCTCGTGCTCAGTGCTTGCGTGAACCTGATGCGCGATGGCCACGGCGCGGACGCCGAGCCGTCGTTCCGGCCGTGGGACGCCGGTTTCCGCACGGCACACTGGCTCGCGCTGCTCGTCGTGCTGCGGCTCGGTGCCGCCGTGCCGTCGGCGTTCTCGTGGCCGTGCGCCTGCGTGCTCGCGGCGACGTCGCTGTTCGGTCTGCTGCAGCGCACAGGTCTCGGCGAGATCGCCGGCTACGGCGTCGAACGCGAGCCCGTGTCCGTATTCGGCAACCTGAACGTCGCCTCCGAGTGGACCGCCGTCGCCGCCACCGCCGTCGCGGCACTCGGTGCAACCGCCGCGAGCGGCCTGCGCCGTTGGCTGCCCGCGGCGTCGCTCGTGCTCGCGGGCGCCTACCTCGTCGTGAACCAGTCGCGCTCGGGCCTGATCGCGCTGCCGGTCGGGCTCCTCGTGCTGTCGGTGCTGCGGCGGCGGCAGCAACGAGGCTGGCTGCCGTTGGCACTCGCCGCGGTCGGCGCGGCAATCGGCTGCCTGTTGCATCTCGCGGCTCCGCGGCCGGGGCCTGCCGACGCCGCCGCGGCGAAGGCCGAACGCGATCGCGGCACCGCGACGCTCGCCGTGCGCGCCGAGATCGCGAAGAGCACCTTGCAGCTCGTCGGCGAGAGCCCGCTCCTCGGCCACGGCCCGGGGCAGTTCGCGATCGAGTATCCGCGCGTGCGCAGCGAGTACGAGATCGAGCTCTCGAGCGGGCGGCAGTTCGCGACCTCGGTGCGCACGGCGCACGACGACTGGCTCGAGTTGCTCGTCGATGGCGGCGTGCCCGCATTGCTGCTGTTCCTGGCCGCGTTGTGGGCGCTGCAGCGCGGTTGTGCCGACCACACGCGACTGCTGCCGCTGTTCGTGCTGCTGCTCCTGATGCTCGTGCGCGCGCCGCTCGGCAACGCGCCGGCCGCGGCCATCGCGTTCCTGTTCGCCGGCACGCAGGTCGAGGGCGCTGTCGCGGCCTCGCGCTCGCGGCGGCTGCTCGCGGTCGGGCTCGGCGTCGTGCTCTGCGGGCTCGGTCTCCTGCCGGTCGCCGGCAACTGCCTCGCCGCGTCCTACCAGCGGACCCGCGCACACGGCGAACGGTCCGACGTCGCCTCGCTCGAGTCCGCCGCGGCCTTGATGCCGTTCGAGCCTGCGCTGCTGCAACTGCTCGCACAGGAGCAGATGTTCGCGGGCGACCTCGCCGCGGCGCGCAAGACCGCGGCCGCGGCAGTGGCGCTGCGTCCGTTCGATCCACAGCTCTACGAACTGCTCGCCGAGGTGCTCGTCAAGGGCAAGGCCTTCGACCGCGCGGACCAGCTCGTGCGCCACGCGCTGCACATCGACCCGCAGCATCCCGAGCTGCGCATGTGGCTCAGCTGGTTGCTGATGCAGCGCGGCGAGACCGATCTCGCGATCGCGGCAGTCGCGACGGAACCGCATCGTGTGCTGCGCGCGCGCCTCGCCGAGCACTTCCGGGCCCTCGCCGAAGCGGCGAGAAGGAGCGGCCGCGAGCAGGACGCGGCGCGGTACTCGGTCGAGCACCACTTCCTCGCCGCCGTCGACAACCTCGGCCAGGCCGATCGGGCAGCACGCATCGCGACCACCGAGCACGTGAAGGCCCTCGGTGACTCGATCCAGACGGCCGGGTTGCGCGGCACGGACCTGCGCTTCCACGTCGTGAGCTCGCTGCACTTGATCGTGCTCGGCAAGCCCGAAACAGCGATCGCGATCGGCAAGGACGCGCAGAAGAGCGGCCTGCGGCTTGCCGACTGGCAGCGCGAGCTGATCGGCAGCAAGCTCGAGCCGCTGCTGCGACTCGAGCCGTGGCGCGAGGTGCTCGACGCGCGGTGAGCCGCTGCGACTCAGTCGTCGTTGCCCGCCGCGAGCAGGGTGGCCGCGTCGATCAGGCGGACATCGCGCGGCAATGACTTCGGCCGCGACCGGGGCAGCGTCGGCACGAACAGGGCGCGCACGACGTCACCCTTGACGAACGGTGGCACGCCGCGCGCCATCAGCTCGGCATGGGCGTCCTTCAGCAGCTCGGCAGTCGCGGGACGCTCCGACCACTTCACTTCTGCCAACAGATGGGCACGCTTCGGCAGGCTCGCAGCCACCACGTCCCATTCGCCGCCCGACCCACCCCAGTAGCGCTGCGCCGGCCCGAACTCCTGCCCGAGCGCGCCACCGAGCCGCGGGATCATCGCCCGACACAGCTCTTCCCAACTCGCTGCATCCAGATGCGGCGCGCGCGCATCGAACAGGGCCAGGCGCGCCTTGCGATCCACCTGCGCGAGCATCGCGCGTCTGGACGCCACCAGCGAGAACCACAGCCGCAGGAACGGATCCGCCAGCCGGTAGATCGCACGCTTCGTCGAGCGCTCGGGCTCCCCGAACGGCGTCTCGCGCACGACGAGTCCAAGCTCGAGCAAGCGCGTCATCGAACGCGCGAGCGATGTCGCCGGGCTGCCGATGCGCCCAGCGATCTCACTCACCTTGTGCGCACCTCCACCGATGGCGTCGAGGATCGGCCGCAGGGCGATCGCCGGCGGCTGTTCCTCCAACAGCAACCGCGATGGTTCGTCGTGCAGCGCCCCGGCCGGATCCAGCACGAGTGCATCGATGGCACTGCGGCGATCGGGGAAGTCGGACGCGAGCTCCCAGTAGCGCGGCATGCCGCCCCAGACGTTCCAGGCCGACACGATGTCGATAGGCGCTCGCAGTGCCAGAGCCGGCCCGAGCCATCGCGCCGCCAACGGTTTGATCTCGAACAACTCACTGGCGCGACCGAACAGCGGCTGCTTCGGATCGAGCACCAGACCCTGCATCATGCGTTGGCTCGATCCCGCGACCACGATCACGAGCCTTGCCTGCTTCGCTTCGTGATCGACGAACCTCTGCAGCGTCGCCGGCAACTCGGGCGACGACGTCACCAGGTACGGCAACTCATCGATGACGAACGGCCCTCGAACCTCGAGTGCCGCCGCTTCGCGTGCAAGGCGCACGAAGAGCGTCCCCCAGTCCCGATACTCGACGTCGCCGAACCCGGGGATCACCACCGACATCGCCTCGGCGAAGCGCTCGCGCTGCAGAGACGGTGTCGATTCGTCGGCAACGAAGTAGGCGCCCTGGTGACGATGCACCCACTCCACCAGGAGCCGAGTCTTGCCGACGCGGCGCCGTCCCCACAGGACCCCGAAGCCGCCCTCGCGGCGAACGGCCAGGCGGTCGAGGCGGGTCAACTCGGATCGACGGTCTTGCCAGTCCATGCGAACATTATGCAGCCGTGCATTATGTTCGGATGCATAATCTTTTGCCCTCGAGCCCTGGCGCGAAGTGCGGAACCTCCCGTGAGCGCCGCCCGGCATGCACCGTCGTCGGCGGGCACCCCTAGCTAGCGGCGTGCCGTCGTCGGAGCATCGGCGGCTGCGGCGGGTGCGACCCTCCGGACGACGATCCTCGCCGCCGTGAACATCAGCAGACCAGCCGCCACCTGCATCGACAGCGAGAGCGCGAGTAGGAACTGGTCCTTCGAATCGGTCAGGAGCCGGTCCAGGACCTGCTGACGCGATGGCAACGCGAAGAGAACCAGCCGGACGATCTGGGCCAACAGCAAGCACGCAGCCAACACGAGCACGGATCGATGCCAGGACTGTCGCGGCCAGAGAACGGCCAGCGCGACGGCCAAGGCACTCGGAGCCACGACATGCACGGACACGGCCCAGAGGTCCGGGGGGCTGCGCTCCAGCAGGCCACCAGGTCCCGCATGCGGCAGGAGGCAGGCACCACCCGACAGCACGAGAGGAACCAGGATCCGGAGTCTCATGGCGTGATCGTCGACCTCCTGGCCCTCGTGGTCCGCTCAGCCAGCGGCCCCGCGCAGCCCCTCGCCGCCGACCGCGGCGGCGCCTCAGCCGCCCTTGGTGCCAGCACCCGCGCCGGCGGGCTCCTTCTTGGCGGCCTCCTTCTTGGCGGCCTCCTGCAGCGTCTGCAGCTCGGCTTCGGCGCCCACCGCCTCGACGAACTGTTCGAACTTCCACTTCTGTTCGCGCAGCGGATGATCCTTCGGGAACAGCGCGCGCAGCGGGTCCTGCAGCGAATGGCCGAGCAGCGCCATGCCGAGGCGTGTCGCGTGCAGCCGATCCTCCTGCAGCAATGCACCGGGCGCGATCGCCAGCGGTCCGCCAGCGAGCGGCAGCGTCGCGTCGTTGCCCTTCATCTTGGTGACGAAGGCCGACAGCGGCACGAGGTGCATGTTCTCGTGCGCGGCCACGAACGCGGCGAGCTGCTCGTTGAGCTGCTTCAGCACCTCGGGCGAGGGAATCCAGCTCGGTTGCAGCATGCGTTTGGCCGCTCCCTTCATGTCGGGCAGGTCGCCGAGCAGCACCGGCATCTCGAGCTTCTCGAGCAGCGCGAGACCTTCCGCGAGCTTCGCCTTGCGTGCTTCGGCTTCGTCGCCGCCGGCGCGGCCATACGCGAACCAGAACGGGAAGTCGATGCCGACGACGAGGTCCGGCTTGGCCTTCGCCACGCCATCGATCTGCGCCTTCCCGATCCGCGGCGGATCCATGAACATCTGCGTCATGTCGGTCGTGCTGTGCGTCGTCGCGCGCGCCTGCTCCCCGGCCCACTTCTTGAGCACGACCTGCAGCGTGACCGAGTCGCCCTGCTCCTTGGCGCCGAACAGCGGGCCGTCGCAGAAGCCGCCGCTGACCGAAGCGCCGATGATGTGCACACGCAGTTTCGCCGGCGCCGGCTTCGTGTCTTGGGCAGCGAGCGGAACGAGGCTGCAGAGCAGCGTCGTGAGCAGGATCGGGTGGAAACGCATGAGAAGCCTCAGGGTCTGTGAACCGGGTCGAGCGCTAGCGTAGCGATCCGAGCACGAGATCGTGAACGGCCCGGCGCACGCCGAGGATCTTGTTGTTGACGCGCGTCGGGTGCACGCGGTTCGTCAGCAGCACGACGCAGAGGTCGTGCTGCGGGTCGCACCAGAGCGACGTGCCCGTGAACCCCGTGTGCCCGAACGCGCCGGGCGGGACCTTCGTGCCGGCCCATGAGCCGGGCTGCAGCAGTTGGAAACCGAGGCCGCGCGTCGTGTCGCCGCCGATGCCGGTCGGAGTCGTCGCCGGCTCGACGAGGTCGCTCGGGATCACACCGCGGCCGCCGCCGAGCATCGCGACGCCGAACGCGAGCACGTCGGGCGCGGTCGCGAACATGCCGGCGTGCCCCGAGATGCCGCCCATCGCGAACGCGTTCTCGTCGTGCACGAACCCGTGCACGACGCCGCCGCGCTGCTCGTCGCGCTCGGTCGGCGCGGCGGCGGTCAGCGGCGCGCCGGTCACGGGCACGAAGCGCGCGTTCTTCATGCCGAGCGGCTGCCACACCTCACGCTGCACGAACGTCTCGAACGGCTCGCCGCTGCACTTCTCGACGACCGCCATCAGCAGCACGAAGCCGAGGTCGCTGTAGGTGACGCTGGTGCCGGGCTCGGTCATCAGCCCTTCGGCCGCGGCGGCCGCGACGATCGCGTCCCTGCCCTTCGTCGTGCGGTAGTAGCGTTCGTAGGCAGGCAGCCCGCCGTTGTGCGCGAGCAGGTGGCGGATCGTGACCTTGTCCTTGCCGGTGCCCGTGAACGCGGGCACCCACTTCTGCACGGGATCGTCGAGCGACAGCTTGTCGTCGGCGACGAGCCGCAGCACGGCGGGCGTCGTCGCACAGACCTTCGTCAGCGACGCGAGGTCGAACGGCGTCCCGGCGCCGACCTGCCAGCTGTCCGCGGCGTAGTCGAGGCGCCCCGCCGCGACCTGGACGACGTTCACGCCCTGGCGCGCGACCATGCACACGGCAGCGGGGAACGCCCCGTCCGCGACCGCACGCTCGAGCAGCGCACTGAGCTGTTTTGGCAGCGCGGGATCGAGGCCCAAGTCGGAAGGCGTGCCCTTCGCGATCTCGTCCGCAGGGCCGAGGTAGCGCGAGAGCCCGCTGCCCGCTGCGGCGACGCCCGGGATGCCGACCGGCAGGCGGCCGAGGAACGGAGCTTGCCCGCGCAGCGCGCGCGCGGCGGCGCGCTCGATCCGCTCGGTGTCCGCGTAGGCGGCGACGTAGACGCCACCCGGGAAGTCGCGCGCGAGGTACGGGTTGCCGAACGAGACGACGACCTTCTCGCCCTTGCCGGTCCTGACGAACGCGAGTGCGTCGTGCAGCAGCGGCGGCAGCCCGATGCCGCCCGAGTACGAACGGACCTTGACGTGCAGCGCGAGCACGACGCGGTCGACCTCGGAGGTGATCCTCAGTGCGCGCTCGAGCTCCTCACGCGGGCTCGCGAACGACAGCCGGACGCGGTCCTCGGGCTTGCCTAGGTCCGCCATCGCATCCGCGAACACGCGCCCCTGCCCCTCGTCCTTGTCGACGACCGTGACGATCGCCGTCGACTTCCGGCGCTTCGCGAGCGGCAACTCCGCACCGAGCTCCCGCACCAGCGTGATGCCGCGCGCGGCGATCGTGTCCGCGACCGCCTCGGCCTCGGGCGTCCGCATCTGCTGCTGCCAGTCGGCAGCCGTGCGGCCGCCGCCGGCGAGCAGCCCGACGCGCGCCTTCATGCGCAGGATGCGCAGCACGGCGTCGTCGAGCCGTTCCATCGGCACGCGGCCAGCCTTCACGGCCTCGACGACCTCGGCGCGCGCGGCGAGAGGATCGGGCGGCATCAGCAGCACGTCGGCGCCGGCGAGCAGCGCCTTCACGGCGACCTCGCCGGGCGGCAGCTTGCCCTTGACGCCGCCCATGTCGAGCGCGTCGGTGACGACGAGGCCCGTGAAGCCGAGCTCGCCGCGCAGCACCTCGTGCAGGATCTTGCGGCTCATCGTCGCGGGCACCGCGGGGTCCTCACCTAGCCCGGGCACCGCGAGGTGGCCCGTCATCACGGATTCGAGCCCTTCCTTCGCCGCGAGCGCGAACGGCAGCAGCTCGCGCGCACGCAGCTGCGCACCGTCGCCGGGCACCGTCGGCAGCGCGAGGTGGCTGTCGGTGTCGACGTCGCCGTGGCCCGGGAAGTGCTTGCCGCACGCGATCAGGCCCTCGCTGCGCACGCCGCGCGCGAACGCGGTGCCGAGCCGTGCGACGAGCTGTGGATCCTCGCCGAAGCTGCGCACGTTGATGATCGGGTTCTGCGGGTTGCTGTTCACGTCGAGCACCGGCGCGAACACCCAGTGGAAGCCGAGCGCCTTCGCCTCGCGCGCGGTGATGCGGCCCGCCTGCTCGGCGAGCGACGCCGACTGCGTGGCGCCGAGCAGCATCTGGTTGCCGAGCTCGCAGGCGCCGGTCAGGCGGAACCAGACGCCGCCTTCGAAGTCGCCCGCGAGCAAGAGCGGCACCTGGGACGCGGCTTGCAGCTTCGGGATCAGGTTCGCGGCGTCCTCGACCGTGCCGAGGCTCAGGATCACGCCGCCGAGCTGCGCATCGCGGATCCAGCTCAGCATCCTCTCGTGGTTCTTGGCCTTGTCGCCCTCGGCGCGCGAAAGGCTCCAGCTCACGAACAACTGGCCGGCCTTCTGCTCGACGCTGAGCTTGCCGAGCAGCGCCTGCGCCTCGTCCTGCGCGGCGAGCGGCGCCGCGAGCAGCGCGAGAAGGTGAACGAGAAGCGGGCCATGGTGCGGGTTCACGGGCCGCAGCCTACCCGCGAAGCGCCGTCGATGCCGCTCTGCGCGTCGCGGTCGGACAGCACGAGTGCGTTGCCATGCCCGCGCAGCGCGGTCGCGGGGCAGGCCGGGCCGATCTCGCCGTGCAGCATGCTGCGCAGTGCTTGTGCCTTTGCGCGGCCGAACGCGCACAACACGAGGCGCCTGCTGTCGAGGATCGTCCGGAGCCCCGACGTGACCGCGCGCACCGGCGGCTCGTCGGGCACGAACCGCGGCCGCGCGTCGTCGCGCGTCGTCTCCGCGAGCGACGTCACGTGCAGGCCGCGGTCGAACGGCGTGCCGGGCTCGTTGAACGCGAGATGGCCGTTGCGGCCGATGCCGAGGAACTGCAGCGAGACGCCGCCCGCGCGCGCGATCCGCGCCGCGTAGGCCTGCAGGTTGCGCTCGGCGCCGTCGCTCGGCACGGGCAGGAACGCGCCGCGCGCGAGCATGTCGAGCAGCGGCGGGCAGGCCATGCACAGCTCGTGCACCATGCCGCCGCGCTGCGCGGGCTGAAAGCCGAGATACTCGTCGAGGTGCGTCGCGACGAAGTCGGTCGCGATGCGCCCGGCCTGCATCTCGCCGGCCAGCGCGCGCAGGAACGGCGTGAACGTGTTGCCGGTCGCGAAGCCGATCACACCGCGCGGCTGCTGCCGCAGCGCGCGACGCAGCTCGTCGAGCAGCACCGGCACCGCAGCTTCGGCGCTCAGCACGCGAACCTCGGGGGCAACGGCACCTTCGCTCATGGATTGCCCCACTGTGCCAGAGCGCCGCAGGGCCGTTCAAGGGTCGCGGTCATCGGCGGCGCAGGGTCATCGGTGCCGGCCCGACCGCGCGACGAACGGCAGTAGCCCGAGGGCCAGGACCGTGGCGCCGGCCGCGACGAGGAACGCGCGCTGGGCCCCACCCTGGTCCCAGACGGTGCCGAGCAGCAGCGGTCCGCCGAACAGCGCGACACCCTGCACCGCGTTGTAGACGCCGAAGCTGCGGCCGCGACGGCCCGCGCCCGTGAGGTCGGCGACGTAGCCGCGTTCCGCGCCTTCCGTGAACGCGGCGTGCAGGCCGTGCAGGGCGAACAGCGGCCAGATCCACAACGCCTGCTCGACCATCGCGAACGCGACCATCACGACCGTGTGCGCGAGCAGGCCGCAGCCGATCACGCGGCGGCGCCCGAGGCGGTCCGACAGCATGCCGAGCGGATGCGAGAGGCCCGCGCGCGCGACGTGCAGCACGGCCCACAACAGCGGCAGGCTCGCCGGCGCCATGCCGAGCTCCTTGGCACGCGCGAGCAGAAACAGATCGACCGCGCTGCCGACCGCGGACAGGACCACGACGCCGAGGAACGGCAGCGGCATGCGCATCGCTGGCGGCTGCTCCGGCGTCGCGGCAGCGGCGCAGGCGTCCTCGCGCGCCATGTCGCGCACGAACAGCACGAGCACGAGCACCGAGAACAGGCCGGGCACGAGTGCTAGCGCGAACACCGTGCGCATCTCGCAGCCGAGCGCGAGCAGCCCGCTCGCGAGCAGCGCACCGCCGCAGGCGCCCGCGTGGTCCATGCCGCGTTGCACGCCGAAGGCCTCACCGCGCCGGTCGGCCGGCACGCTGTCGGCGAGCAGCGCATCGCGCGGCGCCGTGCGCAGTCCCTTGCCGGCGCGATCGACACTGCGCACGAGCATGGCCTGCAACGGCGAAGCCACGAGCGCGAACAGCGGCCGCACGAGCGTCGACAGCGCGTAGCCGGCGACGATCCATGGCTTCCTGCGCCGCATGCGGTCGGACAGCCAGCCGCTCGCGAGCTTCATGCCCGCAACCACGAACTCGCTGATGCCTTGCAGCAGGCCGAGCTGCTGCATCGAGCCGCCGATCTGGGAGAACAACAGGGGCAGCAGCGGCAGGATCATCTCGCTGCCGAGGTCGGTCAGGAACGAGACCGTTCCGAGAGCGAAGACCGTGCGCGGCAGACGTGCTCGCGGTGCGCCCACTCA
>DASVAL010000006.1:0-65058 GCA_036376355.1 Planctomycetota bacterium
GACTCATCGGCTACCGGTTCTTCGGCCAGTACGCGGTGCTCGACCTGCCCGCGAACCCGTTCGGCTTCACGACGAGCAACTACCTGAACGTGCTGACCGGCAACTGATCGCCCTCCGTGCGCGGGGGGTAGGGAATCGAGACGTTCGCCCCCCAGCTCACTCGCGCACGACGCCCGCGAGCGCGAGCACCGCGTCCTGGACCGTGCTGAGCACGAACAGGACCATCTGGTCGTGCGCGCGCAGTTCGTCTTCGCCGCGCGGGATGATGACCTGACCGTCCTCGCGCATGATCGCCGCGACGACGCAACCGCGCGGAAAGCCGGCCGCCTTCAGGCTCTTGCCGACGAGACGGCTGCCCGGCTGCACCTCGATCTCGAGCACTTCGGCCTTGCCCTCCTCGATCGTGGCGATCGACGAGATGCTGCGGCTGCGCACGAACGCGAGGATGCGGTTCGCGCACAGCAGGCGCGGCGACACGGCCACGTCGATGCCGAGTTGCTGGTAGAGCGAGACGTAGTCGGGCTTCTGCACGAGTGCCACGGTGCGCTTCACGCCGAGGGTGCGCGCGAGCTGGCACGACATCAGGTTGCGCTCGTCCTCGAGCGAGATGCCGAGGAACGCGTCGCAGTCGCCGACGTGCTCCTCCTGCAACAGGTTCAGGTCCGTCGCTTCGGCGTTCAGCACGACGACGCCCTTGAGCTCCTCGGACAGCCGCTCGGCCTCGCTGCGATCCTCGACGATGACGCGCACCGTGACGTGCTCACGCTGCAGCATCTGGCACACGCGGAGCCCGATGCCGACGTCGCCGAAGACGACGACGTTGCGCGTGCTGCCCTTCGGCGCGCCCATCTTCTTCTCGAACGTCGCGATCGACTTCGGCTCGCCGAGCACGAACACCTCGTCGCCCGGCCGCAGGTCGTCGCCGCCGCCCGGCACGAGCACTTCGTGGTCGCGGTCGATCGCCGTGATCAGCATGCCCTTCGGGATCTTCAGGTCCTTCACGAGTTGGCCCGTGAACGGGCTGTTCTCGCCGAGCACGAAGCGGCGCATCTGGATCTTGCCCTCCGCGAAGTTCTCGACGCCGAGCGCCTGGTCCTGGCGCACGGTCTTGACGATCTCGCCCGCCGCGAGGTCGTCGAGCGAGAGCAGCAGGTCGTACTGGAGGTTCTTCTTGTAGAACGTCGTCGACCGGCGCACGGCCGACGTGTCCCGCAGGCGCAGCACGGTCTTCTTCGCGCCCATGCGTTTCCCGAACAGGCAGGTCAGCATGTTGACCTTGTCGTCGTTCGAAACGGCGAGCAGCAGGTCCATCTGGTGCGTGTCGGCGCGGTCGAGCACGTCGGGGCGCGAGCCGTCGCCGTGCACTGCCTGCACATCGAGGAGGTCGGCGACGCGGCGCATGCGCGCGAGGTCCGGATCGACGACCGTCACCGCGTGACCTTCGGTCGAGAGCACCTTGGCCAAGTAGGAACCGACCTCGCCGAGGCCGACGATCAGGATGTTCATCGCGGGGCGGCACGATACTGTGCTCGACCTCCGGTTTGCTCCTCCTCCTCGACAACTGCTCCTCCTCCTCGACAACAGGGACTCGTTCGTCTGGAACCTCGCGCAGGCGCTGGAGGGACTGGGCGCCCCGGTGCGCGTCGTGCGCAGTGATGCGATCGACGTCGAGCAGGCTGGTTCGTGCCGCGCGATCGTGCTGTCGCCGGGACCGGGCCGGCCCGAGCAGGCGGGCAACTGCGTCGACGTCATCCGCCGCTGGTCCGGGCACGTGCCGATCCTCGGCGTCTGCCTAGGCCATCAGGCGATCGGCTTCGCGTTCGGTGCTCTGGTCGACCGCGGGCCGCCCGTGCACGGGCGCACGACCGCGATCCTGCACGACGGCACGGGGATCTTCCACGGCCTGCCGAGCCCGTTCCCCGCGTGCCGCTACCACTCGCTCTACGTCGCGCGCGAGTTGCCGGCCATGCTCGTCGCGACCGCGCATGCGGCAGGCGGCGAAGTGATGGCGCTGCGGCACCGCGAGCATGCGACGTTCGGCGTGCAGTTCCATCCCGAGTCGTTCCGCACGCCGCTCGGCCCGCGCCTGCTCGCGAACTTCCTGCGGGAGGTCGCGTGACCGGAGCCGTCATCGCGACGAGCGCGCTGTCCAAGTCGTTCGGCGAGCGCGCTGCGCTGCGTTCCGTGGACCTGACCGTGCAGCGCGGCGAGCTCTTGGGGCTCGTCGGGCCCAATGGCGCTGGCAAGTCGACGCTCTTGCGCACGCTGATCGGACTCGTGCAGCGAACGCAGGGCCGCGTCGACGTGATGGGCCACGATCCGGCCACTGCGTCGCTCGCGATCCGCCACGCGACCTGCTACCTGCCCGGCGAGACCGGCGTCTATCACCAGATGACGGGGCAGCAGTTCCTCGACTTCGCGCTCGGCTTCTATCCGCGCCATCAGCCGGCGTTGCAGCGGCAACTGCTCGACGGTTTCCGGCTGCCGTTGCAGCAGAAAGTGCGCAGCTACAGCGCCGGCATGAAGCAGAAGCTGGCCCTGATGGCGACGCTGATCCCCGACGTCGACCTCTACCTGCTCGACGAGCCAGATCGCGCGCTCGACGCGAGCATGCGTTTCTTCCTCCGCGATGTGCTGCTCGGCTGCAAACGCGCGGGCAAGACGATCGTGCTGAGTTCGCACCACCTGAGCGAAGTCGAGACTCTCGCCGACCGCCTCGAGTTCCTGCTCGACGGCAGCTTCGTCGCGCCTGAGCGCCTGGCGGCGGCCCGCGCGCAGCTGCGGCGATGGCCGCGCTTGCGGCTCAAGCCCGGCGCGTCGCTGCCGCCTGGCGCGCGCATCCTGCGCCGCGAGCCCGACGAGGCTCTCGTCGTCGAGACCGATGCAGATCCCATGGCGTGGCTGCGCTCGCTGCCCGCCGACGTCGTCGACAGCGTCGAGATCGGCGTGACCAGGCTCGAAGATCTCTACCAACTGCTGCTGCAGGACGCCATGCCGGCCAGGAGTCGCGCGTGATCGCCCGCAAGACCTGGCGCGAGATTCGCGTCATGGCGCTCGTCTACCTGCTGATCCTCGAGCTGCTGGCGATCCCGGTGATCCTGCTGTGGCCCGATCTCTACGGCGAGTTGCAGAAGACGACGTTCCTGCGCAGCTTGCCGCTCGATTTCGCGCGGCGCATCGGCACCGGAATCAGCGACCGCAACGAGGAAGTCGCGTACCGCAACTGGATCTCCGTGATGCTGTACTTCCGCAGCGTGAACCTCGCGGGCATCGCGGCCTCGGTGCTGCTCGGCACGGCCCTGTTCGCGCGCGAACGCGAAGCGCAGACGTTCGAGTTCCTGCTGGCGCGGCCCGTCTCGCGCGGCCGCATCCTGTTCGAGAAGTGCTGGCCGACCGTGTTGTGCGTCGCCGTGCCGATCTTCCTCGCCAACTGGTCGGCGATCTTCTGGAGCCGGCAGATCGATCTCGAACTGCCGTTCGGCGAGCTGACGCTGGCCTCCGTGCACGCAGCGGCCTTCGTGCTGTGTTTCCTCGGCTTCACGACCTGGGTGTCCGTGCTGTCGCGCGTGCAGGCCCACGTCGCGTTCTGGGTCGGCGGCTTCACGATCGTGCAGATCGGCATGTACCTGACGCAGCGGTTCCGCCACTACAGCGTGTTCCGGCTGTCGGACTTCGACTGGTACGGCCCCATCCTGTCGGGCAACCGGGCCGCGTGGGAGATGTTCGATCCCATCCGCGGCGACGGCTCGACGACCTGGTTGTTGCTGACGACCGTGACCTTCTACGCGCTGGCGTGGCGTTCGCTGGCGCGCGCGGAGCCGTGACCGTGGTCGCCATCGAGGTCACGCTGACCCTCGTACGCGAGGTGCTGCGCGCGCTCGGAACGCCGCTGCGCCTGCTCGGCTACCTGCCGTTCCGCCACCACTGGCGCCGCGTCGCGCGCGAAGTGCTCGACGCCGCGGCGCACAGCGCACCCGAAGCGGCCGAGACCTCACTGCGCGAGTTCTTCGCGAAGCGCCGCGCGCCGCAGGCAGCTCGCCCGCACCTCTTCGTCTCCGCGGGCGAAGCGAGCGGCGAGGCGCATGCCGCGCGCCTCGTACGGGCGCTGGACCACTCGGTGCGCTGCACGGCGTTCGGCGGCCATCAGCTCGAGCAGGCCGGTGCCGTGCTGCGCTACGCGCTCAGCGAGCACGCGGTCATGGGCATCACGGGCGTGCTGCGCCAGCTGCCGCTGCTGCTGCGCGCCTTCGCGAGCTACCTGCGCATGCTGCGCGACGACCCGCCGGACCTCGTCGTGCTCGTCGACTATCCGGGCCTGCACGTCGTGATGGCGAAGGCCGCGCGGCGCCGCAAGATCCCCGTGCTGCACTACGTGGCGCCGCAGTACTGGGCCTGGGGCCCGTGGCGCATGCGCCGCTACCGGCGCGCCGTCGATGCCACGCTGACGATCCTCCCGTTCGAGACCGCGTTCTTCCGGCGCTTCCGGATCCCGGCCGCCTACATCGGCCACCCGCTGCTCGACGACCTCGCCGAACATCCGCCCGACGCCACCTCGGTGGCCAGCGTGCGCAAGCAGCGCACGCTCGTGCTGCTGCCGGGCAGCCGCCGCGCCGAGATCGAGGCCAACCTGCCCGGCATGCTGCGCATCGCGCGCGAGCTGCGCGCCGTGGATCCCGCGTGCCGCGTCGTGCTGCCGCACAAGGACCGGCGCCGCACCGGGCTCCTGCGCACGATGCTCGCGCAACACGACGCTGCGTTCGTCGAGCACCACGAAGGACCGCTCGCGCCGTGGCTCGCGGGCGCCTGGCTGATCCTCGCGAAGTCCGGCACCGGTTCGCTCGAGGCCTGTCTGCACGGCAACCCGACCATCGTCGTCTACCGGCTGCGCGGCCTCGTCAGCACGCTCGGTTACCACAACATCCTCAGCGTGCCGTGGATCGCGGCCGCGAACCTGATCGCGGGGCGCGCCGTCGTGCCGGAGTTCTGCTTCCATCACGCGGGCGGCTGGGACGACGTGCTCGCGGCCGCACGCACGATGTGGGCCGAGGGGCCGGACCGGAGCGCCGTGCTCGAGGGGCTCGCCGACGTGCGGCAACGCCTCGGAGCCGCCGGCGCCACCGCGCGCGTCGCCTCGATCGTGCGCACGTTCCTCGTGCCGGAGGCCCGCGCATGAGGACGCTGACCGACCTGCGCGCAATGCTGGCGCTGCTGCGCGCCGAGCGTGAGCTCGTCGAGATCGACGCCGAGGTGGACCCCGACCTCGAGGCCGCCGAGGTCCACCGCCGCGTGATCGCCGCCGGCGGGCCGGCGCTCCTGTTCCGGCGCGTGAAGGGCTCGCCGTGGCCCGTCGTGACGAACCTGTTCGGCACCGCGCGGCGCGTAGAGCTCGCGTTCGGCAAGCGGCCGCAGGCGCTCGTGCAGCGGCTCGCCGACGTGCCGCACACGCTGTTGCCGCCGAGCCTCGGTGCGCTGTGGCGGCACCGCGACGTGCTCGGTTCGCTGCTGCGCGTCGGGCGCAGGAACGTGCTGCGGGCGCCCGTGCTCGCGGCCGCCGACACGCCGCCGCGCCTGTCGCGGCTGCCGCTGCTGCGCACCTGGAGCGAGGACGGCGGTCCGTTCGCGACGCTGCCGCTCGTCTACACGCAGCATCCCGAGGGGCTCGGCTCGAACCTCGGCATGTACCGCGTGCAGCGCTACTCCGACGACACGGCGGGCCTGCACATGCAGATCGGCAAGGGCGGCGGCTTCCACCTCGCCGAGTACGAACGGCTCGGCCGGCCGATGCCCGTGCACATCACGCTCGGCGGGCCGCCGGCACTCGTGCTCTCGGCGATCGCGCCGCTGCCCGAGAACGTGCCCGAGGTGCTGCTCGCTTCGCTGCTGCTCGGCCAGCGGCTGCGGTCCGCGCGCACGAGTGTGAGTGCCTGGCCCGTGTTCGCGGACGCCGAATTCTGTCTCGTCGGCGAGGTGCGTCCCGGCGAGCGTCACCCCGAGGGGCCGTTCGGCGACCACTACGGCTACTACTCGCTCCAGCACGACTACCCGCTGCTGCGCGTGAAGACGCTGCTGCACCGCGACGATCCGATCCTCTGCGCGACCGTCGTGGGCAAGCCGCGCCAGGAGGACTTCTTCCTCGGCGACTACCTGCAGGAGCTGCTGCTGCCGCTCGCGAAGGTCGCGATGCCGACCGTGCGCGAGCTCTGGTCCTACGGCGAGACCGGCTACCACTCGCTCGCCGCCGCGATCGTGCGCGAACGCTACGGCCGCGAGGCGATGCAGAGCGCGTTCCGGATCCTCGGCGAAGGGCAGCTGAGCCTCACCAAGTTCCTGCTCGTGACGGACCAGGCGGTCGACCTGCGCGACTTCCGCGCCGTGCTGCCGCACGTGCTCGCGCGCGCCGACTTCCGCACCGATCTCTACGTGTTCGCGAGCCTGTCGATGGACACCCTCGACTACGCGGGCCCCGAGGTCAACAAGGGCAGCAAGGGCGTGCTGCTCGGTCTCGGCGAGCCCCTGCGCAAGCTGCCCGTGGAGTTCACGGGCCCGCTGCCGCCGCCGTTCGCCAGCGCACAGGTGTTCTGCGCCGGGTGCCTCGTCGTGCAGGGGCCCTCGTTCGCGCAGGACCGCGGCGCCGCGGCTGCGCTCGCGAAGCTGAAGGCCGTGCGCGAGTGGCCGCTCGTCGTTCTCGTCGACGACGTCAGGCAGGCGACGCGATCGGCCGTGAACTTCCTGTGGACGACGTTCACGCGCTTCGAGCCCGCGGCAGACATCCACGCGAACGACGTGCAGCTCGTGCGCCTGCAGCCGAGCTACACGCCCCCCATCGTGATCGACGCGCGCATGAAGCCCGGGTATCCGAAGGAGCTGTTCTGCGATCCGGGGACGAGCAAGCTCGTGTCGAGGCGCTGGAACGAGTACTTCCCGCGCGGTCGCGTCGAGATGGGCGACTCGGACCGCGCGCATCTGGATTGACGTGCTGCAATCGGCCTGTGTCTCCAGGTCGAGGACGAGTCAGCGATCCGAGTTGCTCGTCGGCACACGGATCGCCTGCCCGCGCTCGCCGAACACCCACCAGCCGGCGTCGCCGATCGGCACGATGGTCGTGAGCGCCGCCGTTCCCTGCTGCTCGAGGACGAACGACTCGCCGCCGTTCTCGGTGCGCAACAGCGCGCCCTCCATCGTCGCGACGAGGCCGCGCCTGGTGTCGGCGAACGCGACGCCGTTGCCCTTGCCGCCGAAGCGGCCTCGGCTCTGCCAGCTCTTGCCGCCGTCCGTCGTCGCGAGCAGGCAACCGTCGCCGCTGATCACGAAGCCGTTCTGCCTGTCGACGAAGCAGAGGTGCCGCAGCCAGGCCGTCGACCCGGTCGGGATCTTGCTCCAGGTCTTGCCGCCGTCCTCGGTGCGCACGAGCAGGCCGTTGTTGCCGCACGCGAACCCGAGCGACGCGTCGACGAAGTGCACGTCGCGCAGGTCGAGCTCGGCCGAGAGAACCGGGAGCGTGCTCAGCTCCCAGTTCTTGCCGCCATCGCGCGTGCACGCGAGCAGCGGCCCCTGGTAGCTGCCGGCCAGGAAACCGCGTTCGGCATCGAGGAACTGCACGGCGGCGAACCACGCCTTGCCGAACGGCGTCGGCACGGCTTCCCAGACGCTGCCCGCGTCGGTCGTGCGCAGCAGCACACCGTGCAGTCCGCACGCGAAGCCGAGCTGCGGCGTCGGGAACTGCACGTCGTAGAGGCGCGCGGTCTGGCTCGGAACCCGGGCCGCGATCCACGTCGCGCCGTCGTCCTCGGTGCGCATCACGACGGCCGGATCCGTCTCGCGCCGCCCGCCGACCACGATGCCGACTTTCGGCGCCGGAAAGCACGCACCGAGCAGCAACGCATCGGGGAGCTTGCGGGTAGCCACGGCCTCCGCGGGAACGACCGGAGCGGGTGACGCGGAAGCCGGCACGGGCTCCTGCGCGCACAGGGGACTCAACAGGACGACGAGAGAGGCAGCTCGCATGATGGCACCGAGGGCGGTTCGAACGCCGGCCACAGTGAACCGCGCCCTGCCAGATCTCACAAGCCGCCGCGGGCGTTCAACGGCGTCCCCGCGGTTCACGACTTGCGGAACGGCCGCGTCAACATCCGGCGTGGGCGATCGTGATGTCGTAGGTCGTCGCGATCTCGCCGTCGACGCGCAGCACGAGCACGTAGTCGCCAGGCGCGCTCGGGACGGTCACCGTGCGCAGCCCCCATGCCAACGTCCGGTGCCCCGCCTTCTCGTCCATGACCGTGCGATACGGGAACGCCCCGCCGAGCGACTGGCCGTCTGCATCGAGCAGATCGAGCTCGATGGTGCGCGAGCCCACGCGGGTTGGATCCAATTGCAGGACCACGTAAGCGGCCAGGTCGAGAGACGGACGACTGGTCGAGGACAACAGGCTGTGGACGCCAGGATCGCGCAAGACCCAGACACTCCCGTCCCGCAACAGGGAGATGCCGACGATCAGGTTAGCACGCATCGTCATGGACGCAGGCGCTCCACGAAGGCGCAGAACGGTTCCGCGCCCCGCCTCGCCAACTGGCAAACCATTGCTGGCTCTCGATGCGGCTGGCGCAAGCGAGGCGCGGAGCCGCATCCTACGCGTGTGCCTGCGGCGCAAGCCGCCCGTAAGCGAGTGATTACAAACCTCTGCTCCACGCAAACCACCAGTTCTGCGTGGCGCTACGGCCAGATCGCGGCCGCGGCCTTGCACTCCTCGAGCGTCGGCACGAGTGCCAACCGCACGAAGCGATCCTGGCCCTTGCCGAAGAAGCTGCCCGGCGCGACGACGATCCCGGCGTCGCGACAGCGCGCCGCGTAGTCGACGTCGCTCGTGTCCGCGGGAACCTCGACCCACAGGTACAAACCCGCCATGCCACCGTGCACACGCAGGCCGCGCTGCTTGCACAGCTCGAGCAGCACCTTGCGTTTCGCGGCGAACACGGCGACGCGTTCGTCGACGTGCTTCGCGTCGTTCCACGCCGCGGTCGCCGCGGCCTGCACGAACTCCTGCGGTGCTACGCCCATGCTCGCGCGGAACCGCCGGTACGTCGCGATCAGCTCCGCGTCGCCCGCGACGAAACCCGAGCGATACCCGGTCATGCCGGAGCGTTTGCTCAGCGAGTGCACCGCGAGGCAACCCTTGCGGCCGAACTCGAGCAGGCTGCGCGGTGCTTTGCCTTCGTAGTGCAGGTCGGCGTAGCACTCGTCGTTCACGAGCACGAAGCCGTACTCCTCGCGCACCGCGACCCAGCGGCGGAACAGCTCGTCCGAGAGGCCGCAGCCGGTCGGGTTGTGCGGGTAGTTCAGGAACACGACCGACGCGCGCCGCAGCACGGACTCCGGCAGCCCATCGGGATCGATCGCGTAGCCGTTGTCCGGGCCGAGCGGCACCGGGTAGGTCCAGGCCTCCGCGAACAGCGCCGCGATCTCGTAGACCGGGTAGGCCGGCTCGCCGTAGAGCACGAGGTCCTTGTCGCTCGGGACCTCGACGAACGTCATCGGCAGATGGAACAGGCACTCCTTGCTGCCGAGCGTCGCGAGCACCTCCGTCTCGGGATCGACCTTAGCCTTGAAGCGCCGCTGCAGGTAGCTCGCCGCGGCCTGGCGCAACGCCGGCGTGCCGGCGGTCGGCGGATACGGGCTCGAGTCGGTGACCGCGGAGCACAACGCCTTCTGCAGGATCGCGGGCGTCGGCTCCCGCGGATCGCCGGCGCCGAAGTCGAACACGCGCACGCCGCTCGACGCGAGCTGCTGCCGCCAGACCCTGAGCTGCTCCATCGGGTAGGTCTGGAGCCTGCGCAACCGGTCGTTCACTTGCCGTCCTTCTTCGCGGACGCCTTGGCCTCGGCGTCGAGCTTCGCCTGCATCGCGTCGCGCACACGCTCGAGCAGCTTCTTCGTCGCGACGATGCCTTCGTCCTCGGACAGCTTGCCGCCTTCGTACTCGATGCCGATGTGACCGCGCCAGCGGTGCTTGCCGACGACGATCTCGAGCATGCGCGCGTAGTCCGTGTGGATCTCGTTGCCCTGCTCGTCGAAATCGTGCGACTTCGCGCTGACGCCGCGCGCGAACGGCATCAACTGGTCGATGCCGAGGTAGCGGTCGTACTGCTCCTTGTCGCTGATGCGGAAGTTGCCGAAGTCCGGCAGCGAGCCGCAGCGCGGATGCTTCGCGAGCGCCAGCGTCTCGCCGAGCCACTTGCCGTTCGAGGACAGGCCGCCGTGGTTCTCGACGATCACGTGGATCGAGTGCTTGTCGCCGTACTCGCAGAGCCGGTGCAGGCCGTCGGCCGCGAGCTTCTGCTGCTCCTCGTAGCTGCCCTTGCTCTGCGCGTTGACGCGGATCGAGTGGCAGCCGAGTGCTGCAGCGGCGTCGACCCACCTGTGGTGGTTCTCGACGGCCGTCGTGCGCTGCTTCTCGTCGGGGTCGCCGAGCGCACCCTCGCCATCGCACATGATCAGCAGGCTCTTCGTGCCCTCACCCTCGCAGCGCTTCTTGAGCTCGGCCAGGTACTTCTCGTCGCGCGCCTTGTCCTTCCAGAACGAGTTCACGTACTCGACCGCCGTGATGCCGAACGACTTCGCCTTCTTCGGGAAGTCGAGGTGATCGAGCTCCTTCTTCTGCAGTGCTCTGTGCAGCGACCACTCGGCGAGGCTGATCTCGAACAGCGCGCCCCGCCGCGGCGCGAGCAGCGAAGCCAGCGTGTTGCCCGGCAGACAAGCGGCTCCGAACGCGGTGGCCGAGAGGCCGAAGAAACGGCGGCGATCGACGCCCGGGTTCGTGGCAACCAGGGTCATGGCATCCGGTGTGGCATGCATGCGCGTCATTGGAGGAGGCCCGAGCGACCGAGGCAACCCTCGCGGACCACTTCCCCTCGCGCTATTCTGTTCGCCCCGCGCCGGCGACTGGCGATCGACGCCACCTCCGCACACTCCGAACTGCACAGCAGCTCCGCAACCGCAACTCCGCAACCCGCAACTCCGCAACCGCAACTCCGCAACCGCAACTCCGCAAACCATGGCGATCCGCGTAACTGAAGCCAAGAAGGGCATGGTCATCCGCTTCGAGGGTGACCTCTACCAGATCACGAGGTACGACCACCTGACGCCGGGCAACCTGCGCGCGATCCACCACTTGAACATGAAGAACCTCAAGAACGGTCGCCAGAAGGAAGTGCGCATGAAGACGAGCGACCAGCTCGACCTCGTGTTCCTCGACTCGCGCGACTCGCAGTACCTGTTCAAGGACTCGCTCGGCTACACGTTCATGGACAACGACAACTTCGAGCAGTTCGTGCTGAGCGCCGAAGTCATCGGCGACGCGATGCAGTACATCACCGAGAACAGCACCGTCACGGTCGTGTTCTGCGAGGGCGAGGCGCTGACCGTGCAGCTGCCGCCGACGGTCGTGCTCGAGATCGTCGCGACCGAGGATGCCGCGCGCGGCGACACGGTCAGCAACGTGCAGAAGCCCGCGAAGTGCAACACGGGCCTCGAGATCAAGGTGCCCGCGCACATCAAGAAGGGCGAGAAGGTCAAGGTCAGCACCGAGACCGGCGAGTTCGCGGGAAGGGCCTGAGGGCGAAGCTGCCGGCGATCACGCGCGCGCGAGCGCTTCGCGCACGCTGATTCGCCTCGCGCGCCAAGCCGGCACGAGGCTCGCGACCACGCCGATCAGCAGCGCGACGCCGAGCCACGCGAACGGCGCCCACGGATCGCCGGCGCGCTCGAGCCGCCGCGGAAACAGCAGCAGCAGGCCGCCAGGGCTCGTCAGCACCCATGCCGCTGTTAGCGAGAGGCCCCACGCCGCGAGCGCGACGAAACAACCTTCTGCCAGCACGACGAGGCCGACCGTTCGCGGCGAAGCGCCGAGCGCACGCAGCACGCCGAGCTCGTTGCGGCGGTCGATCAGGCCGAGGCCCAGCGCCGACAGGAGGCCGAGTCCGCCGACGAGCAGCACGAGGCCCGCGATCGCGAGCAGGCACTCGTAGACCATCACGAAGTGCTGGTCGAACGAGAAGCGGCTCGACGCCGTGGCCAGGCTCGAGGACGCCGTGATGCCTTCGCGCGCGAGGTTGCGCTCGAGCTCCGCCTCGATCGCCGCCACCGAGTCGGGATCCTTCGTGCGGAGCGCGAGCCGCAGCGTGTTCGCCATGCCATCGTGGCCCGCCCCCGCGAAGACCGCCTGCGAGACCCAGGCTCCCGGCGGCGCGAACGGCTCGCGAACGACGCCGGCGATGCGCCACGGTTTCGTGAGCGGACCGAGCTGGAGGCTCAGCTCGCTGCCGACCGGCGGGTTGCCGGCCAGCGCCGCGAGCGCGTCGTTGACGAGGATGCCGCCCGTGTCCGACGGCTCGAGGTTGCTACCCGCGACGAGTGAAGGCGCCCACATCCGCGTGCCGGCAGGTGGAGCCTGGACGTAGAACGTCGGGCCCGCGCTGCCGGAGCCGTCGTTCGCACCCGCGTGCAAACGCCGCATCGCAGCAAGGTGCGAGGGGCCAATCCCCGCGTGCCCGCCGGCTGGGTTGGCCAGGTCGCCTGCGCCATCGGGCCGCACGAGCGTCGCCGGCGTGATGATCCAGCCCTCGACGGCGGCGACGCCGCTCGTCGCGTTCGCGGCGCGCTCGGCAGCGGCGAACGACTGCAGCGAACCGAGGCCCACGCTGAGGTCGTAGCGGCGCTGCGCGAACAGCCGGTCGAGCGTGCCGATCATCGACGTGCGCAGATCGCACGCGGACAGGAACGCGACGCCGCCGACCGCGAGCGTTCCGACGTTCAGCGCCGTCCGCCCGCGCCTGCGCAGCGTGTTGCGCAGCGCGAACAAGAGCGGCCGCGCGACGCGTGGACCACCGGCGCGCGCGAGCAGGCGGTCGAGCAGGCTCCGTCCGAACACGGGTGCGCGGACACCGTGCTGCACGATCGCGAGGCCGACCGGCATCCGGACCCCGCGCCAGACGGGCCACGCCGCGGCGAGCAGCGGCAGCGCGATCCCGACCGCAACTTCGAGCAGCAGGACCGAAGCCGGCGCCGACGCATCGTCGAGGTCGAAGTTCAGGTACATGGCCATGTACGCGGTCAGCACGCGCGCCCCGAACGCTCCGAGCGGCCACGCCAGCAGCGATGCGGCGAGACCGAGCACGGCCGCCTGGCCGAGGAATACCCGCGCGAGTTGCGAAGGCCGGGCACCGAGCGCCTTCATGACGCCGATCTGGCGCACCTGCGTCGCCATCTGCGCCGTGAACAGCTGCACGGCGACGAACGCCGCGAGCAGCAGCACGAGGTCGCCCGCCGCGAGTTGCACCCGGAACAGCAGATCCATCAGCGACGCGTGCGGGTGCCCCGTCGAGTGATCCGCGCCCCGCATCGTCTGCCCGGCCGCCGCGAGCACGGCGCCGACACCGGCCCTCACTTGCGCGGAACGCTGCGCACTGGCGCCCCCATCGACCGCCAGCAACAGGCGGTCGAGCTCCGTCGCTTCGCCGAGCAGCGCGAGCGTCTCGCGCGTGACGTAGCCGTAGACGAGGTCCTCCATGCGCGCCTGCGCCTGGCCCGGATCGTGCACGGTGCCGGCGATGCGCAGCGAGTGCTCCACGCCTCCGACCCGCACCGTCACGACGTCGCCGATGCACGCCTTCGCGACCTGCAAGGCATCGCGTTCGACGAGCAGCTCGCCGGCCGCCGGCGGCCACGCGCCCTGCTGCGGCAGGAAGCGGCTCACGGCGACGTCCGCGAACGAACGCGGCGCGATCAGCTGCAGCGCACGCCATTGGATCGGACCGGTCCGGATTCGCGCCTTCACGACGCGGCGCGCGTCCGCCTGCAGCACGCCCTCCACCGCGCGGACCGTCGCGACGAGCTCGTCGTCGACGCTGTCGACGTGCAGCGTGACGTCGGCGGGCCGCGTCGCCTCGTAGCCGCGCGCGACTTCCCGGGTCAGGATCGCATGCGACGACAGCAGCGTCGCGAACGCGGCGACGCCCGCGGTGACCGCGAGCACGATCGACACCGTGCGTGCGCGTGCCCCCTGCTGCCAGAGGTCGCCGGCGAGCTTGCGCGCGAGCGTGCTCACGCCCCACCTGCCGCTTCGCTCGCACCGCGCGCCGTCTCGGCCGCGCGCACGATCACGCCGTCGACCAGCTCGATCGTGCGATCGATGCCCGGCACCGCGCGTTCGTGCGTCGCGATCAGGACGGTCGTGGCGCAGTCGGCGAGCTCGCGCAGCAGCGCGAACACGGCTGCGCCGGTCGCGGAGTCGAGGTTGCCGGTCGGCTCGTCGGCCGTGATCACGGCCGGATCGTTCGCGAGCGCGCGCGCGATCGCTGCGCGCTGCTGCTGCCCGCCCGACAGCGTCAGCGGCAGCTTGTGTGCCTGCTCCGCGATGCCGACGCGCGCGAGCAACTCGAGCGCGTGCGCGCGGCGCTGGCGCGACGGCCGCGTGCCGAGAAGATCCATCGGCAGCATCACGTTCTCGGCGACCGTCAGCGTCGGCAGCAGCTGGAACGACTGGAACACGACGCCGACGGTCGCTGCGCGCCACGCCGCGAGGCGTGCTTCCCCGAGCGTGTGCGGCGACGTGCCTTGGACCGTCACGGTCCCGGACGACGGCCGGTCGAGCCCTGCGATCAGGCCGAGCAGCGTCGACTTGCCGCTGCCCGAGCGGCCGACGATCGCGACGAACTCGCCGCGCGCGACTTCGAGGTCGACTGAACGCAGCGCCGTGAACGCGCCGGCTGGTGAGTGCCAGGTCTTGCTGACGTCGTGCAGTCGGATCATCGGTGTCGCGCGGCTTGGAACCAGTCGCCAGGCAGATCGATCGGGCCGACCAGGTCGAGCACCATGCGGTGGCCGGCTGCCGGATCGGCGCCGCGGTCAGGCTCGTCCGGCTGGCGCGGGGGCACGCGCCACAGCAGCGCGAGCCGCTGCACGAGACCGGACCCGGGGTCGATCCAGACCTCGACGAGGTCGGGCACCGGCGTCGACGTCGTGCGATGCGCGGTGATGCGATGGAACGCGACACCGGCGTGCTCCGGCAGCGTCGCCGAGCCCGGCGGGTCGAGCCGGTAGTCCGCCGCGAGGTTCGCCACCAGCGCGTCGATCGAGCCGAGCGTCATGCGGTGCTTGTCGAGCACGAACACGCTGTGGCCCAGGCCCCGCATCTCGCGCAGGTGTGCGGCCAGCATCTCGTTGCCGGCGAACCACACTTCGCCGCCGTCCGAGCCCGTCGTGACCTGCATGCCGTGCATGGTCGCGCGCAGCACGTGCCGGTCCGCGCCGCGCACGTCGAGCTCGCCGCGCAGCGTGAAGCTCGAGTCGGCGGCCGACCACGTGGCGTCGACCTCGTAACGCCGGTCGCCGGCCTGCTTCGCCGCGTGCACGGCGCGGTCGACGAGCGTGCGCGCGTCGGGGCCCGACAGCCAGCCCAGCAGGACCTTGCCAGCGACCCCCAGCACCAGCGCGGCTGCCGCGGCGCCGAGCACGAGCCACGGCACGCGCCGCGGCTTCTGCTGCGGCTGCGTGATGGCCGCCATGACGGCCATGACACGCCGCTGCCGCGAGGCCTCGTCGTCGCTGACCGTCTGCAGCAAGCCGTGCACGAACAACTCGTCGGCGACGACGTCCGGCGCTGCCTCGGGATCCGGGTCGATCGGCTCGCCGGCCGGCCTCATGCGACGACTCCGTTGCGGCGCAGACATTCGGCGAGCTGCTGGCGGCCGCGCTGCACACGCTTCTTCGCGGCTTCCTCGCTGACCTCGATCGCGCGCGCCGCGTCGCAGAGTCGCATGCCCTGCTCGTAGACGAACCCGATCACGTCGCGCAGCTTCTGTGGCAGGCTCTGCAGGCATTGCTGCAGCCGCTCGGCGACCGCCGCGAACGTCTCGGGCGAGGCGGCCGCCGCGCGGTACCGCAGCTCGAGCGCTTCGAGCACTTCGGGCTCGCACGTCACGGCGCCGCGTGCGTGCCTCTCGCGGTGCTTCAGCACGAGTCGCACGGCGATGCCGCGCAGCCACGGCCCGAACGGCCGTTCGCGGTCGTAGTCGGGCAGGCGTCGCCACGCGGTCAGCATCGTCTCCTGGAACAGGTCGTCGACCAGGTCGGCCGCACGCAGCAGGCTGCGCAGGAAGCTCAGCAGCATCGCGCTGTGATCGCGCACGAGGATCTCGAAGACCTCGTGCCCGCCGAGGGCGCTGGCGCGTGCGAGGTTCTTCGTCATGAGCTGACCGCGAATGGTCACGGGACGTTGTTCCGGCCAGGGCCGGCGATAGGGACATTTCTTTCCGAGGATCCTCGCCCGGCTAACCGAGCAGGCGCCGCAGCACCTCGGCGCGGCCGGCGCCGAGCGAAGCGCAGAGCCGCCGCACCTCGTCGTCCTCGGGCCGCGCGAGCAACGCACCGCTCGGCAGCCGCGCGACCTTGAACACCACGGGCCCACACGGCGTCGCGCGCGTCTCCTGCCAGCGTTCGAGCACGGTGCGGCTCACGCGGTGATGGCGCACGCCGAGCGAGGACGATTCCTCGAGCAGCAGGTCCGTGAGCGGACGTACACGCGCGTCGTCGCACAACACCGTGATCAAGAGGCCCGGCCTGCCTTTCTTCATGGTCACCGGAACCGCGAACGCGTCGACGGCACCGCGTCGCAGCAACTCGTCGAGCAGCCAGCCGGCCTGTTCGCCGGTCGCGGTGTCGAGGTGGCACTGCAGCTCGACGAGCTCGTTCGCGGGAGCGGTCCGCGTGCCGACGGTCACGCGCAGCAGGTTCGGCACCTCGGCGTCGTCGCGCGTGCCCGCGCCGTAGCCGATCGCTTCGGCCGTGAACGAGACCGCGGAGTCGAACTCGTGCACGAGCGTGCGCAGCAGCGCCGCACCGGTCGGCGTCGTGCGTTCCCCCTCGAGGCCACCCTGGCGCACCGGGATGCCGCGCAGCAGCGCCGCCGTCGCCGGCGCTGGCACCGGCAGGATGCCGTGCGCAGCGCGCACGGTGCCCGAGCCGACCGCGATGCCGTTCGCATGGATGCGCTCGACCGCGAGCAGGTGCGTGCCGAGGCAGGCGCACACGACGTCGACGATCGTGTCCTCGGCGCCGACCTCGTGGAAGTGCACGGCGTCGATCGAGCACCCGTGCGCGCTCGCTTCGACCTCGCCGATTGCGCGGTAGACCTGCAGGCACCGGTCCTTCACGACCGCCGGCAGCTCGGCGCGCTGCACGATCTCTGCGATCTCGCGCAGGCCGCGATGTGCGTGACCGCCCGCCGCCGCGCTGCGCACCGCGCGGTGCCCCGCCGTCGGCAACGGCGTGAACAGCGCTTCACCTGCCGCCGCCGACGCAGCGCTGCGATCGACCGTGAAGTGCGTGCCCGACAAACCGCCGCGCAGCACTCTTGCCGCGTGGATCGACACACCGGGCAGTCCGAGCGACGCCACGGCCGACTCGAGCGGCGCCATGGGCACACCGGCGTCGAGCAGCGCACCGACCCACATGTCGCCCGCGACACCGGACCACCCATCGAAGACTGCAATCCGCATGGCGAGGGAACGGCCTTTGCCTGACAGGCGCGCGGTGACGGTTCCGCCCCGCGGCACATTGCCGGGTTCGGCCACCACGCCACCGCACGGAGGTGCCATACTATGGCACCTGCACTCAGGTTGTGGACAAAGCAGCTCGAACAATTCCCCCCGGCCGAGCCCCGAAGCCAGCACGCGCCCGCACCGGGTGGTGGTCGGTCCCGCACCTTCATGGAGCCCTCGGTCTCCTGATGCTGTGCGCTTCCGCGCACGCGCAGGGTGACGGCATCGCGCTCGCGCGCCTCGTGCGCGCCCAGTCGGCACAGTGGCTGCACCATGCGCACCCGGTCGTGCGCGGCGAAGCGGCACTCGTCGTCGCGGCGGGTGGGGATCCGTCCTTCCATGCCGCGATCCGCGCGCTGACGACCGATCCCGAAGAGGCGACGAAGCTGCGCGCGATCCTCGCGATGGGCTGCCTCGCGATCCCCTCGTCGGCCGTCGTGCTCGAGGAGTTCCTGGCCGATCACCAATCGCGCGTCTCGCACGAGGGAATCGTCGCCGCCTACGCGCTCGGCATGCTGCCGCCCGAGTTCGCGTCGTCTGCCACGACGCGCGTGCTGACCAGCTTCACGCAGACGAGCTGGAAGCGCCAACGCGACGTCGCGCTCGCGCTGCTGCTCGGCCTGTCGGTCCAGGATGCGAGCAGCCAGACGACGGTGCTGCGGCGCCTGTTCGACGACGAATCGAATCGCGATCCCGATGTCCGTTCGCAGCTGCTGCATCTGCTGCTGGCGGTCGATCGCACGCTCGACGGCAAGCAGTTGGTGCGCGTGCTCGAACGCGGTAGTGACGAGGAGCGGGCCACACTGCTGCGCTGGCTCGCCGCGAACACGTCGCTGCTGGATTCCGCGATCGCGCCGCAACTGGAAGCGATCGCGGCGAAGGGACTGCCGTGCGAGCGGGCCACTGCGCTCGCGGCGCTGACCAGGATGCGGTGGCCAGCGGCGCTCGGCCTCGCCGAGAAGGCGCTGCGCAGCAGCGATGCGGCCGAGAGCGGGCAGGGCCTGCGGTCGATGCTGACGCTCAGTGGAGCCACGTCGCGTCCGACGCTCGACCGGCTGCTCGCGAACGAGACCGACCACACGCGCCAGGCCGCGCTGCTGGCCAACTACATCGCGCCGATGTCGACGGAGCTCTGTGACCTCTGCGCACGCCTCGGTGCCGACGCGCTGCAACCGCTCACGGTGCGCGCCGTCGCGGCGACCGCGCTCGCGCGCACGGCTCCGCAGCGCTCGGTCCCGATGCTGCGCGACCTGTTCCGCACGACGCCGCAGAAGTCCGCGCTGCCGTCGCTGGCGGCCACGCTGCTGCGCGCCGAGCCGTCACCACCGCCGCTCGCGCGGCTGCTCGAGGAGCCGGTCGACCTGCGCCACCACCCGGAGCGCTGGGAAGCGCTGCTGCTCGCGGGCCATCCCGAAGCGACGCGCGCGGTCCTGCAGTGCCTCGGCGCGCCGAGGGACTCGGGCCAGGACCTCGCGATGGCGCTCGGCGTCTGGCGGCGCAGCATGGTGCTGCCACCCGCCCGCTCGGCATCCGTCGCGGTGCCCGCAGTGCTGCGCAAGATCACAGGGTCGTGAGCGGCCCCGGCCCGCGCGGCGGGCGGTCAGCGTTCCCCTGCCTTGCTGGAGGAAGCCGGCCCCTGCGGCTCGGACACCATCGCCGCAACCTGATCGAGGGCTGCAGCCATCGCGACGGCGAACGAGGCCGGCGAACGATCCGCTGCCGGCACGACGACGTCGATCGTGCGCGAACCGGTCGCGGCGCGGACCGCGAGGCGCACGCGCGCCTGCGGCTGCGCCTGCACGTCGAGCTCGAAGGCTTCGACGTCGATCGCCAGGGACATGGCCTCCGGCGACCGCACGCACGGGCCGAGCCGACGTTCGACGGCCGCCTGCACGAGATCGCGTGGATCGGCGATCCAGCTGTTCAGGCCGTCGAAGACCACTTCGTGCGCCGCGACGCGCACGACGAACTCGCGGCCGAGGTGGGTCGCCGCGGTCACCCGCAGGTCGCAGGACACCGCGGGCCGCGGTGGCCCTTCGTCGCTGCGCGTCGACGGGTCGAAGTAGCGGACCGGCGGCGGTGGATCCGAGGACGAGAGGCACGCCGGCACCGCGAGCACGGGCAGCAGTGCCAGCGCCAGCCAACGAAGCTGCGAACGATTCACTTCTGTCCCTCCAGGGGCCGTTGCAGACCACCGCGCCCGCGCAGCAGCGCTTCGGGGTCGCGTTCGAGCAGCGTCGCGAGCCGCTCGACGGCGGCCAGCGTCGCGCGAAGCTGCGGCAGCTCGCTGCGCACGTCCGCGCCGAGCCCCGACAGGGAACCGGCCGCGCTGCGCATCGAGCTCGCAGTCTCGGCGACAGAGGCAGCCTCGATCTGCGTGCGCAGCGAGGCCGCGAGCTGCTGCAGCTCGCGCATCGTGCCGGCGACGGGCCCGTTCTCGTCGCGCAGGAAGGTCGCTGTCTCGGTGACCGAAGCCATCGCGGCGGTCGCCGCGGCGACCGTGCCGTGCTCACGCAACTCCGCGAGCCGATCGTCGAGGTTGCCGAGCACCGACCGCAGCTCGGCGGCCAGCTCGGGAACGCGCGCTGCCTGCAGGTCGCTGCGCAGCTGGTCGAGCAGCTCGCGCGCCGAGAGCGCCATCAGCGGCAGCTCGCGCAGGACTTCGCGGCTCGCGTCCTCGAGGCCCTTCGCGGCGCTCGGCACCGTGCGCAGCGTGTTGCGCCCGACCTGGAACGGCAGCCGCTGCGGACCGCTCGACGGGTCCGGGAAGAAGTCGACCTGGATGAACGACGTGCCCGTGACCCACGACATCACGACCTGCGCGCGCAGGTTCTCCGGCAGCGGGCACTCGTCCTCGAGCAGGCTCACGTGGAGTCCGAGGTCCTCGAGGTAGGTGTCGTAGAGCGACGCGCGCACCTCGAGGTGCTTCTTGTCGGTCGCGACGCGGATCTGCTCGACGACGCCGATCCGGACGCCGCGGAACTTGACCGGCGAGCCCTCCTCGAGGCCCGTCAGCGCTTCGTCGAAGTAGGCATAGGCCGTGTGGTAGCTGCGCTTGAACTCGCTCATGCCGACGACCGTGAGCCCGGTCACCGTGGCGACGCCGCCGGCGACGACGAACAGCCCGAGCTTCCAGCGATTCGCGGGCGCCGTCACATCGACCTCGCGAGCGGCTGGCGCCGGAAGAACGCGCGCACTCGCGCATCGGTCGATTGCTCGGCCAGATCGCGCGGGTTGCCGCGCGCGATGATGCCCCCGGCCGCCGCGTCCAGGATGATGCACTGGTCGGCGACCTTGAAGATGCTCGGCAGCTCGTGAGTCACGAGCACGATGGTAACCATGAGCCCTCCCGCAAGCGTCAGGATCAATTCGTCGAGCTCCGCGGCCGTGATGGGATCGAGGCCTGCCGACGGCTCGTCGAAGAACAGGATCGGCGGATCGAGCGCGAGCGCGCGCGCGATGCCAGCGCGCTTTCGCATGCCGCCCGACACCTCGGACGGCAGATGGTGCGCGAAGCGTTCGAGACCGACCAGGCGCAGCCGCCCCATCGCGACGGCGACGGCCGCGGCCTCGGACAACCGAGTCCACTTGCGCAGCGGCAGCAGCACGTTCTGCAGCAGCGTCGACGAGCCGAACAGCGCCGCCGACTGGAACAGCACGCCGAACGAAGGCGGCGACATCGCGCGCGCCGGCGTCCCGATGCCCGTGAAGTGCACGCGCCCCTGCAGCGGAGGCTGCAAGCCGATCAGGGTGCGCAGCAGCGTCGACTTGCCGCTGCCCGAGCCGCCGAGGATCGCGAACACCTCGCCGCGCTGCACGTCGAACGCGATCTCGTCGAGCAACACCTCGCCGTCGTAGCCGATCGCGAGATCGCGGACCTGGAGGACCTTCATTCACCACCCCAGCAGCGAGAAGACCCACGTGAACACCGCGTCGAGCGCGACGAGCGTGAACAACACGACGACGACCGCCGAGGTCGTCGACCGCCCGACGCCGGAAGCACCGCCGCGCGACGCGAGGCCGCGCTGGCAGCTGATGAGACCGATCGCGACCGCGAACGCGAAGCTCTTGAGCAGGCCCGTCGCGACGTCGCCGAACTCCACGGCCTGCTGCAGCGCCTGCACGTAGACGACGCTCGGCTGCTCGAGGTAGCTGACCGCGATCGCGAGCCCCCCGAGGCAGCCGATCAGGTCGCCGAGCACGGTCAGGATCGGCAGGCACAAGGTCAGCGCGAGCACGCGCGGGAACACGAGGAACCGCTGCGGATCCTGGCCCAGCGTGCGCAGCGCGTCGATCTCCTCGTTGACGGTCATCGTGCCGAGCTCCGCGGCGTAGGCGGCGCCCGAGCGTCCCGTGACGAGGATCGCGGTCATCAGCGGGCCGAGCTCGCGCACGACCGAGAGCCCGACCAGGTTGGCCAGGAAGTGATCGCCGCCGAAGCGATGCAGCTGGATCGCACCCTGCAGGCCGAGGATCGCGCCGACCAGGAAGTTGATCAAGAGCACGATCGGGATGCCGTCGGCGCCCGCGCGCTCGATCAGGCCGCCGAGGTCGCCGAAGTGCACGGTGCGCGGCCGCCGCACCGCGTGCAACATGCCGACGACGAGATCGCCGCCGAACTGGAAGATGGCCTTCGTGGTCTGGATCGCGCCGTACGTGAACCCGCCGATGTCGGCCAGGAGCCCCGGCTGCTTCGGGACCGGATGCTCACAGGTGCCGGTCCGGCGGCAGTCGTAGAGCTCGAGCAGCTTCGCGGTCTCGCCGTGCGCACCGACGAGTTGCAGCGAGGCGCCCGACGCGGTGCGCTGCGCGGCGAACGCGGTCAGCAGCGCTGCGGCGCCGCCGTCGAGCCGTTCGATGCCGCCGACGTCCATCTGGGTGCCGCCCTCCTGCCGCTCGGTCGCGTTGAGCTGCCGCCACAACGCGGCCCCGTCGGCGAGCGTCACTCGGCCCGACAAGTACAGCCGCAGGCTGCCGCCTGCGGCAACCTCGCTCTTCAACTGGAAGCCGGGTGCCTGCATGAACGGTGCTCGACCACCGATCAGTTCAGCTTCTCCTTGCCCTTGCCTTTCCCCTTGCCCTTCGACTTCGCGGGAATCGCGACCGGCGCGCGCGCAGCGGCCGCTGCGGCGGGCGCAATGAGCGCTGGCGGCTTCGCCGCAACGGGCATCACCGTCGGGGCGGCAGCCGCAGCCGGCGCGGGTCTCTCGGCGGGTCTTTCGGCTGGCCTCTCGGCGGCTCGCTCCGCTGACCTCTCTGGGGCTCTCTCCGCTGGCCGCTGCGCTGTCCTCTCGAACGGAGGAGCGATGCGCCGCGGGGCACCGATCGCGGCGAGCGCCTTCACGACTCCCGCCGCCTCGATCGAAGCAGGGCGGCTGTGTGCGACGCGAACGATGTCGTTCATCGAGACGATGCCGACCAGCACGCCGCGTGCGTCGACGACGGGCAGGCGATGCACCTGCGCCTGCTGCATCGTCGTGAGCACGGTCGCGACCGGATCCTCGGGCCTGCAGGTCCGCAGCTGGCGCGCCATCGACGCGGCCACCGGGATCTCGCCGAGGGGACGCCCCTGCGTGTAGCTCGCCATGCAGACGTCGCGGTCCGTCACGACGCCGACGAGCACGTTCGCCGCATCGACGACCGGCACGATGCCGCAGTCCTGTTCCCACAACACCCGGGCCGCCGCATCGAGGCGGTCGGTCGTGCGCACGGAGCGTGGCTCCCGGGTCATCAGTTCGTTCGCGTTCATTGGCCCGATCCTGCCAACGCCGCGACGGTCGCGCGAGCTTTTTCCGTAGCAGCCAACCGTCATGCCGGCACACTGTGCGCGTGGCCGACGCCGGAGTGCCCATCACGAAGCCCGACCACCGCGGGTCCAAGCTCCACATCGGGGCTTGGGTGCTCTACGACCTCGCGAACACGGTCTACTCGGCGACGCTGACGTACCTGCTCACGCCGTTCGCGATCGAGGCCCTCGGCCGCGAACGCACGCCGCTCGGCCTCGTGCAGACCGCCTCGATGCTGCTCGCCGGGATCCTCGTGCCGGTGTTCGGCGCGATCGTCGACCAGACCGCGCGAACACGCCGTTACCTCACGGTCGCGACGCTGCTGTGCATCGCCTGCACGGCGGGCTTCGGGCTCGACTTCGGCACCGCCTGGCTGCTCGGCTGCTTCTTCGTCGCGAACCTGACCTACAACCTCGGGCTCCTGTTCTACAACGCGTTGCTGCCAGCCGTCGCCGCGCCGGGCCGCGAGGGACGCATCAGCGGCATCGGTGTCGGGCTCGGCTACATCGGCACGCTCGTCGTGCTGGTCGTCCTGCTCGGACCGACGATCGACGATCGCACGAAGTTCATGCTCGCGGCCGCGATGTTCCTCGTCGCTGCGTCGCCGTGCATGCTGCTCGTGCGGGACCAGCGACCGCCGCGCGCCGGCACCAGCGCCGCCGCGATCCGCGCGGCACTGAGCCAGCTCGGTTCGACGCTCCGGGAGCTGCCGCGACACCGGGCGCTGCTGTGGTTCCTGCTCGGCAACTTCTGCCTCGTCGACGTGCTGAACACGGCGATCCTCTTCTTCGCCGACTTCACGAAGGACGTGTTCCGGGCGGCGGCCCACGTGCACTGCCTCGACTGGTCCGGCGGGAACAGCATGCTCGTGAGCCTTGGCGACACGTTCGCGCAGATCGACGTCGCCAAAGGCACGCGCACGGTGCTGGACGCGCCGCATCTGTTCGGCCTCCAGTTTCTCGGCGAGGAGGGGCTCACGAACCTGCTCAAGATCGCAGGCCTCGTCCTGAACGCCCTCGCGCTGCCGTTCGGCATCCTGCTCGGTCCGTGGACCGACCGCGCGCCGCTCGCGGTGATGCGCACCTGCGCCGTGGCCCTGCTCGGCGCGCTCGTCGGCGGAACCGTGTTCGGCGGCAGCAGCGTCCTCGGCTACCTCGTGACGCTCGCCGCGCTCGGCGCGTTCGGCCTGGCCGGGATCTGGACCGCGGGCCGCAAGATGGTCGTGCTGCTGGCGCCGCCCGAACGCGTCGGCGAGTTCTTCGGCCTCTACGGGATCACCGTGAAGCTGTCGGTCGTCGGCAGCGCCCTCTACGCGATCGTCGCCGACGCCTACGGCTGCAAGCCCGCGATGCTCGCGCAGGGCATCCTGCTCTTGTTGGGGCTCGGCTGTCTCGCGATGGTGCGCATTCCGGCACGGCCCCAGGCCACCCCAACCGCATGAGCGATCCACCGAAGAGCCCGCGCGAAGCGCTCTGGCAGCGGCTCGCCGCCGGCATGCTCTCGATGTGGATCTGGGCGATCGGCGCCGTTCCGGCCTGGGTCGCCTACGCGCTCGGCGACATGATGGCCGTGCCTTGGTACCTGTGGTGGCGCTGCAGCGATCCGCGCGGCAGGCGCAGCAAGGGTTACTGGCGCAACGTCGCGATCGTCTTCCGGCAGGGCTCCCCGCTCGGACCGGTCCGTCCGCGGCGACACCTGTGGCGCTGGTCGCGGCACATCGCGTGGCTCGCGATCGACTTCTGCCGCATGCGCCGGATCACCGCGGCGAACCTGCGCCAGCACTGCGACCTGACCGCGTGGGAACGCATCGCGTCGGCCTACGCCGAAGGCAACGGCCTGATCTTCGCGACGGGCCACGTCGGCGTCTGGGACACCGGCGGCTACGCGGCCGGGCTGCTCGGCCTGCCGATCCACTCGGTGTTCCGGCCGAGCCCGCTGCCGGCGCTGAATCGTCTCATCGCGAGGCTGCGCACCGGCTCTGGCCAGAGCGTCTTCGCGCGCAAGAACGTGATGTGGACGCTGAAGAAGGTGCTCGCCGACAAGCAGGTGCTCGGCATCATGAGCGACGGCGGTGGCAAGCACAGTTCCGTGGTCGCGCCGTTCCTCGGCACGCCGGCGCGCACGATCGCGACGCCGGCCGTGCTGCACCTGACCACGGGCGCGCCGATCGCGGTCGTCGCGGTGCTGCGGACCGGTCGCATGCGCTACCGGCTGCACGTGTTCGACGTGATCCAGCACGCGGACACCGGCGACCGCGAGCGGGACCTGATCGCGATCACGACGCGCGTCAATGCAGGCCTGAGCCAGGCAGTCGCGCTGGCACCGGAGCAATGGTTCTGGCAGAGCCGGCGCTTCCGGCACCGGCCCCCGGGCGAGGTCGCGGGTCCCGACGGCCTGCCGCCGCTCGCGCAGCCGTCGCCGCCCCCCGCGCCGGCCACCGGCTCCCCCGCCGCCGGCGCGTCTTGATCGTTTATTCACATAGAAACCCGTGGATCTTCACGGTGACGCTACACAGTTGTGGCATCCGAACTTCCGTCCCCGAAGAAAAGAACCAAGAAACCGTGAAGACTGCCCTCATCCCCCTTTTCCTCGCCGCAGGCAGCGTGCTCGGCGCCTGCGGTGGGTCACGAATCCTCATCCAGAACAAGGGTTCCGACACCATGCTCGAGGTGGCCCAGAAGTGGGCCGAGAAGTTCCACGAGGAGCAGGAGGCACGTGCCCTGCTCGGCGGTCCGCCCGCGATCGGGGTGTCGGTGACCGGGGGCGGCACGAGCGTCGGCGTCGCGGGCATCATCAACGGCACTGCCGACATCGCGAACTGCAGCCGACGCCTGACGCCCGACGAGATCCAGCAGGCGAAGGCCCACCAGCACGACCCCGTCGAGCACCACGTCGGCTACGACGGCATCGCGATCTTCGTGCACAAGGACAACCCGCTGACGTCCATCACGATGGAGCAGCTCAAGCAGATCTACGTCGAGAACGGCTCGCTGACGAAGTGGTCGCAGCTCGGCGTCACGATCCCCGGCGGCCGCGACGAGCTCGTCGTGGTGTCGCGGCAGTCGAACAGCGGCACCTACGAGTACTTCAAGGAGGCCGTGCTCGGGGACAAGAAGGCGCACTTCAGGATCGGCACGCTCGACATGAACGGCAGCAAGGACGTCGTCGATCAGGTCGTTAAGACCGCCTCGGCGATCGGCTACAGCGGCCTCGCCTACGGCAAGGGTGGTCACCTGAAGATGCTGTCGGTCACGACGCAGGACGGGAAGCCGGCGGTCGCGCCGTCGATCGACACGGTTCTCGACAAGACCTACCCGATCTCGCGCGAGCTGTTCATGTACACGAGCGGAAAGCCGCAGGGAGCCACGAAGGAGTATCTCGAGTGGATCCTCAGCGACACGGGCCAGAGGGTGCTCGTGGAGCTCGGCTACCCGCCACTGCGCAAGCTGTGAGCGCGGCACCACCCACGGTGTGGGTCGTTGCTCGGACATTCATCAGGCGCCTCGCACGTTGCGCGTGGCACACTTTCTCTGGATCGCCGGTCGTGCTGCGGGTAGCGGTTTCGTGACACTCCACACGACATCGGGCTGCTGATGACGCATTACGAAGAACGTCTGCAGAAGGACCTGGCCTGGATCCACGAACTCGTCGGCATCATCGGTGCCGCGATCACGAAGGCGATCAACGACGCCGTGAGCTCGGTACTGAACCTCGACAAGGACCTCGCCGCATTGACGGTGATCGGGGACTACACGATCAACCGCCAGACGCGCGAGCTCGACCGGCTCTGCCACGCGTTCGTGGCCAGGCACCTGCCGAGTGCAGGCCACCTGCGCTACGTATCGGCCGTGCTGCGGCTCAACATCGCGCTCGAACGCATCGGCGACTATGCCGCGACGATGGCGCGCACGGCCGCGCAGTTGTCGTCGCAGCCGCCGGTCGTCGTAGCGCGCGACATCGCGATCATGTCCGAGCAGGGGCGGCGCATGCTGAACGACTCGCTGCGCAGCTTCCAGCAGCGCGACGTGCACCTGGCCCAGGCCACGCTGTCGGCCGCGGCACAGTTCGCGCAGTACTTCGACCGCGTGTTCTCGGATCTCGTCAAGGAAGGCGAGACGCACAGCCGGCCCATCAACGACCTGTTCTCGTTCATGGCGACCTTCAACCGCCTCGAGCGCACCATCCACCAGGCCAAGAACATCTGCGAGGAGACGATCTTCGTCGCCACGGGCAAGACCAAGGGCGAGAAGCTGTTCAACATCCTGTTCGTCGACGCTGCGAACAACGGCGCAAGCCAGCTCGCCGAGCACTTCACGCACAAGGCCTTCCCGCAGAGCGGTCGCTACCGCAGCGCCGGCTGGGAGCCGGCCGAAGACGTCGATCCCGCCTACCAGCGATTCGCGGAGACGGTCGGCATCGACCTCGCGAAGGCGTGGCCCACGCCGCTGTCGACGCTGCTGGACCAGCTCGACGACTACCACCTCGTGGTCGGCCTGTCACCCGGGGCCCGCGAGCGCGTAGGCAAGGTGCCGTTCCACACGACGATGTTGGTCTGGGACATCGACGCGAGTGCAGGTCCCGAGGCGGTCTACCGGCAGCTCACGCCGCGCGTGCGGGAGCTCATGGAGCGGTTGCGCGGCGAACAAGCGAGCTGACCCTTGACCCTTCGAGCACCCCAGATCTCCGCCGAACTCGATCGACGCGACCCGAGCTGGTGGGTCGACCTCGCGGCCCGCATGGTGGTCTTCGGGGGCGGCATCTCGGCGATCGTCTTCATCGTCGGGATCTTCGTGTTCATCGCGGTCCAGGGCATGGAGTTCACCCTGCAGCGGCTCGACTGGGTCGAGTTCTTCACGTCGATCTACTGGCGCCCGACTGGCCACCCGCCGACCTACGGGGCCCTCGCGCTGATCGTCGGCACGCTGTCGGTCACGGCCGTCGCGATGGTGATCGCCGTTCCGTTCTCGTTCGGCGCCGCGATCTACATCGGCGAGTTCGCGAAGGGTCGCCAGCGCGAGTGGCTCAAGATCCTGATCGAGCTGCTCGCGGCAGTTCCGTCCGTGGTCTGGGGCGTGATCGGGTTGCACCTGCTCAGTCCGCTGATCCAGCAGTACCTGCAGCCGTCCTCCGGCGTCGGCACGAACCTGCTGAACGCCGCGATCATCCTGGGCCTCATGGCGGCGCCGATCATCACGACGATCGCCGAGGACGCACTGAAGGCCGTGCCCGAGAACTACCGCGAGGCGGCCGAGGCGCTCGGTGCCACGCGCTGGCAGGTCGTGTGGCGTGTCGTGCTGCCACATGCGCGACCGGGACTGTCCGCCGCTGTGCTGCTCGGCGTCGGGCGAGCCGTCGGTGAGACCATGGCCGTGCTGATGGCGAGCGGGCACGCAATCAACCTGCCCAAGACCCTGTGTGATCCCGTGCGCGCGCTGACCGCGACGATCGCTGCGGAGCTCGGTGAGACGAGCGCCGGCAGCGACCACTACCAGGTGCTGTTCACGCTCGGCATGCTGCTGTTCCTGATCACGTTCGTGATCAACCTGCTTGCCGACCGCATCGTGCGCGGCGCGAGGCAGCGCGGATGACCGGACCTGCCCCCGCCCCTGGACTGGGCTTCGGCGCAACGCGGCACGAGGAACGCAGTGTCTCGATCCAGCAGGGAGTCCGCATCCTGTTCGGTCTGATGACCGTCGTGCTGATCCTGCCGGTCGTCGCGATCCTCGCGAAGCTGACCTACGAGGGTGCGCCGGCGCTCTCGCTCGGTTTCTTCCTCGACATGCCGCGCAACGGGATGACCGAGGGCGGCATCTTCCCGGCGCTGATCGGCACCATCTGGCTGACAGCGGGGGCGCTCGTAGTCGCGGTGCCGCTCGGCGTCGCGGCGGCGATCTACCTCAGCGAGTACGCGCCCGACACGTGGCTCACGCGGACGATCAACCTCGCGATCATCAACCTCGCCGGCGTGCCGTCGATCGTGCACGCGCTGTTCGGCGTCGGCGCGTTCGTCTACTTCCTGCGGTTCGGCACCTCGATCCTGGCCGCGAGCTGCACGCTCGCCGTCATGACGCTGCCGGTCGTCATCGTCGCGACGCGCGAGTCGCTGCAGGCCGTGCCGTACGCGTTCCGCGAAGCCTGCTGGAGCCTCGGCGCCACACGCTGGCAGACGATCTGGCGCATCGTGCTGCCGAACTCGGGCAGCGGCATCCTGACCGGCATCATCCTCGTCGTTTCGCGCGCCGTCGGCGAGACGGCGCCGATCATGTTCACGGGCGCGGCGTTCTTCGTGCCGTTCCTGCCGCAGGGCATCTTCGACCAGACGATGGCCCTGTCGTTGCACCTCTACAACGTCTCGACGCAGGTCAACCTCGACGACGCGCACAAACACGTACCGTTCGCGGTCGCGCTGACGCTGATCCTCGTCGTGCTCGCGATGAACGCGCTCGCGATCTTCTTCCGCATGCGGTTGCGAGGACGCAAGAAATGGTGACGCCGGCCGAAGCAACCCCAGCCGGCTCCACGACGGCCGAAGCCCTGCTGTCGGTGCGGGGCCTCTCGATCAAGTACGGCGACAAGGTCGCACTGCAGGGTGTCGACCTCGACGTCCTGCCGCACGAGATCTTCGGCATCATCGGCCCGGCCAACGCCGGCAAGACTTCGTTCCTGCGCGCGCTGAACCGCATGGACGAGTTCGTGCCGCGCATGCGCGTCGAGGGCTCGGTGACGTTCGCGGGCCGCGACGTGCGCGACGTGCGCAACAAGTACGCGCTGCGCCGCCACATCGGCGTCGTGTTCCCGCTGCCGATCGGCCTGCCGCTGTCGATCTACGACAACGTCGCGCTCGCTCCGCGGCTCGCCGGTGGGCGCAGCAAGGGCGAGCTCGACGCGATCGTCGAACGCTGCCTGCGACGCGCCGCGCTCTGGGACGAGGTCAAGGATCGCCTGAGGAGTCTCGGCTCGCTGCTGAGCGGCGGCCAGCAGCAGCGGCTCACGATCGCGCGCGCGCTGTCGCAGGAGCCCGAGCTGCTGCTGCTCGACGAGTTCTCGATCGCCGTCGACCCCGTCACGACGATGCGCATCGAGGAAGTGCTCAAGGAGCTGCGCGCGGAGCTCACGATCGTGCTCGTGACGAACCTCGTGCAGCAGGCGCGGCGCCTCGCCGACCGCACCGCGTTCTTCCTCGGCGGCAGGTGCGTCGAGATCCGGAAGACCGAGGACCTGTTCGGCGGCGGCGCCAAGGAGCAGAGCACGATCGACTACCTGGAGGGTCGTTTTGGCTGATTCCGGCACACCACTGGGCGCGCGCGCGCAAGCGAAGTCGTCGCCGGCGCAGCCAGCGATCGAGGTGCGCGACCTGAACCTCTGGTACGGCAAGTTCCAGGCGCTCTACGAAGTCGACCTCGAGATCAAGGCCGGCATCGTCACGGCGTTGATCGGACCGTCGGGCTGCGGCAAGTCGACGCTGCTGCGCAGCTGCAACCGCATCAACGAACGCCTCGGCTACGTGACGACGACCGGCACCATCAAGGTGCACGGCCACGACATCTACGCCGACGACGCCTCGCGCATCCAGGTGCGGCGGCACGTCGGCATGGTGTTCCAGCGGCCGAATCCGCTGCCGCTGTCGATCCGCGACAACGTGCTGTTCGGCCACCGCCTGCACCGCGAAGAGGCCGTGAGCCGCGCCGGCGAGGACGACATGCTCGAGTCGGCGCTGCGCGAGGTCCTGCTCTGGGACCGCGTCAAGGACCGCCTGCACCACCGCGCGACGGGCCTGTCGCTCGAGGAGCAGCAGAAGCTCTGCATCGCGCGCCTGCTGCCGACGAAACCGCAAGTCCTGCTCATGGACGAGCCGTGCTCCGCGCTCGACCCGCAAGCCACCTCGGCCGTCGAGGACCTGATCTGGGACATGCGGGGCAACTACTCGATCCTGATCGTCACGCACAACATGGCGCAGGCGCGGCGCGCCAGCGACGAGTGCGTGTTCATGCTGCTGGGCCGCGTCGTCGAGCACGCGACGACCGAGACGATGTTCGTGTCGCCCGCGCGCCAGGAGACCTCGGACTACATCGAAGGGCGCTTCGGGTAGGAGCCCTGCGACGGCACGGCGCGCGGCAAAACCCAGGCGCCGATCTGCTATGTTCCGTCGCCGATGTACGCACTTGCCTCCATCTCCCTGGCGCTGCTGGCCGGTTGGCCCCAGGACCCGCCCGAGGTCCTCGCCACCTACACCCTCGAGGGCAAACCCGCCACCGTGACGCGCGCCGAGGTCGGACTCGAGATGGCCTTTCACTTGCGCCGCCGCCCGCGCGGCCAGGAGGCCTGCGAGATGATGATCAACACGACGCTCGCGCGGCGCGCCGCGCAGAAGCAGAACCTGATGCCGACGGAGGCCGAGGTCCGCGCGTTCTGGGAGGAGCTGCAGAAGCAGCTGCGCGCCGCGGGCCAGAAGCCCGAGGACTACGCCGCCGTCAGGAACACGAGCATGGCGCAGTGGTTCGACGATCTCGCGGTGCAGATCGCGCAGGAACGACTCGTACGCGCCGAGCTCGGCATGCGGCCCGGCGAGTCCGTCAGCGGGGACATGCAGAAGCTCTGGCTGCAGGAGCAGCGCAAGAAGCACAAGGTGATCACGGACCCCGACCTGCTGCCGGCAGGCACGGCCGTGCGCATCGACGACGACGACCTGCCGATCGCCGACCTCGGCGGCCTCTTGCTGCGCACGAGCGAGGACCACGAACGCGACGACTTCGTGCGCAAGATCGTCTACCTGCAGTGCCTCGAGGCGCTCGCGCGCCGCGAGGGCGTGCAGTTGACCGCGGCCGATCTCGACGAGGCCGTGAAGCGCCGCCGCGACGAAGCGGCGCGCGATCCGCGCTACCGCGGCGTGCCGCTCGAACAGATGGTGAAGGCGCAGGGCCTGACCCTCGCGTCGCTGAAGGAACTGCGAGTGTTCCGCGCCACGGTGCTGCTCGAGAAGCTCGCGCAGAAACGCTTCCAGAACGCGGACCTGCTCGCGGAGATCGAGGCCGATCGCACCACGGTGCTCGAGCTCGTCGGCCCGCGGCGCCGGCTCGGCATCGTCTTCGTGCGTGCACTCGAGGTCGCGAACCCGCTCGTGCCGCTCGACTTTCCCGCGGCGCTGAAACACCTGGAGGCCGTGCGGCAGCGGCTCGACAAGGAGACCTTCGCGAGCCTCGCGGCGACCGAGAGCCAGGACGCGGCGAGCCGGACCCACGGCGGCGACGCCGGCTGGCACCGCCGGCGCTCGGACAAGCTGCCCGAGCCCGTGCTCGCGGCCGCGTGGGCACTCACGCAAGGCGAGTGCTCGGCCCCGGTCCGCGCCGAAGAGGGCTGCTACCTCGTCAAGGTGCTCGAGGTCGAGCCGATCCCCAGCGACGAGTACCTGATCGGCGAGCTGCGCTCGTACCGCGCCCAGGAGCTGTCGAAGCAGGTGCTCGAGGATGCACACATGCAGGTCCCGACGAAGACGTCCGGGGGCTCGCGATGAGCCAGCTCGCCTTCGAGGGCGACGCCCGGCTGCGCACGGCGCCCTGTGCGTCCGCACGCTGGCTCACGCAGGTGCAGCTGTGGCGACCGGGTGACCCGGACCAGATCACGACCGCAGACGTCGAGACCGCCGTGCTGCTGCTCTCGGGCACCTTCGACCTGATCGCCGGGGCCACTGCCTGGCAGGCGCGCGGCGCGCGACAGACGCCGTTCCAGGGCCGGCCGATGGCCGTCTTCCTGCCGAAGAACACGACGTTCCGCACGCAGCGTGGCCAGGGTGAGATCCTGCTGATCGCGGCGCGGCAACCGCAGGTGCCGCCCGCGGTGCAGGGCCGCGCGGTCTTCGGCCTGCAGCCTCTGCTGCCGCTCGCGGGCAGCGGCAAGGCGTTCGATCCGAACAGCGGCGAGTGGCTGCCGGCCGAGACGTTCCCGACGTCGGCCGAGTCGTTGCCCCCACGCCGCATGGTGCAGCTGCAGGTCAGCGGCTGCGTCGTCGAGCGCGTGTTCGCGAAGGACTACAAGGCCGCCACGCTGAGCATCGACGAGGTCGTCGTGCCGGCCGGGCAGAGCCTCGCGGTCGCGGCGATTCCCGACCGACCGAGCGCGCAGGAGCTGCTCGTGTTCGTGCGCTCGGAAGGCGGCGCAACGGTCGTGCACTCCGGACAGCGGTCGGCGGTGCGCGGCGACGCGGCGTTCTGCGTTGCGACGACCGGCGAACCCGACGCGACGATCGCGGCCGACGGCGGCCCGGCCTACGTCGTGCTCGCCTACGCCGGCAAGGTGTGATCGCCCGCCGTTCTCCGCGGTGACGGATTCACGGCGCTTCGAAACCGATCACGGTGACGTCGCCGCCATCGGGCAGCGCGAGCTTCGTGCCGAGCGCCTGGAAGTCCTTCGGCAGGTATCCGAGTGCGATGCGCATCGCATGGTCCGGCACCGGCACCGCGTGCATCACGCGACCTACCGGCAGCTGGTCTTCGATCTCGTGCAGCGCGACCGGCGTCGTGATCTCGGGCCCGGCCGGCAGGTGCAGCAGGCAGAGCTTGCGGTTCACGTGCCCGTAGGTGTTGATGCGCGCGACGATCTCCTGGCCCGTGTAGCATCCCTTCGTCGTCGAGCAGTGGTCGTCGAGGTCGGCTTCGAGCGCCAGCGTCGACGGTTCCGTCTCGAGACCGACGCGCACGAGGCCGGCGACCATTCGCAGGCATTCGGCGAATTCGGGCGTGAGCGGCTTCGGCTCGCCCGCCAGCCCGGCCTCGCCGCGGAGCCGCTTCGCGTCCACGTCGCCGTACGCCCGCACGAAGGCGACGCCGCGCCGCGCGAAGTGCACGACCGGCCACTCGTCGAGCATCGTGACCTTGCCGTCCCGTTCCGACGCGCTGCTGGCTACCGCGATCACCTCGCGGCATGGACGCGGCGCCACCGGCACGATCGCGATCTTCTCCGTGAAGTGGTAGCGCTCGAGCAGCGCAGCGAGCCGCTCGACCTGCTCCGCTTGCGTCTCGAACCAGAACGCCTTGCCGAGCCGGAAGACGAGGCAGGTCACCAGCAGCTTGCCCTTGCTGTCGAGGAAGGCAGCCGGCGCGAGCTGCCCATCGGCGAGCCCCCGCACGTCCTGCGTGCACAACCTCTGCAGGAACTCTCCGGCATCGGGACCGGTCAGCTGCAGCAATCGGTATGGCGCGTTGGTTCGCTCGAACGGGCCGTTGGCAAGGAGTTGTGCGGTCAGCGGATCGAGGCGCATGTGCGTGCAGGGCCACGCTCGTGACCCAGGTCCAAGAATGTGCCTTCATTCGGGGCTTTTTCGAGCCGATCGTTGAATGAGCCCCAATTCAGGTCTAGTTTGGCGGCCTGCTTCGGGCACCCAACCTACTGCCTGACAGCGCCTGACTCCAGATGCTCCGGATCTCGAAGAAAGCCGACTACGCGGTGTTCCTGCTGGGCGCGATCGCCCGGCAAGGAGCCTACCCAGGTGGCCCAGCGGCTGATTCGGTCGTGAGCGCGCACGAGATCGCCCGCCTCGCGAGACTCAACAAGTCGGTCGTCGCCAACCTGCTCAAGGCCTTCGCGAAGCACGGCGTGCTCGAGTCGGTGCGCGGGCTGCGCGGTGGGTATCGCCTGGTGCGCGCGCCGGCGCAGATCTCCCTCGGGGAGATCCTCGAAGTCGTCGAAGGCCGCTTCACGCTGGTCGACTGCGTCTCCGCGACGGGCTGGGCCGGTCCGAGCCTCACGAAGGCGATCCCGCCGAAGCTGGGCCGCAACAGCGCCGCTGACGACAACGCAAGCTCCACCGCGCTCGAGCACGGCCACGACTGCACGTTGATCGGGTTCTGCCCGAGCAAGAACCCGATGCGCCTCGTGCACGAACGCATCTCGCAACTGTTCCGGCAGATCCGGCTCGACGAGCTGTGCAGCATGACACCCGGCGAAGGGGCGGCGACGCACCCCGCCTTCGCCACGACGCCTCACCTCGCATCCCCACGATGAAGTCTCCGATCTATCTCGACTACAGCGCGACCACGCCGTGCGATCCGCGCGTCGTGCAGCGCATGCTGCCGTTCTTCAGCGAGACGTTCGGCAACGCGGCGAGCCGCAGCCATGCGTTCGGCTGGACCGCGGAAGCGGCCGTCGAAGAAGCACGCTCGCAGGTGGCCCAGCTGATCGGCGCGCACCCGAAGGAGATCCTCTGGACCAGCGGCTCGACCGAGGCGAACAACCTCGCGATCAAGGGCGTGGCACAGATGTACCGCCCGAAGGGCAACCACCTGATCACGGCGGCCACGGAGCACAAGGCCGTGCTCGATCCGATGAAGTTCCTCGAGACGCAGGGCTTCGAGGTCACCTGGCTGCCCGTCGACGGCAAGGGCCACGTGGACCTCGACCAGCTCGCCGCGGCGATCACGGACCGCACGATCCTCGTGTCGCTGATGGCGGCCAACAACGAGATCGGCACGCTGCATCCGATCGAGAAGATCGGCGCGCTCTGCAAGCAGAAGGGCACGCTGTTCCACACCGACGCGACGCAGGCCATCGGCAAGATCCCGATCGACGTCGAGGCGCAGCACATCGACCTGCTGTCGATGTCGGCGCACAAGATGTACGGCCCGAAGGGCGTCGGTTGTCTCTACGTGCGCCGCAAGAACCCGCGCGTGCGACTGACCGCGCAGATGGACGGCGGCGGCCACGAACGCGGCATGCGTTCGGGCACGCTGAACGTCACGGGCATCGTCGGCATGGGCGAAGCCGCGCGGATCTGCCGCGAGGAGATGACGACCGAGGTGCGCAGGCTCCGCACGCTGCGCGACCGCCTCGAGCAGAGGATCCTGAAGGCGCTGCCCGACGCGGTTCGCAACGGCGACCCCGAGGCGCGCCTGCCGCACCTCGCGAACGTGTCGTTCCCGTACGTCGAGGGCGAGTCGCTGATCATGGGCGTCAAGGAGCTCGCCGTGTCGTCGGGTTCTGCGTGCACGTCGGCGAGCCTCGAGCCCAGCTACGTGCTGAAGAGCCTCGGCCTCGGCGACGAGCTCGCACACAGCTCCATCCGCTTCTCGCTCGGCCGCTTCACGACCGAGGAGGAAGTCGACTTCGCCGCCGACCGCGTCGTGCAGGAAGTGAAGCGCCTGCGCGAGATGTCCCCGCTCTGGGAGATGGTCCAGGAAGGCATCGACATCTCCAAGGTCAAGTGGACTGTGCACTGAGAGGTGCTTGCCGGAGGCAAGCACCTCTCAGTGCGATTGCCTTGCGGCCGGCGCAGACAACAACGCAAAGACAAGCCAACTAGAAGCCGGCCGCGGTGCGATGCCTTGCGGCCGGCGCAGACAACAACGCAAAGAACGAACCAACTAGAAGCCGGCCGCGAGCTTCGCTCGGCGAACGAGAACAACCGAATTCGACAAACCCGGGTCTGACTGCTTCGGTCGTCAAACCCGCTGACCCACAGAACTGACATGGCCTACAGCGACAAGGTGCTCGATCACTACCAGAACCCGCGCAACGTCGGCTCGCTCGACAAGAACGATCCGAACGTCGGTACGGGCGTCGTCGGCGCGCCGGAGTGCGGCGACGTGATGAAGCTCCAGATCAAGGTCGACGACAGCGGCAAGATCGTCGACGCGAAGTTCAAGACCTATGGCTGCGGCTCGGCGATCGCTTCGTCGTCGCTCGCGACCGAGTGGCTCAAGGGCACGAGCGTCGACGCCGCGGCGGAGATCAAGAACACGCAGATCGTCGAGGAGCTGTCGCTGCCACCCGTGAAGATCCACTGCTCGGTGCTCGCCGAGGACGCGATCAAGGCCGCGATCGAGGACTGGCGCAAGAAGCGCGCGGCGGGCAAGCAGACCGCCGGGGCCCGCACCGCTGGAGCCCGAACCACCGGAGCCCAAATCACTGGAGTCACAGATGACTGACGCACCAGCCAATCCCACTGCGCCGCCACCGGGCCCGATCGTGCCGACCGAGCCGAAGGAAGGCCGCGGTGTGCACCTGACGGAACGCGCTGCGAAGGAGATCAAGCGCGTGATCGCCGAGCACGACTTCCCTGCCACGACCTGGGTGCGCATCGGCGCGAAGGGTGGCGGCTGCTCCGGCTTCACCTACGTGCTCGACTTCGACCAGAACGGGCCGACCGAGTTCGACCTCGCGTTCGTGCAGCACGGCGTGCAGTTCGTGATCGACAAGAAGAGCGAGTTCTTCATGGGTGGCACGATGCTCGACTTCAACGACGGGCTGCTCGACCGCGGCTTCGTGTTCAAGAACCCCCAGGCCTCGGGCACCTGCGGCTGCGGCACTTCGTTCTCGGCGTGATCCACGTCCCGCATCGCGATCCGTTCACGGTGTTCGGGCTGCCGCGGTCGCTCGACCTCGACGAACGCACGGTCGAGGCGCGCTACCTGCGCCTGTCGCGCGAGTGCCATCCCGACCTCCACCAGAACAAGGCGACCGGCGACTGCATCGCCGTGCTGCAGCGTTCTGCCGAGGTCAACGACGCGTGGAAGGTGCTCAAGGACCCGTGGCAGCGCGCGAAGGCGCTGCTCGAGCTGCTGAGCCCGGGCGCGCTCGAACGCAACAAGAAGCTCGATCCCGCCTTCCTCGCCGACGCGCTCGAGCTCGCGGAGGAGGTCGCGTTCGCGTCCGGCGATCGCATCGCCCCGCTGCGTGCACGCCTCCAGGCAGCCGTCGCGGCCGACTTCGAGGCGCTGCGCCATGAACTGACGCACCGCGCGTTCGACGCCGCCGCGCGGCGCATCCACGCCTCCCACTACCACAAGAAGGCCCTCGCGGACCTCGAAGCGAAGTCGTGAGCAACGAGCCCAAAACCCCCCTGCCGCCACGCCTCGTGGTCGGCATCGACCTCGGCACGACGAACAGCCTCGCCGCCGTGCGCGCGGGCAAGGGCGCGCGAGTGCTGCGCGACCGCGACGGCGAAGCGCTCGTTCCCTCCGTCGTCTGCTTCCATCCCGACGGCCGCACGATCGTCGGCCGCGAGGCGAAGGCGCTGCGCCTCTCGTTCCCGGACCGCACGGTGTTCTCGATCAAGCGGCTGATCGGCCGCTCGATGCGCGACGTGGCCAGCGACGCGCGTTCGCTGCCGTACCCGATCGTCGCCGGCGACCGCGACCTGCCGCGCGTGCAGGTCGGCAACCAGCAGCACTCACCCGAGGCGATCTCCGCGCTCGTGCTGCAAGAGGTCAAAGCCACGGCCGAGCAGGCGATCGGCCAGCCCGTGCGCGAGGCCGTGATCACGGTGCCCGCGTGGTTCGACGACGCGCAGCGGCAAGCGACGAAGGACGCGGCGGCGCTCGCGGGGCTCACGTGCCTGCGCATCCTGAACGAGCCGACCGCGGCCGCGCTTGCCTACGGCATCGACGGCAGCAAGGACGGCGTGGCCCTCGTCTACGACCTCGGCGGCGGCACGTTCGACGTGTCGATCCTGCGCATCGACGACGGCGTCTTCCGCGTGTTGTCGACGGCCGGCGACACCCACCTCGGCGGCGACGACTTCGACGCACTGCTGGCCGAGCGCATCCTGCGCGCGCTGCCGCGCGGCACGGGCACCGCGACGAACGCCGACCCGTACGTGCAGCAGGCGCTGCGCAGCGCCGCCGAAGGCCTCAAGATCCGGCTCAGCGACGCGCCGACCGCCGACCTCGAGCTCGACCTCGGCACACACGGCGCCGTGAAGTTGACGGTCACGCGAGCCGAGTTCGAGGCCGCGATCGCTCCGCTCGTGCAGCGCACGCTCGACTGCGTGCAACGCGCCGTCAAGGACGCGGGGCTCGGGCTCGGCCAGATCGACGACGTCGTGCTCGTCGGCGGCAGCACGCGCGTTCCGCTCGTGCGTGAACGCCTCGGAGCACTGACCGGCAAGGCACCGCACACGGGCGTCGACCCGGACCTCGCGGTAGCACTCGGCGCCTCGATCCAGGCCGACGTGCTGGCCGGCAACCACCGCTCGCTGCTGCTGCTCGACGTGATCCCGCTGTCGCTCGGCATCGAGACGCTCGGCGGCGCCGTGCAGAAACTCATTCTCCGCAACAGCACGATCCCGACCAGCGTGACCGAGGAGTTCTCGACCGGCGTCGACAACCAGACCGCCGTCGACCTCGCGATCTACCAGGGTGAACGCGAGCTCGCGCGCGACTGCCGCCAGCTCGGCCACTTCAAGCTGCGCGGTTTCCCGCCGATGCCGGCCGGCCTGCCGCGCATCGCGGTCACGTTCCTCGTCGACGCCGACGGCGTGCTGCGCGTCACGGCGCGCGAGCAGCGCACCGGCGTCGAAGCGAGCATCCAGGTCATGCCGTCGTTCGGGCTCACGCGCGACGAGGTGCGCCGCATGATGCTCGACTCGATCGAGCACGCCGAGGACGACTACAAGGCTCGCGAGGCGATCGAGATCCGGCACAAGGCCGAGTCGATGGTGCGCGGCACGCAGCGGGCGCTGCAGATCGCCGAGCTGCCGCCCGACCAGACCTACGCGGTCACGAAGGCGCTGAAGGCGCTCGGCAAGCTGCTCGTGAACAACGCCGATGCAGCAGCGCTGAAGGCCGGCTGCGACGAGCTCACGAAGGTGACCGCGACGATCGCCGACGACGTGATCAGCTCGGCCGTCACGAAGGCCCTGCACGAAGAGCAACAGCGATGACGAAGGCCCGCCTGTGCGTACGCGGTGAGGACCGCGAGATCTCGCTCGCCGTCGGCGAGACGATCCTGCACGCAGCACTCGAGCAGGGCATCGAGCTCGACCACGCCTGCGGCGGCGTCTGCGCGTGCTCGACCTGCCACGTCAAGATCACGAAGAACGCCGACTGCTTCGCCGAGGCGAGCGAGGACGAGCTCGACCAGCTCGACGAAGCGCGCGACGTGAGCCTCGATTCGCGCCTCGGCTGCCAGGCAAAACTGTTGCGCGTGCCGCAGGACGGCGTCGTCGAGATCACGATCCCGACCTGGAACGTGAACGCCGTCCGCGAAGGTGCGGGGCACTGACCCGCGCGACCTCTTCGGGGATTCATGGCGGCATTCCCCTGCGCACTGCGCGCCGCTAGAGTCCGGCCCCCATGACGGTCGCAACCCAGGATCTCACCATCGTCGCCAACACCATCCGCGGCCTCGCGATGGACGCCGTGCAGAAGGCGGACTCGGGCCACCCGGGCATGCCGATGGGCATGGCCGAAGTCGCCGCGGTGTTGTGGACCGAGTTCCTGCGCTGGACGCCGAACGATCCTCAGTGGCCCGGCCGCGATCGCTTCGTGCTCTCGGGCGGCCACGGCTCGATGCTGCTCTACTCGCTGCTGCACCTCGGCGGCTTCCCGGTCACGCTCGACGACCTGAAGCAGTTCCGCCAGCTGCACAGCAAGACGCCGGGTCACCCCGAGTTCGGCGACACGGTCGGCGTCGAGACGACAACCGGTCCGCTCGGCCAGGGCTTCGCGAACGCGGTCGGCATGGCGATCGCAGCCCAGATGGAGGCCGCGCGCTTCCAGAACCCCCTGCTGCTCGCGCGCGTGTTCGTGACCGCCGGCGACGGCGACTTCATGGAAGGCATCAGCTACGAGGCCGCGGCACTCGCGGGCCACCTGAAGCTCAACAACCTGATCTGCCTGTTCGACGACAACGGCATCACGATCGAGGGCCATACCGACCTCGCGACCGGCGAGAACATCGCGGCCCGCTTCCAGAGCCAGGGCTGGGCCGTGCAGTCGATCGACGGCCACGACCAGGACCAGGTCCGCAAGGCGCTGCAGAACGCCGTGGCCACGACCGACCGGCCGCAGCTGATCTGCTGCAGGACGACGATCGGCAAGGGCAGCCCGAACAAGAGCAACACGCACGAAGTGCACGGCGCGCCGCTCGGCAAGGACGAGGTCGCGCTGACCAAGAAGGCGCTCGGCCTGCCGCCCGACGACTTCTTCGTCGACGGCAAGGCGCGCGCCGTGTTCCAGCAGACAGCGCAGCGCAACGAGCAGGCGCGGCTGCGCTGGGTCGGCGAGATGCAGCGCTGGGAAGCCAAGGCGCCGGACCAGGCCCAGGCCTGGAAGAGCTTCCGCGCGCGCACGCTGCCGAAGGACCTGCTCGAGCAGCTCGCCGCGGCCGCCGGCGCCGAGCCGGCCGCGACGCGCGTGCTCTCGGGCAACGTGATCCAGAAGCTCGCCGAGCTCGTGCCGGGCTTCCTGAGCGGCAGCGCCGATCTCGATCCGTCGACGAAGACGCGCATCAAGAAGAGCGGCTCGTTCACGGCGAAGGACCGCACGGGCCGCACGCTGCACTTCGGCGTGCGCGAGCACGCGATGGGTGCCGTGCTGAACGGCCTGACGCTGCACAGCGGCTTCCTGCCGTCGGGCAGCACGTTCCTCGTGTTCACGGACTACATGCGCACGCCGATCCGTCTCGCGGCGCTCATGAAGATCCCGACGACGTTCGTGTTCACGCACGACAGCCTGATGGTCGGCGAGGACGGACCGACGCATCAGCCCGTCGAGCATCTCGCGTCGCTGCGCATGATCCCGAACCTGCACGTGTTCCGGCCCGCCGACGGCGCCGAGACCGCAGCTGCGTGGACGCACGCGATGTCGCGCCGCGACGGACCCGTGCTGCTCTCGCTGACGAGGCAGAACGTGCCGAAGCTGCCGCATGCCGCCGGCTGGAGCCCGCGCGAAGCGCTGCGCGGCGGCTACGTGCTGGTCGACGCGCCGGGTGCGAAGGCGACGATCGTCGCGACCGGTGCCGAGGTCGGAGTGGCCGTCGACGCGGCGGCGTTGCTGGCGCAGAAGGGCACGCCGACGCGCGTCGTCTCGATGCCGTGCGCCGAGCTGTTCCTGCAGCAGGACGCCGGCTACCGCAAGCAGGTGCTCGGCACCGCTGCGGTGTTCACGTGCGAGATGGGCCGGCCCGAGTGGTGGTGCCAGTTCACGGGGCGCCTCGACCGCTGCATCGGCCAGCTGACGTTCGGCGCGAGCGCGCCCGCGAAGGTCATCACCGAGCACTTCGGGTTCTCGGCCGCGAAGATCGCCGAGCGCATGTTGAAAGCGCTCTGAGCGCGAGTCGTCGCCGTTCACGAGCAGTACTTCAGCGACGCGTCCACCCCAGCACCTTCAGGTCGTGCCGGATCCGACGCCCGTAGGACTGCAGGTTGGCCGTTTCCGGCCAGGTCGTCGCCAGGCTCATCGCGCTCCACTTCGACGCCGCAATGCCGCCGCGCAGCAGCTTGCCCAGGGTCACGTGACGCCGCAGCGTTTCGAGATCGAGCGCGGGCCACACGTCGCGCACGAACGACCAATAGAGAGCGACGTCCACGTGCGCCATGTCCACGGCCGGCAGGCCCCAACCGGCGACCTCCCAGTCGAAAACGAGAACCTCCTGCCCGTCACGGATGCGGACGTTTCGCTCGGCAAAATCGTTGTGCACCAGCGAACGCGGCATGACGCGGCAAACGTCGTCGACATCGTCCCACCGGGATTCGAGGAAGTCGAACTGAGCGAGCATCTCGTCGAGCAGCTCGCGGTCCTGCTGCGAGAGCGCCGGATTGTCGTAGTTCTCGCGCATGGCACGGCTCGCCGCCCGCATCTCGCCGCGGTAGTAGCCGGTGCCGCGATCGGGCAGTGCCAAGACCTCGGCCAGGGCCACCGAGCCCGTGTGCAGACCCGCCAGCCACCGCGTCGCCAGCTCGCGATGTCGAGGATCGTCCGGGGCGAACGCGTCGCCGCGTGCATCCTCGAGGAACAGCCAGCAGAAGTCCGTGCCGGGGACTTCGACGAGTCCATGGAACTGCAAGCGCGACACCGGCAGCTGCGGCAGGACGTGCGTGTAGACCTGCCGCTCCACCATGCCGGTCTCGCGCAGGCAACTCTTGGCAATGATGTCGGACCTCCCGGGGCCGACGCCCGCGAGCCGGCAGACGACCGACTTCTTCACGCGGCGGAGGACCTCGACCCGGTGGGGCAAGCGCCGCCCATGCTCGAGTCCGACCCACGCCTGCACGACCGGCAGTGTGTCGAGGTCGGTGGTCAGGATCTCGGTGACGTTCCCCACGGATAGGAGCTCGAAGCCGCGGTTCCGGACCGCCCGGAACCGACGCGGGGACGATCTCCCTCGCCGCCCCGGGCGTCAACGCCCCTCCCCGAGACCGCCGAGCGCGCACGCCGCGCTCGTAGCGGGCCGTTGGCCGACTCCCGCCGTGCTGCCAGGAACCCATCCGGCTCCATCCTGCCGTTGCCGCGGGGCCGACAGCACCGCTGCCGCGATCACGCCGATCACCAGGACCTTCGCGCTGCCGCTCGCCGTGCGGCCGCTGACCGCGTACACGCAAGGCGTCATACTCACCGCCGCCGGTCTCACGACGACGAACAGGTTCGCGGTCCCCGCGAACCGACAGCCATGGCCAAACCGAGCATCTACACGATCAACTTCGCGAAGGTCTACCCGCTGTACGTGCAGAAGGCCGAGAGGAAGGGCCGCACGAAAGCCGAGGTGGACGAGATCATCTGCTGGCTCACGGGGCACACGGCGAAGAGCCTGCAGAAGGTCATCGACGCCGGAGTCGACATCGAGACGTTCATTGCCGGAGCACCGCGCTTCCAGCCGAAGGCGAGCCTGATCACGGGCGTCGTCTGCGGCATGCGCGTCGAAGAGATCGACGACGAGACGACGCAGCGGATCCGGTACCTGGACAAGCTCATCGACGAGCTCGCGAAGGGCAAGGCGATGGAGAAGATCCTGCGCAAGTAGCAGCCAGGAGGCGCCGACCGTCCGCCGCAATTCCGTTCGAGCGGCGCCGCCGCAGGCGGCCAGGATCAGAACCGCACGCGTTCGCGCTGCTCGGCGACCGCGAACCCGGCCGCCTCGACGCGCTGGCGCACCGCGTCGTCGTGCAGCGCGGGGTTCGTGTGGTTCAGGTGGATGAACCGGATCGCGCCGGGCCGCCTCCGCGCGGTTTCGGCGAGCAGTTGCATCGTGACCGTCATCAGCGGATGGCGGATCTCGGCGAGGTTGCGGTCCGGCAGCTCGCTGCCGTCGAAGAACGTGCCGTCGACGTAGGCGACGTCGACGCCCTCGAGCAGCGTCTCGAGCAGTCCCGGCGCGCGCTCCCAGGCGTCGACGTCGGGCACGAACAACACGGCGCGCTCGGGGCCGCGCAACACGAACGCCATCGTGTCCGAGAACTCGTCGCGATGCGGCACCGCGATCGCCCGCACGGAGAGACCCGCCCACGGCTCGAACGGCTCGCCGATCGTGAACTCACGCAGGTGGATCTGCTCGAGCTCGACGAGCTGGCGCCACGGACCGTGGCCGCGCAGGAACCCGGCGAAACGCGGTGAGCAGTGCACGGGCAGTTGCCGGCTGCCGGCGGCCTCGCGGCCGAACAGTGCGAGCCCGAGGTAGTGGCCGATGTGCGCGTGCGTCAGCAGCACGGCGTCGACGGGTTGGCGGCCGCGCCCCGTCACGGCCGCGAGCTCGTGCAGCATCGCGACCTGGTCCTCGATGCGCGGCGTCGCTTCGACGAGCAGCAGCTTGCCGTTCCGGCGGTCGAGCACGCCGAGACACGCGGGGAACAGCACGCGCCCGGTTGCCCGCGCCGAAGCACAACACGGCCGGTCGCAGCCGAGATGCGGCAGGCCGCCGTCCTGCGCCGTGCCGAGCACGAACAGCTCGCAGGCGGGAGCCGGCTCGGGCGCTGCGGCCTCCGTCGCGGCGGCACATCCTGCAGCAAGAAGCAGGAGCAGGATCGCGACGGCCCGCAGCACGCAACACCTCACAACATGCCGACGACGTTGCCGTCCTGGTCGATGTCCATGCGCGCGCCGCCCGGCGACTTGCCGAGCCCCGGCATCGTCATGATCTCGCCCGCGAGCGGGATCACGAACCCCGCCCCGACCGAGACCCGCGCGTCGCGGACCCTGAACCGGTACCCGGTCGGCCGTCCCTTCAACGCCGGGTCGTGGCTCAGCGAGTACTACGTCTTCGCCATGCAGATCGGGAAGCGGCCGTAACCGCGCTCCTCGAACATCGCGAGCTGCTGCTCGGCGAGCGGATCGTAGTCGACGCCGTCGGCGCCGTAGATCCTGTTCGCGAGCGTCTCGATCTTCTCCTTCAAGCTCGCTTCGCTCGGGTAGAGCAGGCGGAACGAACGCGGCTCGTCGCAGGCCTTCACGAGCGCGTGCGCGAGCGCCTCGCCGCCCTTGCCGCCCTCGGCGAACATCGTCGACACGTGCGCTGCGGAAGCACCTGCCGCGAGCGCTGCGCGCTCGACGAGCTGGACCTCGGCGTCGGTGTCGCCCGGGAACCGGTTCACGGCGACGACGACCGGGATGCCGTGCAGGCGCACGTTCTCGATCTGCTTCTCGAGGTTGCACATGCCCGCCTCGAGGGCGGCGAGGTCCTCCTTCAGCAGGCCCTCGGGCAGCGGCTTGCCGGCCGCGATCGCGAACCTGCCGCTGTGCATCTTCAGCGCGCGAATCGTCGCGACGAGCAGCGCCGCGTCGGGGCGCAGGCCCGACGCGCGGCACTTGATGTTGAAGAACTTCTCGGCGCCCATGTCCGCGCCGAAGCCCGCTTCGGTGAACACGAAGTCGAGCCCGCGGACCGCGAGGTAGTCGGCGACGATCGAGCTGTTGCCGTGCGCGATGTTCGCGAACGGGCCCGTGTGCACGAGTGCCGGCGTGCCTTCGAGCGTCTGCATGAACGTCGGCTTGAGCGCGTCCTTGAGGATCGCGGTCATGGCGCCGGCGGCCTTCAGGTCCTCGGCCGTCACGGGGCGGCCGTCGGTCGCGTAGCCGACGACGACCGCACCGAGGCGCTGGCGCAGGTCGTGGATGTCCTTGCTCATGCCGAGGATCGCCATGATCTCGCTGGCCGACGTGATGTCGAAGCCGGTGCGGCGCGGCGTGCCGTTCTTGGCGCCGTGCGCGACCTCGATCTCGCGCAGCGCGCGGTCGTTCATGTCGAGCACGCGCCGCCAGCTGATCTGCTCGGGATCGAGCTTCAGCTCGTTGCCGTGGAACAGGTGCGCATCGAGGAACGCGGCGCAGAGGTTGTGCGCCGCGGTGACCGCGTGGAAGTCGCCGGTCAGGTGCAGATTCAGCTCCTCGGGCGGCACGACCTGCGAGTAGCCGCCGCCCGCGGCGCCGCCCTTGATGCCGAACACGGGCCCCATCGACGGCTGGCGGATCACGCAGCCGGCGCGGTGGCCGATGCGGTTCATGGCCTGCGAGATGCCGACCGTGTGCACGGTCTTGCCCTCGCCGAGCGGCGTCGGCGTGATGGCCGTGACGACGACGTACTTCGCCGGCTTGCGCTGCGAAGGCTGCTTCAGCACGTCGAGCTTGACCTTGGCCTTCGTGTGGCCGTAGGGCTCGAGGTCGTCGGCCTGCAGGCCCATGACGCGCGCTACTTCGTGCAGCGGCCGCAGGGGAATGGAACGCGCGATATCGAGATCGTTGAGCGACATTGGAGCGCGAGAACCATAGCAACCACGGCGCCGACCGGCCATGGGCACGTCCGAGGCGCGGAACGCTCCGTGCCGACGGCAGATCCCGTCACCGGCGCTCGAGCAGCGACTCGTAGACGCGCACGAATCGATCGAGGCACGACGAGGCTTCGTAATGCTGCTCGACCTGGCGCCGGTTCAGGGCACCGAGCCGCGCGCGCAGGGGCGCATCCTGCAGCTGCCGCTGCAGCGCTGCCGCCATCGCGGCGGGATCGCGGGCCGGCACGACGAACTCCTGCTGCTCGGGCGGCAGGATCGTTCGCACGTCGCCGACGTCCGTCGCGACGACCGGCAGGCCACATGCCATCGCCTCGAGCAGCGCGATCGGCATCTGCTCGGTGCGCGACGACAGCACGAAGATCGAGAAGCCTGCATACGTCGAGGTCGTGTCGGCGACGGGGCCCGCGAAGTCGACGGCATCCGCGAGGCCCAGCGACGCGGCCTCGGCGCGCAGCGCGCCGGCCAGCACGCCGCCGCCGACGAGCTGCACGCGCGGACGCGGAGCGAGACGGCTCACGGCCTGAAGCAGCGTGCCGTGGTCCTTCTCGGCGCGCAGGCCGCCGACCGTGCCGACGACCGGCGCACCGGGACCCGCGGCCGCGGGCCGGAAGCGCTGCAGGTCGACGCCGTTCGGCAGGAGCCTCACACGGTCCGCCGGCAGCCGCCAGTGTGTCGCCGCGATGCGCGCGAGCACGTGCGACGGCACGAGGACCGGTGCCTTGCGCAGCACGAACGCGCGCAGCCAGCTGCGGCGCCGCAGCGGGTGCTGCGCCTCTTCGGGTCCGAACCCATCCTCGTGATGCACACGCGGCAAGGAGAGCCAGCGCGCCGCGGCCGCGGTCTCGATCGCGCCCCAGTTGTACGTCAGCACGAGGTCGGGCCGCTGCGCGCGCAGCCACTTCGCCTGCGTGCGAACCATCGAAAGGAAGCCGCGGCGCCGTGGCGGCGGCGCGAGCTCGTGGGTCACGCCCTCGGGGAGCCTCGCTGCCGCGTCGGTGCACGCATCCATGGCCATCACGACGTGGTGGCCGCCCAGACGCGCGAGCAGCTGCACGGTGCGCACCTGCGGGCCGCCGAGGCCGAACGTCGCGAACACGTGCACGAACCGGCGCGGCTGGCCGTTCATCGCCCCGCACCGTCGAACACACGCTGCAGGAACAGCGCGCGGTCCGCCACCGGGCGGAACCCGAGGTCGCGCTTGCCATCGCTGCAGTCGAGCACGGTGCGGAAGCTGCGCGACTTCAGGTCGCGGTACGCCGGCAGGCGGCGCGGCCGGCCCGCGAGCGCCTTGACGGCGTACTTGCCGAGCTCTTGCAGCCACATCCACCACAGCGGCATCGCGTGGAAGCGGTAGGCGCGGCCCGTGCGGTTCCTCAGCTCGACGACCCAGTCGCGCGCCGACAGCCGCACGTCGCCCGCAAGGTTGTATTGCTTGCCGCCGGCGGCCGGCGCATCGAGCGCCGCGACGAGGGCCTGAGCACAGTCGTCGGCGAGCACGAGCGGCAGCGGGTGCCGGCCACTCCCCCACCCGATGCACTGGTTGTCGCGCACCCAGAGCCCGATTCCCGGGTGCTCGAGCACACCGTCGGGGCCGAGCACGATCGCGGGCCGCACGATCGTGACCTCGAGCCCGTTGCGCGCAGCCTGCTGCAGCTCGCGCTCGGCCGCGATCTTGCCGCGCGCGTACGGCGCCCGGGCCGCCGGCTGTGGATCGGGCGGAACGGCGCCGTCGATCGAGCCGGCGCCACCGAGCCACAACGCCGCGGAGCTGCTCGCGTAGACGAACCGCTTCACCTTCGCCGCGAGCGCGCGTTCGGCCGCGGCGCGCACGGCGGCAGCCATCGCGCTCTCGACGGCATCGGGGTCGTCGCCGGCGGCCGTCGCGAGGTGCAGCACGGTCGAAGCACCCGCGAACGCGGCCGCGAGCACGCCCGGATCGGCCGCATCGCCGGTGAAGATGCGGAGCGAGCCGTCGCGCAGGTCGTCGGCGAGCAGGTCCGGCCGGCGCACGAGCAGGGTCACGGGCCGGCCTGCCGCGCGCAGCAGTCGCACACATCGCCTGCCCACGAAGCCGGTCGCACCGAGCACGACGACCTCGCCGGTGCGAGCGGGACCGGGTGCTGGCAACGGCGGCCGGCGCGGCGGCGGATCGAGCCGCACCGAGGCCGCCTCGGCGCTCTGCACGCACATCTCGAGCACCGCGGTCGCCGCCGCTGGCGACATCGCATCGGGCAAGGGCTGCTGTCCACGCACCGCGGCGTGGAACGCGCGCAACGTGCCGCGCATGCTGCGCAGGAACGGGTCGTTCGGGAAGCGCAGGCGGAACAGCCCGAGCGCGTAGCCGAGCAAGCTCGCGAGCGCGCGCCAGGCCAGGTGCAACGAGCCGGCGGCGAGGTTTCGGCCCTGGTCGAGGAAGTCGAGCCACGGCGTCTTCTGCCGCACCCAGCAGCTGCCTCGCTGCAGGTCGAGCAGCGCCGATCCGTCGCTGCCGATCGCCTGCACCGTCATCTCGTGCAGCGAGCGCCCGAACGCCATGCGCACGCTCGCGCTGCCGCGCTCGTGGTCGAGCCAGAGCTCCCAGTCGTCGACGAACAGCACACCGTTCGGCAAGAGGCGCGGAGTTCGCGTCAGCGCGCGCACGCGCCGCGCCGGCCCCAGCAGCAGGTCCAGCATCGAGAACAGGTGCACCCCCTGCTCGAACAGGATGTTCGCCTCGGCCTCGAACATGAAGTGCCCGAAGTCGCCGGTCTGCAGCTGGCGCAGCGGCACGTGGTGCTGGACCGCGACGTGCTCGAGCCGGCCCAGGCGCCCCGCGCCCAGATGCCGCTGCAACCTGCGCACCGCCGGATGGAACGTCTGGTTGTGGTTCACGGCGAGCACACACCGCCGCTCGCGCGCGATCGCCGCGAGCGGCTCGACCTGCTCGGGGCGCAGCACGAGCGGCTTCTCGACCAGCACGTGGAGGCCCGCAGCGAGGCATTCGGCCGCGACCTCCGCGTGGTGGGCCGGCGGCACGAGCACGTGCACGGCGTCGATGCCGCCCGCGGCGAGCAGCTCGGCGACCGAGCCGAACACGGCGCGCACGCCGGCCTTCTTCGCGAGCCGTTCCGCGCGCGCACGCTGCCGGTCGCAAACCGCAACGACCTCGACGCCGGCCACGGCGCGCAGCACCTGCAGGTGCACCTCGGCGATGAACCCGCAGCCGACGAGGGCGACCCGCGTCGCGCGACCGGTCACGGCCGTCGACGTGCCCGGCGAAGCAAGCGCTGGCGTACTGGTCAAGTAGGTTCTGGAGCTTTGGGCCGCGGCATACTGCGCGACGAACCCGTGGTTGGCAACCGTGGCGTTCTGAACGCAGGAGCAGGATGATCGGCGCTCCGATGACAGTGTCTGAACGTACGGCACTCCAGCTGGTCGTCCTGTGGTTCTCGCACGTCGCAGCGGCCCAGGCACCACCGGTTCCACCACCGACGCCGACGCCCGCGGCACCAGCCCCGACACCGCTGACGCTCGCCACGGTGCTCGCGCGCGGCAACGAGCTGCAGATGGCGCTACCGAGGACGCTGTGGCTTCCGGGCGGCCATTCGGCCGTCGTCGTGCGGCAGTCCGCCGACGGTCGCGAGACGATGCATCGTGTCGCCGACGGCAAGGTCGCCGACGAAGTGCTCGTCGACGCCGCGGCGCTGCTCGCCGCGATCGGCGAGAAGGTCGAGGGCCCGGCCCGCTTTCCCGACGTGCAGTGGTGCGACGACAAGACGCTGCGAATCGCCGCGGGCCCGCGCCTCTACCGCTGGCAGCCCGGCCAGCCGAAGGCCGAGCTCACGCTCGAATGGACGGAGCCCGACCTGGACGGCGAGCCGCTGCAGGCGATCGCGCCCGGCGACGCGCGCGTCGCCTGGGTGCACAAGCACCAGGTCTGGCTCGCCGAGCCGGGCGGCAAGCTGCGGCAGCTGACGTTCGACGGCAGCCAGGACATCGTCTACGGCAATGCCGCGCACCGCGCCGAGTTCGGCATCACGCGCGGACTGTTCTGGAGCAAGGACGGCCGCTTCCTCTGCATGTCGCGCGAGGACCAGCGCAACATCGCGGCCTACCCGTACCAGGACCTGACGAGGATTCCGCCGGTCCACGTGCACGGCCGCTACCCGATGGCCGGCAGCACACATGCGTCGGTGACGCTGCTCGTCTGCGACACGGCGGACTACGGCGTGCACGTGCTGCAGAACGATCCGGCCGAGGACGTCTACTGGACGAACGTCACGTTCGCGAACGACAACACGCTCGTCACGGCACGCGTGAACCGCGGCCAGGATCAGCTCGAGCTCGTGCGCTACGACGCCGCGAGCGGACGCAAGCTCGCGACGCTGCTGCGCGAGCACGATCCCGAGTGGGTCGAGCCCGAGCACGGACCGACGTTCCTGCCCGACGGCCGCTTCCTCTGGTGGTCGCCGCGCAGCGGCCACCGCCACCTCTGGCTGCACGGCCCCGACGGCGCCGAACAGGCGCAGGTCACGAAGGGCGCGTTCGACGTGCAGAAGCTGCTCGGCGTGTCCGCCGACGCCAAGACGGTCTGGTTCCAGGCCTCGGGTGAGGACCCGCGCCAGCTGCACCTGTTCGCGGCGAAGATCGACGGCACCGAGGTGTCACAGGTCACGCGCGAACGCGGCACGCACCGCGCCGAGCTCTCGCCCGACGGACAGTGGGCTCACGTCGTCTGGTCGAACGTCGAGACGCGGCCGAGCGCGCGCCTGCTCGACCTCGCGAACAACACGAGCATCGCGCTGCCGCAGGGCCCCGACCCGCTCGCGCCGTTCGCGCTGCCGACGCAGCGGCAGTTCCAGATCAAGGCCGAGGACGACACGGTGCTGTACGGTCACGTAGCGCTGCCGCCGGGCCTCGCCGACGGGCAGAAGTGTCCCGTGCTGCTCTACGTCTACGGCGGCCCCCACGTGCAGCTCGTGACCGACCAGTGGTTCGGCGGCGCACCGCTGTGGCTGCAGGCGTTCGCGGCCGAGGGCTACGTCGTCTGCTGGCTCGACAACCGCGGCACGCCGAACCGCGGCATCGCGTTCGAGCAGGTGCTGCACCGGCGCCTTGGCGTGCTCGAGGTGCAGGACCAGCTGCGCGCCGTCGAGTGGCTGCAGCAACAGCCGTTCGTCGACGGCGCCCGCATCGGCGTACACGGCTGGTCCTACGGCGGCTACCTGACGCTGCGGCTCATGCTCGCAGCACCGACGACGTTCGCGTGCGGCATCAGCGGCGCGCCGGTGACCGACTGGGCCATGTACGAGACCGGCTACACGGAACGCTACATGGACAGCCCGAGCGAGAATGCCGCGGGCTATCGCGGATCGAGCTGCCTGCCGCTCGTCGAGCGCCTCGAACGGCCGCTGCTGCTCGTGCACGGCACCGACGACCGCACCGTGATGTGGGTGCACACGCTCGCGTTCGTCGACCGCTGCATCGAGGCCGGCAAGCAGATCGACTACTTTCCGTACCCGACGCAGCAACACGGCCTGCGCGGCAAGGACCGCGCACACTTCCTGCAGCGCATGCACGGCTTCCTCGCGCGGCAACTGCGCTCGGCCGACAAGCCCGAGAAGTGAAGGCGCGCGCCGTTGGCCGCTGCTGCTCGCGTCGCAGTTCGGGCGAGCTGGTCACCGGTCCGCACGGCTCTGACATTGCACCGTAAGTGAGCCCGGTGGGTCCGCCTCGGCACGTCGCACCGCCAACACGTTCGCGGCCACGCGCGGCGGAGCCGCGAGGATGGGACTTGCGACTTGGGACCATTGCCGATGCAATCAGCCCGGGCTTGGGGAGGAATCACACTCTCTCTCACCTCTGGATCCACCATGCGACCTGCCTCCTTCCTCTGCTCGCTTTCCGCCCTGGTCCCGTTCGCGTCACTCGCTGCACAAGGCTACACGACCGACTTCGAAGCGTTCCTGGCCGCGCCTGCTGGCACGCCGTGCTCCGGCCAGGACGGCTTCTACATCCCGGCAGTCGCCGGCAGCATCGACGGCAACCTGCACACCTATGCCGGCAACACGCTCGGCGTGCCCGTGAACCCGGTCGGCGGCTCGATCTTCTGGGGCGGCCTGTCGGCGGGCGGCACCGCGTTCGCACGCTCGCAGCGCGCGCTGACGCTGCCGGGCAACAAGATCACGATCGACTACGACGTGTGCTGCAACTACCTCGGCACCGTGCTGCCGACGAACAACATCGGCAGCTTCTCGTTCCAGCCGTCGACGAACTCGATCTACGTCAACCTGCTGGCCGCCTACCCGACCACGGTCGCGTTCCCCCCGACGACGTGGGACGCGAATGTCGTCACGCGCGGCGCCACGCCGCCCGGAACCGTGACGACCGTGCTGCCCAATCCGGCCTTCCAGAACCTCGCGATGAACGTCTGGCACCACTGGTCGGTGACGATCGACCTGATCGCCGGCACGCACGATTCGTTCAGCATCACGAACGGCGTCACGCAGATCACGACGGTCCACGTGCCAGCGACGCCGCTCTTGCTGCCGATCGCGCCCGCGGTCGGAGCGCCACTGCCGACCGACTTCCGGCTCTTCGCCGGCGGCACCACTGCCGGCAACGTGTTCGCGATCGACAACCTGCGCATCACCTACGCCGCCTCCTACACGACCTACGGCACCGGCTGCCCCGGCGCCGCGGGCATTCCGGCGCTCTCTGCTGCTCCTGGCTCGTTGCCGGCACTCGGCTCGTCGTTGAGCGTCAACGTCAGCAACCTGACGTTCGGCGTCGGCCTCATGCTCACGGGCCTTTCCGACACGCTGTGGGCCGGCGCGATTCCGCTGCCGTTCCCGCTCGTTGGTTTCGGCTTCCCGGGCTGTGACCTGCTCGCCGACCCGATGCTGATGGACACGATCATCGGCCCTGGTCCTGGCTCGACGGGGACCTGGTCCATCGCGATCCCGCTGCTCCCGGCGCTCGCCGGCTTCACGTTCTACAACCAGGGCACCAGCCTCGAAGCGGGCTCTGCCTACCTCGCGTTCAGCAACGGCGGCAAGGCCACGCTCGGCCTCTGATCGCTCTGGCCATTGCCGCAGGGCCGCCCGCATCGAGGGCAGTGCGGATCAGGTGAACGCCTGATCGCCTCGATGCGGCGATCGAACACAACGGAACGCGCCGGGCGTTGGCTCGGCGCGCTTCGTTTCCGGTCCTGCAACCCTCGGGTGCCTCGGGTGCCTCGGCGGGGCTTGCCACGACGGGGCAGAATCGATGCAATTTCGCGTGGGTCCGGGGAGGAACTCTCTCTCACCTGAGAACCACAATGCGCCCTCCTGCCTCCATTCCGTGTGTGCTCTCCGCATTGCTTCCCTTCGCATCGCTCACCGCACAAGGCTACTCGACTGACTTCGAGACCTTCGTGGCCGCTCCCGCCGGCACCGCGTGCGCCGGACAGGACGGCTTCTACGTGCCAGCCGTCACCGGCAGCATCGACGGTGCGATCTACACCTACACCGGCAACACGCTCGGCCTCGCGCAGAATCCGTTCGGCGGCGCGAACTTCTGGGCCGGCCTGTCCGCCGGTGGAAGCGCGTTCGCGCGGTCGCAACGCGCGCTGACGTTGCCCACGGGACTCGTCTACGTCGAGTTCGACGTCGCGTGCAACTACCTGGGCACCCTCACGCCGACGCAGAACATCGGCAGCATCTCGTTCCAACCGTCCGCGACCATCGCGCACGTGAACCTGCTCGCGCGCTGGACGGTGCCCATCGCCTTGCCGCCGACGACGTGGGACGCCGGCTACGTGCAGGGACCGAGCCCGACCGCCGGCACGCAGACGATCCTGCCCGACCCCGCGTTCAACAACCTGCAGCTCGGCGTCTGGTATCGCTGGGGAGTCACCGTCGACCTCGTCGCGGGCAACTACGTCGACTTCCGCATCCGGGACGCGCTCACGTTCCAGACGACGATCTACGTGCCGCCGAGCCCGCTCGCGCTGCCGGGCCAGGGTCTCGGTCCGGGCGGCACCGACTTCCGCTTGTTCGCCGGCGGCAGCGCGGCCGGCAACGTGTTCGCCGCCGACAACGTGACCATCACGTTCGGCGCGAACTACACGACGTTCGGCAACGGCTGCCCCGGCGCGCTCGGCGTGCCGACGCTCACGAGCGTTCCGGGTGCGCTGCCGGTGCTCGGCGCCGTGATGGGCGTCAACCTCGGCAACCTGCCCGTCGGCGTCGGTCTCATGATCACGGGCCTCTCGAACCAGTTCATCGGTGGCGTGGTTCCGCTGCCGTTCTCGCTCGCGGGTCTGGGTTTCCCCGGATGCGATCTGCTCGTCGATCCCTTCATGGTCGAGACGGTCGCTGGCGTGGGAACCACGGCGACCTGGAACTTCGTGATCCCGTGGGACCCGATCCTCGCGGGGTTCCAGTTCTACAACCAGGGCGCAAGCCTCGACACCGGGCCAGCGTTCTTGAGCTTCAGCAACGGCGGCATCGCCACGCTCGGGCTGTGAGGTCCGCGCGCACGCGCGCCGGGCGTCGGCTCGGCGCGCAGTGGCCTTGGGGCGCGCGTCTGGAGTGAGGTTCGCGAGACGCGCGCTTGCCGCTTCCCCCCGGTGAGGATCGCCGCTACCGTCCTCCGCCGTCGGGCCGTAGCGCAGTTTGGTAGCGCGACTGGTTTGGGACCAGTAGGTCGGTGGTTCGAATCCACTCGGCCCGACCACTTCAACCGCAGTCGATAGCGCACGTTGCGCGACCAGCCTTCCGGGCTGTGCGGCTCCGAATGACCGTAGTCTACGGACGGCGACCGCCCCGCTCTCGACCCGCGTGCCTTCGGGGACCAGGCGGATGATCGCGACCTCCCCCTCGACCTCCGACAGCACGTTGACGCTGCTGGCACTCTCGAGCGTGCCTTCTTCGAGCACCGTGATCGGCAGGTCCATCGTCTGCACCGTGTGCACGAGGACCCCGACACGTCGGAGACGTTCGGCCCCGCGCCGTCCTCGCCTGGCCCACCCGCGACCGCCGATCGTGCGCTGCCCCATGCGCCGGAGCCCCAGGGCCACATCGCCCAGGCAACCGCCGGCAGCAGCACGAGTACGGGGAACACGACCCACCTCGACAAGCGCTTGCCCGCCGGTGCCTTCGCGACCCTTGGTGGCTCCAGGTCTTGGTGTCGCAGCCGCGGAGCGTTCATGAGCGAACCTGTTCTGCGTCCTGGTCGAGGTCTCGATCGGAATCCAGAGCTTACTGCCCGTCAGGAGTCCTTGTGACGCGCGCAACTCCCTGCCCGATGGCGCGCCTGCGAACGATCGCTCGCATCAGCAATCTTCCGCCCGTGCGCTCAGGGTTTCACCCGAGCTGCCGCGCGCGCGTCCTCTGGCAGCGGCACGCGCATCGAACACCGCGGCTTCGCGTTCCTCGGTGCGGGCTCACCGGCATCCCGGCGCTAGCATCGTGCGCCGCATGCCCGCGCACCCACGAACCGCTCCCTGCCTCCTGCTGCTCCTCGCCGCCGCCGCGACGGCGCAGGACGACGCTCCGTGGCTGCTCGCGAGCCGCGTCGACGTCGCCGGCAACACCTCGTTCTCGACCGCGACGATCCGCGATGAGATCGCGACGAGCGTGCGCATCGCCGACGCGCTGCTGCGTGCGCGGCACGACGACGAACGCGAGCAGCTGATCGCCGACGGCGTGGCCGACGGCTACCGGCTCGCGGGCTTCCCCGACGTCGCCGTGAGCTCCGAGCGCAAGGACGGCCGCCTCCTGCTGCAGATCGTCGAAGGTCCGCGCTGTCGCATCGGCGCCGTGCGCGTCACCGGCAACAAGGAACTGGCGACCGATCAGCTCGTGTCCGCCCTGCGGCAACCCGAGGAGCCGTGGCCCGGCTGGCAGGGTGACGCATGGGCCGATTGCAGCAGCATGGCACTCGCGCGCGCCCGGCAGCGCGTCGTGATCGTGTATGGCGACAGCGCGCGCTGGGGCGTCGGCGCCGACGTCGCGTTCGTCCGCGCCGAGCAGCGGGTCGACCTCGTCGTCGGCGTGCGCGACGAAGGACGGCCCGTGGCCGTCGGTCCCATCCGCCTCCAGGGTGAGCGCCCCGAGGACGTCGACGCGGTGCTGCGGCTCGTCCAGCCGCCCGAAGAGACGCCGCTGACGACGACCCTCGCGCGCTCGCTGCGCACGAAGCTCGAGGACCTCGGGCGCTACCGGGCCGTCGCGTCCGTGATCGACTGGGCCCGCCCCGAGAAGACCTCGACCTCGCCGCTGATCTCCGTTCAGGTCGCGAGCTTCGCGCCCGCCATCGACGACACGCCGATGGCCGACCTCGCGCAACTGCGCGCAGGCTTCGCGACGGTCCGCAAACACCTCGACGCAGGCAACGTCGTTCGCGTCGTCGTTCCGCTGCCCGACGAATGGTCCGCGTTGGGCTTCACGTGGATGCCGGGACCGCTCGTGTGCACGATCGGCAAGGACGGCATCGGCGTCAGGTCGGAGCGCGTGCGCTGTCCCGACGGCTCGACCAACGCCGTCGAACTGCTGTTCGGCGCGACGCGCTCGTTCGTGACGCTCGGCGACGGTGCTTGCGGCGTGCTCGAGTACGACGCGGTGAGCTGCCAGGTCCAGGTGAGCTTCGTGACGCACGACGACGGCTCCTTCGAGCTGCGCTGGGGCTTCGGGTTCAGCACGCGCGACGCCGTGCAGGCTCAGGTCGCGACGTTCCTGCACCCGACCTCCGTGTTGCGCCTGCTGCAGCGCGGCAACGCCACTCGCGACGGCGACGACCTCCTCGTCGAAGTGCCGGACGGCAAGCTGCGCGTCGATCGGGCCGGCGCTGTTCGCACGAACGCGAAGGAAGGCGAGCTCGCGACCGCGCTGCTGCCGGACACGCTCGCCGGCCTCATCGACGCGGCGCAGCGACGCTTCGACGAGGCTCGCGTGCACCCGCTCGGCGCCTACCTGCTGCGCTTCGGCACGGCCAACGCCGCCGCACTCACGGCGGCGACGACGCCCGCGCAACGCGACGCACTCGCCTGCCTGCGTGCGACCGCGGACTGGTGGAGCACGCGGCGGTCGGCGGCGACACACGCACCTCGCGGCGAGGAGTTCTCGGTGCCGGGCGGCAAGTCGTGGCCCGGCATCTCCAGCGTCCTCGCACCGGTCCTGATCGCCGCGGCGAAGCTGACCCCGGAGCCCGGCTGGGTCGCGCAGCTCGCACGTCCGATGCGCGCGCTGATGCAGCAACGCGGTGACGGAGTGAAGGCCGTCAACGCGCTCGCGGCCGCCGAGACGTCGGGTCCGTTCGCGACCGCCACGGCTGCTGCGCTGCTCGACGCCGCCGGTTTTGCCGGCCCGGCGCAGCGCTGCTGGCAGCGGGCGGTCGAACGCTGCACCGCCGACGCCGCGATCGCGGACCTGCGGTCCCTCGTGTCGCCCGAAGCACCGCCGGAGTGGCTCAGCGCGCTCGCGGCCCACCTGCGCAGCGCTCCGCAGACCACGCCGATCTTCGCGGACCTGCCCGCCGACGCGAAGCCAGCCGACGTGCTCGCGCGCGCGTTCGCCCGCTGCTGGGACGCCGGCCTCGGCGACCGCGTCAAGGCGATGCTGCAGCACGGCGGCTGAGAGCGCGCCGGCGTGCGGCGGCAGAACGAGCCTGTCAGCCTCCAGCGCCCGCGCCGCAGCAGTCGATCCAACCGATGACCTCCTCCCGAGCGAGTCGTCCATGCTGCACCTGAACCGCCCCTGGTCCCGTTGCTCCGCGCTCGTGCTCTCGGTGCTCGGCGCCGCGACAGCTGATGCGATCGCGCAGTGCTCGACGGTGTGGTTGCCCGGCCTCGGAATCCCCGGCACCGGCGGATCGGTGCACGCGATGTGCCACTGGGATGCCGATGGCCCTGGTCCCATGGCGCCGGTGATCGTCGTCGCGGGGGATTTCACGATCGCGGGCACCGTGCTCGCGAACCGCATCGCGACCTTCGACCCGGTGACCGGCGTCTGGTCCGCGCTCGGTTCGGGGATGGATGCGCCCGTGGCGGCCGTAGCGACGCTGCCGAACGGCGATCTCGTCGCGGGTGGGACGTTCTCGACCGCTGGTGGCGTCTTCGCGCGCCACATCGCGCGCTGGGATGGCACGAGCTGGTCCGCGATGGGGCTGGGCATGAACGGCGCGCGGGTCTCGGCGCTCGCGACGCTGCCGAACGGCGATCTGGTTGCCGGTGGCTCGTTCACGACGGCAGGCGCCGTGACCGCGAACCACATCGCGCGATGGGACGGCACGAGCTGGTCGTCGCTCGGCACGGGCATGAGCGGCGCATCGTCGTTCACGTCCGTCAACGCACTCGTCACGCTGCCGAACGGGGATCTCGTGGCCGGGGGCAACTTCACGGCGGCCGGTGGCGTGAGCGCCAACCGCATCGCGAGCTGGAACGGCGGCGGCTGGCGGCCCCTTGGCACTGGAATGGACCAGGAGGTGCTGTCCCTCGCCTCGCTGTCGAACGGCGAGATCGTCGCCGGCGGCTGGTTCACGATGGCGGGTGGTGTGACGGCCTACAACATCGCGCGATGGAACGGCACCAGCTGGTCGCCACTCGGTGCCGGCACGAACTCCTACGTCTTCGAGCTCCTGGAGCTGCAGAACGGCGATCTCCTGGCGGGTGGCTACTTCACCCATGCCGGTGGCGTGAGCGCGAACAAGATCGCGCGCTGGAACGGCACGAGCTGGCAGTCCCTCGGCTCGGGCGTCGACGTCCAGGTGTTCGCGCTCGCGGAGCTGGCCAACGGCGATCTCCTCGCCGGCGGCAACTTCTTCACCGCGGGCGGTGCGACTGCAGACAACCTTGCGCGGTGGAACGGCACGCAGTGGTCCTCGGTCGGGGGCACGGACCGCGAGCTGAAGGCTCTGCTCGCTCGAGGCAACGGCGACGTCGTCGCCGCCGGCACCTTCACCGTGATCGGCGGCGTGAACGCCAACCGGATCGCGCGCTGGAACGGCACGGCCTGGTCGGCACTCGGCACGGGCATGGACGGCGCCGTAGCGGCGCTGGCCGAGCTGCCGAACGGCGATCTGATCGCCGGCGGCGCCTTCACCACGGCCGGCGGTCAGAACGTGAACTACATCGCGCGCTGGAACGGCGCGAGTTGGTCGCCACTCGGCACCGGCATGAACGCGCCCGTGACAGCAGTGGCGACCCTGCCGAACGGCGACTTCGTCGCGAGTGGCTCCTTCTCGTTCGCCGGCGGTGTCCCGGCGAGCCGTGTCGCGCGCTGGAACGGTCTCACCTGGTCGCCGCTCGGCACGGGACCCAACGGCAACGTGCTGGCCCTCGCGGTGCTGCCTGACGGCAACGTCGTCGCGGCCGGTTTCCTCGCCGCCCCCGGCGGCTCGTTCGGCATCGCGCGCTGGGACGGCGCCGCCTGGTCATGGCTCGGCGCGGGCATGAACAACCTCGTGCTGGCGCTCGCAGCGCTGCCGAATGGCGACCTCGTCGCCGGGGGCAGGTTCACGAACGCCGACGGCACCAGCGTCGACAACATCGCGCGATGGGACGGCACGAGCTGGTGGGCACTCGGCGCGGGGCTGAACGCCGACGTCGTCGCGCTGACCACCCTGCCGAACGGCGACGTCGTCGCCGGCGGTTGGTTCAGCATGTCCGGCCTCCTGAACCTGAACTTCATCGCTCGCTGGGATGGCGCGAGCTGGTCCTCGTTCGGCTCGGGCATGGACCGCCCGGTCTCCGCATTGGCGGTCTCGGCGAATGGAACCGTGTCCGCGGGCGGCGAGTTCACGATCGTCGACGGCCGTGTCTCCGCCCGATTCGCGCAGCGCGCAACGACCTGCCCGGGCACGGCCACCGGTACGGGCCCCGGCTGCACCGGCCCCACCGCGCCGACCATGCTGACCGCCGTGACGATGCCCTGGGTCGGCGCGACGTTCCGTTCCACGGCGACGGGCTTGCCCGCGAACGCGCTCGCGCTCGGCGTCGTGGGCTTCGCGCCGGTGTCGATCCCGCTGCCGTCGCTGCTGCCGCAAGGCGTGCCGGGTTGCAGCCTGCTCGTCAGCCCGGACCTGCTCGAGTTCCTCGTGCCGGCGAGCGGCAGCGTGCACACACACGTCGCGATCCCCGATCAGGCGACGCTCGTCGGGCAGGTGCTGCACCAGCAGGTCGTGCCGCTCGAGCTCGATGCCTCCGGTCACGTCGTCGCGGTGTCGAGCACGAACGCACTCGTGCTGACGATCGGCATGCTGTAGGCGCAGGCATCGGCAATCCGTGCCAGCACGTGCCCAAGGGCATTTTCCGGTGACGCCGGGCGTGTACACCTGGAAGTAGCAGTGCATGCAAACGTCGCTCGAATCGCTGTTCACGCGCTACCGGCAGAGTGGCCGGCCGGAGCCGTTCGGCGAGGTGTTCGACCGCAGCAGCCCGCAGCTGCTGGCCACCCCGGCGCTCCCCCACCTCACGCCCTGCCGCGGCGGATCCGCTCGATCACTGCCCGCGCCGTGCTCGACCAGCCCTCCGCGTCGAGCGCCGCCTCGAGCAGCCGCTGCCGCTCGATCGCCTCGTGCAGCCGCACACGGCCCGGTGGGTCGAGATCCCAGAACGCCGGGTGCGCAGCGACGGCGCCTTCGGGATCGCGCGGCCGCCAGGCCGTAGTCGCCTGCTCGATCAGCAGATCTTGGTGCTTGTCGTTCATGCGAGCTCCTGGCCGAGGTCGACGCCGGCGCGGCGCAGGCACTCGGCGAGCAGCTTGCGGGCGCGCGTGATGTTCTGCAGGAACGTGTTCGGCTGCATGCCGGCGCGCTCCGCGAGCACACGATCGGGCGCGCCGCCGGCGTTCGTGAGCCGCTGCTCGAGCGCGCACGCCGGCTTGCGCGGCAGCTTCTTCCTGCAGTCGGCGATGCGTTCGCGCAGCAGCGGATCGGGCGGCGACCAGGCCGCGAGGTCGGCGTCGCTGCGCTGCGCGAGCTGCTGCAGCGCCTGCTCGGCAACGCGCCGCCGGCGCAGCTCGCTGATCGCGAGGTTGCGCGCGGCGCGCAGCGACAGGCGCAAGAGGCCGTTCGGCCTGCCATCGGTCTCGATGCGCGGTGCTGACTGCCACGCGCGCAGCAGCACCTCCTGCACGACGGCCTCGGCGTCGACCGACGCCGCGAACGCACGCAGGCTGCGCCGCAGGATCGGCTCCGCACCCGCCGCCCAGTGCCCGAACGCCGTCTCGTCGCCGGCGGCGATCGCACTCAGGTGCAGGTCGAGGTCGGCAGCGCTTTGCATCAGGGGTCCCGGATGACCCCGAGACGGGCGCCGTGCAGCTCGACGGCGATCGGATCTGCCGCGGGTGCCGCGGCCGGCAGCAGCAGCACGAGCCTGACGACCGTCCCTTTCGGGACGGGTCCTGAACGCGTGCTGCGAGCCGAGTCGGCGACCCCCCTCAGCACGATGCGGCCGGGCCAGTGCAGCAGCACTTCTGCTGGCAGCTCCCACGCGTCGTCCTCGAGCGAGAGCTCGAGCGCGAGCCAACCGTCGCGGTGCCACGTCAGCTTCGCGGGGCGCCAGATCCGCACCCATGGTTGCCGAAGCTCGGACCGTTCGCGCAGCCCTTCCGGGAGCACGCCCCTCTTCACCATCTCCCACAGCGCCTCGCCAACACCTCGCCACCGCGGCCGACTCGCATGTATCGGCTCCCAAGCGGAAGGCCTCAGCATCTGGCACGCGCTGCGCAGCCCGAGCCCCTCCGCGGACAGGCCGTGGGGCAGCTCGTGCGGAATGCGCTCGCGCCGCACCGGCGACCGCGGATCGACGGTCGCCTCGGTGCTGATCGCGACCCACGACGTGCGGCGCGTCGCGAGGCGGAAACGCCGGCCGAGCTGTTCGATCTGCTCGTCGGTGCCGCGTCCGAGGCCCGCGGCGACGCGCATCTCGAGGTCCTCGACGAGCTCCCGGCCGCAGCGCGTCACGACCTCCGCGCGGCCCGACGACGGCGCGATGGCCGGCACCTCGAGCCGGTGCGCGAACGTGCCGTTCGCGGTGGCGCCGCGCATGTCGAGCGTGCCACCCTGCGGCCGCAACCGCAGCGACACGCGCGCGGGCTCGCCGGCGAACAGATCGGGCAGGCGCTCCGGTGCCGCGCCGAGCAGTGCCGTGCCCGACAGCTCGAGCCCGACGACGACCGGCGCGCGCATGCGCCCGTCGAGCCGCCGCGCCGCGGCCCCCGGATCCTCGCCGAGTCCGACGATCGCCTCGGCGCCGCGGCCCGCGCGCGCGGCCGCGCACGACAAGGCACGGTTGCACGCCGCGCCGACGCCGAGCACGTGGAACCGGCAGTTCTCCGGCAGCTGCTGCAGCAACGCGCGCACGATCTCCTGCTCGAAGCCGATCAGCCCGTCGGTGACGAGCAGCACCTGGCTCTGCGCGCCGTAGCGAACGGACCGCAGCGACTCGAGCACGGCCGTCAACATCTCGGTGCCGCCCGAGGCCTGCAGTCCGTGCAGCCAGCGCAGGGCGGCCTCGCGTTCGGCCGCGGAAGCACGAACGGGCCCGCGCCGCCAGCGCCTCGGCTCCGTCGAGAACTCGATCAGCTGCAGCTGGTCCCGGTCCGTGAGCCCGCCGAGCAACGCCGCCACGACCGACTTCGCCTGGTGCAGCGGCTCGCCGCTCATCGAGCCGCTCGTGTCGAGCAGCACCGTGAGGTCGCGCGGCAGCGAGGGCGCCGCCGATGCAGGCGGCACGAGCGCGAGCAGGCCGTAGCCGACGTCGCCGTGCGGCTCTTCCGCGGCCGGCCGCGCGGTCCGCAGCACGGCACCGACCTGCGGCGCGGGCACGCGCCAGCGCACGACGACGTCGCGGTCGAGGGGCACACCCTCGGCCGGCAGCAGGACGCGCGCACCGTCGCGCCGCAGCTCGTGCGACGGCGAGGTCGCGTCGGCGAAGTCGTCGTCGATGCCGAGGTCGAGGTGGAGCCGGACCGGCAGCGGTGCATCGGCGACGTCGGTCGCGATTCGCACAGCGTCGGGCACGCGCCCTTCGGCGCCGAGATAGCGCGGTGCGACCGTCGTCGGGAAGCGGTACTCCCACTCGCCGCACCACCACGCGAGCGGCTGGTCGACGAGCAGCTCGACGACGACCTCGCAGCCCGGCGGGATGTTGCCGATCTGCTGCGCGAACAGCGCCGTGCGATCCTGCTCGACCAGCGCACCACTGCGGCCTTCGGCCAGCGCCTGCTCGAAGCGTTCGCGCGCGGCCTCGCGGCCCTCGATCTCGCCGACGATGCGGCGTTCGCCGACGACGAACGTGAACGCCGCGACCGCGCCGTCGGCCGGCAGCGGCAGCTGGTAGGAAGCGGTCAGCGGTTCGGGCCACGGATTCACGAAGCGCTGCTCGAGCTGCGTCCTCGCGAGGCCGGCGCCGGCGAGCACGTGCAGCCGGGTGCTTCGCAGCGGCAGCGTGCGGCCGTCGGCGGCGACGAGTCGGGAGCCTCGAGCGGGAGTGACAGGTGCAGTTTCGGTCGTCATGGATCCTCAGGGTCGGTGGTCCGAGGCTCCACGCGCGGGCAGTCCGGTTGGTGACACACGTTCCCGAGATTCCGGCGCCATGCGGGGATGATCGCCGCGTTTCCGGGCCGGCGCCACGAACGCCTGCGCCAACGCGCGGCGGCCGGGCTGCCGCGCTCGTGCGGCGAGGCTTGACGGCCCGGGGCGCACAGCGAGACTCAGTCGGCCACCCGCGCTCTCGAAACCATGGATCTCCCCACCGCCCGCGCCGCCAACAAGCACCTCTCGCCAGCCCCGCGATGAAGGCCCTGATCGTCAACGGCGACGACTTCGGCGCCAGCCGCGGCATCAACCGCGGCATCCTCGAGGCGCACGAGCACGGCATCCTGACCAGCACGAGCCTGCTCGTGAACGCGCCCGGCAGCGAGGAGGCGCGCGGCCTGCCCCGGCGCGCGCCGGCAATGAGCGTCGGCCTGCACGCGGACCTCGGCGAGGACCCGGCGCGGACCTTCGTTTCGCCGCTGCGGTTGCGAGCCGAGCTCGACGGGCAGCTGAGCCGGTTCCTCGACCTCGTCGGCCGGATGCCGACGCATCTCGACGCGCACCACAACGTGCACCGCGAAGCCGTGCTGCTGCCGGTCTTCCTCGCGTTCGCGCGCGACCACGGCCTGCCGCTGCGTGAGCACTCGCCGGTCCGCTACTTCTCGAAGTTCTACGGGCAATGGGGCGGCCGC
>DASVAL010000020.1:0-7210 GCA_036376355.1 Planctomycetota bacterium
CGTCGTCAGGGTCCTCACGTCGGAGTTCATCCCCGAACCCAGCGCCGACCAGCTCGTGCCATTCCAGTACGCGATGTTGTTCGCACTCACGCCTCCCGCCGTCGTGAACTCACCACCCGCCACGACGTCGCCGTTCGGAAGCACCGCCATGGCATGCACGAAGCGGCTTGCGGGGCCGGAGATCCCCGAGCCCAGCGCCGACCAATTCGTCCCATCCCAGCGCGCCATGCAGTTCGCACTCACGCCCTCCGCCACCGTGAAACCACCACCCACCACGAGGTCCCCGTTCGGCAGCGACGTGAGGGCGCCCACGGAGCCGTTCATCCCCGAGCTCAGCGCCGACCAGCTCGTGCCATTCCAGCGCGCGATGCGGTCGGCACCCACCACTCCCGCCGTCCTGAACAGACCACCCGCCACGAGGTCGCCGTTCGGCAGCGTCGTCAGGGTCCTCACGTCGGAGTTCATCCCCGAACCCAGCGCCGACCAGCTCGTGCCATTCCAGCGCGCGGTGTAGTTCGCACTCACGCCTCCCGCCGTCGTGAAAGGACCACCCGCCGCCAGGTCGCCGTTCGGCAGCGTCGCGAGGGCGCCCACGGAGCCGTTCGTCATCCCCGAACCCAGCGCCGACCAACTCGTGCCATTCCAGCGCGCGATGTTGTTCGCACTCACGCCTCCCGCCGTCGTGAAACCGCCAGCCGCGACGAGGTCCCCGTTCGCAAGCACCACCAAGACATGTACGACTGCAGAATAAGGAGGGGGCAATGACATCCCCGAACCCAGCGCCGTCCAGCTCGTGCCATCCCAGCGCGCGATGCTGTTCGCACTCACGCCTCCGGCTATCGTGAAGCTGCCTCCCGCCACGAGGTCGCCGTTCGCAAGCACCGCCAAGGCAGAAACTGTCCCACCAAAGGGGGGCAGCGACAGCCCCGAACCCAGCGCCGTCCAACTCGTGCCATTCCAGCGCGCGATCCGGTTGACACTCACGCCTCCCGCCGTCGTGAAGCTGCCAGCGGCGACGAGGTCCCCGTTCGGCAGCGCCGTGCAGGCGTACACCGCGTTGTTCATGCCCGAACCCAGCGCCGACCAGCTCGTGCCATTCCAGCGCGCGATGTTGTTTGCACTCACGCCTCCCGCCGTCGTGAACAGACCACCCGCCACGAGGTCTCCGTTCGGCAGCGTCGCGAGGGCGCCCACGGAGCCGTTCGTCATCCCCGAACCAAGTGCTGACCAGACACCGGTCAGCGGATCGTATGCAGCAATCGCGTTCGCCGCGACGGTGCCTGCGATCGTGAACTCGCCACCAACCACCAAGATGGGCGGCATCGGGCCGGCACCGTCAGGGTCCCACATGGTCGTGGCGCGGACTTGTTGATTGGTCCCCGGCATACCAGGACCAGTCAGCCACTGCGTTGCACATTGGGCTGCGGCGTTCTCCGACACGGTACCGGTGACCAGAGAGAACAGCAGGACCGCGACAACGGATGAAAGCAGCGCAGACGAAGGGCGCGAGACCATGGTGCACCTCAGGCGGTTGGGCGGATGCGGATAGATGGGATGAGAAGGCCGGCCCCCACGCGAGGTACCTTTCGGTCCCCATCAACAACGAGCTCTACGGGGCTCAACGGAGGCCAGCCATGACGGATGCTACCATGACGGCGGCGAATCTCGTGTGTGGGACAGTGACCTCGACGACCGGCGCGACCACCGGGTTGGCGCGGCTGACGATCGGCATCGACCTCGGCGACAAGCACAGCCACGTGTGCGTACTCGACGCTGAGGGCACGATCGTCGAGGAGTCGCGGCTGCAGACCAAGCCCGCTGCGTTCCGGCAGCGCTTTGGCGGCTTGCCCACGGCACGGATCGCGATCGAAGCCGGCACCCACTCACCGTGGGCAAACGCGCTGCGCCGCGAGTTCGGCCACGAGGTGTTGGTCGCCAATCCGCGCAAGGTGCGCGCCATCTACGACAATGACCAGAAGAGCGACCGCGTCGACGCCGAGCAGCTCGCCCGGTTCGCGCGCATGGACCCGAAGCTGCTGTCGCCGATCGTGCATCGCAGCATGGCGGCCCGCGCCGATCTCGCCGTCCTGCGTTCCCGGTCGGCACTGGTCGATGCCCGTACACAGTTGATCAACCACGTGCGCGGCAGCGTCAAGCCGTTCGGCAACCGGCTCCCGGACAGCTCGACCCTCACCTTCGCGCGCAAAGCCGCCTGGAAGATCCCGCGCGAACTGCGGCCGGCCCTGGTACCAGTCCTGCGCACCATCGCCGACTTGACCGCACGCATCGTCAAGTTCGAACGGCGCATCGAGCAGCTCGCTGCCGAGCGCTACCCGGAGACCACGCGACTGCGCAAGGTCGATGGTGTCGGTGCCATCACGTCTCTGACCTTCGTGCTGACGCTCGAAGATCCGAGGCGCTTCGCCAAGAGCCGCGCCGTCGGCGCGTTCCTCGGCCTGCGGCCAGGTCGCAGCCAATCGGGCAAACGCGACCCCGAGAAGCACATCACCAAGGCCGGCGACTGCGACTTGCGGCGCCTGTTGCAGATGCAGATAGGAGATTGAAGCAGATGCAGATAGGAGATTGAAGCAGCGTCCCGGACCACCCAGGACCCGCCGCCCCACAGTCCCCCGCGTGCGGAACCCCGTCAAGTCGCACCCTTGCTGCCCCCAGCTCCAGTCGTTCTTGCCGACGATTCGCCCACCGAGCACACCGGTGTCCCGCCGCGACCGCTTCGGTCACCGCGCGCCTCGCGTCATCGTCGCCCGCTTCACTCCCACGGCAGCTCCGGCTGCTCCGGTGGACCCCGCGCCACCGCCAGCACCGGCACCTCCGGTGACAGCCCCATCGCGACCAGCACCCGTCGCACGGACTCCGGATCGTGAATCGCCGCCAGTAGTCGACGCTTCCCACCGCAGTGACGGCACAGCAAGACGTCGACCATGTACACCCGGCGCAGCAGTTCGGCCCACGGATTCCGCCGTCCTCCCCGGCGTCGCTGACCTGGCCGATGCGGAACCGTGCGGTGCCGCAGCAGCCGGCGAACGGCGTCGTAGTCAGCCGCGTCATTCCCGAGGCCTGGTTTGTCGTCGTCCGCTGCCGCAGCTTCGTGCCGGCAACCGTCGTCTTCCTCCGCTGCGACTCGCGGCACCACCCACGGCCGGATCCCAGCCGCTGGTGCGAGCACGCCGTGATATGTCACCAGATGCCGCCGCAGTCGCGGCACCAGCGCGACCAACCGCTCGATCAACACCTGCGGCTCGAGCACCACGCTCGTGCTGCCGTCCTTCCACCTTTTCTTCAGCGCGTAGGCGACCCGACCGTCCGGCAGCAGCGACAGCCGACTCTCCGCGATCGCCGGACGCCCCGCATACCGGCACAGATGCTCGAGCCGATCGCGGTCGCGCGCCTCCACCCGCACCGCCGCATGCAGCGAAAACCCGTCCACGTCGGCACACAACGGCCCCTTCACGAACGGTTCCCTGCGCGTGCCGCGTCCGAACCGCGCGTCCATCGCTCCCGCTCTCTCACCCAGCGCCGTGCGACCCTGCACCGCCGCCGCACCGAGTTCCAGCATCAAGTCCGTTGCGTCGTCATCCGAGTCAGCAGCCTCGCCCGTAGCCGGCCACTTCCCCACCCGCCGCAGCAACCGCAACACGCGATCGGCAATCGCCGACACCAGACCCGCCACGGCGTGGGCCAGCGCGAGTATCTGTTCTGGTTCTCGCCCGGCCTCGGGCTGATCGCCTTCTCGCAGGACGGCGTGGTCCGCTCGCGCCTCTCGCTCTGAGCTGCCCCGCCCGCGTGGCGGGCGGCGCAGCTCACGATGTCGTGGTCGCCACCGCAACGCGGGCAACGTCTTTGGGCGAGACGCCGCATCCAGTCCGCTGCGGTGTCTCCCTGGAAGGCGGAGCGGCGCGCCGCAGACACGCGGTTAGAACGATCCGATCGTCAGCGTGAGCCCGTTCGAGCTGGTCAGCGCCGTGATGCCGCCGGGGCCGAGCTCGACGGGCACGACCTGGTGGTGCAGCTTCTGGCCGATCAGCGCCGCAGAGCCCGGAATCGCGAGCGCGCTCGCGGCGCTGCCGGCAAGGGGCACGTGCGTTTCGATCAGACTCGGCGTCACGAGCAGCAGGCAGCCGGGCATGCCCTGCGGCAGCAGCGACGCGAGCGGAATCGACGCGGCCGCGAACCCGGTGAGGGCGAGTGCCATGGCACCGGCCGGCACGCCGGTCGTGGTCGCGCGGAACGTGCCGCCGATCCACGGCAACGCCGTCGCGGTGAGCACGACCGGTCCCGCCGAGCTGCTGCAGCCGCTGCCGGACGGGACCGCCGCCGGCGCGCACGACGAGACCAGCCGGGTCAGTCCCACCGCGGGGACGCCGCCGGCCGCGGTGAACCGACCACCGACGGCGATCGAGCCATCGGGCAGCAGGGCCAGCGCGTCGATCTGCTCGTTCGTGCCGGCGCCGAACGGGGTCCACGCGGCGCCGCTCCAGCGCGCGATGTTGTTCAGCGGCACACCAGCGGACGCCGTGAAGGTCCCCGCCGCGACGAGCTCGCCGTTCGGCAGGAACTCGAGCGCCCGCACGTCGCCCTCCAGCGTGCTCCCGAAGTTGCTCCAGGCAGCACCGTCCCAGCGCTTGATGGTGCTGGTGGTCGCCGCAGCGCCGAGCCGGGCGACGTGGATGTCACCATTGGGGCCGATGGCGACCGCTGACCCGCCGTCACCCAGGCCCGGGTGGCTCGACCAGGCCGTGCCGTTCCAGCGTGCGATGCCGGGGGAGACGGAGGTGCCCGTCTGCACGTAGACGTTGCCGACCGCGATCAGGTCGCCGTTCGCGGCGAACGCGAGGTCGCTCACGGTCCAGATCGGGTTCCCGAGCGCCGACCAGGTCACACCGTTCCACCTTGCGAGGCGGTTGACGAGGACGCCGTCGATCGACGTGAAGTAGCCCGCGGCGAACAGCTCGCCGGTGGGGGAAACCGCGAGCAGCGTGACGACGTTGTTCGCCCCGAGGCCGAACGTCTGCCACGCGTTGCCGTCCCATCGCGCGATGTTGTTCGCCAGCGTCGCCCCCGCACAAGAGAACCCGCCACCGACCACGAGGTCGCCGTTCGGCAGGTAGGCCGCCGCGTGGACCACGCCGTTCGTGCCACCGCCGAGGTTGTTCCAGCTGCTGCCGTCCCACTCTGCGACGTGGTTCGTCACGGTGCCCGCCACGCGGTAGACGGCGCCCCCGATCGTCATCCGGTTGCCGAGCGTGGCCAGGGTGCCAACGGACACGATGTCCCCGGTCCCGGTGATCGGGATCCAGGCCGAGCCGTTCCAGGCTGCCACGCTCGTGTAGGGGAATCCCGGCTGCACCGACGAGCTGGCGGCGACCAGCGTGCCGGAGCCGGGCAGCGTGGTCATCGCAGACACGACGCCGACCCTTGGCCCCATCGGCGACCAGGCCTGTCCGTTCCAACGCGCGATCGATTGCGCGGGGACGCCGCTTGCGGTCACGAAGGCGCCAGCCGCCACGACGTCGCCATTGGCCTGGACGGCTACCGCGTTGACAGTCTCGTCGACACCGGTGTCGAGCGGCGACCACATGGCCCCGTTCCAGCTGGCGATCCTGTTCACGACCACGCTGCCAGCACTGATCATGGTGCCGCCGGCGATCAGGTCGCCGTTCGGGGCGACTGCCATCGACCGCACCACCCCGGGCGCCAGGGGCGCGATGGGGAGGATCCCGGGGCCGAGCGGCGACCAGGTGGTGCCGTTCCAGCGCGCGATGCAGTTCGCGGCGACGCTGCCGGCCGTCGCGAAGACACCGGCGACGACGAGGTCCCCGTTCGGCATCACCTGGAGCGCCGTGACGTATCCGCCGACGCCGCCGCCGATGCCCGACCAGGTCGTGCCGTTCCATCGCGCGAGTCGGTTGGCAGGCACGCCGCCGATGCTCGTGAAGTTGCCGCCGGCGACGAGATCTCCGTTGGGCATCACGGTCAGCGCCCGGACCATTCCGCTTCCGCCGACGCTCCCCATCGACGACCAGGCCGTGCCATCCCATCTCGCGAGGTCAATGACGGGTACCCCCCCTGCACTGTAGAAGTCGCCGCCAACGATCAGGTCGCCGTTCGGCAGGAAGGCGAGCGACCGGACCGTGCCAACGACACCCGAGCCGAGTGCCCGCCACGTGCCGGCCGCAGCGTCGAACATGGCGACGTTCGAGGCGAACGTCGCGCCGACGAGCGTGAACTGGCCCGCGGCCGCGATCCGTACCGCGGCTCCGGTGCCGCTCGGATCGAACGACGCCATCGCGTGCACGGCCCCGTTGAAGCCTGGCAGCGGGTTGCCTTGTGTCCAAGAGGCAGAGCACTGGGCCGCGAGTGGGGCCGCCAGCATCGCGACAATGGAAAGCGGCGTGACGACAAAGGCGCAACGCATGAGAACACTCCTCGAGGCGCCGCGACGCCTCGGGGTCGGGGAAACCAGAGGGCTATCCTCGACTTCTCCCGCAGGCGCACTCGGGCGTCAACCCCATCGCGCTCGAACACTCGAGCATGGCGGCGCCCGGGGTCGTCTGCTCATGTAACGCGATGGGCAGACTCCATCCGGCGCTCGACGCCGACCTGCAGGCCTGGCTCGCCGCGCAGCGCGTGTTCTTCGTCGCGACGGCGCCGAGCGGCGACGGCGGCCACGTGAACTGCTCGCCGAAGGGCGGATAGGAGATACAAGCAGCGTCCCGGACCACCCAAGACCCGCCACCGCGCGCCTCGCGTCATCGCCGCCCGCTTCACTCCCACGGCAGCTCCTGCTGCTCCGGTGGACCCCGCGCCACCGCCAGCACCGGCACCTCCTGTGACAGCCCCATCGCGGCCAGCACCCGTCGCACGGACTCCGGGTCGTGAATCGCCGCCAGTAGCCGACGCTTCCCGCCGCAGTGACGGCACAGCAAGACGTCGACCATGTACACCCGGCGCAGCAGTTCGGCCCACGGATACCGCCGTCCTCCCCTTCGCCGCTTCCCTGGCCGATGCGGAACCGGGCGGTGCCGCAGCAGCCGGCGAACGGCGGCGGCGTCTGCCGCGTCATTCCCGAGGCCTGGTTCGTCGTCGTCCGCTGCCGCAGCTTCGTGCCGGCAACCGTCGTCTTCCGCCGCGGCGACTCGCGGCACCACCCACGGCCGGATCCCAGCCGCTGGTGCCAGCACGCCGTGAG
>DASVAL010000021.1:0-20182 GCA_036376355.1 Planctomycetota bacterium
CGCAAGGAGCTCGGGCTCTATGCGAACGTGCGGCCGGTCAAGACCGTGCCGGGACTCGAGACGCACTACGGCTCGGTGGACCTGATCATCGTGCGCGAGAACACGGAGGACCTCTACGCGGGCCTCGAGAACGAGGTCGCACCCGGTGTGGTCACCTCGATCAAGGTCATCACCGCGACGGCGAGCCGCCGCATCGCGCACTTCGCGTTCGCCTACGCGCGCAAGTGGGGGCGCAAGCGCGTCACGGCCGTCCACAAGGCGAACATCATGAAGATGGCCGACGGCCTGTTCCTGCGCTGCGCGCAGGAGGAAGCGGCCGCGCATCCGGACATCAAGTCCGACGACGTGCTCGTCGACGCGCTGTGCATGAGGCTCGTCACGAAGCCGTCCTCCTACGACGTGCTGCTGCTCGAGAACCTGTATGGCGACATCGTGAGCGACCTCGCCGCGGGCCTGATCGGCGGCCTCGGGCTCGCGCCGGGCGCCAACTACGGCGAAGGCTGCGCCGTCTACGAGGCGATCCACGGCACGGCGCTGGACATCGCCGGCAAGGGCATCGCCAATCCGATCGCCTTGACGCTGTCGGCCGCGATGATGTGCCACGACCTCGGTCATGCGGACGCCTATCGCCGCATCCGCCGCGGCATCGCCGCCGTCACGCAGAAGCGGCGCGAGGAGCTGACGCCCGACCTCGGCGGCAGCGGCACGTGCGCTTCCGTCACCGAGGCGATCATCCAGGAGATGCGCGCGCTGCCGCCGGTCTGATCCGGCTCACCTGCCGAGCTGCAACGCCAGGCCGTTCGAGGTCGCGAGGTGGAGGCTGTTGTTGAGCGTGAAGGCGATGGCCTGCACCGACGTTTGGTCGGGCTCCGCCTCGTGGTGCGGAAGGAACTGCGCCGGGAATAGGTATTGCTCGGCTGTGGATCGCCCTCGACCTCCTGCCTCGAAGCCACTGTGCGCCGGGAGTGGGTTACCGTTCCGAAACGACTGCACAGCGGACTCCGCGATGAACCCAGCCCGCCTCGCCGCTCTCCTTCTGTTCGTGCTCGCCAGCGCCGCGCCTCGCGCGCAGGAGCTCCGCTACGTCGACGGGACGCCACCCGGCCGCTACGGCTGCTACGACCCGGTGCGCCAACGCGTGATCACGGTCGGCTCGTCGAACTACAGCAACGAGTGGGATGGGGCGATCTGGCGGCGGTGCCCGGACGTGGGCGCACAGCCGGGCTTCCTGTGGTACGACCGCACGCGGCAGCACGTGCGCCAGTTGACCGAGTACGACGGCTACTCGACGACCTCGACGTTCGCCTACCGCGAACGCGTCGGGTCGTCCTGGCAGACGGCGACCGTCGCAGGTGCGCCGAGTCTGCGAATCGGCATGGCGCTCGCGCACGACACCACGAGCAACACCGTGCTCGCGTTCGGCGGCGTGGACGTGGCCACGGGCACGATGCTCGGCGAGACCTGGCGGTTCGACGGCGTCGCGTGGACGCTGCTCGCGACGACGGGCCCCGCGCCGCGCAACCACGCGAGCCTCGCGTACGACGCCGCGCGCCAGCGCATGGTGCTGTTCGGTGGCTACGACCAGATCGCGTACGACGACACGTGGGAGTGGGATGGCACGACGTGGCAAGTGATCCCGACCGCGCATCGCCCACCGGGGTGCTGGTTCGTGTCGATGGCGTTCGACGCCGCGCGTGCGCGCACGGTGCTGCTCACGGGAGTCGGCGCCCCGGTCGCGCACTTCGAGTACGACGGCACCGATTGGAGCGCGATGCCGCCGTTGCCCGCGGCGATCGCGGGCCTCTCGGCGCCTGGCGCGCTCGTGTACGACGACGCACGCGCCGAGACGCTGCTCGTCGGCGGCTGGGGCACCTGGGCCACACAGGACCGCCATGGCTTCGTCTTCGCGTGGAACGGCGCGCAGTGGTCGCCGCGCCCGGGCCTCGGCTACCTGCCGCCGCCGGGCATCGTCGCGAGCGTCGCACCGTCGTTGTCCGGCACGGGCATCTATCGCTTCGGCGGCGCCAACTACCTGGACGTGCCGTCGAACGAACTGTGGACGTTCGCGAACGGCGCCTGGACGTTGACCGCTACCGGCACGATCCCCGCGCGCGGCGACGCCGCGATGTGGACGACAGCGACCGCCACTTTCGTGTTCGGCGGCGTCAACGCGCTCGGCGGCCCGATCGGCGACTTCTGGCGTTGGAACGGCGCTGCGTGGACGAGCCTGCCGACCGCGGGAGCGCCCAGCTACCGGCGCAGCGTCGCGTGCGCCTACGACCCCATCGCGAACCGAGCACTGTTGTTCGGCGGCTACGACGGCACGGTGCTCGGCGACACCTGGACCTGCGACGGCGTCGTGTGGCAGCAGCACACCAGCGGACCGCAGCCGCCGGCGCGCTACGACGGCGCGATGGCGTACGACTTGCTGCGCAACCGCACCGTGCTCACCGCCGGCAAGACGATGACTGGTGGTCCGATCACGCCGCTCACCGACACATGGGAGTGGAACGGCACGGCTTGGCAGCTCGTGCCCACCGCAATCCATCCGGGAGCGCCCGGCGCAATGGCGTTCGACGTTCCGAGCCAACGCATCGTGTTCGTCGAGGGCGTTTTCGCACCCTCGGTGCTGAGCTACGACGGCGCGACCTGGACGAACGTACCGGTCGTCGGCGGCGCCGGGTCGGCGACGCCGATCGGGACGTCGTTGCCGCGCGCGGTGACCGGGCCGACCGGACGCGTCACGGTGGTCGACCACCTCGGCGTGCGCGAGCTCGTGCCGACCCCGGCGGCGGCGAAAAACCATGGCAGCGCGTGTGGCCCCGCCGCGGAGCTCGGGGCCGCGGCACTGCCGCGCGTCGGGGATGGTGCGTTCGCGTTCGACCTCACGGGCGTGCCGCCGAACGGGCCGGCGCTGCTCGCCGGCGCTCCGACGGCCGCCAGCCTGCCGTTGGCAGGTTGCACGGTGCTGGTGACGCCCGGCGTCGCCACGATCCTGACCTTGGCCTCCGCGAGTGGCTTCGCGACCGTGTCGCTGCCGTTGCCGGGCACTCCGGCGCTGGTCGGACAGTCGTTCTTCTTCCAGGCCGTGACGCTCGCGTCGGCGACACCGCTCGGACTCGCGTTCAGCGACGGGCTGCGCATCACACTCGGCCAATGACAGGAGCGGGCGCGTGCGGGCGGTCGCCTCCGCGCCGCGCGACGTGCGCCGCGTCCGTGCGGGCAAGCTCGCAGCGGCGCTGGGGATCGACGAGCCGGAGGCGACGGCGAGTGAAGCCGAAGGGTGGCTGCACCGGCGACGCGTCGAGGGCCGGGCCGGCGAGAGCAGGCTGCTGCTGCTGGGCGAGCATGCCGGTGCCGTCGCGCAGGCCGCGAAACCCCTCGATGCGCGCGAACGCGCCGAGCGGCGCGCAAGCTCACCGACGCGCCGTGGCCGATCACGAAGACGCCCGTCCCACCGCGACGCTGTGCCGCAACGCCTGCCAGTGCTGTGAGCCGCAATGCGCGGCGCGCCGCCCGACGCGCCCGACGTCGCGCCCGTTGTCATCTCGGGGCGCGGTCCACTACTCTCCCCGGTCGGTCTGCAAGGAACCACGCCCATGCCACGAACACTACTCTTCTCGCTTCTTCTCACTTCGTCGCTCTGCGCTCAAGGCGCCTACTGCGTCGACACCGACCAGGACATCCTCTACAGCCTCGACCTGACGACCGGGGCCGTCACCGCGATCGGCAGCACGCTGAGCGGCGGCATCATGGGCACACCGGCCGACCTCTGCTGGCGTGAAGACACGAGCGAGATCTGGACGATCGATCTCGCGGGTGGCGAAGCCGGCACGATCGATCCGGCGACCGGGTTGTTCACGACCGTGTGGAACACGGGGGTCAGCGGGTGGCAGGCAATGGCCTGGGACCACACGACCTCACAGTTCTTCTTGCACAACCAGAACGACCAGCTCTCGCGACTCGATCCGCTGACCGGAATCCTGACGCTGGTCGGGACGCTCGCGCCGACGACGCCTCTGATCACCGCGATCGACATCGACGCGAATGGGCGGCTGTGGGCTGCAGACTTCAGCGGAGCGCTGTTCGAGCTCGACAAGAACACGGGCCTGGCCCTGCCGCCGACGGTCTCGACCTTGCCGGTCAGCAACTTCCAGGGCCTCTCGATCGACCCCGCAGGAGTGTGGTACGGGATCAGCACGGCGACCGACTCGCTCTACACGATCAACCCGACTACCGGCCTCTGCACTCTGGTCGGACCCAACACCGGCACGCAGTTCGTGAAGGGCATGGTGATCACGGCTCCGCCTCCGCCCGGCTTCGCAACCAATGAGTTGCTCGGCGTCGGCTGCGTGAGGGAGCACACGTCGTTCTACCAGCACTTCACGACCGCCGCGGGCTTCGATCTCGACAACACGGCGCTGACGATGATCCCCACGGGACCCGGCAGCTACATCGCGCTCCACGGCGTCGGCACCTTCCTGCCCGTCGGCTCGACGTCCACACCCGTGTCGTTGGCGCTGACCGACAACTCCGAAGTCGTGCGGACGTTCACGACCGGCACCTTCCCCGGCGCCACGTCGTTCAACATCTGCTCGAACGGCTTCGTGTCGATCGGCAGCAACGGCACGGCCACCACGCCCGACGTCGCCGCGTTCCTCAACGCGACGAACACCTCGTGGCGCACCTGGCACAACTACAACCCCGCGATCGTGGGCAGCGGCCAGGTCAAGTTCGAGGAGAGTGCGGCCGCGATCGTCGTGACCTGGGATGGCGTCTGGGACGCTGCCGGCACCTCGGCGGCGAGCGCCAACACGTTCCAGATGCAGTTCTATCCGAGCGGCCAGGTCACGATCGCGTGGGGCACCATGTCGCACCTCGGCACGGCGTACCTCGTCGGTTACTCGCCGGGCGGCAACAGCGTCGATCCGGGCAACAAGGATCTGTCCGCGCTCGGCGCGGGCGTGCTCACGCTCTCCAGCGCCGACGTGCTGCCGCTCCGGCTCCACGCACCGACGAGGCCGGTCCTCGGCACGAACTGGAATCTGACCACGAGCGCGATCCCGGCCACGGGCGTCATCGGCGTCGACATCTTCGGCGTCGCCGACCCCGGCGTCCTCGATCTGTTCTTCCTCGGCATGCCTGGCTGCCAGCTGCGTGCGACGCTCGACGTGATCGACGGTCCTTGGGTGGTCACCGGTACGACCCACAGCCACAGCTTCGCCGTGCCGGGGCTGCCCAGCCTGGTCGGCTTCCAGCTGTTCACGCAGTCCGCGGTGTTCCAGGTGCCCGCCGTGAACGCGTTCGGTGCCATCACGAGCAACGGCCTCAAGGGCACGCTCGGCAACCTCTGATCGCGGCAGCGCGGGACGAGCGGCAGCCGCCGTTCAGCGATCCGCGCTGCGGCCCGAGCCAGCAGGTTGCCGCGCCCGGGGCGGCGGGGCCGGTACAGCGGGCGGCCGCTGCGCTGCCGGCGGCGGGGCCATCGTCTGGCGTGGCGGCCTCGCGTCGGCCGCCGGCTCGCCGATCCGCACCTCGACCGTGACGCGCCCGAACTCGAGCTTCGTGCCGTCCGCGACCGCGCGCCGGCGCTCGCTGCCCGGATCCTCGACCATTACCTGCGCCCCCTCGCACTGGATCCGCGCGAGCACTGGCGGTGCGTGCGGATCGTTCGGCATGCGGATGTGCGCGCCGGCGGCGCGGCCGACGACGATCGGTGTGCTGCCGAGCAGCAGCTTCGAGTGCTCCCTCGGCGACCAGTGCACGACGAGCCACGCCCCCTTGCTGGTCGCCTCGAGCAGCACCAGCGCGATCGCGGTGAACGCGCCGAGTGCGGCGGCCGACGCGAGCCGACCGGCCGTGTCGCCGTGGACGGGCACCACGCCGAGGAACAGGCCGGCGGCGACGATGCCGCCGGTCATGCCGCCCGCGATCGCGCGGCCGCGGTTAAGGTTCGGCACGAACAGGCTCATGCCGAGTCCGCAGCCGAGACCGAGCACGATCCACGCCACCGTGCGGGCCGCGGCGCCGAACTGCTCGTACTCGGCCAACGCCCAGAACAGGCTCTGGCCGGCGGCGCCGGCCAGCGAGCCGGTCAGCGCGCCGCCGAACAGGATGCACAGCAGGTCGAGCAGCGAGAACGCGCGCCGCCGCAGGTGGCGGTTCTGCCACGACACCATGCCGAGGCCGGCGCCGATCGCGATCAGGCTCGCCCAGATCGCCGCGCGCTCGAGTCCCTGCTGGAAGTCGGCGGCGCCGGCGCGGCTGGCCAGCAGCTGCCGGCTGTCGATGTACTGCTCCGAGCGCTCGAACGCCTCGGCCAGCCGCTCCGGGGCCGAGACGAACACGTTCTGCGCGCTGCCGGTCACCTGAGCGAGCAGTTCCTCGTCGGCGAGCCCGGTGCCGATCGCGACGATCTGCAGGCCGGCGTCTCGCGCCTTGGCCGCGGCCGCGAGTGCTCCGTGCACGGGGTCGGTGCGCATCACGACGCTCTCGGGCTTGCCGTCCGAGAACAGCAGCACCCAGCGCTCGCCGTTGATGCCGCCGAGCAGCGAGCGCGCCGTGTCGAGCCCGCCGGCGAGGTCGGTGGCGCCTTGCGCCTGCAGGCGGCCGATTGCGTCCACCAGCTGACCTGTGTCATGGCCGATCGGCACCAATACGCGCGCGCCGGTCGAGAACACTGCGAGCCCGAGCGCGTCGCTGCGCAGGTCCTGGCGCTGCACGAACGCGACCGCGGCCTCCTGCAGCGCCTGCAGCTGCGTGCGGCCCGCAGGATCGTCGCGCGTGCGGATGCGCTGCGCCATCGAGCCGCTGACGTCGAACAGGAGGCAGATGCTGCGCTCTGGCACGGCCGGTGCGGCGCCGACGAACATCAGCTCGCCGCCGAGCGCGCCGAGCGTGGCGCAGACACCGGCCAGCACGGACATTCCGAGGATCTTGCGCAGCGTGGACATGACTGCCTCCGGTTCCCGTAGCGCCGGCCGCACCGCCGGTCCCGAGCCAGACATCGGGAGCGCCGGCCGCCGCGATTAGCCGCGGCCGCCGTGTTTGGCCGGGATCGAGAAGCCGCGCGGGGCGGCGGGAACTGCCGGTCGCGCGGCGCCCTTCGCCGGGGCGTTCGCCCGGTGGCGGGGTCAGAAGGATCCGACGAGGAGCCTCAGCGCGTTGGTCGCGGTGACCGCGAGCGTGCTGTCGAGGGCGAGCGGCACCATCTGGTGATGGAACACGATGCCGGCGAGGGATGGCGAGTTCGGCATCGCGAACTGGAACGTCGCCGTGCCGCTCACGCCGGCGATCAAGTCGACGACGTCGGGACGGACGTGCAGCGTGCAGCCCGGCAGCGCCGTCGCGAACACCCCCGCGAACGGCAGCGACGTGGTCGCGAAGCCGTTGACGACGGCGACCACAGCGGCGCTCGGCAACCCGCTCGCATCGGCACGCCACGTGCTGCCGGTCCACGGCAGCGTCGCCGTCACCGTGTCGCCGGCGCAACCGGGACCGGTGCTCTGCACGGTCGCCGCACAGGTCGTCGTGAGCCGCGCGAGGTTCGGCGACGCCTGGCCACCGGCGAAGGTGATGCCGCCCCCGACGAGCAGGTCGCCGTCGGGCAGCGCGGTGATCGCGCGCACGCCCCGGTACGACGACTGCACGCCGGTGCCGATCGCCGACCACGAGCTGCCGTTCCACCGCGCGATCCCGCCCACCATGACCGGACCCGGCTGCCAGAACATGCCCGCGGCGACGACGTCGCCGTTCGGCAGCACATGCACCGTCTGCACCACGCCGTTCAAGCCGGCGCCGAGCGGCGACCACGCGGCACCGTTCCACCGCGCGATGTTGTTCGCTGGCAGCCCGCCGGCGGTCGTGAACTCGCCGCCCGCGATCAGGGCGCCGTTGGGCAACGGCGCGATCGCGTGCACGACGCCACTGCTGCCCCCCGTCTGCAGTCCCGAGCCGAGCGTCGACCACGATGTGCCGTTCCAGCGAGCAATGCCGTTGGCGTTCGTGCTGCCGGCCCAAGCCAGATCCCCGCCGGCAATCAGGTCGCCGTTGGCGAGCACCGCGAGCGCGTGCACGTACCAGCCCACGCCGCCGCCGATCTCGGACCACGCCGCACCGTCCCAGCGTGCGAGGGCGTAGATCGAGGCGGAACCCATCAGCGCGAAGTCGCCGCCCACGACGACCTCGCCGTTCGGCAGCACCGCGACGGCCTTGACGATCTCAGCGTGCGGCACACTTCCGCCGAACACCGCCGGCAATTGCGTCCAAGCAATGCCGTCCCAGCGGCTGACGCCGAAGTTGCCGCCCGCGATCAAGTCGCCGTTCGGCTCCGAGAAGATCGCGTTGACGCGCCGATACTGCGGGAAGCCGCTGCCGAGCGCCGACCACCTCACACCGTCCCAACGCGCGATACCGTTCGCCTCGACGCTGCCGGCGGCCCGGAAGGCGCCGCCCGCGACCACCGATCCGTCCGGCATCGTCACCAGCGAGCGGATGTAGTCGCTCGGCGCCTCGCCATCGCCGAGCGACGACCACGCCGTCCCGTCCCAGCGCGCGACGCGGCTCGCGCCGACGCCGCCCGCGACCGTGAACTCGCCGCCCGCGACGAGATCGCCGTTCGGCAGGACCGCGAGCGAGGTCACGGTGGAGGTCGTGGCCGTCGGGATCCCGGTGCCGAGCGACGACCATGCGCTGCCGTCCCACCGCGCGATGTTCGGGATGGGGACGCCACCCGCGTTCATGAAGTAGCCGCCAGCGACGACGTGGCCGCTGGGCAGCACCGCGAGCCCGCGCACGCCGGTGTAGCTGCCGCCGCCGACGCCGCCGCCGAACGCGGACCACGACGAACCGTCCCAGCGCGCGAGGTTCGAGGCGAGCACGCCGCCCGCGTAGGTGAACGTGCCGCCCACGACGAGATCGCCGTTCGACAGCAGGACCGCCGTTTCGGCTCGTGGACCGTAGCCGGAGACGCTGCCGCTGATGCCGCTGCCCACGGCCGACCACGCGGTGCCGTTCCATCGCGCGACGCCGTTCGCGGGCACGCCGCCCGCGACCGTGAACTCACCGAGCGCGATCAGATCGCCGTTCGGCATCACCACGAGCTCGAGCACCGGCCCGTCCATGCCGCCGGCGAGGGACGACCACGTCGTGCCGTTCCACACGCCGACGTACGACAGCGCGGTCGTGCCAGCGGACGAGAAGTGCCCACCGACCGCGAGGTCGCCGTTCGGCAACCGCGCGAGCGCGGCCACGCCCTGCAGCGTCGGCGTCAAGCCGCCGAACGGCGTCCAAACCACGCCATCCCAGCGCAGCAGCGAGTGCACGGCCGTGCCCGAGCTGGAGCACATGCCGCCCGCGATCAAGTCGCCGTTGGGCAGCGCGAGCAGCGCGTTCACGAGCATCTGCTGGTTGCCGACGCCCGCGCCGAGCGCCGACCACGTCGCGGTCGCCGGATCCCAAGCCGCGACCCTGCTCGCGGCCACGCCGCCCGCCGTCGAGAACAAGCCTGCGACCACGGCGCGCGGCGTCGCCGGACCAGGACCGTCCGGGTCCCAGCTGGTCACGGCTTGGACCGTGTTGTCGACGCCGGGCAGGGTCCCGAACGACGCCCATTCGTTGGCGCATTGGGCGGGCAGCGAGGTCGTGGTGACAGGGAGCGCCGCAAACGCGAGCGAACGAAGGATCCGAGTGGTCATGGGAGGATGACGCCGAATGATCTCGCCGCCCGACGGAGCAAACGCGGTGCAAGGACCGTGAGTGCGCGGCCGGGGGCGAGCCGGGGCATTGCCTTCGCAAGGGCAATCGACGTACCCGCAGTGCCGTTCTCGCCTGCTTCCGGGTCCGGAGGCGAGAAGGGTGAGGTCCTCGCGGCGGATCGTTACGGCGCAGTGACGTCAGCCTGATCGTGTGCCCGTGGACTCGAGCGGGGTGGCGTCGCCAGCAAGTGCTGCAGCGTCGCGGCCGAACGCTCGGCGGCTTGAATGCGTTCGCGATCGGGGGGCGGTGCCAGCCGACGCCCGCATGCCGCGCTTGTCGAGGGTCGGGATCGAGACGGGGCTCGTGGTGACGACGCCATCGGCATAGCCGCCGGACTTCGTCGAGACGCAGCCTGTGGTCAGGAGGGCGGCGAGAACGACGGCGCCTGCCTTGGTGACGTGCATCTCTCCGCCGTCCGCGCATCTTGAGTAGAATGCGACGCCTGACGCTCTTGGAGGCTCCTTGCGACACCAGCGCTTCCTGTTCGTGCCTCTCCTGGCGTTCCCGGTCGTGGCCCAGGACCCCGTCTTTCGCCAGCTGCACCGGATGCTGCCACCGGAATCGAACGCCGCCGCGCAGCCCCTCAAGGCGCCCGCGATCGGCGATGTCGATGGCGACGGTCGCGTCGACCTCCTGCTCATCGGCGATCAGGCCGGCTACTCGCGCAACGTCGTGTGGCGCGGCACGGCCGACGGTGGCATGGCCGAACTGGTCGGTGCGCTGCCGTCGCTGCTGCACAACGCAGTCGAGTCTCGACTCGCCGACTTCGACCGCGACGGGGACCTGGACTGTCTGGTGATCAATGCGCCGCTCTCCGCGACGCCGTGCACGGCGCCCTACGGTACCGGCGTCGTCGGCGACCTGCTGTGGAACGACGGTACGGGACACTTCACGCTCGGCGCTACGCCGCTGCCGGCTCCAGGTCGACCCAACTACACGTGCCTCGCGGTCGGCGACGTCGACGGCGACGGGGATCCCGACGTCGTCGCGGGCGCGACACCGTACGTGTGCCTGAATCCGATGCAGCCGTGGCTGTCCACGTTCCACCTCGGTGAGAACCACCTGTACCTCAATGACGGTACGGGGGCCTTCACGTTGGGCGTCGGCCGTCTGCCGCCCCACGCCGATCCGACCAACGACGTCGCACTCGCGGACTTCGACGGCGACGGCGATCTCGACCTGTTCGCCGGCAACAGCACCTTCACAGGTACCACGCACAGCCGCCTCTACACGAACGACGGCGCAGGCGTATTCAGCGAACTCCTCGGTGCCTTGCCGCCGCAGACCGCCGTCAATCCTCGCGGCACTGCGCACCCGCGCGACTTCGACGGCGACGGCGATGTCGACCTGCTGCTCCACTTCGAAGTCGACTACTCAGGCAGCAACCTCCGCTACCTGCGGAACGGCGGCGCCGGCGTCTTCTCCGACGCCACGGTGCTGCTGCCCGCGATCCCCATTGGCGCCCAGGTCGTTGTCGGCGACTGGAACGGCGACGCACGAGTTGATTTCGCGGTGAGCGGCTCGCTGACCCAGATCGTCGTCAACCAGGCCGGCACGTTCACGGTCAGCGAGATCCGTCCTGCGCTCGCGCTGATGTTCGCGTTGGACCTCGAGAGCGACGGCGATCTGGACTTGGTCAGCCTGGGAGGGCGATACCTCGTCGAGCGCAACGACGGGACCGGCCACTTCCACTCCGTCCCCGCCGACCTCCCCGCACGCCCGAATCAGGTTCGTGCACTCGCCGATCTCGATGGCGATGGCGATCTCGACGGTCTTGCCATTCGCGTTCCGTCGGCGGAGCCGGCGTTCGTACTGGTCAACGAGGGCAACGGCCGGTTCGCGCTCCAGCAGAACGGGCAGTTCTCGGCGGACCCGGTCGATTTCTCATCACTTCTCACCGGTGACGTCGACGGGGACGGCGACCCCGACCTGCTCGGTACGTGCCTGGTGTGGTCCCCGTTGAACGGCCATTGCCGGCTCTATCGCAACATCGCGGGTACGCTCACGTACTCGCCATTCCCGCCGCTCGCCGCTCGCTGCGCCGCCTTCGGTGATCTCGACGGCGATGGCGATCTCGACCTCTACCTCGGGATGGACGGCGCCGACCAGGTACTGCGCAACGATGGCACCGGTGCGTTCACGCCCGTGCCCGGCGCGGTGATCTCGTCGACGCTCCCCGAGGAGGTCGCTCTGGCGGACTTCGACGGCGACGGCGACCTCGATGCCGCGTTGGCGTCGTGGCTGTATCCGAACAAGGTCCTGCTGAACCAAGGCAGCGGCACCTTCGTCGCCGCGAGCTTCCCGTCGTCCACCGGTACATTGGTACGTGCTGCCGACTTCGACGGCGACGGCGACCAGGATCTGGTGTTCGGCAACTACGGTGGCGGCCTCGATCGGCTGTACCGGAACAATGGCCTGGGCACCTTCACGCTCGATCCGACCGCGTTTCCCCCGCCGGCGCTGGCATCGCAACTCATGCGCGTCGGCGATGTCGACCGGGATGGCGACGTCGACATCGTTCGCACTCTGTCGACCTACGTGATCGCACTGGGTGACAACCGGGTGGAACTGCTGCGCAACGATGGCAGCGGCCACTTCACGGTGGGAGCCCTGCACGACGTCCTGGCGTTTTGGGCCGAGCTGGGCGACCTCGACGGCGACCGCGATGGCGACGTGCTGGTGGGGGAGGGGGAGTACGACCTGCGCGTGCACACGAATCTCGGGCACCAGGTGGCATGGCGGTGGCTGCCGCGCGTCGGCCGACCGTTCGCGCTCGATCTGCACGGACTCGCCAACGAACCCTACGCCCTTGGCTTGGCGCTGGCGCCCGCCAACCTGCCGATCCCAGGACTCGGACGACTGCGCCTGGACCCTGCCTCGCTGCAGCTCGTGCAGTGGGGCGCCTTCGACGCCGCCGGCCATGCCGATCTGACGACCGTGGTGCCGATGGCTCCGAGTCTCGTCGGCCTGACCGTGTACTGGCAGGCACTCGCAGGCGTCGCGCCGTGGCTCGGCAACCTGGAAACGACGACGCTCAGCTTCCACTGAGCGGGCAAATGCAGCCACGACTTGCCTGCGGTGCGCGTGGTCGCGACCGCGGCTGGCCGCACCCCAGGCCGCCGGGCCTTCCAAGCGTGCGAACTGCGGTGTGTGCGGGAGCAGCGGTGGTTCGCGAGTGGCGCTCATGTGACCGCACCGCATCGGGCCCGATAGCATGCAGACGTTGGCCGGCGCGATGCGCGACCAGGACGCCGGTCGCCGTCATGACCGCCGGCAGCGCGAAGGGGGAGCTCGCGGCGTGGCTCGACGGCACGGTTCCTGACTCATACCGGGGCGTCGAGGCCATCAATACACTCCGGGGCGGGGAAGTATGTTCGATCACCAAGGAGCAACCATGCAATCGCGACCCGATTTCTCCGGATCAGAGTACTGGACCACGTGTCGTCCGATCGTTGGCGGTGCCGCGCTCGCACTCGTCGCCTGTGCCCTGTTGCACGCACAGCCGCCGGCAACGCTCGACTCGCAACTGCAACAGGCGCTGCAGCTGCATGGCTTCACCGGCGCGATCGAGAGCACGCTCGAGGCCAGGCTCGGGCGGTCGCTGGATCCGAACAAGGTCGAGCTCGGCCGGCTCCTGTTCTTCGACAACGCGCTGGGCTTGCACAAGGACAACTCCTGCGCAGGTTGTCACTCGCCCGCCTTCGGCTTCGGCGATTCGCAGCCGATGGCCATCGGCGTCGACAACAACGGCAAGGTCGGACCATCGCGCCGCGGTGCCCGCAACCAACGCCGTTCGCCGCTGGTCGCGAACACCGAGTTCTACCCGGCCCTGATGTGGACCGCGCGGTTCAAAGCACTGTCCGGCGATCCGTTCGACAACTCGGCGGGCTTCGAGTTCCCGCCGCCCGAGAACGTCATCCTCACGACGCAGACGCTGCTGCAGGCCCAGGGCTCGCTGCCGTCGACCGAGCTCGTCGAGATGGCTGGCTTCACGGGCATCATCGCGAACCCGGGTCCGTTCGGCCCCACTCACTATCAGTTCGACAACGGCGCTGGGGATCCGCTGCCGCCGCCCGTCGGCGGGTTCCACAACTTCCCGATCCAGGACCTCATCGACGCGCGGCTCAACGCGATCCCCGACTACCTGGTGCGCTTCGGCCTCGCGTTCAACGGCGGCCTGCCGTTGCCGCCCGGCGGCATCACGATCCACATGCGCCGCCTCGCCATCGCGGAGTTCCAGATGTCGCTGCCCGGCGCCGACGCACCGATCGACCGCTTCGCGCGCGGCCAGCACCACGCGATGACCCCGAAGCAGAAGCGTGGTGCGCTGCTGTTCTTCGGCCAGGCTGGCTGCGTCGCCTGTCACGCCGTCGGCGGCCAGTCGAACGAGATGTTCAGCGACTTCCAGTTGCACCGCATCGGCGGTCCGCAGTTGTTTCCGTCGTTCGGCGTCGGTCTCGGCAACGTGATCTTCGACGGCCCGGGCGGCAACGAGGACTTCGGCGTCGAGCAGACGAGCGGCAATCCGGCGCAACGCTACATGTTCCGCACCGCCCCGCTGCGGAACCTCGCGATCGCGCCGGCCTTCTTCCACAACGGCGCCTTCGGCACGATCGAAGCGGCGATCAAGCACCACCTCGACGTCGCGAGCTCGCTGGCCGACTACGACCCGAACGGGAACGGCGTGCCGCACGATCTCGCCGTGGGGCCGCACCAGGCGATGTTGGCGATGGGCATCGACCCGCTGCTCGCGACGCCGATTCCGCTGAGCAATCACCAGATCAACGACCTGACCGCTTTCGTCGCAGAGGCGCTGTTCGACGACCGCGTGCCCGACTTCTGCGAGCTCGTCCCGGACGTCGTTCCGAGCGGCCTGCCGGTCGCGAAGTTCCAGGGCTGCCGATAGCCGGCCAGCCTGCTGCTCGCACCGCCGCGTTCCGATCAGAAGATCAACGACGCTTCGAAGGCCATGAACGTCCCGTACGCGGTCAGATCGCCGGCGTGATCACGAGGCCACCGAAGCTCGCGCCGATCAGGAAGCTCGGGATCGGCTCGTAGTCGAAACCGAAACGAAGCTGCGCGGTGGCCTCGGAATCGCGCGAACCGTCAGCCGCTCGGTCTGCAGATCGTGATTCTCGATCGTGCACACGCGGGCGTGCTGGCGCCAGCGGCGGGATCCGGCCGTGGATCGTGCCGCGGGTGGAAGGGGATGATGGGTGCCGGCACACGGGTGCGGTGGCGAACGTCGAGGCTGACGCAGTGCAGGCGGGTCGGGACCAATCTGTTCGCCGGGTGGAGCCGCGGCGCATCGTGCCGCACGCTCCTGGCAAGCGGCGACGAGGGCGACCGAGGTACACCTGGGCGGAGCTGCTGCGGCGGGTGTACTTGGTCGAAGTCCTTCGCTGCCCGCACTGCGGAGCGACAAGGCGTCTGCAGGCTGCGATCCACGATCCGGAGTCGATCCGGCGAGTGCGGCGGCTCAGCGGCCTTCTGCCCGCGGCGGCGCGGCCAGCAGCCGGGCGTACAGCTCGCGCAGCCGGGCCTGGTAGTCGCGGCGCGCCGGCCGGCGGCGGTCGAGGTCGCGCGCCCGCCAGCAGTGGAACACCGCGTCCTCGAGCGCGCCCTGGTGTTCGTGCAGGTCGGCGGCCAGCAGGTGGGCCTCGAGGTTGCCGCCGTCGTGCAGCAGCACCCGGTCGACCAGCGCGACCGCCTCGCCCGCGCGGTCGGCGGCCGCCTCGACGCACGCCAGCCCGAGCAACGCCCCGGGATCGTCGGGTTCGCTGCGCAGCGCCGCCCGGTAGGCGTCCCGCGCCGCCTCGACCCGGCCCTGCTCGGCGTGCAGCCGGCCGAGCAGCAGGTTGGCCCCGAGGTCGGTCGGCTCGCGCTGCAGCGCCGCCTCGAGCTGGCCGCGGGCCGCGTCGGTCTCGCCGGCGGCCAACAGCCGGAGCGCCAGCGCAGTGCGCGGCAGCGCCAGTTCGTCGTTGGCCGCGATCGCCGCCTCCAGGCGGGTCCGCGCCGCCGCCACCTCGCCGCGTTCGTGCTCCAGCGCGGCGAGGTTGACCTCGGCGCGCACGTTGCCTGGCTGGTCCTGCAACACCCGGCGGTACTCGCGCTCGGCGAACCCGAACGCCGCGCGCGCGGCCTCGGCGTCGCCGGCCTCGCCCAGCTCCTGCCCCTGCTGGTCGTGGGCCGCGGCGAGGTTGAAGCGCGCGCGCACGTCGCCCGGGTCCTCTGCCAGCGCGTCGCGGTAGGCGGCGATCGCCGCGGCGAGTTCGCCGCGGCTGTGGTGGTAGACGCCGCGGTTGAACGGCGTGTGGATCGGCGTCACCCCGCGGCCGGTGCCGCACGCGGCGAGGCCGGCCAGCAGCGCGGCCAGGCCCACCCGCGCGCCGCGGTGCCGCCGTTCAGCGGCCGGAGCCACTCTCGTCCCTCTGCCGGTAGATGCGCGCGCGGCCGGTCGCCCGCACGCCGCTCTCGTCGAACTCGCGCGCCTCGAGGTCCGGCTCGTCGCTGCCGAACAGCAGGACCGACGGGTTGGCGCGCACCTTGCGCATCGCCAGCTCCGCCTGCCACAGCGTGCCGCGCAGCCGGTGCATCGACTCGGCCAGCTCGGGACGGGTGTCGCCCAGTGTGCCTTGCAGCTGGTCGAGCACCGCCGTGAGGTCGGCCCGCAACGTGGCCAGGCTGGCGCGGAACTCCTGCAGGCCCGCGCGCGACTCGTCGAGCGTGCGCTCCGCCAGCGGCAGCGTGCTGTCGAGCACCCGCTGGCGGACCTCGGTGATCGCCTGGGTGGCGGCGTCGAGCATCTTGCGCAGCGGGTCGATCGTGCTCGCCTGCAGGCCATCGGCGCTGCTGGCGGCGAGCAGCCGGCGCAGGTCCGCGGCCGAGTTGCCCAGGTGGCGCAGCAGGATGGTGAAGTTCTCGCGGTTCTCGCCGGTGAGCACGCTCTCGTTGAGGGTGGAGGTCAGCGCGTTGATCGAGCGCACCGCCTCGCCGACCGTCGCCGCCAGGGTGTCTAGGCCGCTGGCCCGCCGGGCGCGGATCGGCAGCGGCGACGCGTGCCCGGCGGCGAAGATCGGCGACGGCTGGTCCCCTTCCGCCCAGGAGCCGGGATAGAGGTCGAGGAAGTGCTGGCCGAGCAACCCCTCCTGCAGCAGGGCCACCTGCGCCGTGGCCGGTTCGAGCCGCAGCGACGCGTCGGACAGCTCGAACTGCACCTCCACCACCAGCCGTTTCGCCCCTTCGCGCACCCCGTCGGGCAGGTTGCCGAGCTGGCGGCGGACCTGGTCGACGTCCGCGGCGCTGTAGGCCTGTTCGGTCCAGCGCAGGCGGCTCACCTCGCCGACGCGGCGGCCGGCGACCGCGACCTTGGCGCCGACGGCCAGCGTCTTCACCTCGTCGAACACGGTGGTGCACAGCAGGCGTTCGCCGCCGAGGAACTTCAGCGCCTCCCAACGGCCGATGCGGAACGCGTAGAGCACGAACACCGCGGCGGCGGCGAGCACGAAGAGGCCGGGGACGATCTCGTTGCGTTGGTAGTTCGGCATGACGGCACCCGCGCCGGTGCGATGCTACCGCGCGACTCCGTTCACAGCAGGAGGTCCTTGTAGTAGCTCTGCACCCGCGCGCTGCTGCCCTCCTCGCGCTCCAGCTCGCCGGTGCGGAAGCGACGCACGCGCGGTTCGTCGCTCTGCTCCAGGTCCTGCACCGTGCCGTCGAGCAGCACCCTGCCCTGGTCCAGCAGCAGCACGTGGTCGGCGATGCGCCGCACGCTGTCGAGCGTGTGCGTGACGACGATGTTGGTGATGCCCATGGTGTCGCGCATCTGGTTGATCAACTGGTCGACACGGCTCGTGGCGACCGGATCGAGCCCCGACTCCGGCTCGTCGTAGAACAGGATCTTCGGGTCGAGGGCGAGCGCCCGCGCCACCGACGCCCGCTTGAGCATGCCGCCCGACAGGTCGGCCGGCAGCTTGTCGGCGGCCGCCAGCAGGTCGACCTGGTGCAGCTTGATCTTCACCATGGTGCGGATCGTGTCGGCGTCGAGGCGCGTGTGGTGCTGAAGCGGCAGCGCGATGTTCTCCGCCACGGTCAGCGAGTTGAGCAGGGCGCCACCCTGGAACATGACGCCGAACTTGCGCCGGACCAGGTCGAGCTGCGCATCCGCCAGGTGCGCGATCTGGGTGCCGTCGATCGCCACCTCGCCGCGGTCGGGACGCAGGGCGCCGATCAGGATCTTGAGCAGCGTCGTCTTGCCGCCGCCCGACGCGCCCATGATGCACAGGTTGCGCCCGGGCCGGGCGCGGAACGAGACGCCGTGCAGGACCGTCTGCGGCCCGAACGACTTCCACACCTCCCGGCATTCGACGATCGCGTCCATCGGCTTCATCGCGGCAGCAGCCAGTTGACCATCACGGCGGCGAGCACGGCCTCGGCCACCACCAGCATCACGATCGTGCGCACGACGGCGACCATGATGTTGCGGCCGAGCCCCATCGGTCCGCCCTCGGCGATCAGCCCGTGGTAGCAGCAGATCGTCGTGATCAGCGCCGCGAACACCACCGACTTGACCAGCCCGAAGACGATGGCGGTCATGTCGAGGTACAGGATGCTGGTCTGCACGTAGCTCTCGGTGTCGATGTCGTAGACGGCCAGCGCCACCAGCCATCCGCCGGTCATGCCCAGCAGGTAGGAGAACACCGCGAGGCACGGCACCATCACCACCATCGCCAGCAGGCGCGGCGCCACCAGGTAGGCGGTCGGATGGATCGCCATCGCCTCCAGCGCCATGACCTCCTCGTTGATCCGCATCGACCCGAGCACCGCGGTGAACGAGGCGCCGACGCGCGCGGTCATGATGATCGCGGTCATCAGGGGGCCGAGCGAGCGCACCACCGACAGCGCCACCATGCCGGGCACCTGCGGCAGCTGCCCGTACTTCTTCATGACGTCCCCGGTCTGCAGCACCAGGATCGCGCCGGTCAGCAGCGTGATCAGGGCCACCACCGGCAGGGAGCGCACGCCGACGTTGCGCATCATCGGGAACACCTGCGCGGCGATGCGCGTGCGGCCCCGCGTCCAACCCACGGTGAGGAACCACACGGTGCTGGCGAACAGCCGGCACAGGTTGCTGGTGTGGTGCAGGAACTGCAGCGTGCCCGCGGCGGCGCGGGTGCCCCGGCCGACGGCGCCGGCGAGATCGCGCAGCGGGTTCATCGCGGCCCGTCCGGGGCAGGCTCGATGCGGAAGAACTGCTGCAGCTGGGCGAGCGCCAGCACGGCCGTGACCTGCGCACTGGGCGCCCGCAGGGCGAACTCCTGACCGCGCCGGCGCGCGACCTTCAGCGCCTCCACCAGCACGGCGATGCCCGCGGAGTCGATGTACTGCACACCGGCCAGGTCGACCACCGTGCGGCCGCCGTGCGCGAGGCAGCGCTGCAGTTCCAGCAAGAGCCGCGGCGACGACTCCATGTCGACCTCGCCGCCGACCACGACGACCTGGCCGCCCTCCATGCGCTCGGTCGCCACGCGCAGGCGGTCGCTCACGGGCGGCCCTCCGGGGGCAGCCGTTTCTCCAGCAGCAGGGCCATCGCCCCGGGGCACTGCGGGTCGGGTTCGTAGTCGACCCGATCCATGAGCTGGCCGACGAAGTGCGTGCCGAGCCCTCCCGCCCGCACCTCGGCCAGGTCGCGCGGCCGGATCGCCGGCAGGTCGGCCGCGGCGCAGAAGGCGGCGAGGCGGAACCTCACCCGATCCGGCCACAGCTCGATCCGCAGCTCGACGTCGTCGCGCCCGAGGTGGCGCGCGCGGTGCGCGACGACGTTGGCGCACGCCTCGTCGAGGGCGAGCACCACGGCGGGCGTCGCGGCAGCCAGTACGTCCTCGAGCGCGGCCGTGAGGAACGCACGCACCGGCCGCAGGCAGCTGGCCACGGCCGGGACCTGCAGCTGGTAGACGCGGACGCCCATCGGGTGGCGGGATCCTAGCGCACGGCCCGCACGCGCCGCAGTACGGTCCACCCCGGCCACCCCGGCCGCGCGGTCGTTACGCCGCTGTGCGCACCTGCCCCGGGACCCGATTTCGCCTGGCCTCCGGGAATGAGCCCGCTGCGCCTGCTGTCGGCAGATAGGAGATTGAAGCAGCGTCCCGGACCACCCAGAACCCGCCGCCCCACAGTCCCCCGCGTGCGGAACCCCGTCAAGCGCACCCTTGCTGCCCACCCCTTCGCCGCTTCCCTGGCCGATGCGGAACCGTGCGGTGCCGCAGCAGCCGGCGAACGGCGGCGTCGTCTGCCGCGTCATTCCCGAGGCCTGGTTCGTCGTCGTCCGCTGCCGCAGCTTCGTGCCGGCAACCGTCGTCTTCCGCCGCGGCGACTCGCGGCACCACCCACGGCCGGATCCCAGCCGCTGGTGCCAGCACGCCGTGAG
>DASVAL010000024.1:0-17656 GCA_036376355.1 Planctomycetota bacterium
CGCAGGTAGCGCTGCTGCGCCTCTTCACTCCCGAACGCGCCCAGGTAGACGACGCGCCCCCCAACCTTCACGACCGCCTGCCCCGAGGCCTTGTGCAGCTGGCAGGCCGGATCCCTTCGAGACTCGACCAACATCGGACACTCCCCGCGGGCGTACGGTACGCCCGCGAACACGGCTGAACCAACCCGCGCCCGGCGATGGCCGGGGAGCACCCAACTGGGTTCTCGACAACAAGCAAGGAAATGGTCGGAGCGAGAAGATTTGAACTTCCGACCCCCTGCACCCCATGCAGGTGCGCTACCAGGCTGCGCTACGCTCCGACCTGGACTGACGTGAAGCCCAGCGGCTTCGGGGAGGCGAGGATGGTAGCGCCCGGCGGCGACCGGGCAAGGGCCCTGACAGCTCCCGCGCTGCCCCCACGCCGCCAACACCCGCGCCCATCCACCACGGCACGAACCTGTCGATGCGGCGCCACTCCGTTCGTCTTCGACCACGTATCCTGATTCCCCCACACCGATCTCCCTCCCTCCTCACCCCCTCACAAGGACTCTCATGGCCACACCGCAAGGCGTCTGGAACAACCGCTTCGTCTGGCACGACCTCATGACCACGAACGCGGCGAAGTCGCAGGACTTCTACTGCTCGCTGTTCGACTGGCAGATCCACGAGGCTCCGATGCCGGGCTCGATCTACCGCATGATCATGGCGGGGCCCGGCCCGATCGGCGGCATCGTCGAGGAGAAGAGCATCCCCGTCTCGCACTGGATGCCCTACATCGCGGTCGCGGACGTCGACATCGCGGCGAAGAAGTGCAACACGCTCGGCGGCTCGACGTGCGTGCCACCGACCGACATCCCGAACGTCGGCCGCTTCGCCGTCGTCGGCGATCCGCAGGGCGCCTACTTCTCGCTCTACAAGGGCGGGCCCGAGTCGCAGGGCTACGACCCCGACCATCCGGTCCCGGGCCGCGTCTGCTGGAACGAGCTGCTGTCGACCGACGACAAGGCGGCGCAGAAGTTCTACAGCTCGATGTTCGGCTGGACGGAGCAGTCGAAGGACATGGGCCCGATGGGCACCTACCGCGTGCAGATGCTCGGCGGCAAGCAGGCGGGCGGCATCATGAAGAACCCGCAGAACGGCGCGCCGAGCTGCTGGCTCGCCTACTTCCTCGTCGGGGACCTCGCGAAGGCGACGACGCGCGCGAAGAAGCTGAGCGCGAAAGCCCTCGTCGAGAACACGCCGATCCCCGAGGTCGGCGCGTTCTCGATGTTCACGGATCCCGTCGGCGCGACGTTCGCGCTGTTCCAGGAAGGGCGCAAGCCCGGCGTGAAGTGATCAGGGGCGCGGCAGCTCGGTCACGGCGCGAGTGACGGGCGGCGGCAGCGGCTTCTTGCCGCCGCCGTGCGCTTCGGCCGCCAGCAAGGCCGGCACGTCGGAGTACGGATAGACGACCGGCGGCCGGTCCTTCGCGAGGCCGCCCGTGTCGGCCGTCGGACCGTAGGTGCTGTGCAGGCTGCGGCCCAGCATGCGCAGCAGCGCGGTCTGCTGGCCGCGGTGATGCGACGTGTGCGCGATGCGGCGCACCATGACCCACGTGCGCGGCTTCTTCGTCTCGAAGAACGCGACCTCGGCCTCCCACCACGCGTCGTCCTTCCCGTGCAAGGCGGCGAGCCGCTGCTCGCCGGCCGCCGCGTAGTGGCGCAGGAACGCGATCCGCGTCGGCTCGGCCGGCGGCACTTCGCCGGGCGTCGTGATGCCGAGCATCGACTGGAACCAGCCGTTCTCGCTCTGGCACTGGTGGATCATGTGCTCACGCAGCGTCCTGCCGCGCGGATCGCCCTCCCGCGGTCGCACGTCGAGATCGCTCTCGGTCGCCATCGCCCAGACCGAAAGCACCTTCAGGATCTCGGTCGCGTAGGTGTCGACGAGAAACAAGTAGCGGCTCGTCATGGTTGGTATCGTCGACACTCTCCGCCGGAGCGGCAAGCCGAGGTTCTGCTTCTCCGCACGCGCCCACGAGCCTAGCCTTCCACCCCCCGATGTCCCCCGCCGCCACCCACGACCCGGTCCGCCTCCGCGACGCGAGCCAGAAGGCCCTCGACGGCGGCATGCTCGATGACGACGAGGCGCTGCTGCTCTACCGCGGCCTCGACCAGCCGTCGATCGGCATGCTCGCGAACGACGTGCGGCTGCGGCTGCACCCGGCGCACGGCGACGGCAAGGTGCGCGTGACCTACATCGTCGATCGCAACATCAACCCGACGAACGTCTGCGTCACCGACTGCGGCTTCTGCGCGTTCTACCGTTCACCCGACGCGGCCGATGCCTACGTGCTCACGCGCGAGGCGATCTACCAGAAGATCGACGAGCTGATCGGCAAGGGCGGCATCCAGGTGCTGATGCAGGGCGGCCACCATCCGCGGCTCAAGAGCGACTGGTTCGCGGAGCTGTTCAGGGACATCAAGGCGCGCTACCCGCGGATCTGGATCCACGGCATGAGCCCGCCCGAGATCACGCACCTGAGCAAGCTCGAGAAGCGCCCCGTGCGCGACGTGCTCGTCGACCTCAAGGCCGCGGGCCTCGACTCGATCCCGGGCGGCGGCGCCGAGATCCTCGTGCCGCGCGTGCGCAAGGTCATAGCACCCAAGAAGGCGACGACGCAGGAATGGCTCGAGGTCATGCGCCAGTGGGCGCTGCTCGGCGGCAAGGGCACCGCGACCATGATGTTCGGCCACGTCGAGACCGACGCGGAGCGCATCGAGCACATGACGCGCATCCGCGAGCTGCAGGCCGAGACGAACGTGTTCACGGCGTTCATCCCGTGGACCTACCAGCCCGACCACACGCCGCTCGGCACGCAGCTGCTCGAGGACCGCGGCGGCATGAAGGCGACGGTCGCCGAGTACCTGCGCACGCTGAGCATCGCGCGGCTCTATCTGCAGAACGTGCCGCACCTGCAGTCGAGCTTCGTCACGCAGGGCATGAAGACGTGCCAGATCGGCCTCGGCATGGGTGCCGACGACTTCGGCTCGGCGATGCTCGAGGAGAACGTCGTGAGCTCGGCAGGCTGCACGCACCCGACGTCGATCCCCGAGATCGAGCGGCACATCAAGGACGCGGGCTACGTGCCGCAGCGTCGCAACATGATGTACGCGCCGGTCGAGACGCCGGCGACCGACCGGTTCGGCAGGCCGGCGGCGCAAACGAAGACCGTCGTGTCGCAGGTCGAGGCCTGACGCTCACGCGCCGCGGGCCGCGCGCACGAGCGCCGCGAGCTCGAGCACCGTCTTCCAGTTGCGCAGCGTGACCGTCGATCCGATCACGCGATCGAGCACGGCCGAGGTGACCTTCGAGCGCGCGACGCCTGCCTTGAAGTCGATCCACACCGCGTCGCCGTCGATCTCGACGCGTTCCCCCTGCGTGCAGTAGGGCTGCAGCGCCTTCGCGGCGCCGGCCGCACAGCGTTGCTTCGCGAAGCCGAGGTGGACCGCGGCCGGCCGCTCTGCCTTCGCGGCCGCGAACACCTTGCTCGCAGCGCAATCGCTCCAGGCTTCCGACGTGCGCACGACGACGGGGACCTGGAACCCGAAGTGTCGCTCGATCGCCTGCTCGAGGTCCTTCTCGAGCGCGGCCGGTCTGCCCGCCGCAGCGAACACGACGTTGCCGCTCTGGATCCAGGTCTCGACCTGCTGCCAGCCGAGCTCCGCGGCGAGCTCACGCAGCTCGACCATCGGCACCTTCTTGTTGCCGCCAACGTTGATGCCGCGCAGCAGCGCGATCCGTCTCGTCACCATGCGGAACGAACGTAGCCGCGGCGGCCACGCCGCGCGATGGCCGTCAGATGCGGCGCACGACCAGGACCGTCAGGTCGTCCGAGACCGGCGTGCCGTCGCGGAACTTGTCGACCGCCTCGCGCACTCCCGCGACCTGCTCGGCCGCCGAAGCGCCGCGCAGATCCGAGAGAACCTGCTCGAGCCGCGCCTGGCCGAACAGCTCGCGCCCCGGTCCTTCGCACTCGATGATGCCGTCCGTGTAGAACGCGACCGCGTCGCCGGGCTGCAGCCGGATCTCGCCGGCGTCGTAGATCGCGTCCGCGTCGAGGCCGAGCGCCATGCCGGACAACGCAGGGCACGAGACACCCTGCTGATGCACGTGCACGGGCAGGCAGTGGCCCGCATTGACGAAACACAGCGTGCCATCGGCCTCGAGCACCGCGACGGCCATCGTGATGAACTTCCCGAACGGTGCGAGCCGGCAGTGCACACGATTCACGCGCTCGACGATCTGGCCGAGCGCACGATCCTGGCCGAACTCGGCGGCGAGCGCACCCTGCAGCGCAGCCGCGAGCAGCGAGGCCGCGATGCCCTTGCCGCACACGTCGGCGACGACGAGCGCCTGCCGGCCGCGGCCGAGGTCGAACTGGCCGACGTAGTCGCCGCCGAGCTCGTTGCACGGCAGACAGACGCCCGCGACGTCGAACGTGCGCGTCGACTGGAACTGGTCCGGGATCAGTGCTGCCTGCACCTGGCGCGCCATCTCGACCTCCTGATCCATGCGCCGCTTGTCCTCGGCTTCGCGCAAGAGGCGCGCGTTCTCGATGACCGAGGAAGCGTCCTGCGCGAGCCGCTCGAGGATGTGCATGTCGAACCGGTCGAAACCACCGCGGCGACGCCGGCTGTCGAGGTAGAGCACGCCGGAGACGACGCCGAGCGTGCCTCCTTCCGAGCCGACGCTGCGGACGATCGGCAGCGTGACCGCGGAGCGCAGCTCGAGCGACAGGATGCTCGCCTGCTGCGCGAGATCGACGTCCTCGGCCATGTCGGCGATCACGCACGGCTTGCCCTGCTCGATCGACTTCCGCACGAGGGTCTCGCTGGCCTTCATGCCTTCCTTCGGCAGCGAGATGCCGCCTATGGCTCGCGCGATGCGCGTCTCGAGCGATTGGTCGGCGCGCAGCATGATCAACATGCCGCGCTCGGCGCTCGTCACCTCGATCGCGAGGTCGACGACGTCCTGCAGCACTTCCTCGAGCGTGAAGCCGCCGCCGAGCTTGCGGCTGAACTCGAAGAACCGCGCGAGCCGCGCCATGCCGCCCTGCTGCACGTCGCCCGAGACGCGCGTCAGGATGCGTGCATCCTCGGCGCGCTGCCCGAGCGGCGCCGACGCGCGGAACGTCATGCGCACCGGCGACTCGTCGCCGAGCTCGATCACGTCGCCATCGATCAGCGGGTGTCGCTCGATCCTCGTGCCGTTGACGATCACACCCGCGCGGCTGCCGACGTCGACGACGTGGAAGTTGCCGCTCTCGAACCGGATTTCCGCGTGCAGCTTCGATATGTGCCCGTCGGGCACATAGACGTCGCTCTCCTTGGCGCGCCCAATGCGCAATGGGGTCGGCCCGAGCGTGCAGCTGCGCGACGGTTGATCTCCTTGCTCGATCTCGAGCAGCGCTTGGGGAGCGGACATGGCGGGCCGGATGCTACCGTGCGATTTGCCCGAACGGTCGCGAGCCGGCCGTTTCGCGGCCCGGCTGGCATGCGGCCGTGGAAAGTCGGCCTTCGCCTTGACGCCCACGGCATCGACGCGATCCAACCAGCCCATGCGTCCCAGCTACGCGTTGGCCGCGTTGTTCGCAGGCCTGGTGGTTCTCGTGTCCTGCCTCGTTCTCGGCTTCTGGATCGGAAGCGGTGACGAGACCGCTCCGGACGCCGGACCTGCCGCGGCGCCGGCACTCGCCGGAGCGCGAGCCGTCGAGACCTCGGAGACGAGCCGGTCGTCGGTCGCCGATCCGGAGCAGCCCGCCGCTGCGGCCGCAGAACCCGCGGCGCCGGCCGCGAGTCCGGCCGCCGCCGTCACGGGCAAGCTCCACGTCGTCGTGCACAACGAACGCGGCAGCGCGCTCGCGGGCTGTTCGGTCAGCGCCGCCGAACACGACGGCGTCACCGACGCGACGGGCTCCGCCACCTTCACGGTCGCGGCGGGCCGCACGTTCGTCGTCGTGACTCCGCCCAAGGACAGCGCACTGCGTACACGCAGCGGCTGGCAGACCGTGCGGGCCGACACGACGACCGAGCTCACGATCGTGCTTGCACCCGATGCGCACACGCTGTTCTGGGCCCGGCTCGTCGCGGCCGAGAACGGCCGCGCGCTGCCGGATGCCGGAGTGCGCGTGCAACCGCGCAACTCGCAGCTGCGTAGCGATGCGGAGGGGTTCGTGCAGGTCGCGATCGAGGACGACAACACGTGGCTCGACGCGAAGATCGCCGGGCGTTCTGCGTGCCGCATCCTGCCGGAGCCCGGCCATGAGACGCGCGCGACAGCCTTGCCCGTTCCGCTCGCACTCGGGTCCACGCTGTCCGTGCACGTCGTCGACGCCGCGCAGGCCGCCGTCACCGACGTCGCGGTCGAACTGCGCATCGAGCCGTGGGAGTTCCAGTGCCCGTCGGCGGCCCGCGCGCGCGGCGAAGCGCTCGTCTTCCGGGCCTCGAGCGATCTCGGTGGCCGGCTCACGTTCGCCGACCTGCCGATCGGCGTCTCGCTCGACGTTACCACGCGAGCACCTGCCTCGTTCGCCGCCGTCGCCGCGCAACGCTGGGTGCTCGCGAAGACGCAGGAAGAGCGACGCATCGTGCTCGCGCCCGCGGCCAGCGTGACCGGCAAGGTCACCGACGGCGCCGGCGCCCCGGTCGCCGGCGTCGCCGTGCAGGCCAACGCAGCCGACGGCCCCACGATGCCGCGTGTGCTCAACACGGCGGATCCCGCGCATCGCACGACCTCGGCCGACGACGGCACGTTCCGACTCTCCGGCCTCGGCGCGGGCCGCTGGTGGATCGGCATCCCGTACGACCGCAGGTACCGGCCCGCGAGCGTCGCCATCGAGGTACCGGCCGGCGGCTCCGTCGAAGTCGATCTGCACGCGATCGCAGGGCTCCCGATCGCAGGACGCGCGTTGGCTCCCGACGGCAAGCCCGCCTTCGGCGTGCCGCTCGAGCTGCTGATCGACGGCGAGTTCGTCACGGGCACCAGGACCGACGCCGAAGGGAGCTTCCGTTTCGCGAACCTCGGGGCCGGAACGTGCACGCTGCGCACCGACCAGTTCGAAGCGGAGCTCGGCCTGCCCGAGCCACTGAAGGTCGAGGCCGGCAACGAGCAGGTCGAGCTGCGACTCATCGCCGTGAACGGCAGCATCTCGGGCCGAACGATGGGCAGCAGCAGCGCGTGGATCATGGCCATCCGCCGCGGCGGCGACAGCGTGCTCGGCTCGGGCTGCGAGCTCGACGGCTCGTTCTTCTATCGCGGCATGCGCGCCGGAACGTGGGACCTCTCGGCCTCGGATCGTTCGGGCCGCGCTGCGTGTCAAGCCGGCGTGCAGGTGCTGCCGGGCCGCGAGACCGCGGGTGTGCTGCTCATGCTGGCGCCGGCGGCCCTGATCGCGCCGCGGCACGGCAAGGCCGACGAGTTCGTCGTGCGCAACGGGGACCACGTTGCGTGGATGGACAACCTCGAGCGAGGCGCCGCCGGCGAAGCGCGCGTGCCGCCCGGCACGTGGACCGTCGTGTTCCTGCTCGACGGCGTGGAAGTGAGCCGGCGCGACGTCACGGTGCGCGCCGGCGACGAGCGCATCGTCGACGGCGATCGCTGAGCCTCACACGGGCCGCGAGCAAGGAGGAATGGACCTCGGGCTCCGAAGTGCGAGCGCCCTGGCTCGACTCTCGAGCCAGGGCGCTTCTCGTGCTGCCGCGCCGGGTGGCGCCGCACCGGATCAGGCCGGTCGGACTAGATCGGGCCGAGCGTGCCGCGAATGCCGTTCGAGGTCATCCAACCGAACGCGTTCTGCGGCACTCCCTGCATCGTTGCCGTGGTCGTGTAGAGGTTGAAGCCCTGCAGCGACGGGATCAACGGCACGTTGAAGCTGAAGTTGTGCGTCGGGCCCGTCACGAGGAACGCGTTCGCGACGTCGAGGGTCGCACGCAAGCCGCAACCAGGCATGCCGAGGAAGAACAGGTCGTTGATGCCAGGATCGACCACACCGAAGATCTCGAGACCGACCAGGCTGCTCGCCTCGATGTTGCTGACCTGGAGGTTCCACGTGGCGCCCATCACCGGCCGGTTGGTGGCCGAGAGCGTCAGCGGAGGGACGTCGGCAGATGCGATCGGCACGGCGCCGGCGCCGATCGCGGAGATGTCGCGGCTGCCCGGATCGAGGTTCACGCCGCCCGGCGAGTAGCCGACCAGCACGCCGCCGTTGTTGCCGAACGACGTGACGCTGGTCCACGCGATCGTGACCCAGCCCGAGGGATAGAGCTGGAACTGGAAGGTGTTGACGCCAGGAGCGGGCGGCGTCGTGACCCAGTTCGGCACGTTCTCCCACGTGATCGTGGTCACACCCGCGCTCTCCTCGAACCAGACGTTGCCGCCGCCCGTCGCCACCGACGGATCCCAGTCCGCCAGGCAGTAGAACGCGGTCGGCGCGGCGTTCAGGTACGTGTTGTTGTTGGGGGCACCGCCGCCAGCGACGCTCGCCGGGTGCGCAGCCGCCTCGGAGATCACGCCGTTCGACACGATCGTCAGGTTCGCCCACGGGCCGCTCGCACCAACGAACGAGCCGACGGTGAACGGCACGGTCGTCTCGGCGTCGTCAGCGAGGGTCAGGGCCGTCGGCGGGCTCTGCACCGAACCGATTGGCAGGAACGAACCCGTGCGCACGGCGACGTAGCCGGGGCTCGCGGGGATGAAGGTCAGCGCCGAGCCGTTCAGATCCCAGTTCGCCGGGAGGGCGAAGAGCTCGTACATCGACGCGTACTGCGCGATGCAGCCCGCGCCGAGGCTCTGGTACGAAGCCGCGCCGGGGACCGGGCCGTAGACCAGGTTCACGATCGGCACGAACGCCGAGACGGCGCCGATCGGGTTCGTGATCGAACCGACGGTGCGAATCACGGCGCAGGCGTTGGCGGGCGGCGTCAGGCTGTAGGTGCAGGCCTGCGTGTTGCCGAGCGCCGGGGTCGGCGCGCCGTTCACTTCGACCTCGATCAGCAGGTCCACGCCCGTCGTCGGGTCGTAGGCGAACGGCGTGGTCAAGGCGATGTCCACGTAGTTCGCGCCCGGAATCGTCGTCACGGAGCCCGTGAAGTTCGGCGTGGTCGGCAACGGGGTGGTCTGGTTTGCCGCGAACGTCGTGCTCTGCGAAGCCCAGTCGTTCGCCGCGGGCTGCAGATACACCGAGACCAGCGGGTAGGTCACGATGTTCGTCGCCGTGGCGCCGCCGCCGTACGTGAACTGCACGTTGGTGATGTTGATCGGCGAGAGGACACCCTGAGTCGTGAAGCTCGAGGTGTCGTAGATCATCTGGAAGTGGTTGATCCCGCCCGCGGTGAAGTAGTTGCCGCTGGTGCCCGCGAACGGGCCGAGCGCCGTGGAGGGGATGAGAACGGACTGGGCCGTCGCCGAGACCGAAGTCACCGCGATCACACCGAGGAGAGTGGAGAGAATTCGCATAGAGGAGGAAGGAGTCGGTACAGGAAAGAAAGCAACCGCGAGGGGTGGCGCGTTTGCTCGGGTTGTCTAGAACTTCCTTACATCCGACGGAACTGCCCGGCAATTGGTTCTGTGCGAGAGCAGAGAATCCATGCACAGCGACACCTTGCCGGGGCGTTTTCGGTCCTGAGAACTTCCCGCGTCCGCCGGCGCCGCACGAACCGACTTCCGGCGCAGCGTCACTTCTTGTTGCCAGCAGGACGCCCGTCCACCCGCTCGAGAGCGCTTCGCGCGAGTGCCAAGGAGCACACGTTGACCGCCGTGGCGTAGACGCGTCCTCCTTGCTTGCCGCTCCTGTCGACCGGGTCCCACGAGCCCGCGTGCGCACCATCGGCGCGTTGGTGGGGGACGAGCGCCGCCAGCAGCGCCTGACACCACTCCTGCCACGCGGCGCCACGGACCTGGACCGCCGCTCGTGCGCCCAAATACCAATCGAGGTAGTCCATGCGCGCCGCATCGGGGCCAGAGCACCACCGAGGCAGGTCGTTGCCGAGCGTGCCCATCAGTGCAGCAAGCCTGGCGTCCTTCTTTGGCTCGCGCACCACGAAGCATCTGAGCGCGGCTTCGAATGACGGCGACGGCTCGGTGGCGAGAAGACCGTTTTCCAGCGCCTCGAGGGCCGGCTGCAGGTTCGCCCTGCGGGGAGTACTCGACAAGAAGTCGGAATTCAGGCCGGCCATGCTCGCCCAGAAGGTCGCCATCGCGTCGCCCTTCGTCCCACCGACGCGGGCCGGCCAGGTTCCATCGGGCAGGCGCAGCGTCTCGAGGAGTTCCAACGACTGCTTGGTTGGCGGTTCGGGCGGGGCTGCCATCCGGCGCGCAAGCATCATGTTGCACATGAACGCGTGCGCAGCGACGCCATTGGGAGCCTCGCGCGCGCCGAGAAAGCCGTCGGGCTGCGTCTGCTTCTCCAACCACGCGAACGCCTTCTGCACGGCGCCCGCGTGCGAGCCGTGCCGTTCCGTGTTGCCGCGCGACGCCAACGCCTCGATGGCCAACCCCGTGACGATCAAGTCCTGCTCGGGCTTGCCCGTGCCCGTGCACACGTCCGTCTTCGGGTCGTGACGCATGAACTGGGACGCACTCCAGCCACCGTTCTCGTCCTGGTGGCGGACGAGCCAGCCGATGCCCGCCTCCATCGCGGCGACCGTGGCTGTCTCTTCGATCGGCTTCGGAGCCGGCTCGGGTGTCTGCGCAGCGGCGGTCCAAGCGAGGCTGCAGATGGCGAACGCGACGATGCAAGCGTGAGTCATGTGCGGCTCCTGACGAGATCTCTGTGCTCCGAGCGACTTGTACCGCTCATGCAGTCCCTCGGGGAGCGTGTCGTCGACGGCGAGCGCTGCAAGCCGCGTCGCCCGGGCGCGCGCCTGCTCCCGCTTCGCTCACTTCTTGTCGGAACCGCCGCTGCCGAAGATCTGCGCGAGGCCTTCGCCGAACGACAGGGAGCACACGTTGACCGCAGTGGCGTAGACGCGTCCACCCATTGGGCCGTGGGCATCGACCGGGTCCCACGAGCCCGCATGCGCCCCATCGGTGCGCTGGTGCGCGACCAGCGCCGCCTGCAACGCTGCGGTCCACTCTTGCCACGACTCGCCACCCATCTGGAACACTGCACGCGTGCCCATATTCCAATCGAGGTAGTCCATGCGCGCCGCATCGGGGCCAGAGCGCCACTGAGGCCGATGATCGCGCAGCGCGCGGCACAGTTCGGCGAGCCTCGCATCGGTCGTCGGCTCGTGCCGCGCGAACCATCGCAGCATCGCTTCGGCAGACGGCAGCGACGCTGTGGCGAGCACGCCCTTCTCGATCGCCTCGAGAGTCGGCTCCAGGTCCATCCTGACGCCAGTACCCGACATGGAGATGGACAGCTGGCAGATCATGGCTGCCCAGCAGGTCGTCATCGGGTCGCCCTTCGTCGCGCCAATTCGCGCGGGCCACGTGCCGTCCGGCAGGCGCAGCGCAAGCAGGCACTCCGCGGACTGCTTCGGCGGCGGATCGCCGCTGAGCACCTTGCCCTGGGACAGCGCGACGCAGCTCAACGCGTGCGCAAGCACCGCATTGTCGGCCGCGCGGGTGCCGACGAAGCCGTCGGCTCGCATCTGCGACTCCAACCACCGGAGCGCCTTCGGCAGCGGCCCAGCGTGCGGGCCGAGCCGTTCTGTCTTGGTCCGCGCCAGCAAGGCGAGCGTTGCCCACGCCGTGACGAACAGATCCTGCTCGGGCTTGCCGGTGCCCGTGCACACGTCCGTCTTCGGGTCGTGGCGCTGGAACTGCGACGCACTCCAGACGCCGGTCTCGTCCTGGTGTCGGACGAGCCATGCGATGCCGGCGTCCATCGCCGCAACAACGGCCTTCGCGTCGATGGGCTTCGCAGCCGGTTCCGGCTCCTGCGCAGCGGACAGCACAGGCAGCGTCCAGATGGCGAACGCGACGATCCAGGCGTGAGTCATGGCGGTTCCAGGGCGAGCCCTGGCCTCATGCGGACTTGTAGCGCGACCGGAGCAATTCCCCCAGCCGGCCCCTCGTTCCCGCCCGCAGCTCGCGCCGCGAGCGCACCTTCCCCTTCTCACGGACCCGGCTCCCGCCTACCCTCTGCGACCCCGACTTCGCGGCCCCCTGCATGAACGCCTTCGCCTACGCGCACCTCGACGAGTCCCTCGCCACGAAGCTGATCGCCAGAGCCGGGCTCGGCGACATCGACGACAAGGTCCGCGGCGGCGAACGGCTCAGCGAGGCCGACGGCATCCGCCTCTACGAGACGCCGCACCTGACCGCCGTCGGCCTGATGGCGCACCGCGTTCGCACGAAGAAGCACGGCCGCAAGGTGTTCTTCAATGTGAACCAGCACGTGAACTACACGAACATCTGCATCTACTCGTGCAAGTTCTGCGCGTTCGCGGCGAAGGAAGGTGAAGAGCGCGCCTACCTGATGACGCCGGCGATCGTCGAGCAGAAGGTGCGCGAGCAGCTGCACCGGCCGGTCACCGAGGTGCACATGGTCGCGGGCATCCACCCGACGATGCCCTACGAGTACTACCTCGACGTCGTGCGCGCAGCGAAGCGCGCGCGGCCCGAGATCCACGTGAAGGCGTTCACGATGGTCGAGATCGAGCACATGCTGAACATCTCGGGCAAGACCGAGGACGAGGTGTTCGCCGACCTGCGCGAAGCGGGCCTCGGCTCGTGCCCCGGCGGCGGCGCCGAGGTGCTGACCGACCGCGTGCACAAGGCCGTCTTCCGCGAGAAGACCGGGCCCGACCGCTGGCTCGCGACGGCGCGCAAGGTGCAGCAGCACGGCTTCAAGATGAACGCGACGATGCTCTACGGCCACATCGAGCGCGTCGAGGAGCGCGTGCAGCACCTGATCAAGCTGCGCGAGCTGCAGGACGAGTGCGGCGGCTTCATGGCCTACATCCCGCTCGCGTTCTGGCCCTACCACACGGACCTCGCGAACTTCGGCCACGTCACGACCGGCAACCTCGACCAGCGCTCGATCGCGGTCGGCCGGCTGATGCTCGACAACTTCCCGCACGTCAAGGCCTACTGGATCATGCTGACGCAGGAGTCGGCGCAGACGGCGCTGAGCTTCGGCGCGAACGACATCGACGGCACCGTGACCGAGGAGAAGATCACGCACGACGCCGGCACGACGGAGCCGCAGGCGCTCGACGTGCGGCAGATCGCGCACCTGATCCGCGAAGCGGGCTACGAGCCCGTGCAGCGTTCGACGGTCTACGAGGAGATCGCGACGGCCGCGGCCAGCTGAGCCCGCCGCCGCGAGGCAGTCGGAACTTCGACGAAGAACGGCGCGAACGACTGTTATGCTGAGAACGTGACCGACACGCCGGCTGACTCTCGACCCCGCATCGTCACCGGCCGACTCGTCCGCATGGGCGCAGAGGAGCAGGCGTTCGACGATGCCTTCTGGCACGGCATGACGGGAGAACAGCGCGTCGAAATGCTGTGGCAGATGGTGCTCGACGCTCTGGCAGTGAAAGGAATCGATGGTGAACCGCGACTTCAGAGATCTGTTGGCAGCTTTCGGCGCCAATGAGGTCCGCTTCCTGATCGTCGGCGGCTACGCGGTGACGTTCCACGCGCGGCCCCGATTCACGAAGGATCTCGACCTGTGGGTCGAGCCCACCGCTGCCAACGCGGCTCGTGTCGTCCAGGCACTCACCGCCTTCGGCGCGCCGCTCGCCTCGCACGGAGTGACCGCCCAGGACTTCGAACGCTCCGGAGTGGTCTACCAGATGGGGATGCCGCCAAGCCGGATCGACGTGATCACCGCCGTGGACGGACTGGCGTTCGGCCCCTGCTGGGATCGCCGCGTCGTCGCGAAGTTCGGTGACGTCGCCGTGGCCTACCTCGCAAAGGCAGACCTGATCGTCAACAAGCGAACGGTGGCCAGGCCTCAGGACCTGGAGGACGTGCGCTCCCTCGAACGCGCGCCGTGAGAGGCGCGGAGGGCCAGAGCCAGTGCAGCGTTGCGCGGTCCGTCGATGGATCGCGACCGCCGCGGCCAGCTGAATCGTTCGATCCGCGCTATCTTGCGCGAGCCGCATGAACACCTCCCCCGCGCCTGCACCCGCCTCCGCCCCCGAGCCAACGCCACAGATCGCGCCCGAGGCCGGCGGGCCAGCAGCAGGAACGAAGCTGGCGCGACGCCCCGAGCAGCGCTCCAAACCATCGCGGACCGTGCGGTTCGTCGCGCTGGCCGCGGTAGTCGTCTTCACGCCGCTCGCGATCTGGCTCGCGAACCAGAGTCCACCGCGCGTGACCCACAAGGAGGCCTTGGCGCTCGCGCTGGCCATCGAGCAGGCAAACGACGACCGAGCGCTCGCGAGCCTCGTGCACTTCGAAGACGTGCAAGGCGCGCCCGCCGATTCCCATCACCGGCCGGGTGACACCTCGCCGCAGCTCGCCTCGCAGATCCTCTTCGCGAAGGGCAGGGGCCAGTACACGTTCCTCGAGATGAAAGCCGACGCCGCCGGCGAGACGACGCTGCGGTTCCGCTGCGAGCGGGGCGGCATGGCCCTCGACTACCACGAGTTGAAGCTCGAACGCCACGAAGACCGGATCGTCGTCTGCGAGCTGTGGTCCATGCGACTCGGTGGGTGGACGCGAGAACTGCTGCAACAGCGGCGCGAGATCCTCGGCTCGACGGAGCTGGCGACGGAAGCCGGCAACTTCCTGCGCCAGGTCGATGTGCTGGAACCCGAGCCGTTGGAAGCCGCGTTCCAGGGCTTGCCCCGGAAGCTCCGCACCTCGCCGTTCATCGCGCTGCAGTACCTCGCGAAGATGGGTCTGAAGAACTTCTTGCCGTTCCGCGTCGCGCTCGCCGAGTTCCGTTCGGAGAACCCCGACCACCTCGGGCCCGACCTGCTGTTGATCAGCGCGCGCTCGGTCGAGGTTCCGCAGCCGGAGATCCTCGGTGCGTTCCGGAGGATCCACGCGCGCATCGGCGACGAGCCCTTCCTCGCGCGATGGCGCGCCGCGTTGGTGAAGTGACGCACTCAGGACGCTCCGCGCTCACGACGCGAGGGAGGCTTCCGGGGGCGCGTCGTCACTTCCAGTCCTGCATCACCATCCGGACGTACAACCAGACGTCGTCTCCCGAGCCGGCGGTGATCCGCTTGTGGACCTTCGCTACGGGCCATACGCGCTGACCCTCCTTGCTGAGGCAGAGGATCCGCTCGCCCGGAGCGATCTCAGTATCGAACGTCCACTCGCCTCCGCCAGCGCGGCGCACGACCTCGCCGATGTAGCCGCCGTACATCTTGGCCATCTTCAGGATGTCTTGCTGCGTGGGACCTCGACGACGGAGCTTGCCCAAGAACCCCTTCGGCAGCGAGGAATGAAGCTGCGCCAGGATCCGCTCGACGTGCTCGATGCTGCCGGGCGAGAAGTCGAGCGTCACGCCCACCGATGCCCGCGCGTGATCGACCGCATCCTGCGCGTAGGCAGCCATCATGTCGGCCACGGTCGGCTCGCTGTCCATGCCGTCACTGCTCGCGACTCGTCCACCCGACGACACATCCGACTGCTGCGCGCGGACGCGCAGCACACGCCGGAGACGCTGGTCGTGCAACAACAGACACAGCAGGATCAGGACCCAGACTGCAGCGAGCGGGGGCTTCGGTTTCGGATCCGTGAGGTATGCCACGGGGACCGCGACGCTCGTCGCCAACACGATGACCCACCCGACCAGCACGATGAGCGTCGGCATCGGGTAGAGCCGCTCGACACCGCAGGACTGGCACTCGAGCACTCGGAACCCGGCGAAGTTGACTCGCGCGTAGGCCTCGAAGGGATCGCCGCAGCCGGGACAGATCGTGGAAAAGGTCTGTCGACTCGCGATGCGCCGTGAAGCCATCAAGACCGCGAGCAGGGCGATCGCCGCGACCAGCATCAGCACGATCTTCAGGTCGAGTGGCTGCTTGCTCGTGACGATCGCGCTGCTCATGGCCGAACCACCGAAGCCCACGACGATCGTCATGACCATGGGAAGCAGCAGAACCACGCAGACTCACGCAACGCGAACGCTGATCCCGTCGACCAGCATCTCCACCACGATCAAGCCTACTCGCGATCACGCCGCTCTGTCTCGGGTCCGCCGCAGCAGCGCCACGACCAGCGCGAGCGCCGACGTCCCGAGCAGCACCGCATACGCGCCCTGCAGCGTGTCGACGAAACGCAGCGGTGCTGCCGCAACCGGCTCGGCGCCGAAGTAGAACGCGACGAGTGCGCCCGTGACGGCCATGCCGACGAACATGCCGAAACCGCGCGACTGCGACGCGAGCGCCGAGGCGAGGCCGCTCTTCCGGCCGTGCATGCTGTTCATGACGATCGTGAGGTTCGGCGACGAGAACAACCCGAACCCGAGGCCCTGTGCAGTCAGCACCAACGCGACGTGCACGACGCCCGACGACGCGTCGATCTGCAAGCCGAGCACGGAGCTCACGACGACGGCCGCGACGCCGCAGGCGGTGACGACCTGCGGCCGCATGCGGTCCGCGAGCCGGCCCGCGAACGGCGCGGTCAATGCCATCACGAGCGAGCCGATCGCGAGCACGAGCCCCGCGCCCGGCGGCGTCATGCCCTTCGTCGCCTGCAGGAACAGGCTCAGCATGAAGATCGAGCAGTAGGCGTTCAGGTAGACGAGCACCTGCACGAGCAGCGCCTGGCCGAGTTCGCGGTTCTGCACGAGCTCACGCAGGTCGAGCAGCGGGTTCTCGATGCGCAGCTGCAGCCACAGGAACGCCGCGAGCAGGATTCCGCCGCCACCACCGCAGGCCCAGGCGAGCGCGGGCTGCTGCGCGGCTGCCGTGCTCGACACGAGCGCGCAGATCGCGACGACGAGCAAGACGAGGCTCGGCCGGTGCACCCAAGGCCCGACTGGATGCCAGCGCGAGGTCATGCGCACGAGGATCGGCACGGTGCCGAGCAGGATCAGTGCTCCGCCGCAGAAGAACACGGAGCGCCAGCCGAGGTGCTCGACGATCCAGCCGGCGGCGAGCGGGCCGAACGACAACCCCGCGTAGGCGACGCCGAGCATCGCACCGAAGACGCGGCCGCGTTGGCCGACTGGCACGAGTTCGACGAGCAACGCTGCGCCGACGGCGCCGCCGACGGCCGAAGCGATGCCCTGCAGGAACCGCAGCGCGACGATCAGGCCCGCGTTCGAGGCGAAGCCGATCGAGAGCCCGAGCAGCGCGAACAAGACGAGCCCCCACTTGCACAAGGACCGCCGGTCCGCGACGTCGGCGAAGCGGCCGGCCGGCAGCACGAACGCCGTGGCGCTCGCGATGAACGTCGTCTCGACGAGCCCGAGCTCCGTCGCCGACATGTGCAGCTCGTGCCCCATCTCGGGCAGCGCAACCGCGACGCCCGAGAACATGAAGGGAGGACCGAACTGCGCCGCGACGATCGACCACACGAGCAGGCGGTCGTACGGCTGCTGCTCCGGCGCGGTCACGCTAGCGGGGCGCGCCGGTGAACTGCACGCCGTCGATCACGGTGCCGACGCAGTGGGTCGTGTACTCGAACGGATCGCCGTCGAACAGCGCGAGGTCCGCGTCCTTGCCCGCGACGAGCGAGCCGACCTTCGCGTCGATGCCGA
>DASVAL010000029.1:0-4557 GCA_036376355.1 Planctomycetota bacterium
GCCGCTTGCCAGGAGCGTGCGGCACGATGCGCCGCGGCTCCACCCGGCGAACAGATTGGTCCCGACCCTCCTGCACTTCGTCAGCCTCGACGTTCGCCACCGCACCCGTGTGCCGGCACCCATCATCCGCTTCCACCCGCGGCACGATCCACGGCCGGATCCCGGCCGCTGGCGCCAGCACGCCGTGATACGTCAGCATCTGCCAGATGCTCGCGGCCAGCGAGAACACGTCGGTGCGTTGGTCGGTCGCCTGACCGCGGCGCTGTTCGGACGACATGAAGGCCGGCGAACCCGGAGTCGCACCCGAGCGCGTCAGGTCGCTCGCGGTGCGCACCTGCGCGACGCCGAAGTCGACCACGATCGCCTGGCCGTGCGGCGTGACGATGATGTTCGACGGCTTGATGTCGCGGTGCACATGCCGCGCAGGTGCGCGTGGCGCAGGCCGAGCGCGACCTGATGTCCGACGCGCACGGCGGCTTCCCCCAGCTGCCCGTGAACAGCACGCCGGTCGCATCGGGCGACACGAGCAGCGCGCGCAGATCCTCGCCGCGCAGCTTCGGCGAGCAGGTTCTCGAGTTCGTCGGCAGGATCGGGAACGGGCGGCATGCGGCGATCTTGGCAGACACGCGTGCCCCCGGCCACTTCGTCCTCGATCGCGCGTCCTGCGCGGCTACGGCCAAGCGGCCGTTGCCGTGGACGTAAGGCCGCGGACACGGACCAGCTCCCCGCTTGCAGATCGTACGCCACGATGCCGTTGGCGGTCAGGCCGCCGGCAGTGGTGAAGGCGCCACCGACGAGGACTCGCGGGGGCAGCGGGCCTGCAGCGTCCGGCTGCTCGGCTGGCGCGCGGTGACCGCAAGGGCCGCAGTGGACACCGGTGTGCGCGGTGGCGCATCGCCGGCATCGCCGGCATCGCCGCGCGGAGCTGCGGGGCAGCAAGCGTGCAACCTCGACGCGGTGCCGCACAGGGGGGACCGCAGGGCGGCGGCCCGGGTGGTCCGCGATGCAACTCGAGCTCCCTACCTCCGGACGGCGCATCTGCTACAGAGTGTGCTCGTCCATTTGCTCGAGGAGGTCCCATGCTGCTCCTTCGCTCGCTCGCTCGCCTGTTGCCGTTGATCGCGGCCGCGCCCGCTGCCGCGCCGGAATCGTGGGCGCGCTCGACCCCATGAGTTTCCGGTGCCATGGTTCGAGGGCCGTCGGGTCCAGCGCGATCACGCCCACCGACCCGTAGGATCTTCTGGGCAGTCTGGCCCTGCGGCCGTGAGCTACCTCGACAAGAGGCTCGCTCGAAGCAAGCCGCTCATGCAAGCGCGACAGTCACTCGAGTGCCGCGATGAACGCTGTCCGAATGCGAGCGCCCCGCGGCGCTCGAAAACTCTTTGTTCGGCCGCGGCCCTTCGCGACGCGCTCGCGGCCTGGTCGCCGCGATGACGCTCACATTCCACTCGCATCGCAGCCACGGGCAACGCGCACACCCCAGCTCCGCGTGCGTGAATTTCGACACCGGATCCGCCTGATAGCGCCCCAGCGCTTTGCATTGTCAATCCCCGGAATCTGTATTGCGGTATCATATTGCAGCTTTGCGCTATCGCCGCGGCCTTCCATAGCCGCACGCAATTACCATCCCTCAAACCGTCTCGAACCAATCTGATCCCTCAAATGCAACTTCCTAGATCCCTCCGCCTCGGCGCCGCCGGCACCATCCTCGCAGCAGCCTCTTATTTCGCCTTCACTGGCATCACACTCAATGAGACGGCCCAATGCTGGGCTCATCTCCGCGCCAACCTGGACACGACGACCCTGAGCAATAATCCAGGGCCGTACATCACGATGGAGGGCGAGCTCAAGCTCGGTGCCATCGACGCCGTGCTGATCTTCCGCAACAACGAGAAGGGCACGCACGAGCGCACGGAAGACATCACCGTCCGGTGCTCGCTGTCGTCGGAACAGTCCATCCGATTCAACAAGCAGCCGCCCCTGGGCGGCGTCGGCGGCAACCCGTTCATCTTCCTGCAGCTCCTCGACGACAGGGGTGACCAGCTCTCGGACAAGATCCTGCTGGGCCGGGTCGTCCAAGGCCTGCTTCCCATCGACCTGAACTGCCTGCACTTCGTCGACGTCGTGGCGCAGATTGCGGGCAGCTGCTCCAACAGCCCGGGGCCGTTCATCACGCTGGACGGTGATCTGGCCTTCCGGGGCATCAACGCCCGGCTGATCTTCCAGAACAGTCCTCAGCCGAACGCGCCGCACCAGCGGACCGAGGCGGTTGAGTTCAACTTCGAGCTCACGCACGCCAGTGGCCCGATCCACTTCGCCAAGCAGCCGCCGCTCGGCGGCGTGGGCGGCAACCCGCTCATCTACGTGCGGTTCGAGAGCGGCGCCGAGTGCAGCGACGAGATCTACCTGGGCCGCTGCGTCCAGCTCTCGAAGTAGTAGACGGTGCTTCGTCAGCGCACGCGTTGCCGGCCACTGTCATGGCCGCGCGGCGCAGTGCGCTGTCAGACTGGTCCTGCGTCGCGAACAAGGCGTTCGACGAGTTGACGCGCCTGAACGGGACACACGGGTCTGACCGATAGGCGAGAGCATGCACGCGCGACTCGAGTTCGATGGGCAGGAGACGATGTGCTGCGACTGGTCGCCCGACGGCGCCTCGTTCGCTATCGGGGGCCACGACGGCGTCGTGCGGGTCTCGGTGCCCGAGTCGATGGCTGCCTGGCGGCGCGCGGCCGCCTCTTCCTGATCGCCAACGTCTACGCAGTAGGACTGAATGCGAACACCCAGCGGCTCGGCATGCTCCTTGGTCCTGTTGGCGCCGGCATTCGTTGCGTCGAGCATCCAAGAAACAGATCGAATCACGAACCAGTGCATCGGGTTGCTGACGGGCTTGGCCTGCTGGTCGCTTGCACGGCCCCAGCCCACGAAACAACCGGAGGGACCGCGATGAAGACACTGAGAGTTCATTGGTAGCGACTCGTGGACGAACGCGGGCAGACATGCGACCGCTGTGGCGCAACCGAGACAGCGGTCGAGGAAGCAGTCCAGAAGCTCAGACGCTCCCTGGAAGCACTCGGCGTCGGCGTCGTTCTCGAGAAGACGACACTCAGTCCAGGTGCATTCCGCGAGGATCCCCTCGAGTCGAATCGCATCTGGGTCGCCGGGGAGCCGATCGAGAGTTGGCTGTCGGCGACGAGCGGTCAAAGCAAGTGTTGCTCCACTTGCGGTCATTCGGATTGCCGAACCGTGATGGTCGACGGGCAGACCTACGAAGCGATTCCTGCCGAACTGATCATCAAGGCAGGACTACATGCTGCTGCTCGATTGATCCAGGGCGAGTCTGAAGGCGAGTGTTGTCAACCAGCGGATTCGCAGGGGAAGGCTGGCTGTTGTCCAGCGCCCATGGAGCCGCGGAAGTGAGCCCCCTTCGCTCCAGGGGTTCTTCAGCGCCTGCTACGGAGCCTGCGCGCTGGTGCGGCCCGCCGCGTAGATGTCGAAGTGCCGCCGCGGTTGCTGGAGAAGAACAGGATCAGCCCGTCGTCACTGATGCTCGGTGACTGTTCGTGGTTGGCGGCGCGCCCGGCGCCGCGAGGTTCGCGATCGCCGCGGGCAACGCCGGCATCGCGCTCCAATCGGTGCCGTCGTACTCGAAGTGCGCGACCGGGGCGCCGACTCCGGTGAGCAGCACCGTGCGAGCGCGTGCGGCGTCGAACGCCATCGACATCCACCAGCACGCCGGTGGTCGATGCGCGGTCGCGATCGCCTGCCACGTCGTGGCATTCCACTCCCACGTGTCGTCGTACGCGGTCTGGTCGACGCCGCCGAACATCACCATGCGCTGGCGCGCGGCGTCGTACGCAAGACCCGCGAGGTTGCGCGGCGCGGGGCCCGTAGTCGCGAGCAGCGTCCACGCGACGCCGTCGAACCGCCAGGTGTCGCCGAGCATCGTTCCTGTGCCCGCATCCATGCCGCCGAACGCGAGCACGGTGTTGCTCGCAGTGTCGTGCGCGAGCGCCATGCCAATTCGCAGGCTCGGCGCACCGGCGACGGTCGCCGTCTGCCAGGCCGACCCGACGCGTTCGCGGTAGGCGAACGTCGAGGTCGTCGAGTAGCCGTCGTACTCGATCAACTGCCGCACGTGCCGCCGCGCGCGGTCGTACCAGAGGAAACCCCACTGCGCGCCGACGTCCGGCGCCCGTCGCCAGATCGCCCCATCCCACTCGTTGCTGTAGTTCGAGGAACCGACCGTGATCACGCGTTGGCGCACCGTGTCGTAGCAGCCGGAGCGGTCGGGTGGCGTCTCGTCGACGTAGCGGAGCTCCTGCGCGCGCGGCGGCGCGTAGGAAGTCCAAGCTGCGACCCGGACCACCTGGAACCATCCCGTCAGCGTCGAACGCCCCCGCCACCGCATCAACGCCCCAGCCCGACCTCACCTTCGCTGGGTGTTCTGCCCTGAGATTCCGCCCTCGGCACGCACCGGTAGCCCGCCGCGACCCGTCTGTCATCCTCGCGACCACGCGAACCCAGCTACCACGGCAACTCCGCTTGCTCCGGTGGTGA
>DASVAL010000033.1:0-148349 GCA_036376355.1 Planctomycetota bacterium
ACCGCTCGAGCGCTCAAGAGTGCGTATGGAAGCCTGCGGAAGTCTCCAGCCGTTTCGGTGTGCGGGCGCCAAGGCGCCAGATCCTGTGAGGAGGTGAATCCCAGCAACATCGCCCCTTGACCCCCTCGGCCCTCTCATGGAAGCAGAAATTGTCTCTCTCGGGCAAGGTTCCAGGTGCGCACGAAGCCGTCATCGCGCAACCGGCGGTGGCACTCACTTGCCGAGACAGAAGCGGCCGTAGATGCGATCGAGCAGGTGCTCGGGCGAATGCGTGCCGACGAAGCCGTCGAGCGCCTTCAATGCCTGCTGCAACTCGACGGCCGCGAGCTCGGCCTCGGTGTCCCCCACTGCCGCGACGCGCATCACCGCAGCGTGCGCGGCTTGCAGCGCCTGGCGCACGGGCCCGCCAGCATCGACGACGCTGCCGCGCGCGGAACGGTGCAGCAGGGCAGCAAGCGGCTCGAGGCCGGTGCGCGCCGCGGCGCTCGTCGCGAACACCGCCGTCGCCGGTGGAAGTCGCCTGGCGACTTCCACCGGCAGCGGCGGCGGCGGCGCGAGATCGCACTTCGTCCACACGACACCGAGCCATGGCAGCGAGGTCTGCAGCGCCGCGGTCGGAGCGACCGGATCGCTCGCGTCGAGCACGCACAGCGCGGCCACGGCGCGGCCCGCGAGTCGTTCGCGCAGGGCGAGTGCCTCGCGATCCGCGGCCTCCGCGTGCTCGAGGTCGCCCGGCGCGTCCCACAACGCGACGCCCGGAGCGATCTCGATGCGCAGCAGGTCGCGCGTCGTGCCCGGCGTCGCATCGACGAGCGCCTGCGGCCGGCCGGCCATCGCGTTCGCGAGCGACGACTTGCCGGCGTTCGCGCGGCCGAGCAACAGCACTTCGCCACCCGGCGCCGCAACGGGCAGCGCCTCGAGCAGCTCGCCGAGCCGCTCGGCAACCTGCGCGAGCGGCGCGCGCCAGCTCGAGGCCGGCACTTCACCGGTCTCGCCATCCGTGAAGTCGAGCCCCGCCTCGATCGCGGCGAGCACGTCCTGCAGCGCACCGCGCGCGTCGCGCACGGCGGCCGACAGCCCACCTTGCAGCCATTGCACGGCGGCCGCGGCGCCTTGCTGGTCGGCGGCGTGCAGCAGCAGCAGCACACCCTCGGCCTGCAGCAGGTCGAGGCGGCCGTTCTGGCACGCGCGCGCCGTGAACTCGCCGGGCAACGCCTGCCGCACGCCGAGTGCCGCGCCGTCGCGCAGCATCGTGTCCTGCAGCAGCTGCACGAGCAGCGGGCTGCCGGGCACGTGCAGCTCGACCGTGTCCTCACCCGTGAACGACGCGGGGCCGATCATCACGAGCGCCATCGCGCCCACCGACTGGTCGCGCACGCGCACGCGGCCCGGGCACGACGCGCGCAGGGCGGGCAGCGCGGGCTCGAACACGCGCGCGGCGACGTCGCGCGCGCGCGGGCCCGAGATCCGCAGCACCGCGCGTTCGGACGTGCCCTCCGCGGAAGCCAGGGCAACGATCGTGTCGCCGAGCATGGCGCGATTATGCCGGGGCCGTCACGCGTGGAGGCCCGCGAGGCGCCCGGTCGCGAACGCCGCCTGGAAGTTGAACCCGCCGATCGGGCCGTCGACGTCGAGCAGCTCGCCGCAGACGAACAGGCCCGGCTGGATGCGGCTCTGCATCGTGCGCGCATCGATCTCGTCGAGAGCGACTCCGCCGCGCGTGACCTCGGCGTGGTCGAAGCCGAGGCTCCGCGGCACGTGCACACGCAGGTCCTTCGTCACGTCGAGCAGCCGCGAACGCGCGGGCCGCGACAGGCCCGCCAGCGTGCCGTCGGCGGCCGCGAGCCGCACGAGGGCCGCCCGCAGGCGTTCGGGCAGGTGGGCCGGCAGCAGGGTCTCGACGCGCCGCGTGCCGTGGTGCGATGCGGCAGCGAGCCATTCGGCCTGCAGCTCGTCGCGCGTGCGTTCGGGCGCGAAGTCGAACCGCACGCTCGCACCCTGCTGCTCCTCGACGTCGCCCGCGAGGTCCATCGGAGCCGGCCCCGAGAGGCCCTTGTGCGTGAACAGGATCGGGCGGTTGCGGACCAGCAGCTGGCGACCGTTCGCATCGAGCGCGGCGAGTGCCGTGCCGTGCAGCACGATGCCCTGCAGCTCGTGCACCCAGGAGGCGTCGACGAGCAGCGGCGCGAGCGCGGGCCAGGTCTTCGTGATCGTGTGGCCGAATGCGCGGCAGAAGCCGTAGCCGTCGCCAGTCGTGCCCGTCTTCGGATAGCTGAGCCCACCGGTCGCGAGCACGAGGCTCTCGGCGCACAGCGAGCCATCGCCGGCCTGAACCTCGAATCCGGCCGAGGTCCAGCGCGCGGAACGCACGGGCTGCCCGGTGCGCAGTTCGACGCCGGCCGCGGTCGCGAGCCGCAGCAGCGCCTGCACGATGTCGCGCGCCTGCCGCGAGACCGGGAACACCTTCTCGAGGTCCTCCTCCTGCAGCGGCACGCCGGCGGATTCGAACATCGCGCGCAACGCCGCAGGCTGGAACGAGCGCAGCGCGTGCCGCAGGAACCGGCCGCGCACGACACCGAACTGTGCCTCCAGATCGGGACCGCTGCGCGTCGTCGTCAGGTTGCAGCGGCCGCCGCCGCTGATCAGGATCTTGAGCCCCGGACGCTGGTTCTTCTCGAGCAGCACCGTGCGGCGGCCGCGCCGCGCCGCGGTGATCGCCGCCATCAGGCCCGCTGCGCCGGCACCGACGACGAGCACATCGACGGCCGTCACGGGACGAGGTCAGGCTGCGTCAGGACTTGTCCGCTTTGGCCTTGGCCAGCGCGGCCTTTTCCTTGGCCCTGCCCGGAGAATCGCTGCCCGTGTCCGCACCCGTCGCGCCGGCGGTCGTGCCCGCCCCTGCAGTCTCCGTGATGCGAAGCACGGGGCGGCTGCCGATCGGCACCGCCCGGTTCTTGGTGTAGCCCTTGCCGAGCTTCTTCAACTTGAAGCGGCCGCGCGTAGGGCCGCCGTTCTTGCGACGTGAACGAGCCATCGTGGGATCCTGGTCGAGTTTGCTGTTGGGAACGCAACGGGCTGCCCCGCGCGCATGTCGGTCGGTTCCGGCCGGTTACTTCTTGCCCTTGGTGGCCATGGCCTTGGCCGCCGCGTTCTTGACCACGAGACCCGGCTTGTCGGCGATCGCGCGCTCGTTCTTGACCGTGCTGTGCAGCACGAGATAGCCGTTGTTGTGGCCCGGCACCGCGCCGCCGAGGTAGACGATGTTGCGCGCTTCGTCGACCTTGACGACCTCGAGCCGTTGCACGGTCACCTTCTCGACGCCGTAGTGGCCCGCCATGCGCTTGCCGCGCGGCACGCCGCTGCTGATCGAGTGCTGGCGGCCGAGGCCACCACCGGTGCGGTGGTTCAGCGAGTTGCCGTGCGACGAGGGCTGGCGGCTGAAGCCCCAGCGCTTGATCGTGCCGGCCCAACCGCGGCCCTTCGTCGTGCCGGTCACGTCGACGTGCCGCGTCGACGCGAGCAGGCCGACCGTGACGTCTTCACCGGGCTTCTGCGTCGGCGCCTGGTCGAGACGGAACTCGCGCACGAAGCGCTTGCCGTGGTCGAGACCCGCCTTCTTCGCGCCGCCGAGCTCGGCCTTGCTGCAGACGCGCGCCGGCTTGTCGTCGAAGCCGAGCTGCACCGCGTAGTAGCCGTCGGCCGCGCGCGGCTTGTTCTGCCGGCCGCGCTTCTTGCCGTTGTTGACGCTGGCCGTGCGATGCCCTTCGGGATGCTCGGCCGCGGTCACCATCTTGACCTGCAGGACCCTGCATGGGCCCGCCTGCACGACGGTCACGGGCACACAGGTTCCGTCTTCCTTGAAGATCTGGGTCATCCCGAGCTTCTTGCCGAGGATGCCGAGCATGCGATTGCCAGATGTCATGACGTGAGCTCCGAGCCGCCAGCGAGCGAAGAGGTCCGGCCGCGGCGACCCACCGGGGTGGCTGCGGATGTACGTTCGCGATTGAAGGGGCGAAAGTTCTACGGATTCCGCCAGCCACAAGCAAGGGCCAGGGGCGGGCTAGCGCAGGAACCCCCGCAGCGCGAGCGCCACGAGCCCCAGCAGCAGCGACCAGGCCCCCATCTCGCGATCGGGCGTGCCGAACGGCGGCAGCGGCCGGTCGGCCCCCGCCACCCTGGCTTCGAGATCCTGTTCGCCAGCAGCCACCGCCGGGCTGCGGACCTGGAGCTTCGCGGCCGCTCCGTACGAGCGCACGAACGCGCGCCGCAACAGCTGCGGAAAGGCGGGCAGCAGTGGCAGGTTGCTGTCCTGCAGCCGGAATCCGAAGTGCACCGACGCCAGGTTCTCGTCGCCGGCGACGACGGCCAGCGGCACGCGGCCCTGGCCGGGCTCTTCGGCCCAGAGGAACGGCTGGCCCTGCGGCAGCGTCTCGCGGAACGCGCAGTGCACTCGCAGCTCGGAAAGGTCGAGCCCGGCCGTCAGTGCTCCGCCGCGATCCCAGTCGGCGAACTGCGGCTCGAGCCACGGCACGGGAGCCCTCTGGTCGAACTGGCTGCCGAAGCAGATCGCGCGCGTTCGCCCCGGCACGAGCGCCATGGCGCCGCCGTCGACGAGCAGCAGGCCGACCTCGGCACCCGCGGCGGCCTTCACGACCTTGCCCTCGACCTCCTGCGCGAGCGTCTCGGCGGCGACCTTCGCATAGGGCCCCGCCTCCGCGTCGGCGAGCACGGCGATGCGCGGTGCCGGAAGCGGCGGCAGCTCGACCTGCCAGACGTCGTCGTCGGGCAACACGTCGCCGGCGACGTGAAGGCGCACCTCGAGCGGGCCGCCCTTCGCGAGCCGTTCGAGGTCGAGCGACACCGTCTGCACGGTGCGCGGCTCGAGCTCGATCGACAGCGGCGGCTCGTCGTGCACGGCGCCGGTCACGCGCACTTCGCCGGTCCGCGCCCCGCCGGTACACGACACGACGTCGAGCGCGACACCGAAGCCCGGCAGCGGCCAGCGATCGACCGTGCGCACCGCGACGATCGCGGCGTTCGGGCCCGGCCGGCCGACGCACGTCAGCGCTCCCTTCGACGGCAACCTCGTCTGGCCCTGGCCGTCGGTCAGCGTCCACACGACCGTGTCGGCACGGGTTGCCGCGGCGGCCAGCTGCTCGAGATCGACCGCGAGCGCACCGCTCGGACGGCCGACGTCGTGCAGCGCGCGCGCGGACGGCCCGTGCCGCCGCACGAGGTCGCCGCCGCAGCGCAGCACGGTCACCTCGACGTGCTCGGGCAGTGCGGCGACCTGCTGCCGCACGGCCGCCGTTGCGGCGTCGAACGCAGAACGATCGCCGTCGCGCGCCGCCATGCTCGCGGAAGCATCGAGCAGCACGACGAGCCGCGTCGGCCCCGGCGTGCCGAGCCACACGGGCCCCGCGTGGGCCATCACCGCGGCGGCGCACGCGAGCGCGAGCAGCAGGAACCGCAGGCCCGACAACCGCGGCGGCTTCTGGCGCAGCGCCCTCTGCGCGAGCTGCCACTGCACGAGGTGCGCGGTCCACGCTTGCTGCCGCGGCCGCGGCGGCAGCGCGAGCCAGTACAGCAGCGGGAGCAGCAGGAGCCACCACAGATGTGCCGCGTGCGTGAGGCTCATCGCGAGCACCACTGCACGATCTGCTGCCATGAAGACGCGTGGAAGTCGCCTGCGGCGGGCACGGACCAGCGTCGCAGCGGGAAGCCGCACTGCGCGAACAGGCGATCCTGCTGCCGCGCCAGCAGCTCGAGCTGGTGCCGCATCTCGGCCGCGAGCGCCTGGTCGACCGCGATCGTGATCTCCGTGCCGGTCTCGAGATCGGCGAGCCGCAGGTAACCGCGCACGGGTGGTTCGCGGTCCTCGGCGAGCATCGGCAACCAGCCCGTCACGGCAGCACCGCGCCGGCGCAGCGCCGCGAGCGGCAGCTCGCAGCTCGCCGGATCGACGAAGTCCGAGAGCCAGTGCAGGCGCCCCGCCACGCCGCGCTGCAGCACGACGCCGATCGCGGCCTCGGCCGTCGCCGGCGCCACCGGCAGCGCGTCGAGATGCGCGAGCAGCGCGTCGAGGTCCTTCGGGCCGCCGAACGACGCGACGGCTGCATTGCCGGCGCCCGGCGCGATCACGAGCAGGCCGTCGAGGTGCCGCAGCGCGAGGCCGCCGATGATCGCGGCAAGGCGCAGCATGAACAGGCGGCGCGGGGTCTGGCCCGCGAGCAGGCTCGGCGACAGGTCGAGCAGCAGCGTCAGCGCGCGCCGTTCCTCCTCTTCGAGCTGCTTCACGAACAACTCGCCGCTGCGCGCGTACGCGGCCCAGTCGATGCGCCGCAGGTCGTCGCCGCGCACGTAGGGCCGGTGGCCGACGAACGTGCCGCTCTGGCTCAGCGCGCGCCGCTTCGTGCGCTCGTGCTCGGTCCTGCCGCCCGGCACGCGCGGGCCGCGCGCGAGCAGCTCGTGCAGCAGATCGAGGAACGCGCGCGGAAAGCGCTCGGGCACGTCCGGCAGCTTGCGCGTCCGCCGCTTCACTTCGCCGCCTGCCGCAGCAACTCGAAGAACCGCCGCACCATCGGCCGCTCCTCGGCCGGCACGTGCCGGCTGCGCAGCGCCGCCTCGGCCGCGCGTTCGAACTGCTCGAGCGAAGCGGGCGGCGGCAGCGTGCCGCCCGCACCCGAGGTGCTCGAGGTGCCCTGCGGTGCTTGCCCCGCGCGCTCGAGCTCGGCGGCATGCATGCGCACGCGGCGCGTCGGCCCGTCGCCGACGAACTCCGGCACGATGAACCGCTGTTGCGCGGGCAGGTCGAGCAGCGGAGCCGGTTGCTCGGGCTCGACCGGTTCGGGCTTCTGGTCCGGTGACGGCGACGGCGGCGGCACCGCAGGCGGCGACGGGCGCGGCGGCGGTTCGACGGGCTGGTCGCCCGGCTGCGGCTCCGCGTCGCCACCAGGCGAGGGCGCACCACCTGCGCCACTGCCGGGACCCGGGCCAGAGCCGCCCGCGGACGGCACGTCGATCGTCGCGCGGCCACCGAGCACACCCGCCCACGGCGGCGCGAGCCATTCGCAGAGCCACCACGCCAGCAGCAACAGGATCACGACGGGCAGCAGCCAGCGGCGGCGGCCGAGGCCGGACCGACCGACGTGCGCGATGACGTCGCGCGGCAGCGCGGGCAGCTTCGCCGCGACGTCCTCGCCGAGCCAACGCGCCATCGGAACGTCGGCGCGCGCGCGGCGGTGGCACTCGAGCCACGTCGCGAGCTCGTCGCTGAGCACGTCGACGCCGGGCTGATCCGGCAGGGCGTCGTCGGTCATGCGCAGCAGCGCCGCGTCGGTCACGCCCCACGTGCGCAGACCCGCGAGCAGCGCGCCGGCCAACGTCGTCGCGGCGAGCGCGAGCACGACGATCCACCGCACTTCGGGCACGAGCCAGGCCACGACGATCCCGGGACCCGCGACCAGCAGCAGCGAGCGCAAGGCCGCGCCGAGCACCGCGCGCCGCACGTGCAGCCGCCGCAGGTGCGCCGCAAACGCGAGCAGGCGCCCTGCCGGCGCGTTCAGGCCACCCTCGAGTGCGGTCTCGTGCACGCAGCCATCATGCAACGGCGCAGCGCAGAAGAAAACGGCCGGGCACGGGGGCAACGCACCCCCGCCCCGGCCAACTCAGAAGGAGGAGACGCAAGACGAATCGGCCGTTGCGGGAGGGCCCGGCACAGTCGGATCGGGGGTACGCGTGCCGAGGTGCGGCGGCCGTCCCGATCGCCGCGTTGCCAACGCGGTATGGGTATGCGTCCCGTGGCGGGACGAACTCGCCCGGGACGCTGGAGTCCCGAACCGGGGCGTGCCGAGGTCGCGCGGCTACCCGCCGCTCTTCTTCTCGCCCTTCTTCTCGCCGGCCTTCTCGTCCTTCTTTTCCCCGGGCTTCTCGGCGGGCTTCTCGCCGGCTTTCTCGTCCTTCTTGTCGACTGGGTTCTCGCCGGGCTTCTCCTGGGGCTTCTCGTCCTTCTTGTCGTCGCCCGGTTTGATCTCCGTGGGCTGTGCTGGATCGAACAGCTGCGCCTTCACGTCGAGCTCGAACGGCGTCACGGTCCCGGCCGGCCACGTCATCAGGAAGGCCGACTCCGAGCTGACCAGGTAGTACTCGTTCTTGCCCTCGAGCTTGTTGCCGACCGAGAGCGTGATCTCGCGGTCCTGCTCGCCGTCGCGCAACTGCAGCGCGATCTCGATCTGCGGCGGCAGCAAGCCGAGGATCGCCAGGTTGCCCGCGCGCTGCCGCGGCATGCGGTAGTCCTGCACGCTGATCCAGCGCAGGCGCTGCAGCAGCGCCTCGACTTCCGCCTGGCGCACGGCGCCGACGTCGGCCGGCGGTTCGACGGCGGTCCACGACGCCTTGTTGTCCTTGCGTTCGAACGTGAAGGTCGTGCCGGCCGATGCCGTGTTGCGGATCGAGAGGCGCCTCACCTTCTCGGGCTCGGGACGCGCGAGGACCTTGTCGAGCCAGAGGTCCTGTTGCACGTCGCGGCGCCAGCCCTTCTCGAACTCGTAGAGCACGACGTCGTTGCTGTCGCGCTTGCGCACGAACACGCCGCGCACCATCTCGGTGCCGGTCTGACCGGCGCCCGCGTCCTTGCCGACCAGCAGCTCGGCGACGACGTTCTGGCCCGTCTCGTCGGCGGCCTTGATCACGAACGCCTGGGCATCGTCGAGTCCGTACTGCGCGAGCTGCTCGGGCGTCGCGTTCGGCTGCACGAGCACGTCGCGGTCGACGCGGATCGCGCGCAGGTGCACGAAGATGTCGGCTTCGACGCGCTCCTTCGTGACCGGCGCACCGATGAGGTCGCCCGGCACGAGGTTGCCGAAGACGAAGCCCTTGCCGGGGACCCTCGTGATGTGCAGCTGGTCGTAGGCGATGCGCTTCTGGTCCGGGTTCTGCGGGTCGGCCGGCGGCTGCTCCTTCTTGGGCTGCCCGAGAATGATCTGCCCGACGTTGTCCGACGTGAAGCCGTCGAACAGCTGCGGGATCTTGCCGACGTCGGTGAAGTCCTCGGTTTCGCGGCTCCACTGCAACCAGGTCGGCACCGCGAGCACGAGTGCTACGGCACCCAACACGATGTTCTGTTTGGCGAGATTCATCGGCGAACTCACTATCGCAGGGACGTCAGGAACGAGCGCTTCTGCGCGCGGCGGACCAACATCACGCCGAGCCCGAACGCGGCCAGGAGACCGGTCGGCAGCACGACGTTGAGACCGCGCAGCCAGCTCGTCTTGCTGCGCAGGGCCTGCTCCTGCAGGCGCGCGTCGCCGCTCGGCGCGGCCTCGGACTCGACGAGCTTCAGCGTGCGATCGACCGGGACGCGGGCCTGCAGCGCGACGAGATCGGCGTCCTCCGCGATCCAGTCGAGCAGCTGCAGGAAGAACGTGCCGCCCATCGCCGAGTGCGGACCGCCGGCCTGCGCGTATTCGCCGCGCACGAAGTCGTCGCGCAGGAAGTCGGAGTCGCCGATCACGACGATGCGGCCCGGCTTCTCACCCTTGGTGATCGGCGCTGCCTCGGGCGGAGGCTTCGCGGCTTCCACGGGCTTCGGCAGCTCGGGGCCCTGCTTCTCGGGCCCCTGCTTCTCGGGCTGCTGTGCTCCGGCCGTCGCATCGGGCGCAGCCTGCTTCTCCTGGTCCTTCGCCTCCTGGTCCTTCTTCTCCAGTTCCTTGGCGGCTGCGGCCGCCTGCTCCTCCTTGATCTCGGAAGGACGCTTCGGGCGCTCGACGCCCGCGAAGAACGACGTGAAGTGGCCCTTGACCTCGACCATCAGCGGCGCCTGCTGGCGCGGCTCGGCGCGCAGGCGCTCGTCGAGCTTGTCCTTGAACTTCTGCAGCGCTGCGAGGCGCTGCTGCGGATCGCCGTGTCCGATCGGATTCACGTTGTGCGGCGGATCCTCGACGAGCACGGCCGGACTCGACCACAGCAGCACGCGACCCTCGACGCCTTCGGGCATGTCGAGCACGCCGCCCGCGCGTTGGCGCAGGCCGACCCAGGTCGGCCAGTAGAAGCCCGGCCCGCGGCCGATCTGCTTGAAGGCCTTGAACAGGAAGTCGTTGGTCGGCATGCCCGGGACGAACAGCTTGCGATAGGTCTCGGCGAGCTCCTTGTCGGCCTGGCCGCGCGAGTCGCGGCTGTAGTGGTCGGCCGCCATCTTCCAATCGACGTCCCTCGCGTGGAAGAAGTACGGGTACGGCACGGGAACCATCGCCTGGCCGAACTGCGTCATCTGCGGCACGGCGAAGTACTCGTAGGCCTGCTGCGGGATGCGCGCTGCATGCGCCGCGGGATCCTTGTCGGCGAGCAGCTTCTGCTTCCAGTCGATGCCGTAGTGCAGCAGCTGGTCACCGAACGTCTTCGTGCTGCCGGCCGCGTCCACGAGGAACTTCTGCTGCTGGAACACACGCTGCGGTCCGATCGCGTACTCGACGGCGTCCGCCAGCACGACCAGCGTGCCGCCGCGGACGACGAACTGGTCGAGCACGTACTTCTGGCGGTCGGTCAGGTCCTTGGGCCGGAACAGGAACAGCGTCTCGAGCTCGGCGGGCAGCAGTGCCGCGTCGTCGTCCTTGAAGTTCTGGAACTCGTAGCGCTTGCTGATGCCTTCGAACACACGCAGCGCGTTCCAGCCGATGCCGCCCGGGTTCTGCTGTCCGATGGCGTTCGCCGGCCACTCCATGTAGCCGAACTTCGGCTTGCGCCCGGTCGTCACTTCCTTGATCGCCGGCGTCAGCATGGCCTCGGCCTCGAACGAGCTGGTCGGCGTGAACTTCTCGATGACCTTCTGCTTGCCGCCGCCGTGCTCGAGGCGCAGGCCCTGCCAGTGGCGGTCCATCGAGATCGACGTCGACGTCGCGGTGCGAAGGTCGACCTGCTTGACGCCGATGCGCTGGCAGCGGTCGGCGATCGCCTTGTCGGCGTTCGGGTCGAAGCGCTTCACGACGACCTTGCCGTTGCCGAGCTGCACGATCTCGTCGAGGAAGTTGTCGGCGACGGCGCGGCTCTCGCGCAGCGTGACGGGCAGCTTCTCCTTCGGGCTGAAGTAGGCCTCGACGACGAGGCGCTTCTCGAGCCGGCCGAGCAGGGTGCGCGTCGACTCGGTCGTCGACCACAGCGAGTCGGCGGTCAGGTCGAGGCGAACGCGGTGGCGCGAGCAGAGGTAGACGATCTGGCCCAGCACGAGCAGCAGCAGCACGACGTGCACCGCCACGGCCAGTGCTGTGCCCTGTTCGCCGGGCCTCGAAGGACGTGTCCGGCAGCAGTGAGAGGGTTTCATGCGATCAACCCCGGTGCCGCAGACCCTGCAGCACGAGCGTGTTGGCGTAGAGGAAGAACCCGCAGAAGCAGGCGAAGTAGACGATGTCGCGCGTGTCGAGCACGCCGCGCGAGATGCTCTCGAAGTAACGGTACGGGCTCATGCCGTTCAGCACGTCGACGCCCCACGCGGGCAGCCAGCCGGCCATCAGCTCGATCAGCGCCGGATAGCCGAGCGCGTAGAGCACGAACAGCGACACGAGCGACAACAGCATCGCGATGATCTGGTCGCGCGTCGTGCTCGACCAGAACATGCCGACGGCGACGAAGCTGCTCGCGAACAGCAGCGACGCGAGGTAGGCGCCGATCACGGGCGGCCAGTCGACGCGGCCGTAGATGCCGAGCGTCAGCGGCAGACCGAGCGTCAGCAGCAGCACGAAGCCGAGGTACGTGACCACGGCGCCGAACTTGCCGAGCACGAGCTGCGACACGCGGACCGGAAAGGTCATCAGCAGCTCGATCGTGCCGAGCTTGCGCTCCTCGGCCCACAACCGCATCGTCAGCGCCGGCAGGAAGCAGAGGAACAGGAACGGCAGCAGCGCGAAGAAGCCCTGCATGCTCGCCTGCGAGCCCTGCTGCAGGCTGCCCTGCGAGGCGAAGAACAAGAGCAGGCCCAGGAACAGCAACCCGAACACGTACGCGATCGGCGACGTGAAGTAGACGCGCAGCTCGCGGCGGAAGATCACGAGTGTCTCACGCATTGAGGGCCTCCCGCTGCGCTTCGTGCGTCAACGAGCGGAACACGTCCTCGAGGCTCGCGCGCTCGCGCTGCAGGCTCAGCAGCGCCCAGCCGTTCTTGACGATCAGGCGCGCAAACGCCTCCTCGATCGGCGCCTTGCCGGCGCCGACCTCGATGCGGTAGTCGATGCCGTCGTCGCTGCGCGCCGCGACGGTGATCGGACAGCCGTTCAACAGCTCGCGGCTCTGCGACAGCACGTTGGCCTCGGGCCCGCGCACGCGCGCGAGCAGGGCACCGGCCGGATGACTGCCGACCAGCTCCTCGCGCGTGCCGTCCGCGACGATCTGCCCCTGGTTGACGATGATGATCCGCGTGCAGGACTTTTCGACTTCCTGCAGGTAGTGCGTGCTCAGCACGACGGTGTGCTCGGCGCCGAGGCGCTCGATCAGCTTGCGCACCTCGACGATCTGGTTCGGGTCGAGACCCGAGGTCGGCTCGTCGAGCACCAGCACCGGCGGCTCGTGCACGATCGCCTGCGCGAGGCCGACACGCTGTCGATAACCCTTCGACAGCTCGACGATGTTCTTGCCGACGACGCGCGCGAGGCCACACAGCTCGACTGCGCGCGTGATCGCGGCCTTGCGCTTGCTCTCGGGCACGCCGCGGATCTCGGCGCAGAAGCGCAGGTACTCGTCGACGCGCATCTCGCCGTAGAGCGGCGTGCTCTCGGGCAGGTACCCGATGCGGCGCCGCACCTCGAGCGAGGCCTCGACGACGTCGAACCCCGCGACCGTCGCCTTGCCGCCGTCGGGCAGCAGGTAGCCGGTCAGGATCTTCATGGTCGTCGACTTGCCGGCCCCGTTGGGGCCGAGGAAGCCGACTACTTCGCCCTTCTGCACCGTGAAGGAGATTCCCTTCAGCGCGCGAGCGAAGCCGTAACTCTTCTCGAGCCGCTCGACCTCGATCATCGTTCCGTCGCTCCGATTTCGCGAACCATCACCGCAGGCCCGACACTCGCGGGCCCGATACTCGCAGGCCCCCCCAGCGCCATCACGTCACACCGTCTCACGTCGCGTCACTCCTCGAGCCGGAAGGAATCCAGGAAGGCCTTGTTGCTGTCGGTCTTCATCAGGCGGTCGATCAACAGCGGCATCGCATCGAGCGCGTTCATGCGCGCGAGCACGCGCCGCAGCGTGTAGAGGCGCTTCGTGGTCTCGGCGCCGAACAGCAGCTCCTCCTTGCGCGTGCCCGACAATTCGATGTCGATCGCGGGGAAGATGCGGCGCTCGGCGAGCTGGCGGTTCAGCACGAGCTCCATGTTGCCGGTGCCCTTGAACTCCTCGAAGATGACCTGGTCCATGCGCGAGCCCGTGTCGACGAGCGTCGTCGCGAGGATCGTCAGCGAGCCGCCCTCTTCGCAGTTGCGCGCCGAGCCGAAGAACCGCTTCGGCACTTCGAGCACCTTCGAGCCGAGGCCGCCCGACATCGTGCCGCCGCCGCGGCCGCCGAGGAAGCTGTTGTAGGCGCGCGTGAGGCGCGTGATCGAGTCGAGCAGGATCACGACGTCGCGGCCGGTCTCGACGAGGCGCATCGCGCGCTTCAGGCAGACTTCGCTGACCTCGATGTGGTGCTTCGGCCCCTCGTCGAGAGTGGACACGAGCACTTCGCGGTTCGGCCCCTCGACGCTGCGCTTCCAGCCAGTGGCTTCTTCGGGGCGCTCGTCGATCAGCAGCACCATCATGTGCACTTCGGGGTAGGCAGTCGCGATCGCGTGGCAGATCTTCTGCATCAGCACCGTCTTGCCGGACCGCGGCGGCGCGACGACGAGGCCGCGCTGGCCGCGCCCGACGGGGCACAACAGGTCGACGACGCGCAGGCTGACGTCGTCGTCGCCGGGTGCGAGCACGAACATCGGCTCCGGATCGATCACCGTGAGGTCGCGGAACGTCTTGAGCTCGCGCCGTTCTTCGGGCGGCATGCCGTCGACCTCGTCGACCGACGCCAGCGTGTGGCGCTGCGGGCCGCGGCTCGGCAATCCGGCCTGCCCGCGGATCTCGCTGCCTTCCTGCAGGCGATGCATGCGGATCAGCGAGGACGGCACGAACACGTCGCCGTTCGGGATCGAGTCCTGCATGTAGCTGTTCTGCTTCTTGCGCAGCCAGCCATTGCCTTCCTTCGTGTACTCGAGCACGCCGAGGGTCTCTTCGGTCGGGCCCTCGACGATCGGGCGCTGGTCCGCGCCACCGCCGTCGGCATTGCCGCCGTTGCCGACCGCCGTACCGCTGCCTGCGTAGCCGCCGCCATTGCCGCCGCCTCCGCCGCCATAGCCTTGGCCGCCGCCTCCGCCACCGCCACCACCGCCACGACGGCGACGGCGGCGACGGCCGCCACGCCAACGCTTGCGTTCGGGACCGCCTTGATCGGAAGCCTGGTCCATTCCGCCAGTAAACTCGTTCTCACTGATGCTCATGAAGTGCATCCCAATCGGCCGGCTCGATTGTCCGGCGTCATCTCCGGGCTGAACGACGCGCCTTCACCACCCACCGCGCGCCGCGTGCCCTTGGTCTCAACGTGTTCCAGCTCCAGGGACAGCCTGGAGCCGAACCCGGCTAGGCAACCGATGACGTGCTAGTGATCGCGCCATCGGCAACCGCGCCGCCTCGCCACCCACTCGCTGGACCAGCATCAGGTCCCGGCATCAACGTCTGGGATCACGATGCTGGATCAAGTGCTCGCCGTGGTTGCTTCACCGGCTGCAGAGCCCGCTTCAGCCCTCGGCGCGCCAACCTCGACATGCCCGCTTCGACAAGCCAGCCTCGACATGCACAGGAGGCGAGTGTCACGGGCCCGCTGAAACCAACGAGCCAGCGACGAGTCTGGACGATATCGGCGGCCGCGGCGCCACGCAAGCGGGCATCCTCTTTTCTGATCCCGGCGTGAGGAGCGGCGCGCGCACAAGACCTGCCGAATGGTTGCGGGCACACCCGGCCTGCGCTATCCACGTGCCCCTGCGATCGGCGGTTGCGACTCAACTCGAGAGCCGCCGAACACCGAAATCAAGCCAGCGGGCCACACCCGCGATCCCGATCGAACCACGTACGATGCAGAACCCTTTCGACATCGATCCCCGCCGCCTTCGCCCCGATGAGGATGAGGACGACGAGCAGCCTTGCGCCCCATCCGAGCAGCCGCGTTCGGGCCCGAACCCGTTCGAGAAGGCGCTGCTCGAAGCACGCACGATCCTGGTCAGCGGACCAGTCGACGACAAGATGCTGCGCGACGCCACGGTGCGCTGCCTCGCCATGGAGCAGAAGGACGCCAAGAAGCCGATCACGGTGTTCATCAATTCGCCGGGCGGCAGCGCCGACGCGGGCTTCGCGATCTACGACCTGCTGCGCTTCATCAAGCCGCCGATCATCACGGTCGTGAACGGCCTCTGCGCGTCGGCGGGCATCCTGATCCACCTCGCCGCCGACAAGAAGCGCCGCTTCTGCATGAGCGAGAGCCGCTTCATGATCCACCAGCCGTCGACGATGGGCCGCGGCACCGCGAGCGACCTCGACATCACGGCCAAGGAGATCCTGAAGCTGCGCGACCGCTACAACCGCATCATCGCGGACACCTGCGGCAAGACCCCCGAGCAGGTGCTCGAGGCTGCACGGCGCGACTTCTGGCTCGACGCCGGACAGGCCCTCGAGTACGGGCTCGTGCACAAGGTCGTCAAGAAGCGCGACGAGCTGCCCGAATGACCTTCGGGTCGTTTGCCGGCGCGCGATGAACCGGGCCGCGCGGCGCCCGTTCTCCCGCGCCATGCTGCGCCCGTTCGCGTTGGCCCTGGCGGCGCTGAGCGCCGCCGTCCCCGCACCCGGCGCCCCGCCGGCGCAGCAGATTCCCGATGCGCCGCCGAAGGCCCCCGATGGGCTCGTGCTGCTGCTGCGCGATCCGTCGCGTGATCCGGTGACCAAGGCGAGCGGCTACCTCGTCTGCGAACCGGCCTGGGAGCTGCGCGCGTTGCGCGGACTCTGGCACAGCGACTTCGTGATCTCGCCGTCGACTCTCGCGACGGGCCGCAGCGACGAGAGGGGCATCCTGCGGTTCCACTGCCCCGAGACCGATCCCATGGCGCGCGCCGGCTCGGGCTTCGTTTCGACGGAACAGGGGCTCGGCGCGCTCGTGCCGCGCTTGCGGCCCGGGCGACCGCAGCGCCTCGATCTGCAGCCGATGGCCGCCGTGACGACGGCGACGGGCACCGAGGAGTTCACGCTGTGGGCGCGCGCCACGCTGCCAACCGGCGAGATCGTGACGCTGCGCCCCACCACCGGTCTCGAGCATCGACTTCCCGCCGGCACCTTCGAGGTGTGGGCGAAGAACCGCGACGGCTGGATCTGGCAGCGCTTGGACCTCGTGTCGGGGCAGCGGTCGTTGGTGCAGTTCACGGGCCGGGTGCAGCAGGTGCACAGCCCGGGTGCCAGCCACGTGTATCCGTCGGGCCGACCCGAGATCGAGCTCAAGGGGCCCGACGACCGTTTCGTGCTGCTCGGCTCCGCCGCGGCGGCACCGTTGACGGCGACGCTCGTCCACGACGCGCGAGTGCTGGCAGAGCGTGTGCTGCCTGCGTCGCCGGCAGTGGCCGAGTGGCCGCCGGTGCACGCAAAGCCGCAGGACGTGCAGCACGCCTTCGACGTCCCGGATGCCGCGAACAGGGCTTCGCACGCGACGCTCTTCAGCCTCGTCTGCCGCGAGGGCGGGCAATGGCACGTGCTCGCCGCCACCGCGCCCTCGCGCGGCGGGTTCGCGATGCCGCCTCCGCCCGACGGCGACACCTGGTTGCTGCTGGTCGTCGACGACCACGCGCCGCGTGCCTGGCCCTGGTCCGTCGACAAGGGCCCGAAGCTCGAGCTGCAGCGCGGCGTGCCGTTGTACGTGATCGCGCGCGACGCCCACGGCGACCCGGTCGTCGACCTGCACGTCGAGTACGTTCCGGACGGGCAGGAACCGGCTGCGGTCGAGGCGCACAGCGATGGCCGCGGCAAGGCCGACCTCGGGCGCGCGCTCGCGCCGGGTCGCCTGCGCATCAGCGATGCCCGCTTCGCGAACCAGGAGATCGCGCTCGAGTCGATCCCGCCCGACGGCGTGCCGGTCGCGGTGAACGAAGGCAGCAGCGTCACCGGAACGGCGCGCTGGCCCGACGGCACGGCGGCGGCCGGCGTGCTCGTCACGCTGCGAGACCCACGCGGGTTGCTGCGGCCCGACTCGCGCGCGGCACTGAGCGGGCCCGATGGCACGTTCGCGTTCCGCGGACTCCCCGAAGCGGGCGAGCTCGTGCTGTTCGCGACGGCGCTGCGCGCTGGCCGCACCTGGTCGGGCCGCCTCGGCCACCTGCGCGCCGGTGCGGACGCTGTCGCGGTGACGCTGCAGGACGAGGACCCGCGGCTCGGCCCGCCGAACGGACGCTGAGGATCCGCGAGCGCGCAGCGCTAGCGCTTGCGCACGACGCAGTGTGCGCTGATCCACTCGTAGCCGGCCCAGGCGTCGAGGCTCACGTCGACGAACTCGCCACCGTTGGCGCGGATGTTCTCGTAGAGGTCACCGCGTTTCGTGCCGTACACCTCGATCAGGTGAGGGTCGCCGGGAGGTGGCGCCAACATGCGCACGGGGACCGGCGGTGGCTCGGGAGCGACGACGCGCCCCGGAGCGACGGGCGACACGACGACGTGACCGACGGCCGGCACGTTCTCCGGGTGCGCAAACCAGGTCCGGCCCGCGCACGGCAGCGCCATGAGCTCGTAGTTGCCCGGAGCCGACGGCATGCGCACCGGCACGAGCAGCGACGTGTTGACGCCCGGTGCGATGTCGTGCGGCAACGCGGTCCAGACGCTCTGCGTCCCTACGGTTCCGTTGTCGCGCACGAACCGCATCCCGATCTCGACGCTGCCAGCACCGCTGGCCCGCAGACTGTGCGCGCCCGCGTTGTAGAGCGAGATCCGCAGCCAATGCCACTCGTCCGCGGGCAGGAACAGCAGCGGAGGCAACACGGTCGTGAACACCTTCAGGTCGGGCGCCGACACGGCTTCGGAGGGCGCGCGGCCCGCGACGGCTCCCGCGGCGGGCGCCAGCGCGTCGACCGGGATCTGGAAGAACATGAGGCCGCCGGGGCGCAGCACGCGCAGGAACTCGCGCAGGTAGCCCGCCGAGTAGTCGGGCCGCATGTGCTGCAGCACGAGAACCGTCAGCACGAAGTCGAACGAGTTGTCGGGGAGCACCGAGAGGTCGGGCCGCTCGTTGAGCACGTAGTTGACGCGCGCGCCGTGGCGATTCGCGGCGCGCGCCACTTCGATCATCGAGGCCGCGATGTCGACGCCGACCACGTCGGCGAAGTGCTTCGCGAGTGCCTGCGTCAGGCGGCCGTGACCGCAGCCGAAGTCGAGCGCCCGCCCGCGGACCGGCAGGGCCCCGAGGCCCATCAGGTGCTGCGCGACCCAGTCGACGAAGTCCTCGCCGCTGCGCCAGAACGACGCGTCGTCCCACTTGCCGCCCTCGCGGCCCGGCTCGGTCAGGATCGCCCACCGCGGGTCCGTTGCACCCAGGTGTTGCCAGCTCTGCTTGAGCTTCTCGAAGTCCATGCGTCGTTCTCGCCCTGGTTTGTATCGCTGCCTTGCGGCTCACTCCCACTCGATCGTCGCGGGCGGCTTGCTCGAGATGTCGAGGCAGACGCGCGAGAATCCCTTCACTTCGTTCAGGATGCGGCTGCTGATGCGCTTCAGCACCACGTCGGGCAGCAGCTCCCAGTCCGCGGTCATCGCGTCCTGGCTGCTGACGATGCGCAGCATGCAGATGTCCTCGTAGACGCGAGCGTCGCCCTTCACGCCGACCGACTTCTGCGGCACGTAGACCGCGAAGTACTGCCAGAGCCCCTTCTGCAGCGAACGCTGCTCGATCTCCTCGCGCACGATGCGGTCGGCCTCGCGCAGCGGCGCCAGCTTCTCGCGAGTCACCTCGCCGAGGCAGCGCACCGCGAGGCCGGGGCCCGGGAACGGCTGGCGGTCGACGAGTGCCGGCGGCAGGCCGAGCTCGCGGCCGATCGCGCGCGCCTCGTCCTTGAACAGGTCCCTGAGCGGCTCGACCAGCACGAGGTCGAGATCCTTCGGCAGGCCGCCGACGTTGTGGTGGCTCTTGATCGTCGACGTGGCGCCGCCGTGCGCGGCGACCGACTCGATCACGTCGGGATACAGCGTGCCCTGGCCCAGGAAGCGCGCGTTCTTGCAGCCCTTCGCCTCGGCGCGGAAGACGTCGATGAACAGGCGCCCGATGATCTTGCGCTTCTGCTCGGGATCGACGACGCCCTTGAGCTCGCCGAGGAAGCGTTCGCTCGCGTCGACGACCTTGAGGTCGATGTGGTGCTGGTCGCGGAACAGCGCTTCGACGCCCTGGCGCTCGCCTTGGCGCAGCAGGCCGTTGTCGACGAACACGCAGTGCAGGCGCTTGCCGATCGCGCGGTGGATCAGCACCGCGGCAACCGAGCTGTCGACGCCGCCCGACAGGCCCATCACGACGTCGCCGTGCTCGCCGACGAGCGCCTTCACGGCCGCGATCTTCGTGTCGACGATGCTGCCCGGGTTCCAATCGGTGCGGCACTTCGCGACGCCGAGCACGAAGTTCTCGAGCATGCGCCCGCCGTCCTCGGTGTGCGCGACCTCGGGATGGAACTGCAGCCCGTAGATGCGGCGCTTCTTGTCGGCGACGACCGCGAACGGGCACGGCTCGCTCTTTGCGAGCACCTCGAAGCCCGGGCCCAGCTTCGCGACCTTGTCGCCGTGCGACATCCAGACGGTGCCGCGGTCGCGCACGCCCGCGAGGAAGCCGGTGCGGTCGACGACGTCGAGCTGCGTGCGTCCGTACTCGGCGCCCGACTGCGCCGGCGTGACCTGGCCACCCGTGTTCTGCGCGAGCCACTGCAGTCCGTAGCAGATGCCGAGCACCGGCACGCCCTGCTGCAGGATCACGGCGTCGAGCGCGGGCGCGTCGTGATCGTAGACCGAGCGCGGGCCGCCGCTCAGGATCACGGCGTCGGGCTTCATGTGCGTGAACGTGAACATCGCGCGCTCGGGCACCGTGATGCGCGAGTAGACGCCGAGCTCGCGCACACGCCGCGCGATGAGCTGGCAGTACTGGGCGCCGAAGTCGACGATCAGCACACCGCCGCTCGGACCTCCGTTCGCGGCGCTGCCCTTCGTCTGGCCTGCGCTCTGGGTATGGGTCGCCTCGGGATCGTTCATGCTTCGCCGCTGTAGTTCGGCGCTTCCTTCGTGATCTGGATGTCGTGCGGGTGCGACTCGCGCAGCCCGGCCGCGGTCACCCGCAAGAACTTCGCTCTGCCGGACAGCTCGGCGAGCGTGCGCGCGCCGCAGTAGCCCATGCCGGACCGCAGTCCGCCCGTGAGCTGGTAGATGAACTCGGCGACCGGGCCGCGGTACGGCACCATGCCCTCGACGCCTTCGGGCACGAACTTCGTGCGCTCCTTGACCTCACTCTGCGCGTAGCGGTCCGACGAGCCCTGCTCCATCGCGCCGAGCGAGCCCATGCCGCGCACGGCTTTGAACTGGCGGCCGCGGAACAGGATCGTCTCACCGGGCGACTCGTCGACGCCGGCCAGCAGCGAGCCGAGCATCACGGACGAAGCGCCGGCCGCCAGCGCCTTCACGATGTCTCCCGACTGGCGGATGCCGCCGTCGGCGACGACCGGCACGCCGGCCGGGCCGCACGCGCGAACGGCGTCCATGACGGCCGTCAGCTGCGGCACGCCGCAGCCCGTCACGATGCGCGTCGTGCAGATCGAGCCGGGGCCGATGCCGACCTTGACGCCGTCCGCGCCCGCGTCGGCGAGCGCCTTCGCACCGTCGTAGGTGCCGACGTTACCGGCGACGACCGGGATCGGGCACGCCTTCTTGATCGCGCGAACGGTGTCGATCACGTTCTTGCTGTGGCCGTGCGCCGTGTCGACGACGACGACGTCGCAGCCGGCTTCGAGCAGCTTGCCGACGCGGTCGAGATCGTGCACCCCCACCGCGGCGCCGACGAGCAGCCGGCCGCGGCTGTCGCGCGCGGCGCGCGGGAACTCCTCGGTGCCGCGGATGTCGCGCATCGTGATCAGGCCCGCGAGCGTGCCGTCCTGCTGCACGAGGATCAGCTTCTCGACCTTGTTGCGGCGCAGGATCTGGCGCGCCTGGTCGAGCGTCGTGCTCGGCGGCGCCTTGACGAGGTTCTGCGCGGTCATCACGGTCGAGACCTTCGCGTCGCGCGCCTCGACGAAGCGCAGGTCGCGGTGCGTCAGGATGCCGACGACGACGCGGCGGCCGTCGACGACCGGCAGGCCGCTGATCTTGTGCGCCTGCATCAGATCCTTCGCCTTGCCGATCGTGTCGTCGGGCGACAGGGCGACCGGATCCTGGATCACGCCGTTCGCCGAACGCTTGACCTTGTCGACCTCCGAAACCTGCCGGTCGACCGTGAGGTTCTTGTGCACGATGCCGATGCCGCCCTGCTGCGCGAGAGCGACGGCCATGCGCCACTCGGTGACCGTGTCCATCGCGGCGCCCGCGACCGGGACCTGCAGTGAGACGCCGCGGCAGAAGCGCGTGCTGGTGTCGACGTCGCGCGGCAGGGCAGAAGCCAGCTGCGGCACCAGCAGGACGTCGTCGTAGGTGAGGCCTTCGCCGAGGAACTCAGCCAATTGCTTTCTCCGTGGTCGGCTCCGTTGGTCGGGAAAGCGTGACGAGCCTACCGGTGCGCCCGGCTCGCTGCCATCGGTCTCGTCGGATTCATCGCCGGCAGCGCCCGTTCCCTGGTCCCTGCCTGGGCTCCTTCCCGGCCTGCTCCCCGAGCTACTTCCTGCGCGGCCAGCCTGCCTTCGCGGGGTCGTAGCGCACCTTGCCCTGCGGGAACTCCTTCAGCAGCGCCTCGGCGCGCGCGATCAGCGTGTCGCGCTTCGCCTCGAGATCCTTCGGATCGAACACGACGAACTCGTGCGGGACGACGCCGACACCTTCGATGCCCTTGCCGCCCTGGAAGCGCGCCTTGTTGGAAGCGACGGAGACGTGCAGCTTGAACAGCTTGCTGGGCAGCTCGATGTCCGTCTTCTGCGAGGCCATGCCTGCGGTGGCGCTCTCGCCGATCATGTAGGCGCGCCCGTCCTCCGAGAACATGCCGGCGGCCGTCTCGCCGGCGCTGCGCACGGTCGCGTCCACGATCACGACGATCGGCCCGCCGTACGGATGGGCGCCAGCACTCGCGTAGTCGTCCCCGACCTGCCACTTCGTTCCGCTGGGAAGGAACCTGCCGAACAGGCCTTCATGGTCGAAGCCACCGCCCGAGTTGCCTCGGAAGTCGAGGATCAGGCCCGGCACGTCGCCGATCGCGGCCAACGCCTCGTCCATCTGCGCGGGCAGGTCGTCCTTGCAACGGCGCACGTGCACGTAGCCGAAGCCCTTCGCTGTCGAACCGTAGAACACGTCCTTGCTGCCCTTCAGGTCCGGCGGCGGATACGCGGGTCCCTGCGCCGTCTGGTTGCACTTCGCGTAGGTGATCGTGCGCTTCTTCTTGCCGCTGCCGGCCTTCACCTCGAGCTCGAGCCGCGTGCCGGCGACGTCGCTGAGGCCCCAGTGGCACGAGTAGAACGCGGCCTGCTGCGCCGTCGAGAACGAGATCAGGTCCGCGAGTTCCGCGGTGCGGCGCTGCAGCCACGCATCGGCCGCCAAGCCGTCGATCGTCACGACCTCGAGACCCGGCGTGAGCCCGGCTTCCGCCGCGGGTCCCCAGACGTTCTTGACGAAGACGGCCTGCTGCACGCGGCACAGGAACAACCCAGGGCCGCTCGTGCGCTCCGGCAGGTCGACCTTGACGTTCTTGCCCGCATCGAGCGGTCGCACCTCGGCGTGGCCGTCCTGCAGCCGCGCGAGCAGCCGCCAGAGCAGCAGCAGGTGCGCCTCGTCGGTCTTCGTCTTCCTGGCCTCCGCGACCAGCGGCGCCGTGGCCTTCTTCCAGTCGATCTTCTTGCTCCCGAGCAGCGTCTTGCACTGCGTCTCGATCGCGTCGATCGCGAACTTCACGTCGGCCACGTAGTCGGTCTTGCGCTGCGCGGGCGCAATGGAAGCCAGCAGCACGATCGCGAACGGGGACCACGGCTTCTTCATGCGCGGCATCATGCCGCCAGCGCTGCGAAACGTCGCGCGCCGCGAAGCAACGCGCCGCTGCGTCGGGGCCGGTTCGCCGGGGGCCGGTTCGCCGGGGGCAATGGCGCCGCGCGGCGCCTTCACTGCCTGCCCAGCTGCCACACGATCGGCGGCATGCCGGCCGCGACCCGCGCGGTGTTCTCGCGTGAGCTGCCGCCGATCTCGAGCACGAGCACGACGGGCCCCGGCAACAGCATGAGGTCGACCGAGGCACACCCGGTCGCCACGACCTGACGCTCGCCACACTCGTGCTCGATGCACAGCCGGGCTGGAGCCGCGAGCGGCGGCACGAACTCGACGTGCACGGCGACGCGCGCGGCGTCGTGCGCCGGAGTCTGGGCCGCGGTGGCTCCGGGCTCGGGCTGCACGCAGGCGGAACACAGGAGCAGCAAAACCCCTGAGCTGAGTGCCCTGATGGAGGTCCGCGGCTTCATGCCCCTGCGGCCCAGGCACTTGTGTCCAGGGCGACCGGGATTGCCGCGCAGGGCGCCGAAAGTCGTCGCCCGGGGATCTTCGGCCGCTTCACCTCCATCAGGGCACTCAGCTCCGTCAGGCTCCGCGCTTCTGGAACCTCGCCGCTGCGGGGTCGTGCGCGTGCGCGGCGTGGACCTCGGGCCGGTTCGCGGCGAGATGCTGCAGCACGGGCCAGCAATCGGCGGCGTCGGCGCCGATCTTCGCGGCGAGCTCCTTCACGCCGAGCCCTTCGCCCGAGAGCGCCGCGAGCAGCTTCTTCTGCAACTCGAGCACCAGTGCGGCCGCCTTCTTGCCCGCCTCGACGCCGGGCTGGTGGAACGCGTTCACGTCGACGAGCTCGGCGTAGATCGCGACCGCGCGCTCGAACAGGGCGACGAGCGCGCCGAGCACACGTTCGTCGAGCCGGTCCACGCAGATCGTCGCCGAGTTGCGCCCCTTCTCGTGCAACGCGGCGCGCGTGCCCTGGCAGAGCCCGTCGAGGTAGTCGCCCGACGTGACGCCGGGCTCGACCTCGAAGTGCCCCGCGGTGCGGTCCTGCAGCACGCGCACGAACACGGCGAAGAAGTCGTGCCGCCCGTCGCGCAACTGCTGCACGTAGGCATGCTGGTCCGTCGAGCCCTTGTTGCCGAAGACCGTGATGCCCTGGTTGCAGACCTTGCCCTTGCGGTCGCGCTCCTTGCCGAGCGATTCCATGACGAGCTGCTGCAGGTAGCGCGACAGCAGCAGCAGCCGATCCTTGTACGGGAGCACGACCATCGCGCGTTCGCCGCGGCCCTTGCCCTCGTGGTGCCAGAACGCGGCCATCATCGCGGCCGGGTTCTGCCAGACGTCCTTGCGCCGCGTCGCGTCGTCCATCGCCGCGGCACCGGCGAGGAACGCGCGCACGTCCATGCCGATCAGCGCCCCTGGCAGCAGGCCGACGGCCGAGGTGATCGAGGTGCGGCCCCCGACCCAGTCCCACATCGGGAACGTGGCCGCCCAGCCCTCCTTCTCGGCGCGCTGGTGCAACTGCGAGCCCGGCAGCGTGACGGCCACGGCGCGCGGCGCGAACGCGAGGCCCTGCTGCTTGCAGGCTCGTTCGACCTCGAGCATGCCGTTCCGCGTCTCCGGCGTGCCGCCGGACTTGCTGATCACGATCACGAGCGCGTCCTGCAGCGCACCGAGCCGTTCGATCGCGAGGTCGATGCCCTCGGGATCCGTGTTGTCGAGCACGCAGAGGCTCATCGGTGCCTCGACGGAACCGAACACGTCGGCCAGCAGCATCGGCCCGAGTGCGCTGCCACCGATACCGCACAACACGACCTTCGTGAACGCGCCGCCCTCGGGCGGTGCCAGGCGGCCGCTGTGGATGCCCTGCGCGAACGCCTCGATGCTCGTGATCGTGCGCAGGATCGCGTCCTCGAGTTCGGGCTTCGGCGCGAGCCCCGGCGCGCGCAGCCAGAAGTGGCCGACCATGCGGTTCTCGTCGGCGTTCGCGATGCCACCGGTCTCGAGCGACTGCATCGCGAGCAGCGCCTTGCCGAGCGGCGCCACGAGGCCCGTGACATCGCTCTCGGCCAGCCCGCCAAGACTCAGGTCGAGCTCGACGAACGGATCCCCGAGCACGCTGCGAAAACGAAGGTACCGGGCGTGACGATCGGGACGAGTGGCATCGGACATGGGTTCTCCGCCGGGCCGGGATGGTAGTCGACCGTTGGGGAAACTGAGTGCCCTGATGGAGGTCCGTGGTCCCTCATGTGGCCGTGGCCGAGGCACCTACGCACCGTGCGGCATGCACGACGCGCCCGACTCGCGGAAGGTCCGCACCGGAGGGCACCTTCGCATGGGCGACCTCCATCAGGGCACTCAGCTCTCCGGGGGCCGTTCCTCCGGGGCAACGCGCGGCTTCGCTCGATCGCTCTAAGTTGCTTTCAGGCCATGTGTAGCATGCTCGCTGTTCTCGTCCGCGCCGGTCGTCGATAGCAGTTCCAAAGCCGTGGAACCACGAGAGCCAGAACCAGCCAAGGGGGATCCTGCACCCTGCGAGGACGACATCGCGCTGGTCCAGTCCCTGGCCTCGGCGATCAAGAGCATCGCGATCTACCCGGCGTCGCACCCGCGCGTCGCGGGCGCCGCGGCCGAGGTGCTGCGGCGACTGCGCACGCGCTTCGGTCATCGCCGCACGATCGCGATCACCGTGCACGGTGACGAACTCGTGCTCGCGGGCGAACGCCTGCCGATGGAGGGTTTGGACACGGCCTGGCTCGCGAAGCGGTTGCGCACCGCGGGCCTGCGCGGCGTCGAGTTCGACATCGACGTCACCGTGAACGACATCGACGAGTTCGTCGGGCTGCTGAACCGGTGCCGCGCCGGCGTGCGCGAGGATCTGCTGTCGCAGTGGCAGGAGGACCACGGGCGGCTGCGGCCGCTGCCGCTCGTGTTCACGGGTCACTACGCGGGTGCTGACGGCAGAGGCGACCTTCCGGAGGGCACGCGCGCGAAGGGGGCAGAGCCGACGCCCCGCGATCACGTGGAGGCCGTGTTGCAGCGGCTCGGCAAGGACGACCCGATCCGGAAGCAGCTGCAGGCCATCGAGAGCCAGACGGCGGACGCCTCGGCCGCGATCGATCGGAGCATCGACCTCGTCGATGCGATCGGCGACCTGCTGCCGGCGGACATCGCGAACGACCCGCAGCAGATCGAGGCCGTCGTCAGACAGGTGCTCTGCCGGGTCGAGGAGGGCCTCGGCGCGCTCGTGCAGCGCAACGCGAAGGTCAAGGGCGGCGAGCTGCTGCGCATGGCGATCGGCGTCGCGCGCACGTACTTCCACGCCGAGTCCCCGCATTGGAACCTGCACCGGAAGCACCTGCCCACGGGCCGGCCCGAGGACGAGGGCATCGTCGCCAGCCTCGACCAGCTGCTCGAGGAGTTGGACCGGCTGCCCGATGCCACCGACCTGCGCCTGCCGCCCGTGGCAGAGTTCGAACCGGGTTCCGCGTCGATGAACAGCGAGCTGTGCGGCGTTCTGCTACACACGCTGACCCATTCGACGAACGCAGCCGCGACGCAAGCCGCGGCGACGCGGCTCTGCCCGACGGTCAGCGCGCTGGGGCCGTCGGGCGGCGTGCTGATCGGCCAGTACATGAACCTGCGCGAGCACGCCAACTCGATCGATCAAGCGGCGCGAACGCGCATCCTGCGCTGCCTCGTCGACGGCGGCCTCGAGACGTTCGTGCGAGCGCACGGTTTCATCGACGCGGCGTTCGTCGCGCGCGGTTTCCCGGAGGTCCTGCCGCTCGCGTCGCGCGTGCTCGGCCAGGACAACGAGGGCCTGCGCACGATGCGCCAGGGCCTCGAGCTGCTCGGCACGATGCTGCACCTCGGCGGCGTCGCGGCAGCCGCGAAGGCCGGCGTGTTGCTGGACCCCGTCGTCATCAAGGCGCTGATCTCGATCGGCGGAGACCTCGTGCTGCCGTTCCTTCCGTTCGCGGCGACGCACGGTTCACGCGAGGTCCGGCAGATGTTGCTCGACCTCGCGCGAGAGTTGCAGCTGCCGGCCCCCGAGGTCGCCGCACTCGGCTCCGTCGCATCGGTCGACGAACTGCCGCGCGACTACCTGCAGAACCTGCTGGCCGCCGCGGTGGGCAAGAAGTTCGACGCAGCCCAACGCGCGGCGACAGCGCGATTGCTGCGGGCCGCCGTCGAACGCAGCGCCGGCAACAGCAACCGCGAGACCTACCTCGCGGCGATCGACAACCTGCGTCACGTACCCGACCCCGAGACGCGCCAGCTGCTCAAGTCCCTCGCCACGGCCGGCCGGTTCACGCAGTTCGGCAGCCGCGCGCGCGCCGTCCGCCGACATGCGCGAGCGGTTCTCAGCCAACTCGCCCAGATGCCATGATGAGCCAGTCCGACCTGCAACAGCCGCCCAACGCGATGACGGAAGCGACGCTGGTCGTCGACGCGTTGGTCGCCGCGTTCGTCAACTCGCGCATCTACGCAGTCACGCATCCGCGCGTGCAGAGCTCGATCGCGAGCTTGCAGACCGCGTTGCGCGAGCTCGCCGCCGTGAATGGCGAGTCCGAGGTCGTCATCGGCTCCGCCGAGGGCCTGATCATCCACAAGCAGAGCCCTCTGCTCGGCGCCAGCATCGGCGCCTCGCGCCTCCTCGATCTGCTGCGGACCTGGCAGTCCGGCGGCATCCAGTTCGACGCGCAGGTCGATACGCAAGAGCTCGAGACGCTGTTGCTCGCGATGGCGGCACGGCCGCAGCCGGGCCACGACTACAACCAGCTCAACGAGACGCTCGCGGCGCGTCAATGCCGGAAGACTCGCCTGCTGCCGCCCTACTCGAGCGCCGCGGCCAACAGCAGCAAGGCCATGTCGATCGAGTCGACCGTGCGCGTCGGCCTGCGCTTCTACCAGTCGATGATCGACATGCTGCAGAACGTCACGGTCTCGGTCTGCCGCGGTGGCCGCATCGACTTCGGCCCCGTGCAGGCCCAGGCCGAGCAGATGCTGAAGAGCCTGCAGAACAAGGACCAGCCGCTTCTCGGCCTCGCGCGGCAGGACCAGTACGACGCGTTCACGTTCGGCCACTCACTGCGCGTCGCCGTGCTCAGCATCAACTTCGCGCGCACGCTCACGGACGACCACGGCCTGTTGATCCGCATCGGCACCGCGGCGCTGCTGCACGACGTCGGCAAGTCGCTGATCCCGTTGGAGCTGCTACATTCGACGCGCCAGCTGAGCGCCGAGGAACGGGTCCTCATGAACCGGCATGCCGAGCTCGGCGCCGAGTGCCTTCTCGACCACAACGACTCCGATCCTCTGGCCGTCGCCGCGGCTTTCGGCCATCACCGCTCCACCGACGGCTCTGGGTACCCGCGCACGCTGCACGACCATCACATCTCGATGGTCAGCCGCATCGTGAAGATCTGCGACGTGTTCGAGGCGCTGACCGCGGCGCGGCCCTACAAGCAGCCGATGTCGCCGATCCGCGCCTACCGCGTCATGCTCGCGATGGGCGACAAGCTCGACCAGCGCCTGCTGCGCAAGTTCATCGATTGCAACGGCATCTACCCGAACGGCCAGGTCGTGCAGCTGACCGACGGCACGGTCGCAGTCGTGCACTCACAGGGCAAGGACCCCCTGCACCCGGTCGTGGCCCTCCCGGACACGCCCGGCGACGACATCGTCGTCGCGGAGGACCAGCGGCTGATCGACCTCGGCGACATCGAGTGCTGTGGCGCGCGCTCGATCCTCTGCGAGCTCACGCCGACCGAAGCACAGGAACTCGCGCGACGGAGTGAGGCCTGAGTGCCACGCCCCCGCGGGGCTGGCTGCGTGACTCGCCCGTGTTCGCTCCCCGCGTAGGGGCGTGTCGGGGAATCACGCGAAGGCTGAGCGCAGCGCTCAGCCTTCGCGCACTCAGCCTTCGCTGATTCGTTCGATGTCCGCGCCGATGCACTGGAGCTTCTGCTCGATGCGTTCGTAGCCGCGGTCGATGTGGTAGACGCGGCGCACGTCGGTCGAGCCCCGCGCGACGAGCCCCGCGAGCACGAGGCTCGCCGAGGCGCGCAGATCGCTGGCCATCACGGGCGCGCCACGCAGCTCCTCGATGCCTTCGATGATGGCACTCGGCCCTTCGCGGCGGATGCGCGCGCCGAGCCGCTGCAGCTCCGAGGCGTGGATGAAGCGCTCGGGATAGATCTTCTCGGTGATCACCGACACGCCGTCGGCGCGCGCCATCAGCGCCATGAACTGCGCCTGCAGGTCGGTCGGGAAGCCCGGATACGCCATCGTCGTGACGTCGACGGCGCGCAGGCGTCCCTGCGCGATCGGCAGGTTGCGCACGTAGTCGCGGCCGAGCTCGATCTGCGCGCCGGCGGCGCGCAGGCGGTCGACGACGGCGAGCAGGTGCATCGGATTGCAGTCCTGCACGACGACGTCGCTGTTCATCATGATCGCGCCGCAGAGGAACGTACCGGCCTCGATGCGGTCGGGGATCATCGACCACTCGCAACCGGTCAGCGTCTCGACGCCCTCGATGACGAGCAGGTGGCTGCCGATGCCCGCGATGCGGGCGCCGCAGGCGTTCAGGAAGTTGCAGAGGTCCTCGATCTCGGGCTCCATCGCCGCGGACTCGAGGTAGGTCGTGCCCTTGGCGAGCGTCGCGGCCATCACGACGTTCGCGGTGCCGAGCACGGTCGAGCCCATGTTGCCGCCGAGGAACACGGGGCCGCCGAGCGGCGGTCCGCTGATCGTCACGTAGCCGTCGGTCATCTCGATGACGCCGCCGAGATCGCGCAGGCCTTTCAGGTGCAGGTCGACCGGCCGGTGGCCGAAGACGCAGCCGCCCGGGTAGCTGACGCGCGCGACGCCGCGGCGCGCCCAGAGTGGCCCGAGCACGACGAAGCTCGCGCGCATCGTGCGCACGAGGTCGTACGGGGCGATGTAGATCGTCTTGTCGATCGCCTCGAGGTCGAGCGCGCCGTCCTCGCACCAGTGGTGCTCGACGCCGAGCTTGCCGAGGATGCGCAGCAGGTTCTCGACGTCGGTGAGCCGAGGGATGTTGCGCAGACGGATCGGGCCGTCGATGAGCAGGGATGCTGCCAAGATCGGCAACGCGCCGTTCTTGCTGCCAGAAACACGTACGGTGCCGCGGAGACCGCGGCCACCCCGGATGCGGATTCGATCCAAGGAGCCCCTCCAAACGCCGCTGGCGGAAACCGGCCGCCCAACGAAAGAAAACGGGACGAAAGAAACTCGGCTGCAAGAACCCGCACCGTGGCCCCACTGCGTGCTGCGCGTGACCACGCGCGCTTGCTGGTGGCTGACCGGCCAGCGAGACGAACCCGACAGCGGATCGGATTCTCGGCGATCGCACACCGCGGTGCAAGTTTGCTTCTTCACTTCTTTCCTGCTCCTTCACTGCGCGACGTGACCACGTGGCACGTGCGCGCGATCGAGAACGGCGAGATCGGATTCGCGTCGTGACCCGGGCTCGGCGCCGCGGCGTTGGTCCGCTTCACGGCTGGCCCGGCGCTCCGGGTGCGATGCCGAGATGCTCTGGCAGGTCGACGACGACCTGATCGAAGCGAAGCTCGCGGTCGAAACGCAGCACGCGTTCGCCGCCGCGGTCGAGCACGTAGATGCGGCCCGCGGCGTCCGCAGCGAACGCGAGCGCGTCGACGCAGTGTGCATTCAGCTCGGCCGCGATCGGCAGCTGGACGCCGTCGGGCTGCAGCGCGCGGATCCCAGGATCGTCACCGCGATCGGCGACGAGCACCGTGCCGCCGGGCAGGCGCAGCACCGCGATCGGCCGCGCGACGGCACCGGCGGGCGCGCACGCCAGATGACTCACGAACGTGCCGTCGGCGCGGAAACGCTGCACACGGCCGCGCAGCGTGTCGGCGACGAGCACGCCGTCGGCGTCGACCCAGATCGCGCGCGGCGCGCCGAAGGTCGCCTCGACGTCGCCGCCCGACCAGAGGCGCCGCAACACGGTCCCGTTGCGCGAGAAACACTGCACGGCGCAGCGCCGCGGTTTGTCGCCCGCGGCGACCACGACGGTGTCGCCGGCGACGGCCACCGCGTGCGGTCGATCGAGCACACCGGGCCGATCGCGTGCGACGTCGCCGGCCGCGGGAGCCGGCGCGCCGAGATCGCCGAGATGGCGGCCGAACGCGCTGAAGTGACAAACGCGGTTGTTGTGCGGATCCGCGACGAACAGATGGAAGTGCTCGTCCATGGCCACGCCGCCCGCATCCGAGTAACCTTGGCCGCCGGCCGGAACCGACCAGGCGGATACTCGCTGGCGCGCTTCGAGATCGAACAGGAACACATGCCCCAGCGCCGCGGACCACGTCACACAGAGGAGATTCGCGCGCACCGCGACGCCGCCCGTCATCGCCGCATGCTAAAGCACGCCGGCGCCGCGGCGAAACAGCGCCGATGGGCCGCGCTCGCGTGCGCGGCCTGGCTCGCGGGCTGCTCGACGATGCCGGACTCCCGGTTCCCGGACTTCGTCGAGCATCACGTCACGGCTCAATTCGTCGTGCCGCAGGCCGGCCGCCTGCGCGTGCCGGCGAGCAATCGCTCGCTGGTCGTCCAGGAGCTGAGCCTCGAGCCTTTGCCGCAGGCCGAGGTGTTCGAAGCGAACGGCGAACGCTTCCTCGTCTACCCCGCTGGCACGCCGGTGTACGTGCGCTGCCGCTTCCGCGCCTACGCGACGAACGGCGGACCCGTGCCGGGCCTCGCCGAGGTGCTGACCGGCGCACACGACATCCGGAACCTGCAAGAGCCGTGACCGCGATGACCCGCGAAGACGCCGATCCACCGCGTCGCCTCGTCGATCCGACGACCGGGCGCTCGATCCTGATGGCGCCGCAGCGTCAGCGGCGACCGATGTACACGGGGCCGGCCGCGAGCACGGCGCGCTGCCCGTTCTGCCAGGGAAACGAGAGCGATACGCCGGCCGAGGTCGACGCCGAGCGAGATGCGGGCAGCCGGCGCGACGAAGCAGGCTGGGTCGGGCGCGCGTTCGCGAACAAGTACCCGGCCAACGAGCACCACGAGGTGATCGCCGAGGGCAAAGCGCATCTCGACCAGCCGGCCGAGCTCGATCGCGCGACGCTGCGCCGCTGCCTCGCCCTGTGGCAACGACGGCTCCGCGCGATCGAGGCGCGGCCCGGCGTCGCGTGCGGCTACTTCTTCAAGAACGTCGGCGCGCTCGCCGGAGCCTCGATCGCGCACAACCACAGCCAGGTCCTCGGCCTCACCGAGCTGCCACCGCGTCTCGAGCTCGAAGCGCGGCAGGCCGCGAAGCTCGCGCGCTGCCCGTGGTGCGCGACGCTCGCGACCGCCGCCGCGGAGGGGCGGCTTGTGTTCACGACGGAGCACCACGCCGTGCTCGTGCCCGAGCCGCCGAAGCTGCCGCACGAGACGTGGCTCATGCCACGCGCCTGCAGCGACGACTTCCTCGCGACCGACGCCGACTCCCTTGCCGTCGCGATGCACGCGATGTTCATGGCCGTGCAGCGCGGCCTCGGCAAGCCCGCGTTCAACCTGTGGCTGCACCGCATCCCGGGCCAGCGCTTCCACTGGCACTTCGAGTTGCAGCCGCGGACCGGCCAGATGGCCGGGCTCGAGCTCGGCGCCGACATGTACATCAACTCGGTGACAGCCCCGGCCGCGGCGGCGAAACTCCGCGCCGGACTGGACACTCCCGGAAGGCCAGGCACACCCGGAGGTCACGCATGAGCACTCGTGCACTCGACGACTTCACGCTGAGCGAAGCACAGCGCCGCGCGTTCGCGGCCGACGGCTGGCTGCACCTGCCCGGCTTCCTGAGCGAGGCCGAGATCGCGAGCCTCGAGGACACCTACTGGAAGCTGTTGCGCCGCGAGCTGCCCGTGCCGGGCCGCGACTACTGCGACATGGCCGGCAACTACGACCGGCCGTTCGACTCGTGCGCGATCCTGAACATCATGCTGCCGCGCCGATACCACTCGGGGCTGCAGGGCAACGTCTACGAACGGCGCGCCGCGTCCGTTGCGCGCCAGCTCTGTGGCCCCGGCATGGTGCTCGACTACGACCAGCTCGTCGCGAAGCCGCCGCACAAACCCGACGCGGTGTTCCACTGGCACCAGGACCTCGGCTACTGGCCGCCGACGGAGGATCCCCGCACCGCGTCGTTCTGGCTCGCGTTCGATGAGACCGACGTCGACAACGGCTGCGTCTGCTTCGTCGACGGCTCGCACCGCGAACCGCTGCTGCGCACGCACGCACCGCTGCTCGGCAACCGCCGCGAGAACCACGTGATGGTCGCGACCGTCGACCCGCGGAAGGATCGCATCCGCCCCGCGCGGCTCGCGCGCGGCGACGCGACCGTGCACCACGAACGCACGGTGCACGGCTCGGGCGGCAACACGAGCGACCGCTGGCGGCGCGGCTACGTCGTCGCGTTCCGCAGCGAGGCGACCGTCGCCGCCGAACGCGCGATGGGCTTCACGCACTCGCACAACGACGCGCCCGAGGTGCTGGCCGCGATCGCCGAAGCGAGCCGCCGGCCGCGCTGACGCGTCATCGCGTCTGCGCGGGCAGCACGAGCTCGATCGCGGGACCGCCGGCGATGGCCTGCACCGACGCGACGGCGCGCGCGCGGTCGAACGACGCCGGGACTCCCGGGAGTCCCGGCGAACAGAGCATCACGGTCACGGCGCGCCCGACCGGTGCACTGAGCACGAACGCGCCGGCGGCGTCGGTTCGCTCCGAGCCGAGCACGGCGGCGCCGAGCACGGCGCCGACCAGCGCCCCTTCGACGGGCGCTCGCAGTGCATCGTACACGACGCCGCGCACGGGGCCGGAGACGGGCACCTCGAGCCGCAGGCCGACCGAGCCGGCGGCGATCTGCTCGTGCTCGCGCGCTGCGAACGAACGCGCGGCGGCGCGATCCTCCTCCGACGCGTACGGGTAGACCGTGATCGTGTAGTTGCCGGGCAAGAGGCCCGCGGCGCGGAACACGCCGTCGGCGCGCACCTCGACGTCGCCAGCCGTCGACTGCCCGTCCGCTGGATCGATCGAGCAGTAGCACTTCGGCAGCTTGCCGCCGTCGGCGACGAAGACCGTGCCTTCGATCGCGAGACCGCGCACGAGCGTCAGCACGACGCCGGAGCGCTGCTCGGCCAGCGCCAGCTCGCACGCGACCTCGACCCTGTCGTGGCTGGCGAACTTCTGCGCCGAGACCACGTACTTGCCGGCCGCGAGGTCCGTGACGTGGAACCTGCCGCGGTCGTCGGTCTCGCAGTGGCGCGTCGCGACGTAGCTGTCGATCGCACGGTAACCGCCGGGTGCGGGCCCGCTGAAGCGATCGGCGTTGTGGCCGCGCAGCTCGACTTCGTGGCCCGCGACGGGCTCTCCGCGTTCGTCCCTGACCTCGCCGCGCAGGCTGGCAGGCGGTCGCAGCTGCAGCAGCTTGAAGTCGACGATCTCGCGCGCGGCTTCGTCGGCCGGGAACTCGTAGACCGCCGTCGCGAAGCCCGGATGCACGAGCAGCAGCGTGTGCTGCATGTCGCGGCGCAGGACGTTCATCGCGAACGCGCCGTCGTGATAGGTCTCGGTCGTGCACCAGTCGGAGCGGAACCAGCCTCCGTGGCCGTCGTGATCGGCGGCGCAAGCAGCGACGTAGACGCCCACGAGCGGCCGCAGGTCGCCATCCGCGACGACGCCGCGCACCTGGCGGCCATGACCGAGCAGCACCTCGACCTGCGTCGCGGTGTCCTTGGCCGTGCTGCCACCCGGGCGCAGGCTGACTTCGGCATGCGCGTAGCGGGCCGCGCTCACGTGCAGCGACACGTTGTTGGACGGTTCGAAGCCGCGCAGCTCGAACTCGCCCCCGGCCTGCGTCGCGACGCTGCGGCCGCGGAAGCCTTCACTGACCTGCGCGCCGACGATGCCCGCGCGCGTCGCCGCGTCGAGCACACGCCCGCGGATCGTGATGCCGGCGGTCAATTTGATGTCGTGCACGGTCACGGCGCCGGCCCGCAGCTGGACCTCGATGTCGCGCGGCGACGCGAGTGTCTCGGGTTGCACCTCGACGAGGCACGTTCCCGACGGCAGCCCGTCGAAGCGGAACGCGCCCGCTGCATCGGTGACGAGCTCACCGAGCCGCGCTGCTCCGACCGCGAGCTGCTTGCGCAACGCGATGCGCGTGCCCGGCACGACGGCGCCGCCGTCGGCCGCGCGCACGGTCCCCATCAGCACGGCACCGTGATCGAGCTCGAAGTCGACGCGCGACCCGGCCCGGCAACCCGCGCGAACCTGCGGCGCCAGGCCCTTCATGCTCGCCGTCACGCGGTGCTGCCGGCCGTCGGCGAGTCGAAGGCGGTAGCAGCCCTCGTCGTCGGTCGCGGTCTCGCCGACGACCCGGCGCGAAGCACGCGGGCCGCGATCGAGCAGCGGGTACTCCTCGATCTCCGACAGCTCGGCGACCACGCGCGCACCGGCGAGCGGCAGGCGATCGGGGCCGCGCACGACGCCGCGCAGCTCGGCTTCGCGGTCGTCGCGCGCCGCGGACCCGGCGTCCACGGCATCGCGTTCGCTGGCAGCCGCCGCTCCCGGCAGCGTGGAGCCGGCCGGTTCCACGGGCGAGGATGCTTCGTGCGGAGCCCCGCCCATCTGCGGCAGCGCCGGGTCGTACGCGGCCATCCACCACACTCCGTACAGGAGTGCGACGGCGAACAGCACGGCCATCGTCCGGTACCACGGCATGACTCTCTCGACGCGGCGACCGAGCGCATGCTAACACCGATTCAGCCACCGGGCGCGTGCCCGCCTCGCGGAACTCGCGGAACCCGCGGCAACGTCGCCGGGATCGGACTCAGCTCGCCGGCGCCGCGGGCTCCGCACCGGCCGGTGGCACCAGCGTGAAGAACACGAGCCGGTAGCCATCGGCGTCCACGACGTGCAGGTCGCGAAGCCCGTAGGACTGCGTCTTGCACGCGAGCAGCGGCTTCACGCGCTTCTTCTTGAGCCGCCTCGCGAACGCATCGACGTCGTCCACCTGGAGGTAGTAGGAGACGCCGACGCCGGGTGCGCCGCGGGCAAACGCGCGCGCATCCTGCTTCAGCAGCTCGATCTGGTCGTGGTCCATCCCGAACTGCCGCGCCTCCTGCAGCGAGGGCAGCTCGCCGAGCATCACGGACTGGCCGTTCAACACGAGGTTCGCCCAGATCGGCTTCTCGGCGTCCGGAAAGCTCTCGACCATCTTGAAGCCGAACTTCTCCTCGTAGAAGCGCGCCGCGCGGGGCACGTTGGCGACGGTCAGGTAGATCGCGTTCGGGTGCAGCTGCTTCGGCTTCGGCTTGGCCATGTGGGAGATGCGGCGCGGCATTGGAGCGCGTGCGCCCGGTGCGCGGAAGCACGAAGTCGGGCGTGGCCCCGGCTTTCCGCTCCTTGTGCATTGCATCGCGGCGGCGACCGCAGGACAGTCCCGCGCGCCCTTTCCGCTCGCCCAATGACGAACCAACCAACTCAACAGTGGGGATCGCGTCTCGGTGTCATTCTCGCGGTCGCCGGCTCCGCAGTCGGCCTCGGGAACTTCCTGAGGTTCCCGGGCAACGCGGCCGAGAACGGCGGCGGCGCGTTCATGATCCCCTACTTCCTGGCGCTCGTCTTCCTCGGCATCCCGATCGGCTGGGCCGAGTGGGCGATGGGGCGCTACGGCGGCCGGAAGGGCTTCCAGAGCGCGCCGGCGATCCTCGGCGTCTGGTGCAAGGGGGCCTGGGGCCGCTACGCGGGCGTCTTCGGCGTGCTGATTCCGCTCGGCGTCTACTTCTACTACGTGCTGATCGAGAGCTGGTGCCTCTACTACTTCTGGGAGTACTGCACCGGCGGCATCGGCCTCGATCCGACCAGCAACATCGACGCCCAGGTCAAGGCGACGCGCGGATTCTTCTCGGAAGTCACCGGCGACGCTGCGCACGGCGCGCTGTTCACGAACGGCATCCATCCGATGCTGCTCGCGTTCGCGACCACGGTCGCCGTGAACATCTGGTTCGTCTACCGCGGCTTGTCGAAGGGCATCGAAACGGTCTGCAAGTACGCGATGCCCGTGATGGCGGTGCTCGGCATCGTGATCCTGGTGCGCGTGCTGACCCTCGGCGAGCCCGAAGGCACCACGGGCCAGTCCGTCAGCGACGGCCTCGGCTACCTGTGGAACCCGAACTTCGACAAACTGTGGGACTTCAAGACCTGGCTCGCCGCCGCGGGACAGATCTTCTTCAGCCTGTCGGTCGGCTTCGGCGTCATCATCAACTACGCGAGCTACCTGAAGAAGAAGGACGACGTCGTGCTGTCGGGGCTCACGGCCTCGGCGACCAACGAGTTCTTCGAGGTCGTGCTCGGTGGCCTGATCACGGTCACGGCGTCGGTCGTGTTCGTCGGCATCGCGGTCACTGCAATGGGCACCGGCGGCTCGATGTCGCTCGGGTTCAAGACGCTGCCGATGGTGTTCGCGAAGATGCCGGCCGGCAACCTCTTCGGCGCCGCGTTCTTCCTGATCCTGGTCCTCGCCGCGATCACGAGCTCGCTGTCGATGCTGCAGCCGACCAAGGCTTTCTTCGAAGAGGCGCTCGGCGTCGGCAAGAAGGTATCGACGTCGATGGTGACGATGTGGGGCCTCGCGGGCAACGCGTTCGTGCTGTGGCACAGCAAGGGCCTCACCGCGCTCGACACGATCGACTTCTGGGTCGGCTCGTTCTTCATCCTGGTCGTCGCCGCAGTGCAGATCATCGCGTTCGGCTGGATCTTCGGCGTCGAGCGCGGCATCGCCGAAGCCCACGCGGGAGCTCACCTGCGCATCCCGAGGTTCTTCCAGTTCGTGATCAAGTACGTGGCACCGGCCTACCTGATCGTGATCATCGTCGGCTTCACGGTCAGGAACGCGCCCGCGTACGTCGACACGCTGCTCGGCAACGTCATGACCACGGTCGCACCCGACATGCCGACGGAGAAGCAGATCGCGGCCGACTTCGCGAGCCACGACAATCCGGGCTCCACCCTGACCTACGCGTGGAAGCAGGTCGACGGCGTGCAGGTGCAGCTCGACGACGCCAAGGCGAAGAAACCTGCGTTCCCGTACAAGGAGCCGCCGGACGCGAAGAACTTCAAGGTGAAGTTCGAGCTCACCGTCAGCGAAGGAACCAGGAGCGGGTCCTACCCGGTCGAGGTCGAATGCGACGTCGAGAGTCCGGGCAACGCGCGCCTCACGTGGTACTTCCTGATCCTGACGATCGGCGGCCTCGTCGTCATCACCGCGCTCGGCGCCAAACGGTGGCGCGCGCAAGGCCGCGACCTCGACGGCTTGCACCCGGCCAAGGATTGAAGGAGGCAATCATGCTCGCGACCCTCAATGCACTCGGTTGGACGTTCATGCTGGTGTCCTGCATCGGCGTCACCTGGCTGACCTACTGGTGCTTCAAGAAAGTGCTGACCCAGCCAGACGAACCCGACCTGCCAAGCGGCCTCGGTCCCTAGCTTCCGTTCCGAACCGGATCTTGCGGACCGGCGGCCCGCAAGCAGGTCCACGGCAAGCCGGCGGCAGCGCCGGCTCAGAAGCTCGCCCAGCCCGGCACGCGCGGGTACGGGATCGCGTCGCGGATGTTCGCGAGCCCGCACAGGTAGACGAGCAGCCGCTCGAAGCCGAGCCCGAAGCCGGCGTGCGGCACCGTGCCGTAGCGCCGCAGGTCGCGGTACCACCCGTAGTGCTCGGGCACGAGCCCCATCTTCTTCATGCGCGCGTCCAGCACGTCGAGCCGCTCCTCCCTCTGCGACCCGCCGATGATCTCGCCGATGCCGGGTGCCAGGATGTCCATCGCGGCGACGGTCTTCCCGTCCGCGTTGCTGCGCATGTAGAACGCCTTGATCTGCTCGGGGTAGTTCATGACCACGACCGGCCGCCCGACGTGCTGCTCGCACAGGAACCTCTCGTGCTCGGTCTGCAGGTCCGTGCCCCACTGCGGCGCGTAGTCGAACTTCTTGCCGCTCTTCTGCAGCACGGCGATCGCCTCGGTGTAGTCCATGCGCGCGAACGAGACCTCGAGGAACTGCTCGAGCCTTTCGATGACGCCCTTCTGCACGCGCTCCTCGAAGAACTTCAGGTCGTCAGAGCGCTGCTCGAGCACGGCGCGGAAGACGTGCTTCAGGAAGCGCTCGGCGAGGTCCGCGTCGTCCGTGAGGTTCGCGAACGCGATCTCGGGCTCGATCATCCAGAACTCGGCGAGGTGGCGCGTCGTGTTGCTGTTCTCGGCGCGGAACGTCGGCCCGAACGTGTAGACCTTCGACAGCGCGAGGCAGTAGGCCTCGACGTTGAGCTGGCCCGACACCGTGAGGAACGTCTCGCGGCCGAAGAAGTCCTGCTTCCAGTCGATCTTGCCGGAGGGGTCCTTCGGCAGGTTGTGCACGTCGAGCGTGCTGACGCGGAACATCTGGCCGGCACCCTCGGCGTCGCTGGCCGTGATGATCGGCGTGTTGACCCAGAAGAAGCCCTCCTTCGTGAAGAACTCGTGCACGGCGAACGCGGCCGCGTGCCGCACGCGCGCGATGGCGCCGAACGTGTTCGTGCGCGGCCGCAGGTGCGCCACCTCGCGCAGGAACTCGAGCGTGTGCTCCTTCGGCTGGACCGGGTAGGTCTCGGGATCGTCGACGAGGCCCATGATCTCGATCGCTTCGGCCTGGATCTCGAACGCCTGGCCCTTGCCCTGGCTCTTCACGAGCGTGCCGCGCGCGATCAGCGAGGCGCCGGCCGTGAGGCGCAGGACTCCGTCGTGGTAGTTGGAGAGCGAGTTCGGCGCGACGAGTTGCAGCGTGCCCTGGCAGCTGCCGTCGCTGAGTTGCACGAACGAGATGCCGGCCTTGCTGTCGCGGCGCGTGCGCACCCAACCGCGGACCTCGACCTTGCTGTCGACGGGGACGGCCCCCGCGAGCACCTGCTTGACGCTGGCTGTGTGCATGCCGGCGATGGTTCCGGCGGCGTGATCGCGGGTCAAGGACGGAGGCGCCAGGGAAGGCGACCCGGCGGCGTCAGGCTTCGATCTCGAGCGGCGGCTGGTGGTCGCCCGCGTGCACGAGGCGCCCCATGCGGCGCCGCCCGGCCACGAGTCCTTCGTCGACGAAGCCCTGGGCGACGAAGAACTCGATCGCGGGCTCGTTGTGCAGGTCGATGCTGACGAACAGGCGGCGGATGGAGATGCTGCGCACGAGGCGCATCACGTGGGCGAACATCTCCGTGCCGTGGCCCTGGCGGCGGCAGTCGGGATCGACCACGAGCGTGAGCTCGGCGACCTGGTCTGGCCCGCAGTCGAGCCGCACGAACCCGACCTCGCGCCCCGCCACGGTCGCGATCAGGGCGGTGATCCGCGGATCGGCGAGCAGCCGCTGCGGCCACTCGTGCCGCAGCAGGCCAGCGGGCAGCGAGAGCCCGTTCCCGCACAACCAGCCCTCGACGACTCGAACGTCGTGAAGGGCAAAGGGACGGAGCTGCAGGGGACTGCGGAGATCGGGCATGCGACGAAACACTCTAGATGAGGCGGGCCGCCGGTAACCAGCTGAGCTTGGGACAGTTCGCTTGACCGACCGGAAGCCAGGGTTAGCATCTGCCCCCGCGGATGCGCCGGCGACCCTCGGGTCGGCGGCGCCCTCGCGACCTCTGATCAACCGGTAAACCCGGGCAGTCGGTCTGAATCCCTCCGCGGACGGCTCCACGCCGGTCCAGGAACCCCGAGCCGTGGTTCGGGGGTGGGGGATCTTGCCGCCTGACCGGGTCCCGCCGTTTCTTCGGACCACATTCGGGCAGAGCAGCAGGCAGATGCTGCGCGTGCGCCTCCAGGCACCGCAGCGCAAGAACGTGCACGACAGGCCATGGCCAACAACGCCGACATCCTTCGCTACATCGACTCGATCGCCCGCGACAAGGAGATCGACAAGGAAGCGCTCATCGTCGCGATCGAGCAGGCGATGGCCCTCGCGTTGGCCAAGAAGTACGGCGTCGACGACGTCGAGATGAGGCTCGACCGCGAGACCGGCGAGTTCGTCTGCAACTACGACGTCTCGATGGAAGAGCAGGGCCGCATCTTCGCGATGTCGGTCAAGCAGGCGATCATCGGCCGCGTCCGCGAAGCCGAGCGCGACGTGATCTTCGCCGAGTACGAAGCGAAGCTCGGCGAGATCGTCAGCGGCACGATCCAACGGTTCGAGGGCGACACCGTGATCGTGAACCTCGGCCGCACGACCGAAGGCATCCTGCCGCGCGCCGAGAAGGTGCGCAGCGAGAACTACAACGTCGGCGAGCGCATCCGTTCGCTGATCTACGAGGTCAAGAAGGTCGGGCCGCGCGTCAAGGTCATCCTGAGCCGCACGCACCGCGACCTGGTCCGCGCGCTGTTCGAGCTCGAAGTGCCCGAGATCAGCGACGGCACGATCACGATCCGGCGCATCGAGCGCGAGCCGGGCTACCGCACGAAGCTCGCGGTCGACAGCAACGACGAGAAGGTCGACTGCGTCGGCGCGTGCGTCGGCGTGCGCGGCAGCCGCATCAAGTCGATCATCGACGAGTTGAACGGCGAGCGCATCGACATCATCCGCTGGAACAACGACCCCGCGACGCTGATCGCGAACGCGTTGAAGCCCGCCGAGGTCGGCGACATCACGCTCGACCCGACGACCAAGAAGGCGCTCGTGATCGTCAACGAGGACCAGCAGTCGCTCGCGATCGGCCGCAAGGGGCAGAACGTGCGCCTCGCGAGCAAGCTGACCGGCTGGGACATCGACATCATGACGCGCGCCGAGCTCGAGCGTTCGGTCGCCGACGACAACCGCGGCGAAGCCGGTGTCGCGAGCGCCGCGTCGACCGCCGCGAGCGCCGAGACGCACAACGCCGCGTCGCCAGCGCCCGACGCACCGGGCTCCGACGCGGCAGGCTCCTACTCCTCGGGCGCCGATGCGCCGGGCCCCGACGAACCGGGCTCCGGCTCGCAGACTGCCGACGCGAGGAGCCCCGACACGCTGGGCTCCGGCATCCCCGAACCACCCAGTCCCGCTGCTAGCCCTGACACCTCGGCCGCCGAGGAGCAAACTGATTGAAAAAGGTACGAGTCTTCGAGTTGGCGAAGGAGTTCGGGATGCGCGGTCCCGACCTGGCGAAGCTGTTGCGTGAGATCGGCTTCGACAACATCCGGACGCACATGACGGTGCTCGACGACGCCGATCTCATGATGGTCGAGGCGCGGCTCTCGGCCCAGGGACTGCGCCGCCAGCCGGCCGCGGACGACGCACCCACGACATCCGCGACGCCGAAGAAGAAGGCGCTGACGACGATCGCCGAGGACGTCGAGCCGGCACCCGAAGCACCGCCGGCCCCCGCCGCGAAGCGAGAGCTCAAGGAGCTGCCGCGCAAGGCGCCCGCGAAGCTGCCCGCGAAGCGGGTCACCAAGCAGGACACGCCGCCCCCACCGGCCGAGGAGCAGGCACCCGCCGAGGCAGCCGAAGCACCGGCGCCGCCCGCGACCGCGAAGGCTCCGTCCGTTCCCTCGAAGGCTGCGCCGTCGACACCGGCGCCGGCTCCCGCGCCGGCAGCCGAGGCCCCGCCCGCTCCACCGGCGCCACCGGCCGAAGCACCGGCCGCGCCGCGCAGGAAGGCCGCCGAGCCGCCTCCGGCCGAGCGCGCGCCGGCACCGCTGGCGCCCGCGGCGATGGCGCCGAGTGCGCCGCCGATGCCGACCGTCGAGCCCACGGCACCAGACCTCGCCGAGGCGACGGCCGCGGCAGCACCGGCGCTCGCCGCCGAGGGTGCCGCAGCGACCGCGCCCGAAGCGGAGGTCGACCCGGTGCGCCGGCTCGTGCTGCCGCAGAAGCGCGCGACCGTCGTCGGACGCATCGAGCTGCCGCAGGAGACGATCCGCGACGCGACGCGGCGATCGGCACCCGCCGCCCCGCGCGACCTGCGCCGCGCCGCGCTGCAGAAGATGCAGCAGCGCACGGGCTCGCGCCCGGCCGGCCCGCAGACCGGCATCCGCCGCGGGCCCGCGGGCCCCGGCACGACGGGACCGCGCGGCCCCGGCCGCGACATGGCGCGCGGCGGCCCCGGCGGCGCGCGCAAGACGAGGACCGCGCCGACGCTCGATCCGCAGCGCGTCGTCGAGGTCGCCGAACCGGTCTCGATGAAGGCGCTCTCCGAAGCGCTCGGCATCAAGGTCACGGACCTGATCGCGACGCTGACGTTCAAGCTCAAGATCCCGGGCAAGAACATCAACTCGCTGCTCAGCAACGAGGAAGTCGAGCTCGTCGGCATCGAGCTCGAGCGCAACATCAAGATCGTCGAGCACAAGGAAGCCATGGACGAGCTGATCGAGCAGCTCGTCGAGGACAGCGCCGGCGAAGAGACGCTGCTGCGCGCGCCGGTCGTGACGTTCATGGGCCACGTCGACCACGGCAAGACGTCGCTGATGGACGCGCTGCGCAAGAGCGACGTCGCGAAGCACGAGGCCGGTGGCATCACGCAGCACATCGGCGCCTACAAGATCCGCAACGAGAAGGGCGAGGAGATCGTGATCCTCGACACGCCGGGCCACGCCGCGTTCACGGCGATGCGCGCGCGCGGCACGGAGCTGACCGACATCGTCGTGCTCGTCGTCGCCGGCGACGACGGCGTGATGCCGCAGACCGAGGAGGCGATCAACCACGCGAAGGCCGCGAACGTGCCGATCGTGGTCGCGATCACGAAGTGCGACCTGCCGGCCAGCAAGCCGACGCAGGTCAAGCAGCAGCTCATGATCAAGGGGCTGCAGTCCGAGGAGTTCGGCGGCGAGATCGGCATGGTCGAGCTGTCGTCCGTCACCGGCAAGGGCCTCGACGAGCTGGTGGGCCGCATCCTGCTCGAGGCCGAGATCCTCGACCTGCGCGCGCGGCCCGATGCGCCGGGCAAGGGCGTCGTCGTCGAGTCGAGGCAGTCGCCCGAGCAGGGCGTCGTCGTCACGCTGCTCGTGACCGACGGCACGCTGCGGCTCAAGGACCAGGTCGTCTGCGGCGAGAGCTTCACGCGCGTGCGCGCGATGATCGACGACCACGGCGCGAACCTCGAGGAAGCCGGCCCGTCGACGCCGGTCACGGTGTTCGGCCTCGACCGGCTGCCGTCGCCCGGCGACAAGCTGTTCGTCGTCGAGGACGCGAAGAAGGCCAAGGAAGTCGTCGAAGCGCGGCAGCGCCGCGTGCGCGAGCTGTCGCGCGCCGAACGCAGCGCGGTCACGCTCGAGACGCTGTCGGCGAAGCTCGCCGAGAAGAACATCAAGGAGATCAAGATCATCCTGAAGGCCGACGCGATGGGCTCGCTCGAGCCGATCAAGAAGTGCCTCGAGGAGATCGCGACGCCCGAAGTGCGCGTGAACCTCGTGCACAGCGGGCTCGGCGGCATCAACCAGACCGACGTCAGTCTCGCGCAAGCCTCGGAAGCGGTCATCGTCGGCTTCAACACGATCGCCGACAGCAGCGCGCGGCAGCTCGCCGAGCGCGGCGGCGTCGAGATCCGCTACTACGACGTCATCTACGAGCTGCTCGACCAGGTGCGCGCCGCGATGGAAGGACTGCTCGCCCCGCAAGAGGTGCAGAACGTCATCGGGCACGCCGAGATCAAGGCGACCTTCAAGTCGAGCAAGTTCGGCACGATTGCCGGCTGCCGCGTCCTGGACGGCATCGTGCGCCGCAGTGCGACGGCGCGGTTGTCGCGCGATGGTGCGGTCGTCTGGACTGGAAGGCTCGGGAGCCTGCGTCGCGCCGAGGAAGACGTTCGCGACGTAAAGGCCGGCTTCGAGTGCGGCATGACCCTCGAGGGCTTCCAGGACATCAAGATCGGCGACCTGATCGAGTTCGTGCAGATCGAGCTCGTCAAGCGCACGCTCGGCGGATGAGCCGCGCGAACACGACACGCCTGCCCTGCCCTACGTCTGCACAGCCATGCTGCACATCGGCGTCCTTCAGTTCACCCTCGAGATCCCCTACGCGGAGTCGCTCAAGGACAAACGCAATGCCGTCAAGGCGCTCAAGGACCGGCTGCGCCGTTCCTTCAACGTCTCCATCTCCGAGATCGACGACCTCGACACCCCCACGCTGGCGACGCTCGGAGCCGTCGTCGCGGGCAGTGACACCTCGCACCTGAACAGCACGATGGACCACCTGCTGAACGACCTGAAGGACTGGCGCGACGGCACGCTGGCCGACCACCAGCTCGAGATCATCACGCCGCAATGAACGAACGCCGCATCAGCCGCCTGCAGGAGCAGATCAAGCAGCGGCTCGCCGAGGTGCTGCAGCGCGACATCGCCGACCCGAAGCTCGGCCTCGTCACGATCACGCGCATCGCGCTCGACCCCGAGTTCACGCACTGCAAGGCCTACTGGTCCGTGATGGCCGCCGGCAAGGACGCCGAGACGAAGGCCCGCGCCCAGAGCGAAGGTGTGCTGCGGCGCGCGCGCGGCCTCTGCCAGCGCGAGATCGCGAAGGCCGTCAACACGCGCACGGCTCCGCACCTCGAGTTCGTGTTCGACGAGAGCATCGCGGGCGCGATCCGCGTCAACCAGCTGCTGCAAGACCTGCAGCAGGAACGCGCCCGACAGGCCGGTCCGACGGACGCGGCGGCCCCGCCCCCTCCGGGCGCTTCGCCGGACGACGGCAAGCACGCGTGAGCACGGCGGCGTGAGGGCCGCCAGGGGAACCTTCCCCGGCGGCTTGCAGAGTTTCGGCGGCTGTGGTCCGTTGCGGGCGCCATGTCACGCCCACGCTCCGTCTGGCTCGCGCTGCTCTGCGCGAGCCTCGTTCCCGCCCAAGACAACACTGCACAGGCCGATGCGCTCGCGAGCACGAAGCAGAAGCTCGCCGCTGCGCTGCAGAAGACGGCCGGACTGCACGACACCGGCTACCGCGCGAGCTGGGGCGTCGACAAGAAGAAGAAGGGCGCGCAGAACGCGATGGAGTTCGCGTTCGGCGGCGGCAGCAGCACCGGCAACGTGCAGGGCTCGTGGCACGCCGACCGCCAGCACTTCGTGTTCGACAACGACACGAACGACGAGCTCGTCGCCGCGGGCGGCCGTTCGATCGCGAAGGACGACCAGCGCGACTGGCGGCTGCGAACGGGCCGCTTCGCGGACGGCAACAAGACCGGCTTCCTGCCCGACGTGCCGCTGCTGCTGCAACAGCTCGCGACCTGGGATCTCGCCGTCGTGCAGCGCACGCCCGGCGCGCTCGAAGATCGGCCCGTCGAGGTCATCTCGGTGTCGCTGAACGCCGAGCAGGTCGGCGAAGCGATCTGGTCCGGGCTCTTGCCCGAATCGCTCGTGACGCCGGCGGGCGGCGTGATGTTCGCCATGGGCGGCGGCAATGCGCGCCCGGTCGCCCCGACTCCCGCTGCGACGGTCGACCTCGCCGTGACGATCGACCCGGCGACGAGCCTCGTGCACCAGATCCAGTTCCGCGCCTGGAACAAGGAGAACGCACGCGGCGGCGCAATCGGTGGCAACGTGTTCGTCGTGCGCGCGGGGGGTGGCGTTGCCGTCCAGGGCGCCAACGACGACGACGACGACGAGGAAGAGGACGAGAAGGACGCCAAGGAGGCCGGCAAGGCCGACGCCCCGCTGACCTACGAGAACGGCCTGCCCGTGCGCGCGCGCAAGAAGACGACCGTGATGGACTACACGGTGCGAGTGCTCGAGCACGGCAGCAAGCAGGCGCCCGCCCTGAGCGACGCGCAGAAGAAGCTGCTGGGCCGCTGAGACTGGGCCCTCGAGACTGGCCTCGAGGCTGAGGCGGTTGAGCTCCGGCGGCAGATCCCGGGCCGCGCCGGCTACACTGGCCCGATGCGCGCCCTTTTGCTGCTGCCCCTGCTCTGCGCCGGGCTCGCGGCCCAGGCCGCAGAACCGCAGCCGCCGGCGCCGCCCGCCCAGAAACCCGCAGTCACGCCCGCCGTCGCGCCGGCACCCGTGACGCGCGCGCACCAGCGCGCGATCGACGACGTGCAGGCCGCGTGCCGCAAGTTCCTGCAGCAGGCGCATGCGTTCACGGGCACGTGCAAGTTCCCCGCGGGCGTCGGCGAGGCGGGCGAGGGCACGACGGTCGTGTTCCAGGGCGCCTGGCAGGACGGCCTGGCGCTGCACACGGTGCCACCGCACAGCGTTGTGACGTATGGCGAACGCGAGCTCGTGCGCGTGCTCGAGCGCCCGTGGACGCTGCCGCAAGGGGATGCGCCGGACTGCCCGCTGTCGCCGCGAATGCTCGCGACGCACCTGCCGAGCGCGACGATCCAGTCGTGGTCAGCGGCCTCGCACGACGATCGCCCCGCGATGCGCGTGCACGCCGTTTGGACCGGCAAGCAGGCACGCGCGCTCGCCGCGGAGGCCGCCGTGCCGCACAGCAAGAGCCAACAGGCGCTCGAGAGCATCGGGCTGCTGACGCGCGTGCCGAACCGCGTCGTCGTCGACGCGACGGTCTGCTTCGACCCGGCCACGAAGTCGCTGCTCGCCGCGACGCTGCGCATCGCCGTGCTCGGGGACGAGGAGTGGCCGGCCGACACCGAGCCGACGCCGTCGCCCGCGGGCCTGCCGCCGCTGCCGAAGCCGGGCCTGGCCGAGTTCACCTTCGACGTGCTCGTCGTGGCCGCCGAGAAGGTGCCGATGCCCGTGCTCGACGGCAAGCCGCGCGAGCTGCTCGGCCTGCCGCCGCGTTGAGAGCCTCGCCGCTCTCAGGCGAGCGTGAGCGCGGGTCCGCCTCTCGCCCGCGGCGCGAACGTGCCGATGCACGCGTGGCTCGGCGTGCCCGCGTCCGCGAGGCGCCGCACGACCTTGTCGGCGATCGCATCGGGCACCGCGAGCATCAGGCCACCCGACGTCTCCGCGTCGAACACGAGGTCCGCGAGCGCCTGATCGACCTTCGCCTCGATGCGAACGCGCGGCCCGTAGTGCGTCTTGCCGCGCGTGCAGCCGCCGGACATCACACCCTCGCGCACGAGGTCGATTGCACCCGGTAGCACGGGCAGGTCGGCCGCGCGCAGCTGCAGGCACAGGCCAGCACCCTCGGCCATCTCACAGCCGTGGCCGATCAGCCCGAAGCCCGTGACGTCCGTCGCCCCGTGCACCTCGAGGTCGCGCACGGCGTCGCAAGCGCCCTTGTTCAACGTCGCCATCTGCTGCATCGCGGCCATCGCGACCGCAGCCGAGACCTTCTCACGCTTGATCGCCGTCGAGACGGGGCCCATGCCAAGCGGCTTCGTCAGCACGAGCACGTCGCCCGCGCGCGCGCCGCCGTTCGGCCAGAAGCGCTGCGGGTGCACGAGGCCCGTGACCGAGAGGCCGTACTTGATCTCGTGGTCGACGACCGAGTGGCCGCCGCACAACACGGCGCCGGCCTCCGCGATCTTCTCGAGGCCGCCCGCGAGCACTTCGCCGAGCAGATCGAGGTCGAGGTCCTTCGGCCAGCCGACGATGTTCATCGCGGTCAGTGCCTGCCCCCCCATCGCATAGACGTCGGACAGCGAGTTCGCGGCCGCGATGCGGCCGAACCAGCGCGCGTCGTCGACGATCGGCGGGAAGAAGTCGAGCGTCTGCACGAGCGCACGCTCGGCGTCGAGGCGGAAGATCGCCGCATCCTCGAAGCCGCGGTGCCCCGCGAGCAGCTGGGGATGCTCGATCGCGCCGAGTTTTTCGAGAACCTGCCCGAGGCTCCCTGCTGGCAGCTTGGCGGCTCAACCGGAGCCGGACGCGTAGCGGGTCAGGCGCTTGTCCTTCATGTCCTTCGTGTTCGTGTCGACCATGTGATTCCTCTAGGCCAGCGCGCGCTGCACGGCAGCGGCGACGGCGGCCAGATCCTCGAGCAGCAGCGTGCGCGCGTCGAGCAGCACGCGGCCATCCGCGACCCGCGCGAACACGCTGATCGGCCGCGCCGCTCGCAGAGCGTCGTTCTCGGCGTCACCGCCCTGCAGCGACACCGCGAAGCTCGGCAACGCGCGCGCCGGGTTCGCGCCGGATCCCGCGAACGAGTCGCTGGTCGTCACCTTGGCGCCGCGTCCGGGCAAGAGGCCGAGCAGCTGCTCGCTGCGTGCGCGCAGCTCGGCCGGCGCCGCGGCCAGCATGCGCAGCACGGGCACGGCCCGCAAAGGCTCGTCGTCGCGATAGATCAGCAGCGTCGCCTCGAGCGCCGCGAGCGTCAGCTTGTCGCAACGCAGCGCGCGGTACAGCGGATGCGCGCGGCAGCGTGCGATCAGGTCCGCGCGGCCGACCAGGATGCCGCACTGCGGGCCGCCGAGCAGCTTGTCGCCCGAGAAGCACGTGACGTGCGCACCTGCCTGCAGGCTGTCGCGCACACGCGGCTCGTTCGCGAGGCCCGCGATCGGCTCGTTCCACAAGAGCCCGCTGCCGAGGTCGTCGAGCACGAGCAGGTTCTTCTGCGGCCCCGGTTCCCTGGTGGCCTGCTTCGCGACCTGCTCGACGAGCTCTGCGACCGACGGTGTGCCGGCGAAGCCCTCGATGCGGAAGTTGCTCGGGTGCACCTTGAGCCACGCGACCGTCTGCTCCGTCGTCGCGTCGGTGAAGTCGCTTAGGTGCGTCTTGTTCGTCGCACCGACCTCGACCATCGTGCAGCCCGCGCGCCGCATCACGTCGGGCACGCGGAAGCCGCCGCCGATCTCGACGAGCTCGCCGCGCGAGATCACGACCTCTCGTTGCGCGCACAGTGCCGCGAGCATCAGCGTGACGGCAGCTGCGTTGTTGTTGACGACGAGCGCCCCCTCGGCCCCCGTGACGGCCCGCAGCAGCGCCGCGACGCCGAGCTCACGCTGGTCGCGCAGGCCGGTGCCCGGATCGACCTCGACGACCGCGTAACCCGCGGCCTGCGTGAGCGCCGCAACGGCCGGAGCCGCCAGCGGCGCCCTGCCGATGCCGGTGTGCAGCACGATGCCGGTCGCGTTGTAGACGCGCTCGTGGCGCGGCCGCACCGACGACGCACAACGCTTGCGCAGCGCGTTCACCATCGCCTCGGGCTCGCTCTGCGCCGCGAGCGCCGCCGCATCGAGCGTGCCGTCGAGCACGCGGGCGCGCAGCTCCTCGAGCCAGGCGCGCGCCTGTCGCACGAGCACCGGCCGCTGTACGTTCTGCAGTGCCGGCAGGCGCACGATCTGGTCGACCGACGGCAAGCCACGCAGAGTCGGAGAACGCTCGGAGTCGGTTGTAGGCATCGGATGACCTGTCGCTACCATACCGCACTCCGCATGCAGCGCGCCGCTCTGAAGCCACAACCCGATCCGCGCGAGCGTGCGCTGGCTCGCACGCTGGGCCTGCCCGAGCTCGTCGTGCGCGTGCTGATCGCGCGCGGCCACGACGACCCGGACCGCGTGCGCAGCTTCCTGCGGCCGAACCTCGCGACGCTGCAGGATCCGTTCCTGTTCAAGGACATGAACAAGGCCGTGCAGCGCATCCGGCAGGCGCTGCGCGCTGGCGAGCCGATCCTGATCCACGGCGACTACGACGTCGATGGCATCAGCGGCACCGTGCTGCTGCACAAGTTCTTCTCGCTGCTGCACGCGAGCAGCCGCCCGTACATCCCGGCCCGCGCCGACGGCTATTCGTTCTCGCGCGCGAGCGTCGACGCGATCAAGCAGAGCGGCCACCGCCTCGTGATCTCGGTCGACAACGGCACGAACGCGCAGGCGCCGATCGCCGAGCTGCAGCAGGCCGGCATCGACGTGATCGTCACGGACCACCACGGCACGAGCGAGAACGTCGCCGCACCGTTCGCGATCCTGAACCCGCGGCTGCCCGACGCCGGCTACCCGGATCGCAACCTGGCCGGCTGCGGCGTCGCGTTCCGGCTCGCGATGGCGATCGCGAGCTCGCTGTCGGGCGGCGTGCTGCAGAGCCCCGAGTTCGCCGAGTTCCTGACCGACGCGATGGCCTGCGTCGCACTCGGAACCGTAGCCGACATCGCGCCGCTCTGCGGCGAGAACCGCACGCTCGTCTTCCACGGCCTGCGCGCGCTGGCCCAGAGCAAGAACCCCGGCATCCGCGCGCTGCTCGACTCGGCGGGCCTGCAGCACCGCGGCGCCGGCGCCGAGGACATCGCGTTCCGCATCGCACCGCTGATCAACGCGGCCGGACGCGTCGGCCACGCGCTCGACGCCGTGGCCCTGCTCTGTGCGCCCGGCTACAGCGAGGCGCAGGCGGCCGCGAAGGTGCTCGAACGCCACAACGACGCGCGGCGCGTCGTCGAGCGCCAGCTGCAGGACGAGGTCATGCAGCTCGCCGCCAAGACCTCGGGGCCCGCCGTCGTGCTCGCCGGCGACACCTGGCACGCCGGCGTGCTCGGCATCGTCGCGGCGCGCGTCGCCGAGACGACCGGCAAGCCGGCCATCCTGATCGCTTGGAAGGGTGAGACCGGCCGCGGCTCGGGCCGCTGCGTCACGGGGCTGCACCTGCGCCACGCGCTCGCTGCCTGCGGCCCCCACCTGATGGCGCACGGCGGCCACGCTGCGGCCGCCGGGCTCGAGCTGCGGCGCGACCAGTTCGAAGCGTTCCGCGCGCGCTTCGACGAGGTCTGCCTCGCGATCGGCCCGACCGCAGATCCCGAGCCCGTCGACGGCACGGCCGCGTTCTCGGAGCTCGATCCGCACATCGTGCGCCGCCTCGACATGCTCGGCCCGTTCGGCCAGGGCCACCGCCGGCCGCGCTTCTGCACGAGCGGCGTGCGCACCGTCGGCAACCCGCTGACCGACGTGCGCGGCACCGACCTCAAGCTGCGCTTCGTCGGCGACGGCCAGATCCTGCCGGCGCGGCTCGTGCGCGGCGTCGCGCGCTTCGAGGAGATGCGCGGCAGGCAGGGCCCGTGGAAGATCGTCTACTCGCCGCGCCTCAGTCCGCGCGGCGAGGATGGCCCCGTGCAGCTCGACGTGCACGAGATGGTCCGCGAGGGCTGAAAGCAGTCATGCTGGCACTACCCGAGGAGCACCGCACGAGCTGGCGCAGCCTGCAGTACTTCGTGCGGCGCTACGTGCTGCGGCAGAGCCTGATCACGGCGCGCGTCGAGCCAACCGGCCTGCGGGTGCGGGCCTACTCACGGGACTTCCTCGGCCGCCACCTGTTCAAACGCGGCGTCTACGAACGCGACCTGACGGAGTTCGTGCTGCGGCACTTGTCGCTGCGCGACGACGCGGTGATCCTCGACATCGGCGCGAACCTCGGCTGGTACTCGATGCTGCTCGGCAAGCGGTATCCGAGGGCAAGGATCCACGCATTCGAGCCCGAGCCGCGCAACCTCGCGCTGCTGCGCGAGAACCTGCAGCAGAACGGCATCGCGAACGTGATGGTGCATCCGGTCGCCGTCGCCGAGCGCACCGGCACGATGCAGTTCTTTCCGTATGCCGAGAAGAACATGGGCCGGCACTCGCTGGTCGCGCAGGCCGGGTGTACGCCGATCGACGTGAAGGTCGTGGCGCTCGACGATCTGCTGCCGGCGATCGGCGTTCCGCCCGAGGAGGTCGATTTCGTCAAGATCGACGTCGAAGGCTACGAGCTGCCGGCGTTGCGCGGCGCGCAGCGTTTGCTGCGTGGGCGCCCGGTGATCGTCGCGGAGTTCGCGCCGAAGTACATGCGAAGGGCCGGCATCGACCCCGAGTCGTTCCTGCGGCTGTTCCGCGACGCGGGATTCTCTGCGCACCAGTTCGCTGGCGGCGTGCTGCGCCCCGATGCACTGCAAGGGGCGGCGGCCTCCGACCGGCGCCTGGACCTGATCTGGCAGAAGTAGCGCGACAGCCGCGCTTCACGCCGCCGAGTCGGTGGCCTGCTCCGGCGCCTTCCGCTTGCGCGTCGCGACGAAGAACAGCACCGCGAGCACGACGATCGCGCCGACGAACCAGATCATCTTCTCCTTCATGACCGACACCATCGCGTCGGGGTGGTCGAGCAGATCCGGCCGGTCGCCGAGCACCTCCTTCCCCCACCACGCGAGGATCCAACACCAGATCCCCGCGCCGAGCGTGGTCACGATCGAGAACGGCACGAACTTCATGCGCAGGATGCCGGCCGGGATCGAGATCAGGTGCCGCACGACGGGCAGCAGGCGCGCGACGAACACTCCCTTCAAGCCGTTGCGCTGCGCCCAGCCCTCGGCGAGCTCGATCTTCTTCGGCGGCATCAGCAGGTACTTGCCGTAGCGCATGACCAACGGTCGGCCGATCCACAGCGAGACCCAGTAGCTGACCGCCGAGCCGAACCAGGAGCCGATGGTGCCCGCGAGCACCACGCCCCAGAACGTCATCTTGCCCTGCGCCGCCCAGTAGGCGGCGGGCGGCATGACGACCTCCGACGGCACGGGGATGATCGAGCTCTCTGCGGCCATCAGCAGGAAGACGCCGAGATAGCCCCAGTCATGGACGATCTCGAACCACCACTGGATCAGGTCGTGGAACACGCGCGCGAAGGTTGCGCGCTGGCGCGATCCGTGGCAACCATCTCTCGCACGAAGTACGAAACTCTGCTGCGCGAACCCATGCCGACCCTGTTCGTACTGTTGCCGGAGGACTCGGACCTCGACCGGCTGCTGGCCGACGCGCCGGCCACGTTGCAGGCCCTCCGCGGCAGCCTGCGTTCGCGCGTCTACCCCCGCGCCACGGACGGCCCCCACCTGCTGAGCCTCGTGCGCGCGGGCCGCGACCCGGTCGCGACGCGGTGGATCGGCGGCATGGTGCTCGCGGTCGTGGCCGGGGCAGTGATCGGCGCCGTCGTGAACGGCGTGCTCGCGGGCGCCTTCGGCATGTTCAGCGGCCTGCTCGAGATCGCGATCCCGCTCGGCTTCGTGCTCGGCGCTTTCCTCGGCGGCTTCACGGCGACGATGACCGGAACCGAGGTCGCGGTCGCCGCGGTGCGGCACCTGTCGCAGCACGTGCGCAGCGGCGACGTGCTGGTGCAGTGCCTCGCGCAGGAACGGGCTGCGCTCGAGGCGCTGAGCGCCTTCCTCGCGGCGCGCGGCGTGCATTGCGCGCACGGCGACTGATCGCGCGAGGTTCGTCGTCGACGCGGCCGCCACCGCCGGTACAACGTCGACATGCAGAAGCGGCTCTTCCTGATCGACGGCACCGCGCTCGCCTACCGCAGCTTCTTCGCGTTCCAGGGCACGGGCCGCGCGCCGCTGACGACGAGCGCTGGCCACCCGACCGCCGCGACCTACGGCTTCTGCATGACGCTGCGCGCGCTGCTCGAGCGCGAGAAGCCCGACGCGGTCGCGATCTCGTTCGACGGGCCGCGCAGCGACCTCGTGCGCACGCAGATCTACGCGGACTACAAATCGACGCGCAGCAAGATGCCCGACGAGATGCGGATGCAGCTCGACGACATCCGCGAGGCCACGCGGGGCTTCGGCATCCCCGTCGTCGAGAGCGACACGCACGAAGCCGACGACGTGATCGGCACGCTCGCCGTGCGCGGCAGGGACGCCGGCATGGAGGTCTTCATCGTCACGGGCGACAAGGACTTCCTGCAGATCGTCGGCGAGCACGTGAAGCTCTGGAACCTGCGCAGCTCGACGAGCAAGCCCGAGATCCTCGACGCCGAAGCGGCGCAGGCGAAGTGGGGCGTGCCGCCGTCGGCGATGGTCGACCTGCTCGCGCTGATGGGCGACACGTCGGACAACGTGCCCGGCGTGCCGAAGGTCGGCGAGAAGACGGCCGTCGAGTTGCTGCAGCAGTTCGGCACGCTCGAGGCGCTGCTGCAGCGCACGGCCGAGGTCAAGAAGGCCTCGATCCGGCAGTCGCTCGAAGAGAACCGCGAGCTCGCGCTGTTGTCGAAGCGACTCGTCACGCTGCAGCTCGACGTGCCGCTGCCGGTCGCCGTGACCGACCTGCCGCCTCCCGCGCCGGACCCCGAGAAGCTGCGGCCGCTGTTCCAGCGGCTCGAGTTCAAGAACCTGCTCGGACAGCTCGCGAGCCAGCCGAAGCCGCAGGCCGACGTCGTCGCACACTACGAGATCGTGCGCACGGCCGAGCAGCTGCAGGCGCTGCTCGCGACGCTGCAGCGCGCGGAGCGGATCGCGATCGCGGTCGAGGCCGTCGGCAGCAGCCCGCGCACGAGCAAGCTCGTCGGCATCGGCTTCGCGCACGCGCCGGGCCTTGCCGCCTACGTGCCGCTCAACGCCGAACCGCCGATCCTGCCCGGCGGTCGCGCGGCCGTGCAGCAGGCGCTGGCCCAGGTACTCGGTGCGCCGACGCCGCAGAAGGCCGCGCACGACGGCAAGCGCGTGATGGCGGCACTGCGCGGCGCCGACCAGGTCCTCGAGGGGTTCACGTTCGACACGCGGCTCGCGAGCTACTGCGCCGAGCCGGGCGTGCAGTCGCACTCGCTCGAGGCGCTGGCGCTGAAGCACTTCGCCTTCAAGAAGGCGAGCGCGAAGGACGTCGTCGGCACCGGCAAGAAGCAGCTCACGTTCGACCAGGTCGATCCGTCGCTGGCCGGCAACTTCGTCTGCGAGGAGGCGGACCTCGTGCTCCGGCTCTGCGAGGTCCTGCAGCGCGACCTGCAGCAGCGCCGCGTCGAGGCCATCTACCGCGAGCTCGAGCTGCCGCTGCTGCCGGTCCTGCTCGACATGGAATGGGAGGGCATCGCGATCGACCGCGAGCACCTGGCCCGCCTCTCGGCCGAGATGCAGCAGCGCATCGACTCGCTGCAGAAGCGCGTCCACGAGCGCGCGGGGCACGAGTTCAATCTCGGCTCACCGCAGCAGATCGGCACCGTGCTGTTCGACGAGCTCGAGGTGCACCGCATCGCCGACATGCCGAAACCGAAGCGCACGCCGACGGGTCAGTACAAGACCGACCACGACGTGCTCGAGAAGCTCGCCGCGCGCCACGAGGTGCCGCAGCTGCTGCTCGAATGGCGCCAGCTCACGAAGCTCAAGAGCACCTACGTCGACAGCCTGCCGCTGCTCGTCTCGCCGGCGACGAACCGCGTGCACACGACGTTCAACCAGGCCGTCGCCGCGACGGGGCGGCTGAGCTCCGAGGATCCGAACCTGCAGAACATCCCGATCCGCACCGACGAGGGGCGCAAGGTGCGCGCCGCGTTCGTGTCGCGCGGCAAGGGCTGGGTCCTGCTCTCGGCCGACTACTCGCAGATCGAGCTGCGCATCCTGGCCCACCTGTCGGGCGACAAGGCGCTCGTCGAGTCGTTCCAGCGCGGTGAGGACATCCACGCGCGCACCGCAGCACTCGTGCACGGGCTCTTGCCGAACATGGTCTCGCCCGAGCTGCGCAACCAGGCGAAGGTCATCAACTACGGCCTCATGTACGGCATGGGCGCCTCGCGCCTCGCGAGCGAGACGGGCCTCACGCCGCCCGAGGCCAGGAAGTTCATCGAGAGCTACTTCCGCGCGCTGCCCGGCGTGAAGCGTTACCTCGACGGCTCGCTGCAGAAGGCGCGGACCGAGAAGGAGGTCTGGACCCTGTTCGGCCGGCGGCGGCCGCTGCCCGACATCGACTCGACGAACGCGATGCTGCGCATCGCCGCCGAGAACATGGCCGTCAACACGCCGATCCAGGGCACGGCCGCCGACATCAGCAAGCGCGCGATGCTGGCCGTGCACGCGGCGCTGGCCCGGCGGAAGCTGAAGGCGAAGCTGCTGCTGCAGGTGCACGACGAGCTCGTCTTCGACGTGCCGGAGGACGAGCTGACCGAGGTCGAGCCGCTCGTGCGCGACGCGATGATGGGCGCCGCCGAGCTCGTCGTGCCGCTCGACGTCTCGATCGGCCACGGCCACAGCTGGCTCGACGCGCATTAGACTGGGTCACGATCATGACCGCCTCCCGAGTCGCAGTGACCGAGCTCGTGGGATTGGCTGCCATTGCCCTGGCGCTCCACTGTCTCGCGATCTGGTGGAACTGCTTGGATACTCTGTGGCCGCCGCGGCGCGTGGTGGGATGGAGCGTCGGGTGGTTCGTCGAGCGTGACTGGTTGCAGGAGCAACTCCGGAACGCGTTGGGCTACTGGGTTCCTGGGCTCCTGCTCGTGTTCGGTGCTGTTTCCTGGTTCAGGCACCGAGCATCCTCGGAGGACTGAAATCGATCGCGCCATCGGCTTGCAGGGTCTGGCGAGTGTGTGTGGCGTCATGGGCACATAAGGAAAATCGCGCCGAAAGTCAGCGCGCCGCAGCGGGGCTGGTTGCGTGTTTCGCCGTCCACGCTTCCCCGCGTTGCGGCGCAGGCATCATCGCTGTGATTCTGCTCGCGCCAGGCGCGAGCAGAATCACAGCGTCCCGAGCAGCAGGTTCACGCTGTTCGCGGTCAGCAACCCGAACGCGTTCGTGCCCGGCGGCACGAGCAGCGCACCCTGGCAGTACACGCGCGAGCCCGACAGCGACATCGAGTTCGGGATCGGCAGCGCCCACGGGTGCGTCGGCCCGATCAGCGGGAAGATCGGCAGGATCTGGTCCGCGGTCGAGTTCAGGAAGCAGCCGGGCGCCCCGATGAGGCCGAGGTTCAGCCCCGGCACGATCGCGTTCCCGCCGACCAGCGCGAGCCCGATGCTGCCCGCGGGGTTCGGGATGTTCGTGATGTTGATGATCTGCGTCGTGCCGAGGATCGGCCGGTTCGTCGGCACGAAGCCGAGCGCGTTCTGGTCGATCGAGACCGGGAACGGCATCGCGGCCGAGATGTCGGTCTGCAGCGGGATCATCTGCGCGCCGCGGCTCCAGCCGACGAGGCAGAGGTTCGCCTGGTTCGGCACCTGGCCGTAGCGGAACTCGGCCGACTGGTTCGCGCGCAGCACGACCTGGATCGAGTTGCCCGGCCCCGGCGCGCCCGTCGTGAACGCCGGCACGTTCGCCCACGTGAAGCGCACCTCGCTGCCGCTCGGGTCGACGTCGAAGTGGCACGTGCCGCCGGCCGTCGGATCGAGGTTCATCCAGAACGGCGCGAAGCGCGCGAGGCCCTGGCCCAGCTCGACCGGCGTCGGCGCCGGGTCCGGATCGGTCGACACGCCGTTGAGCCAGAGGAAGCCGTTCGAGCTCATGCGCACGACGGACGTGGCGCCGCCCGGGAAGGTGAACGAGAACGGCAGGTTCAGCGTCGCGAGCGCGTCGTCGGCCAGGGCGAGGTCCGGCGAGCTCGGCGTGGTCCACGCATTCGGCACGGACTGCACCGTGTAGCCGTTCGCGATCGGCGCGAAGCCGATGGACGTGACCGCGAGGTCGAACGTGTTGGCCGCGAAGATCTGCGAGAAGCAGCCTCGCGACTGGTAGCAGCCCGTGCCGAACGCCGTCGCCGTCGCCTGGACCGGCACGTAGGTGTCGAGCGTCGTGATGCCCGTGTTGAGCGGATCGAGCCAGTTCGACAGCCTCGTCGAGTTCGTGCCGCCGCCGGTCCAGGAGCGCGCGAACTTGCCGTACCAGTCCGAGAGGTTGTTGCCGCAGGCCGAGCCGCCGCCGTGCAGCTGCCCGACCACGCGGTGGTTCTGGTCGAACAGCGGCGACCCCGACGAGCCCACCTCCGTGACGCCGAGGTCCCAGTCGACGAGGCGGATGTGCGTGCCGTCGCCCGGAAACGAAGCCCCACCGTAGGAAGTCGTGACGGTCGGGTTGTACTCGAACGAGATCTTCTTCGCGTCGCCGCTCGGATGATGGATGCCGACGGCCGACGTCGCGTCCGCGGTGTTGCGATTCCAGCCCGCGTAGGTGACGCCCCAGGAGATCGTCGGCGGCGCCAGCAGCTCGACGAGCGTGAAGTCGGACACGCTGTAGGACGCACGCAGCGTGGCACCCGTGTTGAACTGGTTCAGCGGCGCGCCCGAGCCGCCGCAGGTGGGCTCCTCGTAGTTCCAGTAGACGACCATCGTCGCCGCGAGGCTCGCCGTGACGCCGCAGTGATGCGCGGTGATCAGGTAGTTCCGGCCGTCCTGCGCCTCGTTGTTGATCATGAAGCCGGTGCAGAAGATGTTGCCCGCCGACGAGAGCGCGGCCACGCTGGAGACCTCGTCGAGCCAGGCAGCAGCCTGCGAGCACGCGACGTCGATGTTGCAGGGGCCGCTGCCGTCGAGGCCCATCGCGTCGGCGCCGGCGCCGAAGAAGCGGTAGCCCGAGCCGACGTGGACGAGGCGCAGCCGCACCTGCCCGCGCAAGGCCGTCGGCACGTAGACCTCCGCGACGATCTTGTCGGTCCGGACCACGGGCGTCCACAGCTGTCCGCTCGGTGAGTGGTCCTGCGCGTCGAACGGCCGCACGACGTGCGTGTAGTCGGAGCTGTAGATCGTGAGCCGCGCGCCAGCCGGCATCTGGAACTGCGAGAAGCCGAGGTTGACGTGGCTCGCGTCCGGCGAGTGGATGCGCAGGCGCCACAGCGACCAGGTCTGGTCGAGCACTTCCCACGTGCCGTGCGACGTCGGATCGGCGTTCACGGGCTGCGGGATCGCGTAGCGCGCCGGTTGTCCTTGCTGGTGACGCGTCTCGTCCTCGAGCGAGATCGCGGCGCGATCGATCGCTGGCACCGCGAGCACGGCGACGGCCGCGAGCGGCTGCGCGCTCGGATGCACGAGACCGACGGGATCGAGGCCCTGGGCCAGCAGGGGCGGAACGAGCAGGGAGGCCAGCAACGAGGTGACGAAACGCATGGCGGCGGCGGGGAGTCGGCGCCGGGGGCAGGCCGGCGCGGGGGCAGTATATCTACCGCGGCAACGCGCCACGATCGCCTGCGAAGCTGTGTCGGCTCGTCCGCTGCGCCGTACCGCGCCGTACCGGGTGAAGACCCGACAGGCGGCTCGACGTGCGGTCAACCGTCGCGCCGCGCGAGCCAGGCCAGCATCACGTAGCCCTCGGCCGTCTGCCGCGGCCCCGGCAGGTTGGCCGTGCGGCGCGCGCTGCACCGCACGTAGCGCGCGCGGAAGAACTCGAACAGGATCGAGCCCGCGTCGCGCGAGCTGTCGCCGACCCTGCTGTCGAGCTCGATGCTCGAGATGCCCTCCTTCGCCATGCGCTGCGCGAGCTGTTCGAGGGCCTCGGACGAGGTGCCGAACAGGAACTCGCGGAAGGCCTGCGCTTCGGCTTCACCGTAGTCCTGGTCGAGCAGCAGGTCGACGAACTCGGGCTCACCACCTTCGGCGAGCAGCTGGAACATCTCGCAGTTGCCAACCAGCGAGCCGCCGACGACGCGCACACGCTGCCGCGCCTCCCAGGTCGCCGCGAGGATCGGGAAGAACGTGTTCACGCGCCACGTGAGCCGGTGCCCCCACAACTGCGCGAGGCTGCGCACTCCGCGTTCGCGCAGGGTGCGATCGATCGTCGCATCGGTGACGATGTCGGCGAGCACTTCCTCGACGAGCCGGCAGTGCACGCTCGCGCGCAGCCGCCGCGCGGCGAGCTCACGCAGCGAAGCCGCCTGCTCGGCGTCGTCGAAGCTCCCGGCCAGGTGCCACAGCATGCGCAGGAAGTTGATCTGCGCCATGTTCATCGTGCGACCGACCAGCGCCTGCGTCGGCGCGCGGAACGGGAACGTGGCCTGGTCCGTCGACACGAGCGAGTCGACGAGCGTGTCGAGGCCGCGGCGTTTGCCGCTCAGCATCTGCTCCTGCAGCGGCGACGGATAGCGCGCGAGCAGCTCGCCGAACAACCGCAGGCTGTGCAGCTGGTTGTCGATCGCCGCGATCGAGGCCTCGGCGTCCGGCGTGCCGACCTGCACGAGCGCCTGCCGCACGCGTGCGACGAGGTCGAGCTCCTCGGGCTGCAGCGGCTGCTGGTTCGCTTCGGGTGCTGACACGCGCGCATCTTGGCCCGCGGACGCGACCGCGTCCACGCTCGGCTCGTGGACCTCGCGGACCGCGCAGCGCACGCTCAGGACGGGCGAGACAACCGGCTCGCGACTTCGGCGACCTGCACGGCCGCCTGCGTGCCGCTCGTGAGATCCTTCAGCGTCACGGTGCCAGCCGCGACTTCGCTGCTGCCGAGGATCGCCGCGAACGGGGCGCCGATCGCATTCGCGTACTGGAGCTGCTTGCCCAGCTGCGGCGCATCGGCGTGGATCTCGACACGCAGGCCCTGGGCGCGCAGCGCGGTCGCGACGCCGATCGCGACGGAGGCCTCGACGTCGGCCATGCGGCAGAGCAGGATCTGCGGGCCGATCGCGAGCGGCGGGAACATGCCCCGCTCCTCCATGACCAGCAGCACGCGTTCTAGTCCGAGCGAGAAACCGACGGCCGGCACCTGCTGCTGCTTCCACATGCCGATCAGGTTGTCGTAACGACCGCCGCCCCCCATCGAGCCGGCGAGCCCCGCGCACGAGACCTCGAAGATCGGGCCCGTGTAGTAGCCGAGCCCGCGCGCGAGCGACGGGTCGAAGACGAGGTGTGAGGCCGCGGGTCCCTTGCTCGCGTGCGCGAACAGCTGCTGCAGCTCGCGCGCGCCGGCCGCCAGCGCACCCTCGCCGCTCGCGAGCCGGGCCAGGGCGCCGGGCTGCCTGCTCTGCTCGAGCAGCGCGAGCAGCGCCTCGGTCCGATCCAGCGCAACACCCTTCTGCGCGAGTTCCTGCTTCACGGCGTCGACGCCGACCTTGTCGAGCTTGTCGAGCACGATCAGCGCCAGCGCCTCCGACTGCTCGGGGATGCCCGCCAGAGCCACGAGTGCACGCAGCAGCTGGCGGTGGTTCGTCAGGATCTTGAAGTCCTGGAAGCCGAGCTGGTGCAGTGCCTCGGCGACGGCGCCGCAGACCTCGGCGTCGGCGACCAGCGACCGCGTGCCCGTGATGTCGACGTCGCACTGCCAGAACTCGCGGAAGCGTCCCTTCGCGGGGCGATCGGCGCGCCAGACCGGCTGGATCGCGTAGCGCTTGTAGAAGGCCGGCAGCTCGCGGTAGTTCGCGACGACGCGCGCGAGCGGCACCGTCAGGTCGTAACGCAGCCCCTCGTCGGCGAGGTCCTCTTCGCGCGGCGTACCAACCAGTGCACGCAGCAGCTTCTCGCGGCGGTGCAGGATGCGGTAGAGCAGCTGGTCACCCTCGGGACCGTACTTGCCGAGCAGCGAGCTCAGGTTCTCGATCGTCGGCGTCTCGAGCGGCACGAAGCCGAACGACTCGTAGACGCGCTGCACGATCGAGGTCACGTGCCTGCGGCGCACGACGTCGGGCGCCAGGAAATCGCGCATGCCGCTCGGCGGCTTCGTGGACGTTTGGCTCATCGCTAGACGCATGGTGTAGCCGCCACGCGGCCTGAAGCCAGCGCGAGCATCGCGCAGCCCGCCGAGACCTCTGGCCGGCGCGCACGTGCTCCGGCGGCCCCGCGCCGGTACCGTGCGGCGATGCACTCGATGTCGTTCGCCCGCGTGCTGCTGTCGGCCCTTCTCACGGTCTGCTGCGTCATTGCGTCCGTCGCCGCGCAGCAGCCTGGCGCCGCCGAGGCCAAGCCGCAGGGCCACGCCACGCTCGATGCGACCACGCTGCAGGCGCTCGAGCGCCTGGCCACGATGCTCGAGACGAAGCGCGCGCAACACCAGGCGGCGCTCGCGAAGCCCGACCTCAACACGGCCGCGGCGCTCGAGGCCGAGATGAAGGACCTCGGCTGGCAGTTCGCGGGCCTGACCTCGCGCCTCGACGTGCAGGAGTTCGAGGCGCCGCAGCGCCGCCAGTTCAACATCGACCAGCAGTTCGAGGAGCTGATCCGTCCGCTGCTGCAGACGATCAAGGACGCGACCGAGGAGCCGCGCCAGGTCGCCGACCTGAAGTCGAGGATCGAGCTGCTCGAGCAAAGGAAGCGCACCGTCGAGGACGCGATCCGCAACGTCGAACGCACGCGCAGTGCCCTGCCCGAAGGCAGCAAGGCGCGCGCCGAGGCCGAGCTCGAGCTGTCCCGGCGCTGGGTGCCGGCGCTCGACGCGTTGACCGGCGAGCTGATCGTCTCGAATGCGCGCCTGCTCGCACGCACCGAGGGACAGAGGTCCTTGGTCCAGAGCATCACGCTGGTCGCCCAGACGTTCGTCGAGAGCAGCGGGCTCAGTCTGCTGCTGTCCGTCGCCGTCTTCACGGCTCTCTACGTCGGCCTCACCTACGTGCTGAACCGTCTGCTGCGCCGCATCGCGACCGGCGCCGGCTTCTCGCTGCGCCTGCTCGGCGTCGTGCTGAAGGTGCTGAGCCTCGCGGTCGCCGTCGCCGGCACGCTCGTCGTCCCGTACGCGCGCAACGACTGGCTCTTGCTCGCGGTCTGCATGGTGTTCCTGCTCGGCGTCGGCTGGGTGCTGGTGCGCATGATGCCGCAGTTCTTCGAGCAGATCCGCCTCGTGCTGAACGTCGGCGGCGTGCGCGAGGGCGAACGCATCCTCGTCGACGGCGTGCCGTTCCGCGTCGAGTCGCTTCGCTTCTACTCGAAGCTGCACAACCCCGAGCTCGAAGGCGGCACGCTGCGTGTGCCGATCCAGGACCTGATCGGCAAACGTTCGCGCCGCAGCGGCCCCGACGAGCCGTGGTTCCCGTGCCGCAAGGGCGACGTCGTGCTGTTGACCGACGGCGTCGTCGGGACCGTGTACACGCAGACGCCCGACGTGGTCGTCGTCGAGTACATGGGCGCACCGCGCAGCTACCCGAGCAGTGCGTTCCTCGAGCTGCATCCGTGCAACCTCTCGCGCGGCTTCGTCGTGACGACGACGCTCGGCATCGACTACAGCCATCAGCCCGAGGCGCTGACCACGGTGCCCGCGCGCATGCAGGAGACGCTGACGCAGGGGCTGCAGGCCGGTGTCGCGGCAGGCGAGCTCAAGAGCGTGCGCGTCGAGCTGCTGTCCGCGCGCGGCAACTCGCTCGAGTACATCGTGCTCGCGCGCTTCGCCGGCAGCGCCGCGGCGAACTACCTCGAGATCCAGCGGCGCCTGCAGGCGCTGCTCGTCGCCGCGTGCACGCAGAACGGCTGGCGCATTCCGTTCCCGCAGCTCACGCTGCAGCGGCCCGCGGGCTAGGCGTCACCGCCCGGGCCGCCACTGCGAGCGCCGTCACTTCGGGAGCAGGAACGCCAGCGCGAGCGGCAGCAGCACGTCGCCGGCAGAGCCGAACTGCGCGAGGCTCGCCGCAGTCGACGTTCGCGGCAGCTCGACCGGATGCACGAGCACGCCGCGCTGCACGAGGCGCGTGCTCAACAGCAGCCCGTCCTCGCGGCGCCCTTTCGCATCCTCCTCGCCCTGGACGAAGAGCAGCGCCGGCGGGTGGTCTCCCGCTGCCAGTGTCTCCACGAGGTCCGGCGCCGCGACTCCGGGCAGCGCCGCCGCGATCGACCGCGCGCCGACCGGCGTGCCGAACAACAGACGCCCGCTCGGGGCCGGCACCGGTGCGCCAGGCGCGGCGCTCGCGGCCAAGAAGCCGCCGTTGCCGGCCCCGCCGAGGAACCAGCGGGCGGGCAGCCGCAGCCTCGCGCCCGCGCCGAGCAGGTCCGCGCAGACGCGCGAGAGCGCGGGCGCCGTCGCCGGCGTCACGGCGGCCGCTTCGGCACACCCGACGACCGCGACCGCGATGCCGCGCGACGCGAGCACGTTCGCGACGCGTCTCGCGTCCTTGCCTTCGTCGCTCCCGCATGCGACCCAGACGAGCGTGCACGTCGCGGTGCCTTCGCAGGGGCGCACGACCTCGACCGCCGAACCTCCGAGCGTCGTCGATGCCGTCTCTACGAGCAGATCGGACGCAGGCGCAGCGGAGGCCGTCAACTTGGTTCCGGGCTCGCGCACGAACTCGAGCACGCGGGGCAGGACCGGATCGACGGCCGAGCCCAGCGAGAAGAAGTAGTCGACGTGCGTGCGCCCGGGCAGTTCGAGCGTGCTGGCCGCGACACCGTGCTCGTGCAGACTCCGCTCGAGCATGCGCGCGCTCAACACGAGGCCCGGGATGTCGCGTTCGCCGCTGACGAGCAGGCACGGTGGATCCCCGGCCCCCGCGTGCAGGAACGGCGAGGCGTCCGCGCGCACCTTCGCGTCGGTGCCGAACACGTGGTCGACGATCACGTGGCGCGGGCGCACGTCGTAGACGCCCGACAGCCCGATGCAGCCGCGCACCGCCGCACGCGGCACACCGGCCGCAGCGAGCCGCTCGTCGTCGAGCACGAGCCAGCTCACGAGGTGGGCCCCCGACGAGTGGCCCATCACGAAGAGGCGGTCGCCGTCGTAGCCGTGCTCGGCCGCGTGTGCGTGCAGGAACGCCAGCGCGTGGCCGCAGTCGGCGACCATCGCCGCGGGCTCGGCGAACGGATGCTGCTGCGTGTTGATCGCGGCCGCGGCCACGCCGCGCTGGGCGAGCGCGGTGCAGAGCCCGCCGACGTGCTCCTTCTTGCCGCCGGTCCAACTGCCGCCGTGCACGAACATGACCAGCGGCGGCTTCTGCGAGTCGGCAGGCAGGTAGAGATCGAGCCGGTTGCGCCGCGGCTCGCGCGCGAAGCCCTCGGCGTACTGGAGGTCTTCCTTCACCTCGACGCGGTGCGCCGGAGCATCGGGCGCCGCGGGTGCGCTTGCCGACGCCTGAGGTTGTGCCGCGACAGGGGCCATCGCGACCAGGCTGACGAGGACGAACCGTGCCGGCACTCTCATGCCCCAACCGTAGCACATCCACTTTGCACGGCCAAGCTGTGCGGACCTGCTTGCCGTCCCCCGAGCCCGTGCAGTCGCGCTGGCACGGGAACACGACGCCACCCTCCGTTCCTTCACTTGCCGCTGCCGAGCCCCTGCCCGCGCGACAAGAGGAACGCGAGCAGATTGCGCAGCTCGTCGGCCGACAGGTTGTCGACGAGGTCCTTCGGCATCGGCGACAGCTTCGACGGCTCGACCTTCGCGACGTCCGCGACCGGCACGCGCACGAGAGCGGCCTCGGCGACGGCGGGTACGACCTCGTAGACCTCGGTGTCGCCGTGGAAGCCCTTCTTCACGCTGCCGAAGATCGCGCTGCCGTCCTTCCTGGTCAGCACCGAGCCCGAGTACTGGTCGCTGATCACGTTGCTGGGCTCGAGGATCGACTCGAGCACGTCCCGCGCCGTGAACTTGTTCGCGAGGCTCGTCAGGTCGGGGCCGTGGTTGCCGCCTTCGCCGGCGAAGTAGTGGCACGACGCGCAGCCGACCGCGTGGAACAGGTTGTGGCCCGCGCGCACGTCGCGGCCCTGCAGACCGTCGCGCGTGAGCCCGTCGGCATCGGCGACCTGCCAGTCGCGGCCGGGCCCCTTCGGCGGGGTCGCGCGGAACTTCGGCGCGTCGGCCTTCGCCTTGCCGACCATTTCCGCGAGCGCCTCCTGCTCGGCAGGTGTGCACGTCGCCCAGCCCGCGTCGATGATCTTCTTGATGTAGCCGTCGTAGCTCGAGCCGCCCTTCCGCTTCCTGGCTTCGGCGAGGAACGTGAAGAACGTGCGGCGCTGGTCGAGCGTCCAGCCGTGCTTCACGGTGCGCAGCGCGTTCGCGATCGCGATCTGGCCGATCGGAGGCATGTTCTTGCTCATCGCGTCGATCACGCCGCCGTAGGTCGCGTTGCGCTTCGTGATGTCGGCCCACGGCGGCGCGGGTGACGGCCGCAACGGACTCAGCATCGGCACGGCCTTGTCGAGGAAACCCGGCGCATCGACGTAGGCGAGCAGCTCGGCGAGATCGGCGTCGACGCGTTCGTCGTTCGCCGGGAACAGCGGCAAGAGGCGCGCTGCGATCGCTGCGCGCTGCGCGTCGTTCGCTGGGCCCAGGCGCATCAGCGCGAGTGCGTGCACTCGCAACCACGCGATGCGCTCGTCGGGTGGCAACCTCGGGAAGCCCTCGGGCAACCTCGACCGCGGCCCCCACCGGTTGGGTGACGCGACCGAAACCCTGCTCGAGGCGTCGAGCACGGGCTGCAGGTCGTCTTGGTTGCCTTGACGCGCAAGCGCAAGCAGCAAGGCAAGCGACATGCCCGGCCCCACCTTGGCGGGCTCAGGCTCGCCCGCGAACGCGAGGGCCTTGTCCCGCCACGACGCCACGGGCAACCGTTCGACGGCGATCCGGAGGTCGACGAAGTCCCCGACCCACATGCTCGTCATGCTGGCGGACGAGGCGTCGGCCAGCAGTTCCTGCACGGAGCGTTTCTCCTGCTCGCGCCACTGCGGTGCTCCCGGTATTGCGAGCCAGTTGACGGGCCAATCGGGGTGAGGCGCGCCACGCAACGGCACGCACAACAACCGGGTCGGCAGGCCACGCCCGCCCGTGACGAGGTAGAGCATCTCGCCGACGACGCAGACATCCGCGAGAGGCAACGGGGCTCCGGTCAACCAGGGTCGGCCGTTCACGTAGACCGTGCCGAAAGTCCAGTCGAGCGCGACGATGTTGAACGACCGGCCGCTGTCGATCACCGCCATGCCGGTCGGCGAACCGGGCCCGAGGTCCACGATTGCACGCGGTGCATCGGGATAGTCGTCAGGCCACTTCGCGCTGGCGATGCGCCAGCCGTAGTCGACGCCGCTCTGCACCTCGAGCAGGCGCGTCGGTCGGTACCACGGCAGACCCATGTCCCACTCCATGTCCGCGTCGTAGGTGACGATGCGGCCCCTCGGCCCCACGACGAGGTCGAACGGATTGCGGAAGCCGCAGCACAACAGCTCCCAGCGCTTGCCGTCGGGATCGACCTGGCAGACCCAGCCACCGGGCGGCGAGTGACCTTCCCAATACGGGTTCGGCTCGTCGATGCGCGGCAGCAGCCGGTCCTCGGCCCAGTTCGTCGGCACGCGGCTCGCCGCGAGCTTCGGCAGCTTCGTCTGGTTGCCGCAGAGCACGAGCAGGTTCTCGCCATCGGGCGCGACCACGACCGAGTGCGGCCCGTGCTCACCCTCGCCGTCGAGCGCCGTCAGTTTCTCGACGCGGTCGAGCACGTCGTCGGCATTCGTGTCGGTGAGTCGGTACAACCCCGACTCCTTGCCGTTCACGACTGCATACAGCGCGTCGCGGAACCACAAGAAGCCATGACAGCCGCCGATGTCGACCGGCACGCGCTCGACCTTCGTGAGCTCGCCGAGGCCGCTGGCCGGCACGATGCGGTAGAGCCCGCGCCGCTGGTCGCTCGCGTAGAGCCGGCCCTTGGGATCGGCACCGAGCGAGACCCACGAACCGAGCGAACGCGGCACCGACAGCAATCTCAGCACCTGCGGCGCCTCGCCGTCGTGACCCGGCCACTCGACGCCCGTCTCCACCACCGCAACCTGCGGCGCGTTCGCGTCCACGAGCGACCCGAGCGCCTCTTCGCCGTGCACGCGCGTCCAATCCGCGTCCTTCGCCCCCATCGCCGCGAGCACGCGCACAGGCTGCCAGCCCTGCGCCGCGAAGCCCGGCGTGTTCCAACCGTCGGGATCGTCGCTGCTGCAGAGCCACGTCGCGTCGCTGACGAGCTCGTTGTCCTTGCCGTCGAGCTGCCAGCTGAGCCGCGCGGCCATGGCCGCCGGGCCCCGGTCGTTCCAACCGTGCACGGCGATCACGTTGTCGCCGACCTTCAGCGCCTTCTGCACGTCGACGCTCACCGGTGACTCCCACTCGTCGCCTTGCCCGACCTTCTCGCCGTTCACGTAGAGCCGGCAGTGGTTGTCGCACGACACCGTGAAGCGCGCCGAGGCCGGCGCCTTCGCGAGCGTGAACGCCCTCCGGAAGAACAGCTCCTCCTCGTCCGCCGCGGCCGCGTCCCAGAGCCACTGCGGCACCAGCCCTTTCGGCGCGTCGCCTCGCAGCGCCTCTTGCCGCAGCAGCGCGCGCACGGCGTCGGGCACCGCGACGTCCTGCTTCATGACCTCGGCACTCGGATACTTGCAGAGCTCGAGGTCCTTCCACCAGACCGTCATCGGCGCGCCGGTGTGTACCTGCAGCGCGATCACGCCTTGCCGCGGCGCGTCGGCGCGTTCGTCCTTCACGGCCGTGACGACGCGCCCGTCGACCAGATGCCAGACGAGGTCGCCGCACGCGATGATCGTGAGCCTGTGCCACGACGAGACGTCGATGTCGCGCGGCCGGCTCAGGGTCCCCACCACACTGCGCCCGCTGTCGCGCCAGAGCACGAACTGGCCGTGCTGCGCGACGATGCCCGCACCCTGCTCGTCGTAGAGCATCGCCTGGTACTCGGGCTTGCCGTGCAGGTCGCACTGGTAGCCGCCGACGCGGAACGCACCGGGCTCGAGCTCGCGGCTGCGGTACTGCACGCCGCTGTTGTTGTCGCCTTCGAGGCGCACCATCGCACTCCACACGAAGTCGCCGGGCTGCCGCGCGTCGAGCACGAGGAACGTGTTCGCCTTGATCGGCGCGTCGACCGTCGAGCCGACGATGCAGCCGTCGCGCACGCTCCAGACCGCGGGATCACCGCGCCAGCCGTTCAGCGTCTTGCCGTCGAACAGGACCTCGGTAGCGGGGCGCTGCGAAGCGGGTTCCTGTTCGTGAGCCAGAACCGGAGCGCAGCAGGAAATGGCCACAATGAGATGGCGCATGGAACCGCCAGTCTCACCGGCGACTCCAACACTGTCCACTCGGCCACGCGCGCGGCCGCATTGCCGCTCCCCGACGCTTGGCGCGTTGCGTGCTAGACTCCGGTATGCGCGTGATTCCCCTGGTCGTCTGCTCTCTCCTCTTCCAGCTTCCTGCGAAGGCCGACAAGTTCTGGCTCTCCGATCCGGAAGTGCACAACAAGAACGCGGTCGCCGGTTCTCTGCCCGACGTGATCGAAGGCGTGCTCGTCTCCGAAGACGCCGACGGCTACCACATCCGCACGGTCGGCGGCGAAGTCGTGCTGCCGAAGAAGTCGGTCTTCCGCATCGAGAAGGACGGCCTGACGCTCGACGCGGTCGTCAAGGCCGAGGCCGATGCGGCGAAGGTCAACGCGGCCGCCGACCAGGAGCGCCAGATGGCCCAGACCGCCGAACGCCGCGCGAACCAGGCCAAGGCGATGGAGGCCGCTGCGCGCCGCACGGACGCCCCCGTCGAGCCGGCTCCGGCCGCGACGGCCCCCGAGGTTCCGTACGATCCGGTGCTCGACGTGATCCCGTCGCGCGGTGCCGGCAGCCAGGCCGCACTGATGCGCGAGCTGAGGCACGCGTTCGAAGTGTCGGGCGATCGCAGCTTCCTCAAGGAGCTGCGTATGGCGCGCCGGACGAACTGAACGTCGACCTCGGCCAATGACCCGAGCCGGGCCTTCGCCAGGGGCCTGAGGACTCGGAATCGCTTCACGCGCTGGTAGCATGGTTCGCTCGGCGACACTTCGTCGCCGGCTCACTGGCCCCCCGGAGTCGCCATGCGCCGCCTCTTCACGTCATGTCTCGTGCTGCCCTTCCTGGCAGCCTGTTCGTCCGAAGCTGCCAAGGCCGGCTCGGATCCGCTGAAGGCCCCACTCGGACTCGAGAAGGCCACGCTCGTCACGCCAGCCGACAATCCGCTGACCGCAGCCAAGGTCGAGCTCGGCAAGCAGCTGTTCTTCGATGCGCGCCTGTCGGGCAGCGGCAAGATGTCGTGCTCCAGCTGCCACTTCCCGGAACAGGCCTTCACGGACGGCAAGGCCGTGTCGACGAAGGACGACGGCACGGACAACACGCGCAACTCGCCGACGATGTACAACGTCGGCTACCTCGACAAGTTCTACTGGGACGGCCGCGCACCCTCGCTCGAGAAGAACATCGACGCGGCGTGGAAGGCGCAGATCGCCGGCAAGCCCGACGCAGCGGCGGCGCTGATCGCGGCCGTGCCCGCCTACGACAAGGCGTTCAAGGAGGCGTTCAACGCACCGCCGAGCGCAGACACGATCGTGAAGGCGCTCGCGTCGTTCCTGCGCGCGCTGCGCAGCGGCGACTCGCAGTTCGACCGCTGGCAGGCAGGCCTGGACAACTCGGTCAGCGACGCGGCCAAGGCCGGCTACGAGGTCTTCATGGGCAAGGGCGGTTGCGTCGTCTGCCACACGCCGCCGCTGTTCACGGACAAGAGCTTCCACAACGTCGGCATCGGCATGAAGGCCGACAAGCCCGACGTCGGCGCCGGGGGAGAGAAGGCGCTCAACGATCCGGCCAGGAAGGGAGCGTTCAAGACGCCGACGCTGCGCAACGTCGCGAAGACGGCGCCGTACCTCCACGACGGCAGCGCGAAGACGCTCGCCGAGGTCGTCAAGATCATGTCGGGTGGCGGCATCGACAATCCGAACAAGGATCCGCTGATGGTCAACCGCGGCCTCACCGACGAGGAGCAGGCGCAGCTCGTCGCGTTCCTCGAGACGCTGACCGGCAACGACAAGTGGCAGGCGCCGGTCGTGCCGAAGTAGGCGGGTGCCGAGGTACCGGAACGACATACGGCCGCAGCCGATGACGCTCGACCTGCTGCGGCCGTTGACCGGCTGCAAGCAGCTGAAGCGGCTGCGGCTCGTGAACTGCGGGCTCGGCGCGGCGGAGCTGCAGGCGCTCTCGCAGGACGATCGGCCGGCGGCTACTGCGGCCGGACCCCTTCGGCGATCGCTTCGAGCTCCTGCCAGCGCTCGTACAGCAACGCGATCCGCGGCGCGAGCTGCTCCCTCTTCTTCGTCAGGTCTTCGAAGCGCTCACGACCTGCCGCCGTGTAGACGGACGGATCGAGCAGGCCCTCGTCGACGGCCGCGAGCTCGCGTTCGCTGCTCTCGATCTTCGCCGGCAACTCCGCGAGCTCCTGCTGCTCGCGCGTGCTCAGCTTCTTCGGCTTCGGCTGCGGTGACTTGTCCTTCGGCTGCGCACGCAACCTCGCGGCGGCCTCCGCGCGCTCCGCCTCCGCGGCCTCCGCGGCGAGCCGTTCGAGCAGCAGCGACAGGTCGCCTTCGTGGATGCGCGCGTTGCCCTCGCCGTCGAGGTGCACGACGCGCGTCGCGATGCGGTCGAGGAACCAGCGGTCGTGGCTCACGACGATCACGGCACCCGGGAACGCGAGCAGCGCGTCCTCGAGCGCGCGCAGCGACTCGAGGTCGAGGTCGTTCGTCGGCTCGTCGAGCACGAGCACGTTGCCGCCCGCGCACAGCAGGCGCGCGAGCAGCACGCGGTTGCGCTCGCCGCCCGACAGCGATCCGACGCGCGCCATCTTCATCGCGCCGGGAAACAGGAACTGCTCGAGGAACGTCTCGACGCGAAGGCCGCGTCCGCCGACGACCACGTAGTCGTTGCCGTTCGAGACCTCCTGGAGCACCGTCTTCTCGGGCGACAGCGCCGAACGCGCCTGGTCGATCGACGCGAAGACGACCGTCGGCCCGACCGCGACCGTGCCCTTGTCGGGCTGCAGCTCGCCGAGGCAGAGCTTGATCAGGGTCGTCTTGCCTGCGCCGTTGCGGCCGACGATGCCGAGGCGATGGCCGGGGCCGAGCTCGAGGTCGAACGGCTTCAGCACCACGCGGCCGCCGAAGCTCTTCTGCACGCCCTTGCAGCGCAGCACGAAGTCGCCGAGGCGCGGCCCTTCGGGGATCGCGAACTCGAGCGCTCCACCCTTCGGCGGCGGCGCCTTGCTGAGCAGACCCTCGTAGCGGCCGATGCGCGCCTTGGCCTTCGTCGTGCGCGCCGGCGGGCCGCGTTTGACCCATTCGGTCTCGCGCCGCAAGGTGTTGAGCCGCGCGCTCTCGGTCTTCGCCTCGCGTTCGAGGCGTTCGGCGCGCTGCACGAGGTAGGCGCGGTAGCCGCCCTCGTACTCGTGCAGCACGCCGCCGTCGAACTCGACCGTACGGCTGCACAGCCGGTCGAGGAAGTAGCGGTCGTGCGTGACCATCACGAGCGGCGTGCCCGCGTCGAGCAGGAACGTCTCGAGCCAGTCCGTGACGTACGCGTCGAGGTGGTTCGTCGGCTCGTCGAGCAGCAGCAGCTCGGGCCCCGCGAGCAGGAGGCGGGCGAGCGCCGTGCGGCGCTTCTCGCCGCCCGACATGTTGCCGCACCGCGCCTGGTGGTCGCCGACGCCGAGCGCGTGCAGCACGGCCGCGGCGCGGTGCTCGACGTCGTGGCCGCCGAGGTGCTCGAGCTGCTCGTCGAGCCGCTGCTGCTCCTTCAGCAGGCGCTCCATGCGCTCCGCGGGCACGTCGCCGGCCAGCTCGCCGTGCACACGCTCGAGCGCCTGCAGCACGTCGTCGCGGCCTTCGATGCCGCGCACGACGACCTCGAGCGCCGAGGCCTCGGCCGGCAGCACCGGCTCCTGTGGCAGGTAGCCGAGCCGCAGCTCGCGGCGCACCGTGCGCTCGCCGGAGTCCGGCACGAGCTCGCCGGCCATGATGCGCAGCAGCGTCGACTTGCCGCAGCCGTTCGGGCCGAGCAGCCCGATGCGCTCGCCCTCGTTCACGACCAGCGACACGCCGCGCAGCAGGTGGCGGTCACCGAGCGTGACGTGGATGTCCTTCAGGGTGAGCAGGGCCACGCGCAGATCCTGGCAGCTGTCGAGCAGCGCTGCAAGCGCGCGGGCGGCCCGGTGCCGCGACAAGCGCGCGGATGCGATGCATCGACGCCGCGACCTACTGCTTCGACAGCTCCATGATCTTGTCGAAGAGCTCCTTCTCGGGCGGGGGATCCGCAAACCTCATGACCGCTCGCCAGGAGGGAGTGTGAAAGGAAACGGAGACCTTCTTGGCGGTCGGATCCACTCCATAGAAGACGCTGCCATGCGGCAAGGGAGCAGTGCCGGGCGCTGGGTGCACCTCGAAGGTCACTCGCTTCGCTTCCGTCAGCCGTGGAAGGGCTGGCCACACCGCGAACAAGTACTCCATCAGCAGCACGTGCTTCGTCTCCGAGGAGTTCCTCGGAGGCAAGGACCGGCTCACCTCGTACATGCCCTGGTGCCGCTCCGCGGCAGCCACCATTTCCTCGGCAACACCGACGGGCAGGTTGCAATCCAACAGAGTGCTCACCTCGAAGCGGATCTTCTGCTTCGTCGCCTCCATCGCAGGCGGACCGACCGGGGGCTCCGTGTCCGCCGTCGCCTCCTGAAACGCCGCAGGGACGCTGGCGGGAACCGGTTCTCGCTGCGGAGCGGGAACACCCGGCGGCTGCGTGTCCCCTGGCAGTCTCGCGGCCGGCTCCTCCGTGACGCTCGCGCCACTGCTGCTGGTGGCCCGAAGAAGGATGGACACGCCGGCCAGGGAACAGACTGCTGCGATCAGGATGACGAGGAACCGGAGCTCTCGTGGTCGGCTCATGGCACGCTGCGGACGTCACGACCAGCATAGCCATGACGAAGTGCTGTCCGGGCGGCGGACCCGCGCCGCAGCCACGCCGCAGCGCCGGTGACGATCAGCGTTCGTCGCTCGCGAGCGCGGCGCCGAGGCCCGGCAGCCACGCGAGGTCCATGCCGTCCCCCGCGGTGCCGAGCTGGTCCTTCAGCTCGCGCATCGTCGCCGCGTCGGCGCAATACACCGCGGGCACGATCAGCACCCGCGACCTGCCGCGCTGCCGCAGCTGCTCCATCACCTGCGGCAGCGTCGGCTCGCCGTCGCTCCGCGCGACGGCGATGTTCGCGAACATGCTGCGCCGCTTCAGCACCTTCTTCTGCTCGTGCTCGAGCCACGCCGCGCGCTCGGCCTCGGCGATGCCCTTCGGCAGCACGACGACCGTCGTGCCACCGAACGGTCCGCCCGCGAGCGGCAGGCCCGCTCCGCTCGCGAACGCAGCGACCTGCCAGTGCCCGCTGCCCCCCACCGCGAGGTTGCGGATGCGGTTCCCGGCGGTGCCGGCCGGCACGTCGGCCGCCGAGACGACTCTCGCAGCGACACCCTGCCGCTGCAGGTTCGCCGCGTACATCGAGGCCCACTCGCGCGCGCGCGGCAGGTCGTTCTGCAGCACGAGCAGCACCGGCTCGGCGCCCGCCGCGACGGCGCGCTTCGGCAACGCGAGCTGCGAACGCACGAGATCCTCGAGCGCCTCGGGCCCGGCCGCGAGCGGCACGACCTTCGCCTCGGCGCCGACCTTCACGTAGTCGGCCGCGATCTTCTCGAGCCGCGCCGCGTCGCCGGTCCGCGCGAGGATCTGCAGCGAGCGCACGACCGGCTTCTGGTCCGGCAGCCCTTCCATCGACAACCGCGTGAGGTCGTTCGGGTCGACCGCGAGCAGGTCGACGTCGAGCCACTCGCCGTAGAGCGCGGTCCACAACACGACGGCCCCGCCGTCGCCGGCTCCGGCGACGACGACGCGCCGCGCGTCGATCGGGAACCTCCGCGTCACGTACTCGACGAGCCGCAGCAGACCGTGCTGCATGCGCCCGTAGTCGGAGCGGAACGCGTCGCCGGACACGTAGCGGCCGCCGTTCGCGAGATCGTCCTGCAGCTCGGGGAACGGCTGCTCGACGACGGCCACGGCGGCCACGTCGCCGAGTGCGCGCCGCCAGACCGCGAACGCGTCCTCGCTGCGCGTTGCGCGTTCGGGCAACCACACGAACAGCGGCAGCGCCTCGCCGCGCGCGGGCACCTCGAGCCGGTAACGCAGCTCCGCGGGCACCTCGACCGCGTAGGTGCCTTCGTTGAAGTCGCGCGCGAGCGTCGCCGCGTAGACGAGGAAGTCGGCGATCTCCTTGTCGCGGTCGGGGCGCACGACGTGCAGCGCCGGAGTCGGCGAGATCGACACGGTCGCGAACGTGCCGTCCGCGCAGCGCCGCCGGAACTGTGCTGTGGTGCCGTCGCGGTAGGCCGTGTGGAAGCCGCCGGCCACGTGCAGCACGACGGAGCCGGTGTGAGCCGCGCGCGCCTTCGCGACGCTGTCGCCCATCGCGTTGTCCCACAGGTTCTGCGCGTCGTAGAGCCGCTCCTCGGGCGTGCCGCTGCCGCCGCCGCCCATGTGGCCGCGCACCGCGCGTTCGACGCGTTCCCAGTAGGCATCGCTGGCCGGGAAGATCTCGGCCGGCAGGAGCGCGCGTTCGGCTTCGGGCAGCGCGTCGATCGCCTGCTTGCCACCCTGCGCGAGCTTGCGCCGCAGGCTCGTGGGGAAGTTCGCGGCGACGACCGGGATCCGAGCCTCCTTCGCGGCCTCGATCAGCGGCCGGTACGCAGTGCGGTAGTTCGACCACGGCCGCGCCTTGCTGAGGAACGCGGGCTCGTCGATGCGGCCCTGCAGGTAGTCGTCGAGCACGGCCTGGACGTCGCGCTCGAACATCTCGAGCGAGAGCACGACCTTGCCGGGCCGGGCCGCGAGCAGTTGCTGCAGCACGTGCAGCTCGACGCGGTGCGTCGTGTCGTCGACGTGCGTCTCGCCGAGGAACACGACGTCGACCTTCGCGAGCTTGTCGAGCAGCTCGGGCCAGCCGAGCGCCGACCCGGCCGCCGTGTCGAAGACCGCCGTCGCGTCCTCGAGCGACGGCAGCGGACGCGCCTGGGCCACGGCGAACGGCGTCAGCAGGGCGAACGAGAGCACGCGGAGGCGGCGGATCATGGGCGCATGACACGCACTCGGGGCGCTCCGCGCAATGGGGCGGAGTGCAACGCGTGCAACCGCGGCCGGCTACCGCGCAGCGCCGCCGCGCACGGGTCCACTCTGCTGGCCGAGCTCGCGCAGCAGCTCCTTCTGCCGGTCGCTCAGCGCTTCGGGCAGGCCGAGGCGCACGACGAGCAGCAGGTCCCCGCGGCCGCCTTCCGCGCGCGCGAGCCCCTGCCCGCGCAGCCGCAGCCGCTGACCCTGCTTCGTGCCGGCAGGAATCCGCGCCGTCGCGACACCGCCCGGCACCGCGACGTCGACCTTCGTGCCCTCGAGCAGCTCCCACGGTGCAACCACGACGTCGGCCTCGACGTCGTCGTCGCGCACGCGGTAGACGTCGTCGTGCCCGAGCCGCAGCGTCAGCAGCAGGTCGCCGGCCCGCCCGTCGCCGGCTTCGCCGAGCCCGCGCAGGCGCAGCACCTGCCCTTCGTGCGCGTCCTTCGGGATCGTGAGCTCGATCGTCTTCTCGCGCTGCGTCGTGCCGAGCCCGCCGCACGCGGGGCACGTGCGCTTGCCGAGCCGCCCTTCGCCCTCGCAGGTCTCGCACGGCACGGCCATGCGCAGCGACAGCGAACGCTTGCCGCCGAGCAGCGCCTCGCCGACCTTGATCTCGATCTCGGCCTCGGCATCTTCCCCTTGCGCCCGCATGCGACGGCCGCCGCCGTCGCTGCCGGGATGAGCACCCGCGAACATGTCGCCGAACATCTGCGCGAAGAAGTCCGAGAACGCGCCGCCGCCGGCCCCGCTGCGCGCGCCGCCGAACATGCGCGCGAACTCCTCGGGGCTCATCGTGCGGCCGCCGCCGCCCGGCGGCGGCTGGAAGTCCTGGCCGTGCCGCCAGTGCTCGCCGAGCGCGTCGAAGCGTTTGCGCTTCTCGGGGTCGCTGAGCACCTCGTTCGCCTCCGCGATCGCCTTGAACCTGTCCTCGACGTCCTTGCGCTTGTGCGGCGGATGGCGGTCGGGATGCCACTCCTTCGCGAGCTTGCGGTACGCGCGCTTGATCTCGTCCTGGCTCGCCGTGCGCGAGACGCCGAGCGTGGTGTAGTAGTCCTGGAACTTCATGCCGACTTCCGATTGGTGCGCTCGCATGCCGGACGGGAGGCCGTTCTCGCGGTCATCGGGCCGGACGGCGAACGCTTGCGCCCGGGATCAAGCTACTGCGGCTCGGGGACGCGCGCCACGTTGCCTGCCTCCGTGGCACCGATGCTGCACCCCTGCGGGGCGAGCGGTTCTCGCCGCTGACGCCGCTCGACCTGATCTCGTCGAACGGCCTGCGGGCCACGCCCGGATTCTGAGGCCCTGCCGCGCGCGTGCCGGCGGACGCGCCGGCGGCCGGCGGACTGCGGCCCGCGCGTTACCTCGGCGGCTGCGCGGTCTGCGGCAGCAGCTTCACGACGCCGGTCGCGACGTTGACGTGGAAGCGGTACTGGTGCGGCTCCCCGCCCGCCGTGTAGTCCATGACTACGAGCCAGAGGTTCTCTTCGATGCGCGAGGCCGTCCAAGGATCCTCCGACATCCTGATCTCTCCGATCCGCGCGCGTTCGCGCAGCACGAGAGAATTCGCCTGCAGGCTGTCGAGCGTCATGTCCTTCTTCGCCATGTCGATCGCCTTGACGCGCCCGGGCGACAAGTCGTCGAGACTGAGCTTCTCGGCGATCGTGTCCCAGTTCACGAAGGCGGCATAGCCGGCGCCCAAGGCCACCAGCATCAGGATTCCCATGTCCCTGCGTTCCATGCCCCCCGATCATCGACACGGGGGAGCCCCCCAATGGAGCCGAATTGCTCCGTTCCGGGACGCGGGCGGCAGCGTGAGGATCGGCCGGTCCCACGGGCAGGACGGGTCGCGGCAGCTAGCGCCGGCTCGCCAGCAGCTGCGAGGCGAGCTGGCGGACGCGGGGCGTCCACGTCGTTGCCGACCCGGCGCCGCAGCATCGAGGCGACCGCGGGGTCGCTGGCGCGGTGGGCCAGCGCCGCGACGGCTGCCAGACGCACGCGCGGATCGGGATCGCGGTCGAGCATCCGTTCGAGACGCGACAGCGAGACCGGCTCCGTGCGCTGCGCCAGGACCTCGGCAGCACGCGCGCGCACGAACGGCTCGCCGTCCTCGGTGCCGAGCAGGATCACCTGCAGGGCCGCCGGTTCGGCGACGGAACGGAGCGACGACGCCGCGGCAACGCGCTCCGGGCGAACGCTCTTCCGGGCCGGCAGAGGCGTGCGGGAGTTCCTCGTCGCGGTCTCGTCGCGCATTCGTCGCGTGGTGGGTTCGCGGTGTGGTTCGTGCCGTGGCGGTGGTTTGGTCGCGGCAAAAAAACTGCCCTGACAGCGCTCGCGCGCTGCCAGGGCAGGCGACCTCACAACAGGATTCTGGTTGCGGAGACCTCCGCGAAGCTCTTGTCCGCGAGACTGCGCGACCACCCGCCGAAGCAGTAGCGGCCGAACAGCGACAACATGATGCGCACTCGTGGCGTCGTTCGTCATGCGGCGAGCACAGCGCTCGTCGTCGATGGCCCATGTCCGCGTCCGCTTCGCGGTGACATGGCGCCGCGGTTTTCTCGGGCCGGGCCGCCGATTCGGGCCCACAGAACGCACCTAAATTGCTACTCTTGCGCGCCTTGCGTCGCCCCATGCCACGGACCAACCTTGCCTCCAGGGAAGGCCCGCTTCCAGGCGCCGGCGCTTCCTGGTCTCCTCTGCCCATGGGCGACCCCGACCCCTACACCGACCCTCCGCAACCGCAGCGACAGAGCGGAGCCGCGGGGCGCATCGCCGCGGCACGCGACGATTCGGGGGAGCGGCCAAAGCCGACGGAACGGCTCGACGCCGGCGATGCGGGCGGGCTCAACGACTTCCTCGCGGCGTTCTTGAGCGACCGCAAGGCGGGCCGTGTTCGCGCGAGGTCGGACTACCAGGCCCAGTTCCCCGAGCACCACGATCTGATCGCCGCCGAGTTCGCCGCTCTCGAAGCAGACCCTGCCGAAGCGGCGCTGCCCCAGATCCCCGACGTCGAGCTCGACCACCTGATCGGTCGCGGTGGCCAGGGTGCCGTCTACCGCGGCCGCCAGGTCCTGCTCGATCGACCGGTCGCCGTGAAGGTGCTCGAGCCATCGCTGCTCGACGTGCACGCGATGAGCCGCTTCCGCCGCGAGGCCCGCACGCTGGCGGGCCTGACGCACCCGCACATCGTGATGTGCTACCACGCCGGTGTCACCGAGCAGGGCCACTGCTACATCGTGATGGAGTTCGTGCCCGGTCCGACGCTGCGCGCCTGGCTCGACGAGAACGGGCGACTGCCGGTCGAGGCAGCCACCGTGCTCGCGCGCGACCTCGCCGGAGCCCTCGCGCACGCGCACGCGACCGGCATCGTGCACCGCGACGTCAAGCCAGAGAACGTGCTGCTGCAACCGCTGGCGGACGCGCCGCCGCCGCTTCCGTATCGACCGAAGCTCGCCGACCTCGGCCTGGCACGGCCGCTGCAACTGGACCAGCGCAAGTCGATGGCGACGCCGGCCGGCATGATCGTCGGCACGCCGGCGACGATGGCTCCCGAGCAGTTCGACGATCCGGACCAGGTCGACCACCGCGCCGACATCTACGGACTCGGCTGCGTGCTCTACCACGCCTTGACGGGCAGAACGCCGTTCATCGCGTACCGCCTGACGGAGTTGCTCGCGAGCAAGCGCGAGAGCCTGGGCCCCGATCCGCGCCGCCTCGTGCCCTCTGTGCCCGAGCCGGTCGCGCAGCTCGTGCGACGCATGCTCGCGCGGTCGCCGACCGATCGCCCGGCTACCTACGAGCTGCTGCTCGGAGAGCTCGACGCGCTGCTTGCTGCGCTCGCGCGGGCCGCTGCGAATCGGCGGCGCCGCTGGCCGGTCGCGGGTGCCGCGGTGGCGCTCCTCGCCGTCGCTGTCACGGGCAGTTTCCTGTGGCCGGCGGCTCCTGCGCGCGAGCCCACGTCGCCGCAGCCTTCAGGCCCGGTGCCACCCGTGGCCGAGGCAGCCGCTGTCAAGGAGCCGAAGGACGTGCTGCCCCACGTCGAACTGTGGGGCCCGGACGAGGACCCGTTCGCCCGATGGACGCACGGCGGCAACGGCGACCGCGACGACAACGGCACCAACTACCTCAATCTGTCGAACGGCATGGCCACGGCGCAGCGCCGCCTCGATTTGAAGACGTTCTCGCTGGAGGGCAAGGTCGGGCCATGCGGCCGTTTCGACAGCCAGGGGCACCAACCGTGCGCGAACACCGGCGTGCGCATCGAGTTCGCCGGAGACCTCGCGGTGCAGCTCGAGCTGCGACCGGGCCCAACCGATTACGTCGCCCAGCTGCGCCGCCTCGAACGCACTGCCGACGGCGTTTGGGGGGACGGGAAGACGCTCCGAGTCGTCGAGGGGACCTGGTCCAAGGAACAGCCGCTCCCGTTCCTGCTGCGATCTGGACCGGACGGACTCGCCATCCGGCTCGGCGGGGACGCGACGGAAACGCAGCTGCACGACGTGCACCGACCTGGCACCGCGGCCGCGATGACGCTGGTCCTGTTCGTCGAGAACGGCCGCACCAACTTCGTCGACTTCGAGCTGCGCGGCCTCTGAACCGGCGCGGCCGATGCGCCGCGACGACCAGGCGGATAAGAATGCGGCGCGTGAGCGACGAGACATCGATCCACGTCGTGCGCGCGATCGCCGGCGACGAGACGAGCATCGGCTGGCTGATCACGCACCTGCGCGGCTTCGTCGAGGCGCAGGTCCGCCTGCGGCTGCGCGGGCACGGCTCGGTCCACGACGTCGAGGATCTCGCCGCCGACGTCTGGGTCGTGATGCTGCAGCGGCTGCCCGACCTCGTGCCGCGCGAAGGTCGACACGCGCCGGTCCTGATGCGGTTCCTCGGCAGCACGGTGCTCGGCACCTGCAACAACTTCCTGCGCAGCCGCGCGCGCCTCGCCAGCAGCCCCGCCGCACCCGGCCCGACCGAGGCACGCGGTGCCGATCCACTCGATGGGCTCGCGAAGCAGACGCGGACCGTCGTGAGTCGCATCCTGCAGCGGGAACAGTGCTCCGCCGTCGACCAGTGCCTGCAGGAGCTTGCACCCGACCACCGCGACGTGCTCGTGCTGCGGCTCATGGAGCACCGCAGCAACCAGGAGATCGGAGCACTGCTCGGCGTGCCGCCGAACACGATCGCGGTGCGCTACCGCCGCGCGCTCGAAGCACTGCGCTCGAGGTTGCCGCCGCCGCTCTACGCCGAGCTCACGAAAGCAGCGCCGCGCGGCGCATGAGGTTGTCAGGCGTTTCCTGGACTCAGAAGCGCCACGCCAGACCGAGCTCCACCCACCCGTTGTCCGCACCGACACGCGTGTGGAACCAGTTGCGCAACTCGTCGTCGAGGATCGTGCTGCCCGCGACGCCGACGTGCAGCGTGGTCACTTCGTCCAGATCGAACACGATTCGCGCCTGCAGGCCCACGTCGGCGAAGCCCGAGCTCGCGGTCCGGTACAGCCACAGCGAGTGATCCTCATCGGACCAACCGAGCCACGCGAGCACGTCGAGGCTCACGCCGCGACCGAGCTGGAACGGCCGGCCGACGTCGCCGCGCACGTAGAGGCCCTCGACCTCGTCGATGTCGTAGTGCAGCGTGACGGCGGGGCGCAGCCCGATCACCTCGCCGCCGATGCGCGCGAAGACCTCGCTCGTCGACGGGAACGGCGCGAACCGGAACATCTCGCCGTTGGCCCACGAGTAGTACGTGAGTCCTGCCGTGACGTCGACGCCGCCGAACGACTCCGTGTGCCGCGCCGTCAGGTCGATCTCGGTGAACTCGCCGGCGTGCCCGGAATCGAACCAAGCATTGCCGACGTCGTCGTCGAGATCGAGGTTGCCCCAGGCGAAGACCGTCGTGGTCCCGCCCGATTTGGCCGGCAGCCCGACGGCCGTCGAGGCCTGCAGCACGGGCGAGTCGTTCATGATCTGGCCGCGGAACACGTAGGCCGAGGCTGCCACCATGCCGACGTCGGTCGTCGTGCGGCGAGCGTTGTCGAAGACACAGCCGCACAGCACAATGAGTCCGGGCCATGCGAGCAGCCGAGAGGCCCGGCGAGCCATCGACGCAATGAGTTTTCGATCCATGGACGAGGGCAGCAGTATGCGATCCAGCCGCTCCCGAAACCTCAGCCACCCTGCTCGAAGCGCCTGGCTGCCGATCGGCCTGCTGCTGATCGGCGTGCTGCCGCTCGCATGCAGCACCGCGCCGGCGACCGTCGAGGTGCGGGGCTCCGACGGCAGCCTGGCGGGCCGCGGTGCCGTGTTGCACGGCGAGCAGCAGGGTACGTGGCAGTACTTCCATCCGAACGGCCAGCGCGAGTCGTCGGGCTCGTTCGCAGGCGACGTGCGCGACGGCTTCTGGCAGCACTGGTACGCGGACGGCCGCCAGCGCATGGAGGGCCGTTATGCCGGCGACCGCCAGGTGGGCCCGTGGAGGTTCTGGCATCAAAACGGCCAGCTCGCGTGCCAGGGCTCGTACAGCGACGGGCGCGAGCACGGGGAATGGTCGTTCTTCTTCGACAACGGGCAGCTGCAGCAGCGCGGCTGCTTCTGTGACGGCAAGCGCGTGCTGCGGTGGTGCACGTTCGAACGCGACGGCAGCCCAGGCACCTCCGGTGTCTACCTCGACGACCAACCGATCGGCGTCTGGTCCGAGCCTGCGGCAAGCGGCGCCGAGCGCCCGAGCGAGCAGCGCAACGTCGAGTACCCGACGCCTGCCGGCGTGCGCTGGGTGCACGAAGCGTGGGACGACGGCAGCACGCGGCGCGAGGGCTTCGTGCGCGACGGCACGGCAAGAGGTCTCTGGGTGACGCGCCATCGCGGCGGTGCGCTGCGCTGCGCCGGCACGATGGCGGGACGCGCCGAGGGATGCTGGCAGGTCTACGCCGCCGACGGCAGCCTGGCCGCGAGCGGGCCCATGAAGGCAGGTCGGCTGCACGACACGTGGTCGCTCGGACCGGCCGGCGACCGGCGCCAGCTCGTGACCGGGCGGCCGTGCCCACCGTGGAACGGCGCGTGGTCGGAGGCCTCGATCCTGCAGGCCGACGATCCGCTGCCGGCCGTCGAGCAGTGGCTCAGCGAGGCCCAGGCGCCCGTTCCGGCCGAGCCGATGCCGGCTGTGCGCGAAGCGCCGGCCGCGGTCCTGGCACACCGGGCGACCGAGCGCCTCGAGGCCCCCACCGACCCGGGCCGGTTCACCGTGCGCGAAGAGGAGGAGCTGCAGACCTACCGCCGCTACTACCGCGACGGCTTCCTGCCGCGCAGCTCGGGCGTGGCCTCGCAGTACGGCGGCGACGCGAGCCGCGGTCTAGGCATCGGCGACAGCGGTCGTTCCGGCGCGCTGCTCGGCCGCCGCCTGCCCGTCACGAAGTTTCCGACCGTCGACGGCGGCGAGCTCGATCTCGACACGCTGCGCGGGCGCAAGGTGCTGCTCGTCGTGCTGCGCGGCTTCACGACGCAGGTCTGCGTCTACTGCTTCGCGCAGACCGCCGAGCTCGCGCCCGCGGTCCCGCAACTCGCCGGCCTCGGCTGCGAGCTCGTCGTGCTGTTCCCGGGCTCGAAGAGCCGGCTCGAGGCGTTTCGCGCGGCGTGCACGCGCGAGTTCGGGAACAGCCCGGCGCCGTACCGTCTCGTCTACGATCCCGACATGGCGCTCGCGAAGGCGCTCGGCATCGAAGGCAACGTCGCGCGCCCATCGTCGCTGCTGCTCGATGCCGCGGGCATCGTTCGCTTCGCCTACGTCGCCGAGAGCGTGCAGAACGCCGCGGACCGGCCCCCGGCGCAGCGCCTCGTCGAGCAGGTGCGCAGCCTCGACTCGCGGTGAGCGGCGCTGCCCGTTGCCGCGTTCACGGCTTGCGATAGACGCCGAGCAGACAGTGTTCGGGGTAGGGCATGCCGAGGGACCGGCACAACCACGCCGTGCGCAGCTCGAGCTCGCACAGCGCGCGGAAGCGCGCGAAGGTCCGGCAGTCGTCGAGCCGCAGGAACGCCTCCTCGTGCATGCGGACGCCCGCGAACAGCCGCTGCAGCCGGCCGCGAGTGTTCATGCGGAAGCGCGTCGGGAACGTGTCCTTTGCCTCGGTACGCCACAGCCACCGCTTCACGGGGTGGCGCATCCACATCGGCAACAGACGCGTCAGCAGCGGGATCGGCGAGCCCGCGAACACCGTGAACACGACGGCGAGGCCGCCGGGCCGCAGCGCGCGCTCGATGCTGCGCACCACGGCTTCGGGGTCCGCGACGTGCTCGGCTACCATGCGCAAGGTGACGACGTCGAACTGCTGCTCGCCGTCGTACTCGTCGATCGCGCACGCGGCCTTCTCGTGCACCCACTCGTTCTCCTGCAGCGTCGGGTCCGGATCGACGCCGACCAGCCTCGCGCAGCGCCGCGACAGGGCGCTCGCGAGCTCGCGGTTGCTCGGAAACAGCTGCCGGCCGCAGCCGACGTCGAGCCAGCTGACACCGGGCACGACGAGCCCGGCGACGAGCGCTTCGTAGACGTCGTCGGGCGTGTAGTGTCCCCAGGCCTTGCGCAGCGGCGGCCCCCACCCGCGCTGGGCCTTCGGCCCGTAGCGCAACTCGAACATCTGATGCAGGGCCGTCGCATCGGGCAGACGCAGCAGGACAGGAGCGCTCACGCGGACCCCGTCCCGGGAGCTCACCGCGGGCTCGTCTCGGGGGCTCATCTCGGGAACGCGCGTTCGAGCTCACGCAGCAGCTCGCCGCCGACACTGACGGAGACCGCGGCGAGGCTGCCCTCGAGCTGTGCGATGTTGCGCGCGCCGACCAGCACCGACGAGACGCCGGCCTCGCGCAGGCAGAACGCGAGCGCGAGCTGCGTGGCCGAGAGCCCGACGCGCGCGGCGAGGTGCACGAGCTGCTGCGCCTGCGCGAGGCGCTCGGGTGCCAGATAGCGCGAGATGAACTGGTTGCTGCGGCCGTCGGCCGCGCGCGAGTCGGCCGGCGCGTTCTCACCGGGCCGGTACTTGCCGGTCAACACTCCCTGCGCGAGCGGCGAGAAGACGAGCGTGCCGAGACCATGGCGCACGGAGGCCGGCAGCACCTCGGTCTCGATGCCGCGCTCGAACAGGTTGTAGAGCGGCTGGTTGCTGATCGGCGCGTGCAGCCGCTCGGCCCGGCACAGCTCGACGACCTCGGTGATCTTCTCGGCGGGCCACTGGCTCGTGCCCCAGTAGAGTGTGAGGCCGCGCCGCACGAGATCGTCCATCGCCCTCGCCGTCTCGAGCAGCGGCGTGTTCGGATCGAAGCGATGGCACTGGAAGAGGTCGACGTAGTCGGTCTGCAGCCGGCGCAGCGACGCCGCGAGCGATTCGTGCACGTGCTTGCGCGACAACCCGCCGTCGTTCGGGTCGTCGCTCATCGGGAAGAAGCACTTCGTCGCGAGCACGAGCCGGTGCCGCGGCAGCGGTTTGATCGCCGCACCGAGCACACGTTCTGCCTCCCCGCGGTTGTAGACGTCGGCCGTGTCGAACAGGTTGACGCCGCGCTCGGACGCGACTGCGACGAGCCGCGCACTGGCCTTGGCATCGACCGAATTGCCGAGCGTCAGCCAGGAGCCGAGTCCGACGACACTGACCTTGAGACCCGAGGAGCCGAGATTGCGGTACAGCACGCGCGTGTTGTAGCAAGAGCTGCGCGCGGGACCAGAGCCGGGCCGCGGGGCCGCGGCACGACCGGACGCAGAACGCTGGCCGAAAGGCGGCGTTTGCGCGATGCTGCCGGCCCGTGTCCACCAAGAAGCGCATCGCCCTGATCTCCACCGGCGGCACGTTCGAGAAGACCTACGACGAGTTGCACGGCGTGCTCGACAACCGCACCAGCGTGCTCGACGTCGTGCTGTCGAGCATCCAGCTGCAGGGTGTCGACATCGTGCGCATCCCGCTGATGAACAAGGACAGCCTGCAGATGAGCCCGCAGGACCACGAGCTGATCGCGCGCACGGCCGGCTCGATGGCCGAAGCGCACGATGGCGTCGTGATCGTCCACGGCACCGACCGGCTGGCCGTGACCGGCGAACGCATCCACGAGCTGCTCGGCAAAGCGCGCGTGCCGATCGTGCTGACCGGCGCGATGAGGCCGTGGGTCATGCGCAACACGGACGCGCTGCAGAACCTGACCGAGGCGCTGCTCGCCGTGCAGGTGCTCGCGCCGGGTGTCTACGTGTCGATGCACAACCACGTGCTGCAGTTCCCCGGCGTCGTCAAGGACAAGGACAAGGGCACGTTCGTGCACACCGATGTCTGAACCGAACCTGGCTGAGCCGGACCTCGCGCCGCTGCTGCGCCGCTCGCGATGGCCGGCCCTCGTGCCGCTGTACCTCGTCTGGCTCGCCGCCGGCGTTCCGGTCGCACTGTGGCTCGTGCACCGCAGCGATCCCGAGCTCGCCGTGCGGATGACGCAGATGGGCAGCACGTGGATCCGGCATGGACTGCTCGGCCTCGCTGTGCTCGCGTTCGCGGCCCTGCTGTGCTGGCCGCCGATGCCCGCTGGACTGCGTCTGTTCCTGCACCGCGCCAGACTCGCGCTGACGAGCGACCGCCGCCCGCTGCAGCGCGCGATCGCCGAGCTGCGGCACTTCGAGTCGGCGCAGAAACACCTCGAGGTGGGCCGCCTCGCGCTGCAGATGGGCGACCTGAACCTGGCCGCTCCGCATCTGCAGCGGGCGCTCGAGCTCGACAACGCACTCAGCGATGCGCACTACCAGTTCGGACGCCTCTGGTTCCGCCTGCGCAGCATCGAGCAGGCCGCTGCCGCGTTCGGCATCGCCGAGGTGCTCGATCCCGGCCACGCGTTCGGCGATGCGCTGCTGCACCACGGCCGGTGCATGTACCTGCTCGGCGATACCCAGGGGGCGCTCGCGCTGCTGCGCCAGCATGCCGAGCGGCACGGCGGCAACCGGCGCAGCCACTTCTGGCTCGGCGAGGCGCTGCAGAGCATCGGCGACCGCGAAGGCAGCCTCGCGTCGTTCCGGGCCGCCGCGGCGCCGAAGACCGCGTCGCTGACGGCCGAGGAGAACTGGTTCCGCGCCCGCGCCCGCGTGGCGCTCTGGCGCCGCGGGAGCCGCTCGTGAAGGGACTCCTCGCCCAGGCCGACGAGATCCCCGTGACGCTCGTCATCGCGCTTGCCTACGCAACGCTGGCGATCCTGACCGACCCGTTCCAGCCGCCGACCGACAAGCTCGATCGCTACGGCTGGCTGATGCCGACGCTCGCGGCCGACGGCGAGGCGTGGCGCATGCTGTCGTGCGCGTTCCTGCACGGCGGCATCGTGCACCTCGCGTTCAACTTCATGATGCTGCTCGGCCTCGGCCCGGCCCTCGAACGCTCGCTCGGCAGCGTGCGGTTCGCGCTGCTCTACGTCGTCTCCTCGCTCGGCGCGAGCATCGCCGTGTGCCTGCTCTACCACCCGTGGCAACCGGTGATCGGCGGCTCCGGCGCCTTGTTCGGCATGATGGGTGCACTCGTCGCGCTGAACATGCGCTCGGGCCGCCACCTGTTCTCGTTCCTCGACTTCGAGGGTCCGCGGCGCGTGATCGGCATGATCGTCGTGAACCTCCTGATCGGCCTGCTGTTCCCGTTCGTCAGCAACACGGCCCACGTCGCCGGCCTGGTGACCGGCTTCGCATTCACCTTCCTGTGGCTCGCGCCGCCGCGGGAACCATCGACATCGCTGCGGCAGTGGCGCGCAGCCACGGGCGCGCTGTTCCTGAGCCTGCTGTTCGCGAGCATCGCACCGGTCGCGCGCTTCGACTGGCTGCACCGGCAGGCCAAGGCGGCGGATCCGGCCATGCAGGCGGCCCTGCACCGCGCCGCGGCAATGGCCTTCCAGGACTTGCCCGCCGTGAACGACGAAGTGGCCGCTGCGATCGCGCAGTTCCTCGACAAGGAGTTCGCGGACTTCGAGCGCGAACGCGGCCACTGATCGTCAGGACCAAGAGCCCGCTGCAGCGCGCAGCCTCCGCACGCAGGCCTGCTTGCCGAGCAGGAACACCACGTCGAACAGGCCCGGCCCCTTGTCGGTGCCCGTCAGCGCGGCGCGCACCGGGTGCACGAAGTTGCCGAACTTGACGCCGATGCGCTCCGTGAAGGCGCGGCACGCAGCCTCGATCTGCGCCGGCGTGTCGAAGCGGCAGCGCGGCTGGGGCGCATCCTTCTTCGACGGCAGGTCGACGGCCGCGTCGGCCTCGCTGCGATCCTGCGGGTAGCTCGGCGGCAGGTTCGCCTGCTCGAGCACACTCGCGTAGTCGCGCAACCACTGGCCGGCCGCCGGCTCCTTCGCGAGGTTCTTCTTCGCCGCCTCGTCCATGGCCGGATCGGCGAGCAACCAGCCGATCTTGCCGGCGAACTCGGACATCAGCGCGACACGCTCCTGGTAGCACGCGATCGCGTTCTGCAGCCACCCGGCGTGCTGCGTGAACACCACCTCGGGCACGACCTGCAGCCACGGCTTCGCGCGCTGCACACACTCGGCCTTCGACCAGCGCCGCACGTACTCGCCGCACATCCAGCGCAGCTTCTCCTCGTCGAACCTCGAGCCGGACTTGCCGATGCCCTCGATCGCGAACGCCGAGACCATCTCCTCGCGCGTGAACAGGTCGCGGTCGGCCGAGAAGCCCCAGCCGAGCAGCGCGATGTAGTTGAAGACCGCTTCGGGCGGGAAGCCCTTGTCGCGGTAGTCGAGCATGTTCGTGTCGGCGTCGCGCTTGCTGAGCTTCTTGCCGTCCTTGTTCAGGATCAGCGGAATGTGCGCGAAGAACGGGCACGGCGCGCCGAGCGCCTCGAAGAGGAGCCTCTGCTTGATGCCGTTCAGGAAGTGCTCCTCGCCGCGCACCACGTGCGTGATCTTCATGCCGATGTCGTCGACGACGCACGCGAAGTTGTAGAGCGGCACGCCGTCGGGCCGCAGCATGACCCAGTCGTCGAGCTCCTTCGTGTTGACCTCGACGTCGCCGCGCACGAGATCGTGCACCTGCATCACGCGCGCCTCGGGCATCCGGAAGCGCAGGTTCGGCTTCCTGCCCTGCTGCTCGAACGCGGCGCGCTCCTTGGCCGACAGGTTCCGGCAGCGGCCGTTGTAGCCGATGAAGCCGGCCTTCTGGATCTCGAGCTCCTTGCGGCCCGCCTCGATCTCCTCCGACGTGCAGTAGCACGGATACGCGTGCCCCGACGCGAGCAGGCGATCGGCGGCCTGCCGGTAGAGCGGCAGCCGCTCCATCTGGAAGTAGGGTCCGTAGTCGCCGCCCTTCTCTGGCCCCTCGTCCCAGTCGATGCCGAGCCAGCGCAGGCCCGCGAGGATGATCTGCAGCGAAGCCGCGGAGCTGCGCGCCTGGTCCGTGTCTTCGATCCGCAGCAGGAACGCACCACCGAGCGCGCGAGCAGCGGCCCAGTTGTAGAGGGCGGTGCGGGCACCGCCGAGGTGCAGCGGACCGGTGGGAGACGGAGCGAAGCGCAGGCGTGGCGTCTGGTGGATCATTCGGTAAGGCGCGTACGATCGCGCATCGGCCCGTCGCTGCCAAGAACACTGCCAAGAACACGCCGCCCGCCGCGGCGCCGCCCGCCGCGGGCGGGGCCACTCCAGTGGAGGCGACGCAGCGGGCTGGATGCTGCGTCTCGCCAACGACGCTGCCCGCGTAGCGTCGCCGACAGTGGGAATCGTGAGTGGCGCCGCCCGCCGCGGGCGGGGCCACTCACGGCAAGGCGCCGATCAGGTCGAGCTGCCAGGTCGAGGCCTCGCGCAGGATGCTGAGGCTGCCGAGTGCCGTGCCGAACGTGTCCTGCACGCCGGCCGGCAGGCCGAGCAGCGCGCGCAGCGCCTGCCGCACGGTGCCGCGATGCGCGACGACGAGCAGGTCACCCCGCCACGGCTCGCGCGCGAGGTCGAGTGCTACCGCAGAGACGCGGGCCGCGAAGTCCGCGCGGCGCTCGCCGTCCGGGAAGGCCTCGGCGGCACCCGCTTTGTGCGCACGCCAGAAGTCCGGGAAGGCCGCGGCGATCTCGTCGGCCGTCAGGCCTTCGCAGGCGCCGAACGAGATCTCGCGCAGCCGTTCGTCCACCTGCAGCCGCTGCAGCGGCACGCCGCATCCCTTCGCGAGGATCGCCGCCGACTCGGCCGCGCGGCGCAGCGGCGAGTGCACGACGCGAACGAAGTCGACGCCGGACAACCACGGCACGAGTGCGCGGATCTGCCCGCGGCCCTCGTCGGACAGCGCCACGTCGTTGCTGCCGTGGAAGCGCACCGAGGACTGGCCCTCGGTCTCGCCGTGCCGGACGAGCCAGATGCGGCGTTCGTGGCCTCCCGCGGAGCTCACCGCACGAGCTGCAGCACGATCAGGGCACCGATGCCGAGCACGACGATGCCGATGCCGAGCATCACGGCGCGGTTCCAGCCCGCGTGCTCGGCGATCGTGCGCTGCAGGCGGTTGCTCTGGTCCTCGTTCGTGCGCCGCAGGGCCTGCAGGCTCTCGTCCGTCGCGCGCATGAGGTCGCTCGACGCCTTCTGGTGCGACTGCTCGATGCCGTCGACGATGCCCTTCAGCGCGTCGTCGCGGCGTTCTGCCATCTGCTGCGTCGCCTTGGCCTGCACCTGGCTCTGCTGGACCATCTGCGCCATCGAGCCGTGGATGCGATCCATCGTGGTCTGGAACTCACGCACGGTCGCGGCCGTGCGTTCGTCGGTGGCCGCCGCGCGCTGCAGCGCAGCCTCGACGTTCTGGAGCAGGCCCGGCAGCTTGGTCATCGTCGTCGTGAGCTGCGAGCCGAGCGCGTTCTGGCGCTCCATGTGCGCCGAGACCTCGCGCAGCATCTCGAGCTGCTGTTGCGAGAGCGCCGGCAGCGTCGTCAGCGAGCTCGTCGCGTTGACGATCTTGTCGAGATGATCGTCCATGCGCGCTTGCGAGCCGCGCAACATCGCCGACAACTCCTTGAAGTGCGAGCCGAGCGCCATCAGTGCTTCCTCGCGTTCGGACAGCTTGCGCTGCGAACGCGCATCGGCCGCAGCAGCCTCGGTCGCGAGCTCGCGGCCGTTCGGCTTCGTGCGCTCGGGCTCCACGCGCTGCACGGGCGAAGCCCCTCTCTCCCCGATGCGCGTCTCGACGCGCACCCCCGACCCAGTACCCCATCGTTCCTTCAAACGTTGGAAAAACGATCCCTTGTTGACCATCGATGCGCCTCGAAAACGGCGATCACGCCACCGCCACTCGTCCATCGCCGACCGCGACCAGCCGCGCCGGGACCTCCGGCGCCACATGCTGGCCTTGACCTGGACCAGCCGTCGATGCGGAACACGAGCCTAGCGTCGCTGCACGCACGCGACCAGAGGAAGGTTTGTGCGGAGCGCGCGCGCGCGGCGGAGAACGTGCTTGCACTTCACGTCGGGCGCGCTACCTTCGCCCCTCCCTTTCTCGATCCAGTGGCGACTGGTTTGCCGGGCCTCGCGTCCGGAACTCCGAAGACGCTGGCGGCAAGGGACTTGGCCTGCTTCTCGGGATGGGGAGTTAGCTCAGCTGGTAGAGCGCGACAATGGCATTGTCGAGGTCACGGGTTCGACTCCCGTACTCTCCACCATTCCTCGATGCAGGTCCGCGATTGGCACTTGGACGGCGCCTTGTGCAGCGCGTCGGTGCGCGCGCTGCGACGGGCACCTCGAGGAAACGCGTTCTCGCGCTGCTGGGCGCGCATGGCTGACCGGAAGTGATCTGCGTCTCAGAAGGACTCCGAGCCGACGCCCGTCGATAAAGTCGACACCCGTCCTCGCCGAAAGGCGCGGACATGTTCGGCGTCGGTTTCAAGCGATCGCCATCGAACCACCTCGGCCTCGCTGCCTGTGTGGCACTCGCGGCGCTGGGTGGATGCGGCTCCAAGTCGTCCGGCACGGGCGACTTCGCCTCGTCGACCCAGTCGACTGCGACGGCAACGCCCGCCGCGGGAGTCCGCGCCAACGGTGTCGAGACCGCAACCATCGCGATCGTGATCCGGCGCCCGAACGGCAGTCCGGTCGTCGGCCGCACCGTCGAAGTGACGGCGACCGGCACGAACAACCTGATCGTGCAACCCGCAGTCACCGATGCCAACGGCATGACGTCGGGCACGATCGCCTCGACGACTGCCGAGACGAAGACGCTGACGATCACGGTCTTCGCGGGCCCGCACGGCATCGTGCTCGCGCAACACCCGCTCGTCGAGTTCGTCGACGACTCGCCGCCCATCAGCGCCGGCCTTTCCACGGCAACCGCGTCCCCGGCCACCGGACTGCTCGCCGACGGCGAGACGACCTCGACGATCACGGTGACCGTGCGCAACGCGACCGGCGCCGTCGTCGCGGGCCAGAGCGTGCTGCTGTCCAGCACGGGATCGAACAACACGCTGGTCCAGCCCGGCCTCACGGACGAGAACGGCGTCGCCACCGGAACGATCGCCACCACGACGGCCGAGACCAAGACGATCACGGCCACGGTCAACCCGGGCCCGAGCCAGGTCGTCGTCGCACAGCAACCGACGGTGCTCTTCACGGGCCAGCCGAGCAGCCTCCAGACGACTGCGACGGCCTCGCCGGACACGAACGTCGTCGCGAACGGCACGACGACGTCGACGATCACGGTGACCGTGCGCGACGGCAACGGCGACGCGATCGCGGGCCAGACAGTGTTGCTGGCTGCATCGGGCAGCAACAACACGCTCGTGCAACCGGGCGTCACCGATGCCAGCGGCGTCGCGACCGGCACGATCGCGAGCACGACCGCCGAGACGAAGACGATCACCGCGACGGTCAGCCCGGGCGCCGGTCAGGTCGTCGTCGCGCAGCAACCGACCGTGGCCTTCGTCGGCGACCCGAGCACGATCGACGAGCTGCAGACGACGGCCACCGCGTCGCCGGCGGTCGGCGTCGTTGCCGACGGCTCGACGACGTCGACGATCACCGTGACCGTGCGCGACGTGAACGGCAACCCCGTCGCGGGCCAGGCAGTGCTGCTGACCTCGTCGGGCAGCAACAACACGCTCGTGCAGCCAGGCGTCACGGACCAGAACGGCGTCACGACCGGCTCGCTCGCGAGCATCATGGCCGAAACGAAGGTCGTCACGGCCACGGCCAACCCGGGCCCGAGCCAGGTCGTGATCTCGCAGCAACCGACGGTCGTGTTCGTCGGCGACCCGGCCAGCCTCAGTGCCCTCCTGTCGACCGCGGTCGCCTCGCCGGCCACCGGCGTCGTCGCCGACGGCTCCACGGCATCGACGATCACCGTGACCGTGCGCGACGTGAACGGCAACCCGGTCGGGGGCCAGGCCGTGCAGCTGGCCTCGACGGGCAGCAACAACACGCTCGTGCAGCCCGGCGTCACGAACGCAACCGGCGTCGCGACCGGCAGCGTCGCGAGCACCAGGGCCGAGACCAAGACGATCACCGCGACGATCAACCCGGGCGCGAGCCAGGTCGTCAGCGCCCAACAGCCGACCGTCGTCTTCGTCGGCGACCCGAACAACGTCAGTGCATTGCTGACGACCGCCGCGGCCTCGCCGACGGCAGGCGTCGTCGCGGACGGCGTCGTGACCTCGACCGTGACGGTCACGGTGCGCGACGTGAACGGCAACCCGGTCGCGGGCCTCGGCGTGGCGCTGACCTCTACGGGCAGCAACAACACGCTCGTGCAGCCCGGCGTCACCGACGCGAGCGGCGTCGCGACCGGCAGCCTCGCGAGCATCAAGGCCGAGACCAAGACGATCACCGCGACCGTCAACTCGGGCGCCGGCCCCGTCGTCGCCGAGCAGCAGCCGACCGTCGTCTTCGTCGGCGACCCGGACAACATCAGTGCAGGTCTGTCGACGGCCGTGGCCTCGCCGGCCTCGAACGTCGACGCCGACGGCGTCACGACCTCGACGATCACGGTCACGGTGCGCGACATCAACGGCAACCCGGTCGGCAGCCAGACCGTGCTGCTGTCCTCGAGCGGCAGCAGCAACACGCTCGTGCAGCCGGGCGCCACGGACGGCAACGGCGTCGCGGCCGGCACGATCGCGACCATGACCGCCGAGACGAAGCTGATCACGGCCACGGTCAACCCAGGTGCCGGTCAGGTCGTCATCGCACAGCAACCGACGGTCGCGTTCGTGCCGCCGGTCGTCAGTGCCCTGCTGTCCACCGTCGTGGTCTCGCCGGCGTTCGGCCTCGCCGCCGATGGCGCGGCCACCGCGACCATCTCGATCACGGTGCGGTCGACCAACAACGTGCTGCTGTCCGGGCGCAGCCTGCTGCTCGCCGCCACGGGCGCCGGCAACACGCTGGTCCAGCCTGGCACCACCAACGGCGGCGGCGCTGCGACCGGCTCGATCCGTTCGACCGTCGGCGAGACCAAGACCCTCACGGTGACCGCCGATCCGGGCGTTGGCCAGGTCGTGCTCGCGGCGCGTCCGACCGTCTCGTTCGTCGCGATCAACGGCAAGGTCTTCTACGTGCGCAAGAGCGGCAGCGACAGCAACGCGGGCACGAGCCCCGCCGCCGCGTGGGCCACGCTCGGCAAGGCCGCGAACACGATGGTCGCGGGCGACATCGTCCACGTCGGTGCAGGCATCTACGCCGAAGCGCTCGTGATCCAGGCGAACGGCACGTCGACGAACCGGATCACCTACCGCGCCGACGTCACGGGCGCGTGCACGGGCGACGCGGGCGCAGTCGTCGTGACGCAGCCGGCCGGCTCGGCGATCCACGTCGACAGCGCCGACAACATCACGATCGAGGGCTTCACGCTGATCGACTCGCAGGTCGGCGTGAGGATGGGCAACGGGCCGATCGGCATCATCGTGCGCGATTGCACCGCCTACGACTGCACGACCGGCATCATCGTCGAGAGCGGCACGCCGGTCGTGCTCGAGCACAACCGGATCTCGAACAACGTCGACGGCATCACGGTGCAGGCCGGAACGCTGACGATCCGCAACAACCTCGTCTACAACAACGGCGGCTACGGCATCGCGATCATCAGCGGCTCGATCACCGTGATCGCGAACACCGTCCACGGGAACGCGAACTCGAACCTGCGCTTCACGGGCGGCAACACGACCGTTGCGAACAACATCGTCACGAACAGCCTGACGACCGGCTTCGACCGCAGGTCAGGGACCGTCGTCGGCAGCTACAACCTCGTCTGGGGCAACGCGACCAACTACAACGGCCTGTCGCCCGGCACCGGCGACGTCTCGCTGAACCCGTTCTTCGTCGACGTCGATGGCGCCGACAACCTGCTCGGGGGCGCGAATTGCGCCGACGACCGGTTCCTGCTCGACCACACGCTGTCGAGCCCGGCGCTCGACGCCGGCTCGGCCGCGGCGACCACGTTCGCGCTCGCCGACGGCAGCGCGCTGGCCGACCGGACCTCGCGCACCGACAGCGGACTCGACGGCACCACGCCCGACGGCACGACCGTGAACATGGGCTTCCACTACGGAGCCGCGACGACCTCGCCGCCGGGCCTGCTCGTGAACGACGTGCGCCTGTTCTACGGCGAGGGCAGCGTCCGGCAGCCGCGCGTGCGCACCTGGGACGACGTCGGCGCGAGCTGGTCCGCGGAGGGCACAGCACTGCCGGCCGGCAGCACGATCCAATGGACGCAGCACGTCGTGTCGCCGCTGCTGAACGACATCGGCCTGTGCGCGGTGCTGTCCGTCAACGGCTCCTCGACCGAGCTCGACATGCTGCGCTGGAACGGCACCGAGTGGTCGCTCGACTGGACCAGCACGTCGATCGCGGCGGCCCACGCGCAGAAGCGAGGTTTCGACCTCGCGTTCGAGCAGAGCACCGGCGACGCGCTCGTCGTCTACTCGAACAACACGAACCAGCCGCGTTACCGCACGCGCGTCAACGGCGCGTGGTCCGCCGAGGCCGCCGTGTCGACCGCTCCGCTCGCGGGCGTCGTGCAGTGGGTCCAGCTCGCGGCCCGACCGGGCAGCAGCGAGATCGTGCTCTGCTACAGCGACTCGATCTCGGACCTCGCCGTGCTCGTGTGGAGCGGCACCGCGTGGACCGCCGCGACTTCGAGCGTGCTCGAGACGAACCTCAAGACCAACAGCAGTACGGCGGCCATCAGCAACCGCGTCTTCGACGTCGCCTACGAGGCGACGACCGGCGACGTGCTCGTGGCCTGGAGCAGGTCCGCTGCGAACGGCTTCTGGTACTCGACGAAGGCCGCCGGCAGCAACACGTGGTCCGTGCCGGCGCAGCAGTCCGCCGCGCCCACCAGCGGCATCCCGCACTTCGTCGACCTCGCGAGCGAGCCGGGCGGCTCGCGGATCGCGTGCTGCGCGCTGTCGCTCGACGGCCAGGAGCGCCTCGGCCTCGCGACCTGGACCGGCAGTGCGTGGGTCAACGCCGGCGAGTACGACGCGCAGATCCGCGACGTCGACAACACGGCCACGGGCGACTTCCCGGCCGCGGTCGCGTGGGTCGGCAGCAGCGGCACCGCCGTGTGCGTCTACGCCGACGACGAGACCGGCACGCTCGACTGGGTCAGCTGGACGGCCGCCGGTGGCTGGGTCGTGCAGAGCGACGTCGCGATCGCCGGCAAGGGTTACACCGAGTCCGTCGACCTGCAGGCGTTCGCGAACGTCGCTGACGTGATGCTCGTCGTCGCGGACAGCAACTCGGATCTCTACGCGCTCACGTGCGACGGCACGGCCTGGACGATCACGAACGGCGGGGGCACGCTCGAGACCTCGCTGCCGTCGCTCGCGAGCAAGCCGTTCAGCTTCGCCGTCAAGCCGCAGTAGCCGTCGCGCCGCGGCGGCGCGGGCGCCGGGAAGCTACTGCCGCTGGAACTCCTCCCGCACGAAGGCGCGCTCGGGCACGAGGCCCAGCGGTCCCGGCCTCAGGTTCTCGACGTGCACGTTGAGCAGGATCGAGGCCAGCGGGTGCACGATCAGCGTCGCGGGCTGCTCTTCGTAGACGAGCTCGTGCAGTTCGCGCAGCAGCACCTGGCGGCGCGACACGTCGAACTCCGAGCGCGCAGCGCTCGACAAGCGGTCGGCCGTCGCGTTCTGCCAGTGGCCATAGTTGTCCATGCCGTCGCTGTGCACGAAGTCGTACGGATCACCCCACGGGTTGAAGGACTCGAGATGCAGCACACCATCCCACTGGCCGCGCTGCCGCTCGGCCACGAACACGGAGTACTCGCGCGTGTGCACGTCGAGGTCGAGGCCCGCGCGCTTGCCCGCGTCGGCGAACAGCTCGACGAGGCGGCGCATGGCCGCGGTTCCCTCGGGCGCCAGCAGCACGAGCCGCAGCGGCTTGCCCTGCTCGGGATCGAAGCCGAGCTCCCGCAACTGTTGCCGGGCGGCGACCGGGTCGAACTCGAAGGCCTTCCTGGCGCGCGGATACTCGGGACTGCCGGGCTTCGCGTGGGCGCGCGCGGCAACGGCCGCATCGGGGCCGAACACGGCCAGCATGCTGTCCTGATCGAACAACTTCGCGAGCGCTCGGCGCACGCGTGGATCGTCGTAGGGTGGGCGCTTGCAGTTCCAGACCACGCGGAACACGCCGAGCGCGCGGTAGTCGTAGCAGAGCTTCCGGTACGACTGTGCGAGCTCGGGTCGCGACTTCAGCACTTCGTCGACCTGAGGACACGAGTACCAGTCGACCTCACGGCGCACGAGCGCCGTGAACGCGTTCTGCGGGTCGCGGAACAGCGTGCGGATGCCGTCGAAGTTCCAACAGCCCGGCGTCACCTCACGGCGCCAGCAGTGGTCGTTGCGCACGAGCAACAGGTCCTGCCGGCGGCGCCAGGTGCTCGATCCATTCGGCTCGGCGTCGAGCATGTACGGGCCCGTACCAGGACCACACTCGGTCTTGATCTGCTCGAACAGCCGCGCGAACCGCGCGCTGTCGACCGGCGGCACCGGCTCGTTCAGGGCGGCGGCACGCTGCGCGACGCGGTCGACGAAGAACTGGCGCTTCACGACGATCCAGCCCTCACCGACGGCCTGCGTCGCGGCGAAGTGCACGCCGCGGAAATGCACACGGAAGCGCTGCTCGTCGATCACGTCGACCGCCTCGAGGCGCGCGAAGGCGTCGCCGGAGGGACCGAATGCGAGGTGCCCGGCCTTCGCGAGCTCCCACCCGAACAGCACGTCCTTCATCGTAAGCACGGTGCCGTCCGAGAAGCGCAGACCCGGCCGCAGCGTGAACGTGCACGTCTTGCCGTCCGCGGCGACCTCGTACGTCGCAAGCGCCGGGCGCAGCTCGCCCGTGACCGGGTCGCTGTCGAGCAGGCGATCGTGCGTGTAGGCGAGCACGAGGCGGCGAGCGACCGCATCGTTGGTCGTGAACGGGTTCACGTCGCTCGGCTCTTCGGCGATCCCCGTGTAGACGTGACCGCGCGGAACGCCGTCGAGCGCAGGGGCGGGCGACTGCTTCAAGACGCTGGTTCGCGCCTGCAGCATCACGCGCAAGCCGAGCCCGAGCCCCAGGACGGCAGTCAGAACGGCCAGGACAGGCAGAGCACGCATAGGCAGGGCAATCCAGACGGCATCGTCGCGCGCCAGGGCAGGCCGGCGCCCGCGACCCAGACTGCATGCTACCGGGCAAACCCGCTGGCGCGAAGTCGGCAACCGCGCCGCGGCAAAGAACGTCGGTGCCGGCCGCCGGGGCTACTTCTTCGGGTAGGTCTTCAGCACCCAGTCGCGCCACTTCGCGTCGAACGTGGCGGCATCCATCTCGAACAGGTCGAACATGAGCTTCTGGGCCATCGTGCGCACTTGCGCACCCTGCTCCGTATAGCTCGCCGTGCTCGGCGGCAGGCTCTTCAGCTCGCGCACCAGGAGTCCGACCTTCTCGGGATCCAGGTTCATCAGGTAATCGACGCGCGACCAGGACTGGGCGTGCGCGTGGTAGCCCATCTCCTCCCAGTTCTCCCAAGCCGCCATCTTCTCGAACTTGATCACGGCTCCCTCGTGCTGCGCGCGCCTGCGCACCTTGACCGGCCAGTCGTTCTGCTTGTCCTCGGCAACCGCCTCGTCGTCGCGGATCTGGCAGTTGATCGTGTCGGTCGGGACCTTGCGCGAGTACCAGTGCGCGAGTCCCTCGTCGAGCCAGAGCGGCAGCGGATAATAGAAGCCGTTGTAGCCGTTCACGAGGTTGTGGAAGACCGCGAAAATCACGTGCCCGTGCAGGCCGGCTTCGTTGAAGCCCTCGAGCCCCTCCGCGGCGACAGCGACGGACAGCTGGTAGGTCTTGTCGTGGTAGAAGCGCGCGGACGTGTCGTCCTTGCGGTTGCAGAAGCGGTCCATGTAGCGCGCCATGTCAGACTTCTTCTGGAACAGCAGCACGAGGAACTTGTCGGGCAGCCCGAGGTAGGCGCCTTCGCGCGGCTTGCCACCCTTCGCGGGGAAGTCCGCGTCGCTCGCGTTGATCAGCTTCAGGAAGGCGGCATAGGCCGCTTCGACGCGCTGCGCGTAGAGGTGCAGGCGGAGCCAGGGGTCGAGCTTCTTCGGTCTTTCGGGGACCTTGGGCAGCCGCTTGCGCAGCACCTTCAGTTCCTCCTGCAGGGCCTTCTTCTCGCCCTGCTCCTCGGGCCAGCTCGCGGAACGCAGCGTGAGGCCGAGCCGGAAGTGCGCGGTCTCCATCCACAGGACGCGGCGCTCACCGAGCACGTTGTCGATTTCGGCCGTCGAGTAGTTGGCCCACGCGAACGGGCCGTAGGAGACGACGCCGGCGGCTGCCATCGCCGCGGCGTCCTTTCCCGTGTACGGGTCGACGGGCCCGAGCTTGACGATCTCGTCGTCTTCCTTGCCGGGGCCCGCTTCCGGTTTCTGGCACGGAGCGACCGCCATCAGCAAACCAACGGCGGCGGCGGCGAGCAGCGCAGGGAGCCGGCGCGGCCCACCTGCGGGAGCGCCGGCAGCGCCGGCGCATCGGAAATCACTTCGTTGCGCCAGCACCAGTCGGAGCAGCTGTTGGAGGCATCGTCTTGAGCGCCAGGTTGCGCAGCTCTTTTTCCTTCGCTGCGAGCGCTGCACGCTCCTTGCCGAGCTTCGCCAGATCGGCTTCGAGGCCCTTCAGCTTCGGCGACTCGGGACCGTTCTTCTCGATCTCGCCGTCGATGCGCGCCTTCACCGTCTGCTCCTTCGCGTCGATCATGTCGTACTGGCCAAGCACCTGGCGCAGCTCCTTGATCGCGGACTTCGCATCCTCGGCGTAGCAGCGCTCGAGGTAGGAGAACATCGTCTCCCACAGAACGTTCTGCGGTTGGTCGCCGGGCAGCTCCTTCTTGTTCTTGCCGTCGGGGTCGACGAAGAACAAGTGCGGGATCCGCTCGCCTTCCTTCTCGCGCAGGAACAGGTTGTAGAACGGGTGCTTGTCGGTCAGCACGTTCGGCGGCAGCTTCACGCAGCGGAACCAGTGCGTCAGCAGCACGGTCTGCTCGTTGTCGAGCGAACGGCTCAGCAACGCGTGGTCGGTGCCCTTGCACCGCTCGCACTCGCGCATGATCAAGACGGGCCGGCGATCCCCGTCCGTGACGAGCTCGTAGGCCTTCTCGAGCGGAAGTGCGCCTTCGCGCTGTCCAGCGACCGTGGTCTCGCCGGCCTTGATCTCGCGCTCGATCGGCTTCCAGACCGGGTAGACCCAGCTGATCTCGAGCATCTTCTTGGCGGTCTTGCCGCGCCGGAAGTCGAGGGCGATGCCGCCACCTCGCGAACCACCACCCATGCCGGGAGCGACGCCGCCGCCGCCTCCAGTGCTCGGACCTGACGTGTTACCAGCTCCTCCGTTCGAACCGGGCTGGGAGGAAGGGCTACTTGCATCTTGGGGCGACCAACTGGGCGCCGCGGGGGCTCCGCCTCATCATTGGGGCGCAGCAGGGCGCGCCAGCACGATGCCGGCCACCACGCACAGACCAGGCAGGAAGAACTTGTGCAGCATGATGTAGGGACTCCGGTGCCGCAATGCGGCGAAGGGTTGTCTGGCATCGGGCAGGAAGCCAGCTCGCTTGGCAAGCCTATCGCTTGTCCCTGCGCCGGCAACGGGATGCGCCGTAATTCCCCGGCAGCGATCGACGCGGAGGGAATGGTTCCATGGCCAGGGGACTTGCGCTCGCGTGGGGTAGCACCCCCGAGAACACGACCCCATGGCCGTCCGCACGAGCGTAGTGCCGCTGGCGTGGGCCTCATTCGCTGCCGCACCGAGGTTGACGTCGCGGCCACGCGGCGCGACGCTCCTCGCCCCCTGTTCTTCGCTGTCGCATCCACAGACCTGCCGTGACGGAACCCGAACTCGTGCCTCCCACCACCGACACCTGGGAAGGCATCCTCGAAGCCCTCAGCCGCCGCTACCCCGGCCAGAAGAACAGCGTCCTGTTCTGCATCTACAAGCTGCAGCAGAACCCCGACGTCACGCTGCGCGACTTCCGCGCCGAAGCGGAGTTGCACGGGATCCCGGTCGGCGGCCGCACTCTGCACGTCGCGAAGGGCTTGCTGGGTCTCCAGAAGCCGCCGGCCGCGGCGGCCACGCCGGCGGAAGCCGGCACGGCACCAGCTGCCTCACGGCGCCGCCAGCGCGCGAGCGAAGGCGGCTCCGCGGGCGACTCGATCGAGAGCAAGGTCCTCGCCGCGGTGCGACAGATCCAGTCGAACGCCGGCGCCGAAGCCGAGCAGCTGCGCGACGCGATCCGCCGCGCGATCGCGATCCTGCAGCAGGCGCTCGACGGCAGCTGACCGTCACGGTCGTTGCCATCACGATTGGGGCCATCACGATTGGGGCGGCGCCGCGCGATGGCGCAGCTGCCGCTCGGCTCCGATGGCCGCGACGCGAACCGCGTCCGCCCCGCGTGCCTGCACGAACGAGCGCAGGAACTCGGGCCAGTCGTGGCGCGCACACCGCGCGTAGTCGGCCGCCATCAAAACACCGACGGCCGCCTGCGCGTTGCCGCGGTGCTCGACGAGCCACGACCACAGGCAGCCCGCGAGCCGATGCAGCGCGATGCCTGCGGTCGCGTGCGTCGTCGCATGCAGCCACTCGGCGAACGCCAGGAACGATCCGTAGGCCGACGGCCCCGCGAGCAGCAGCGGCAGCGTCGCGGTCCAGTTGCCGCTGTTCGCGACGACGTCCCAGTAGCGCGCGAACCGCTTCATGCCCTGCATCGCGGCAAACGGCACCGCGCGCGTCTGCAGCACCTCGTACGGCGCTTCGTCCGCCCAGACCATGCCGTGCTCGGCGTCGTGGCGCACGATCGGCGTGCCGCGCAGGCGCTTCAACACTCCGACCTGGATCTCCTGCGGCCCCATCGCCCACAGCCGGTCGAAGCCGCGCGCGAACGTCGCCTCGTCCTCGCCGGGCAGGCCGACGATCAGGTCGGCGTGCACGTGCGCACCGGTCGCGGTCCGCAGCCAGCGCAGGTTCTCCTCGAGCTTCTGCACGTCCTGGCGCCGCGAGATGCGCTCGCTCGTCGCGTCGTCGAGCGTCTGCACGCCGACCTCGAACTGCAGCGCACCGGGCGGGAACGCGGCGATCTGCTCGCGAAGCCGCTCGGGCAGCCGGTCCGGGATCAGCTCGAAGTGCAGGAACATGCCCGCTCGCCAGCGTTCGCGGAAGAACCGCAGGATCGCGGCGGCGGTCTCGATGCCGAGGTTGAACGTGCGGTCGACGAACTTGAAGTGCCGCACGCCGCGCTGCAGCAGCGTGTCCATCTGCGCGAGGAACGGCTCGAGCGGCGCCTTGCGCACCGGGATGTCGAGCGACGACAGGCAGAACTCGCACGTGAACGGACAACCTCGCGAGCTCTCGACGTAGACGACGCGGTGGTCGATGTCGGTCTGTCCGTACTCGGCGTACGGCGGCGCCAGCTGCTCGAAGTGCGGCAGCGGTGCGTCGACGACGTGCGGCAGCGCGTGCTCCCCGGCCAGCACACGCCGGCACAGGTCGGCAAACGCGAGGTCCGCTTCGCCGCGCACGACGTGGTCCGCGACAGCACAGACCTCTTGCAGCTCCGTCTCGTAGCTGACCTCGGGACCGCCGACGACGAGACACAGCTCCGGGCGCACGCGCTTCAGGATCCGCGCGAGCTGCAGCGCCGGTCCCGCATTCCAGATGTAGACGCCGAGCCCGACGATGCGCGGCGACTGCGCGAGGATCGACTCCGCGACGTCGGCGGGCCGCTGGCTGATCTCGAACTCGAGGATCACGCTGTCGTCGCGCAGCTCCGCGAGGTTCGCGCGCAGGTAACGCAGGCCGAACGAGGCGTGGATCCACTTCGCGTTCTGCGTCGCGAGCACGATGGCCGGCATGGCCCCCTACCTTCCAGGATCCTGGCGCAGATCCGGCGACAGGTCCTTCACGAGCACCTCGGGCCCGTCGCACAACGCCGCGAGGCGCAGCATCTCGTTCTGCAGCTGGCGCACGTTGCCGGGCCACGGCGCCCTGCGCAACGCGGCCTCGGCCGCCGCCGAGAGCACGAGCCGGCGGTTCGCCTTCGCGGCGGCTTCGGCGAGGAACTTGCGCGCGAGCAGCAGCACGTCGTCGCCGCGGTCGCGCAACGGCGGCAGGTCGAGCCGCAGCACGTTGAGCCGGAAGTAGAGGTCCTCGCGGAACCGGCCGGCCTTGACCGCGGCCTCGACGTCCTGGTTCGTCGCCGCGATCACGCGCACGTCGACCTTGCGCACCTTGCTGTCGCCGACGGCGCGCACCTCACCCTCCTGCAGCGTGCGCAGCAGCTTGACCTGCATCTGCAGGCTCATCTCGCCGATCTCGTCGAGGAACAGGGTCCCGCCGTCGGCCGACACGAAGTGGCCCGGATGCGAGCTCACGGCACCCGTGAAGGCGCCCTTCTTGTGGCCGAACAGCACCGACTCGAGCAGCGTCGCCGGGATCGCCGCACAGTTCTCCGCCACGAACGCGCGCTGCGCCCGGCGGCTCGTCGCATGGATCGCGTGCGCGACGCGCTCCTTCCCGGTGCCGCTCTCGCCCGTGATCATCACGGGTGCCTGGGCCGGCCCGAACTTCTCGATGCGCTGGCGCAGCGTCAGCATCGCAGGACAGGCGCCGACGATGCCGTGCCATTCGCCGGCCGCGCCCGCGGCCTCGGCCGCGGGCGCAGCCGTCTGGGGCGCGGTGTCGAGCAGCGCACGCAGCTCGGGCAGCACGTCGGGCGCCTCGGTGGTCGCACGCGCGAGCAGCGCGCGGAACGCCTCGAGAATCTGTTCGCGCGCGCTCAAGTGTCCATGTCCTCGAGCAGCTCGAGCCCCGCGTACTCGAGCACGAACTCGCGCTCGACGCCGTCGTGGAAGCGCACGACCGCGCGGGCCGTCATGCCGGTGCCCCTGAGCCGCCGCACGGCGCCTTCGCCGTACTCGTCGTGGCGCACGCGCATGCCGGGCCGGATCGCCGCGAGCGCTTCCGGATCGGGAGTCACGCTCCAGCCCGTGCTGCGCGCGCCGTCGTCGTCGGCCTCGTAGCGCCGCCACTGCGGCGCGAAGTTCTCGAGGAAGGCGTCCGGCACCTCGCGCAGGAAGCGCGACGGCCGCAGCGACATCGTCTCGCCGGCGATCATGCGCTCCTTCGCCGACGACAGCAGCAGCGTGCGCCGCGCGCGCGTCATCGCGACGTACATGAGCCGGCGTTCCTCCTCGAGCCCCTCGGGATCGTCGGCCGTGCGCTGGCTCGGGAACGTGCCCTCCTCGAGCCCCGCGACCGACACGTGGTCGAACTCGAGCCCCTTCGCGGCGTGCACGGTCATCATGCGCAGCGCCGGGCCCTCACCCTTCGTGTCGGCCGACGTCAGCAGCGCCACGTGCTGCAGGTAGCCCGCGAGACCGTTCGCGGCAGCGGCGCCGCCCTCGGTGCCGTCGTCGCCGGCATCACCTGCCTCGGCGCCGGGAGCCTCGTCGAACTGCACGGCGTCGCTGACCAGCTCCGCGATGTTCTCCTCGCGCGTGCTGTCCTCGGCGTCGCCGAAGCTCGTCGCGTGCTTCAGGTAGCCCGTGCCCTCGAGGATCACCCTGAGGGCTCCGTGAGCGCCGTGCGCCGCGGCGAGCTGCGCGCGCTCGAGCACGTGCGCGAGCTCGACGAGGCCCTTCCTGGCCTTGCCGCCGAAGTCGCCGTGCAGCGACGTCTCGCCGATCACCTCGCGCAGCGACATGCCCTCGAGCGTCGCGAGCTGGCGCAACTTCTCGAGGCCTGCCTTGCCGAGCCCGCGCGGCGGAACGTTCGCGATGCGCGCCATGCTGACGTCGTCGAGCGGGTTCACGAGCACACGCAGGTAGGCCAGCAGGTCCTTGATCTCGCGCCGCTCGAAGAACGTCAGGCCGCCGACGATCTCGTACGGCACGCCGGCGTCCTTGAGCGCCTGCTCGAAGCCGCGCGACATCCAGTGCGCGCGGTAGAAGATCGCGACCTGGTCGAGGGCTGTGCCGTCGTCGTGCAGCTCGCGGATCCGCGCCGTGATCGTCGACGCCTCCTCGCCCGCGTTCGCGGCCTTGAGCCGCAGCACGGGTGCCCCGGGCTCGGCGTCGGTGCGCATGCGCTTGTCCTTGCGCATCGTGTTGTTCGCGATCACGGCCTCGGCCGCGCGCAGGATCGTCGCGGTGCTGCGGTAGTTCTGCTCGAGCCGCACGACGGTCGTCGTCGGGTAGTCGCGCTCGAACTCGAGGATGTTGCGCACCTGAGCACCGCGGAAGCTGTAGATCGACTGGTCCGGATCGCCGACGACGCACAGGTTGCCGGGTTGTGGGCACAGGTGCTTCAGCAGGTCGTACTGGACGCGGTTCGTGTCCTGGAACTCGTCGACGAGCAGCCACGGGAAGCGCGCCTGGTACCGCTCCGCTGTGGCCGGGTGCTCGCGCAGGATCTGCAGGAAGTTCACGAGCAGGTCGTCGAAGTCCATCGCGCCGACCTTGACCATGCGTTCGTGGTACGGCGTCCACAGACGCGAGACGACGCGCGCCACGTCGCTGCTGCCCATGTCGTCGGGCTTCGACGCCGCGTTCTTGAGGCGGCTGATCCACTGGCCGACCAGCGACGGCTTGACCGTCGTCGTACTGACGCCGAGATCCTCCATCAGCTCCTTGATCAGCGCGTCGCGGTCCTGCACGTCGTAGATCGAGAAGCCCGGCGCGTAGCCGAGCAGCTGCCCGTCCTGGCGCAGGAAGCGCGCGCAGGCCGAGTGGAACGTCGCGACGCGCACGTAGCTGCCGCCCAGTTGCTCGACGCGGTGTGCCATCTCGCCGGCGGCCTTGTTCGTGAACGTCATCGCGAGGATCTGGCGGCTCTGCACGCCGTCGCGCAGCAGGCGCGCGATGCGGCGCGTCACGACGCGCGTCTTGCCCGAGCCGGCGCCCGCGAGAACCATCAGCGGCCCTTCGCCGTGCGCGACCGCGGCGCACTGCTCTTCGTTCAGGTCCGCGAAGATCGGGTCGGAGGTCGGATCGTCCATGTTCACGCCCGGTGCCGGCGACGCGCGAGCGCCAGCACGTTGCCGACGACCAACACGCCCGCACACCCGATCACGTTGTACCAGAAGTAGCCCACCGGCGGCACCATGCTGCCGTCGAGGCGCACCCAGTTGGCCTCGCGGTTGATCACGAAGTGCGTGAACAGGGTCGCGGTGAAACCGCTCGCGAGCCCGATCCAGCCGTCGCTGCCGCGCGTCGCGGGGAACAGCCAGCCGAGCAGGAAGACGCCGAACAGCGATCCGTAGAACATCGCGCCGATCAGGTTCACCACGTCGATCATCTGGCCGAGGTTCGCGACGAAGAACGCGCTGGTCGTCGCGAACGCGCCCCAGAACAACGTCGCCCACCGGCTCAAACGCACGATCCGGTCCGGCGTCGTCGCTGGCCGCGCCTTCACCCAGAGGTCCATCACGGACGACGTCGCCAGGGAGTTGAGCTGCGCGTCGAGGCTCGACATCGCGGCGACGAAGATCGCGGCGATCACGAGACCGAGGATGCCGATCGGCAGGTTCGCGAGGAAGAAGTGCGGGAAGATGAAGTCGCCGTCCCCCTCCTTGGTCTGCGCGAGCCGCCGCCACGTCTTGATCGCGGCACCGCGCAGCTCGCCGACGCGTGCGTTCGCCTGCTGCAGCGCCGCCGGGTCCGCGTTCTCGCCCTGCGCGACGAACGCGAGCGCCTGCTCGCGCCGCTGGTCGACCGCCGCGCGATAGTCCTGCTGCAGCGTGTTCCACGCCTGCTGCTCGGCCGCGGGCGCCTGCGCGACGACGCGGTCCATGTCGCCGGTGCGGAACACGGCCGGCGCCGGCGTGAACATGTAGAACACGTAGATCAGCGCACCGAGCAGCAGGATCGCGAACTGCATCGGCACTTTCAGGAACGCCGACACGAACAGGCTCGCCTTCGCGTGATCGACCGACTTGCTCGCGAGGTAACGCTGCACCTGGCTCTGGTCGGCGCCGAAGTAGCCGAGGAAGTGGAACATGCCGCCGACCATCGCGGCGACGAGGTTGTACTTGTCGGCGAACGCCTCCTTCGCGTCGGGCGGCAGGTGGATCGCCTCGAGCCGGTTGCTCGCGCCGGCCAGCGACATCGCGTCGCCGAAGCCGACGCCTTCGGGCAGGCCCGCGATCACGGCATACAGCGAGCAGCCGATGCCGAGGAACATCACGACCATCTGCTTGACGTCCGTGAAGATCACCGCCGCGTTGCCGCCGAAGATCGTGTAGGCGGCCGACACGCCGCCCATCAGCAGGATCGCCGTGAACTGCGGGATGCCGAGCACGAGGTTCAGCACGATGCTCGGCGCGTAGAGCGACGTGCCGACCGCGATGCCGCGCGAGATCAGGAACAGGATGCTCGCGAGCACACGCGTCGGCGCGTCGAAGCGGCGTTCGAGGTACTCGTACGCGGTGAACACCCTCGCGCGCGTGAACCAGGGCACGACCGTCACGCACAGGATCACCATCGCGAACGGCAGCGCGAGGTACGCGTGCAGCCAGCGCAGGCCGTGCTCGTAGCCGTGGCTCGCGATCGAGATCATCGTGATCGCGCTCGCCTGCGTCGCCATCACGGACATGCCGACCGCCCACCAGCGTACGCTGCGGCCCGCGAGCAGGAAGCCTTCGAGGTCCTTGTGCTGCCGGCTGCGCCGCACGCCGTCGGTCACGACGTAGACCGGCAGCGCGATGATCATCACCCAGTCGAACCAGTGCATCAGTCGTACACCGCGGTGAACCACCACAGCACGGCGATCGTCAGCACGCCGTAGACCACCGTCGTGATGTAGACGCGGCGCCAGACTTTCGGATCGGTCTCCTCGTTCATCTTGCCGGTGCAGCCGCAGTCAGGGGGGCTGCAAGGTAGGGACGATGCACGTCGTGCACAACCGTTCAGCGCCTGGCGTTCATGTCGTTGGCGTCGTGGGCCCTTCCTCGCGCGCCGCGGCCGCGCGCTGCTTCGTGTGCCGGTCCGCCCACCAGCCGAACAGGAAGAACGCCACGCCGAGTCCCACCGAGATCGGATGCCAGCCCGGGCTCTCGACCTTCTCGAACCACTGGCGCAGCGCGTGCTCCTCGAGCATCAGCACACCGGACACGTGGCCGAGCACGGCGCCGCCGAGCCAAACCACCCAGCGATGGTGTGCCATGATGCGGCTCAGGATCTGGCTGCCCCACACGACCAGCGGGATCGACAGCGCGATGCCGCCGACCGCGAGGCCGAGATGCCCTTCCGCCGCGCCGGTCACCGCGATCACGTTGTCGAGGCTCATCGACGCATCGGCGACGATGATGATCTTCACGGCCTGCCGCAGCGAGTCGCCGGCCTTCACCTGCGGGTGCCCATCCCCCGGCTTGCCCGGAACGACGCCGTGCTCACCCGGGGCCAGCAGCTTCCAGGCGATCCACAACAGCAGCACGCCGCCGATGAACTGCAGCCACGGGATCGAGAGCAGCCACGTCGCGATCGACAGGAACAGGATGCGCAGCGCCACGGCGCCGAAGACACCCCAGAACCGGCCGAGCCGCTGCTCGCGCGGCGGCAGCATGCGCACGGCCATCGCGATCACGATCGCGTTGTCGCCGGCGAGCAGAAGGTCGAGCAGCACGATCTTGAAGATCTGGGTCCACGACCACGTGTCTTGGAAGAAGGCGAGCATTGGCAGGTGGGCCGAACTAGATCGACCCCACCCGGCCGACACAATCGAAACCGGTGGCGATCCGATGGTCGCGCCCGGGCACTACGCGAGCGCCATCTCGGCGCGCGACCGGTGCACTCGCTGCAGCGCCGCGGCGAGGTCGGCCGCGAGATCCTCGACGTTCTCGATGCCGACGCTGAGCCGCAGCAAGCCCGCCGTGATGCCGGCGCGCTCGCGCACCTCGGGCGTCATCGACGCGTGCGTCATCGTCGCCGGGTGCGCGATCAGGCTCTCGACGCCGCCGAGCGACTCCGCGAGCGTGAAGCACTGCAGCCCCTCGAGGAACGTCGCGACGCCCCCGGGCTCCCTGAGCTCGAAGCTCAGCATGCCGCCCGAGCCGCGCTGCTGGCGCCGGCCGAGCTCGTGGTCGGGGTGGGAGCGCAGGCCCGGGTAGTGCACGCGTTCCACGGCCGGGTGCGACGCGAGCAGCTCGGCGAGCTGCTGCGCGTTCTGCTGGTGGCACTGCATGCGCGCGTGCAGCGTGCGCAGGCCGCGCAGCGTCAGCCAGCTGTCGAACGGTGCACCCGTGATGCCGAGCGCGTTGGCCCACCAGACCAGCTGCTCGTGCAGAGTGCGGTCCGTCGCGACGACGGCGCCGCCGACGACGTCGCTGTGGCCGTTGATGTACTTCGTCGTCGAGTGCACGACGAGGTCGGCGCCGAACTGCAGCGGGTTCTGCAGCACGGGCGACAGGAACGTGTTGTCGACCGCGAGCAGCGCCCCGGCACTCTTGCAGGCCGCCGCGAGCGCCTGGAGATCGACGATGCGCAGCAGCGGGTTGCTCGGCGTCTCGGCCCAGACGAGCCGCGGCCTTCGCGCGAGCACGGCGGCGAGCGCCTTCGGATCGCGCTGGTCGACGATCGCGACCTCGAAGTGCCCCTTGCGCGCCAGCGCGTCGACGAGGCGCCACGTGCCGCCATACCCGTCGTGCGGCAGCACGAGCAGGTCGCCCGGCTGCAGCTGGTGCAGCACGAGCGTGATCGCGGCCATGCCGGTCGCGGTGACCACGGCGCCGGCTCCGCCTTCGAGGTCGGCCAGCGCGTGGGCCAGCTCGTCGCGCGTCGGGTTGCCGCTGCGCGTGTAGTCGTAGGGACGCTTCTGCTGGAAGCCGGCAAACGCGAAGTTCGCGGACAGGTGCAGCGGCGGGCTCACGGCCCCGTGCGCGCGATCGGTCGCGATGCCGGCGCGCACGGCCACGGTCTCTCGCCGCGCGCTCATGACAGCACCTCGCGCAGGAACGCGCTCACGGCCCGGTGCTCCTTCAAGAACGCGTCGTGCCCGTAACACGACGCGACCTCGCGGAACGCGCGCAGCTGCGGCAGTGCTGCCGCGAGCTCCCTGACCTGCGACAGCGGCACGAGCTGGTCGCCGCCGAAACCGAGCAGCCAGGTCGGTGTGCCGACGCGCGCGGCGTTCACCTCGTGCGCATCGATCGAGTTGCAGAGGCACAGGAACTGCTCGGGCAGCCAGTCCTCGGCGAACCTCGCACCGCGCGCCTCGAGCCAGTCCTGCACAGGGAACCGGACACGATCGTTCGCGAACGACGGTGCGCCGCCGAAGCGCCGCTGCAGCTCGACCGGCGTGCGGTAGGTCGTCATCGCGAGGGCCCGCGCGAGTGCCAACGCCTCGGCTCCAGCACCGTGCCGCTGGCCCAGCTCGACGATGCCGCGTTGCACGGCGCGCCAGGCACTCGCCTGCGCGCAGCTGCGCTGCGGTGCCGCGATCGCAGCGAGCCGCTGCACGCGGCTCGGGGCCAGCGCCGCGAGCTGCAGGCCGACCATGCCGCCGTAGCTGCTGCCGACGAACGCGTGCACGCGATCGATCGCGAGCGCGTCGAGCAGGCAGCACAGGGCTCTCGCCTGGTCCTCGGTCGCGACGAACGGGAAGCTCTCGCCGGCACCGGGCGCCGTCGAGTTGCCGCAGCCGCCGAGCCAGTCGAATCCGAGCACCTGATAGCGGCTCGTGTCGATCGCGAGGCCCGGGCCGACGAAGCCCTCCCACCAACCCGGACCCGGCACCGCCGCGTGCGCGCTGACGTGCCGGCCCGCCGAGATGCCGCCGAGCACGACGACGACCGGCGCGTGCGCGGGTCCCTGGCGTTCGAACGCGAGCACGGCGCCCTCGAGCGCCTTGCCGCGCGCGAGCGGGAACCGCGCCGGCAGGTGGCACAGCAGCGCTCCGGGAGGCAACGTGATCAGGGCACTCATGGCCGCACCGCCTTGCCAGCGGCGGCCATCGCGACGTCGTTCAGCAGCGCCTCGGCCGTGCGTTCGTAGCCGACCGCGAGCCCCGTGTGCACACGCAGCCCGTGCTCGAGCTCGTAGCCGTAGACGACGCGGTCCGGCGGTGCCGCGAGCGGCGAGCCGGCCGCCAGCTCCTCGAACTGCACACGGAGGTCGTTCCCTGTCGCGCTGCCGCGCGCGACGAGCCGCGTCGTGGCACCGCGCCGCGCGCGCGCCTGCAGCAGCTGCGCGTCGAGCCGGCGCACGTCCTCGCGGAAGACCTCGCCGGCGGCCGGCAGCGGCCTGCCACACTCGCCGAACACCGCCCCCCAGACTGCCACGAGCTTCGTCGCGGCGTCGCTGCCGTCGAAGTCGCACGTCGGATCGGCTTCGAGCAGGCCGCGCGCCCGCGCCTCTTCGATGCCCTGCTCGACCGAAGCGCCGCGCTCGATCGCCTGCACGATCACGGTCGTCGTCACGTTGCCGACCAGGCAGAGGCCGCGGCAGTCCCTGCGCAGCTCGTCGAGCTCGCGCACGAGCTTGTGCCCCGTGCCGCCGAGCACCGCGTCGATGCCGACCCGGCCGCGGTTGCTGCCGAGCAGCCACTCGGGTGCGGCAACGGCCAGCGCGTTCTTCGCGCAGAGGCCGAGGAACGCGCCGTTACGCAGCGCGGCGCGGCCGCGTTCGACGGCCGCCGCCGTGCCGCGCGCATCGGTCGGCGTCGCGTCGACGACGACGTCGGCGCCGACGACCGCGATCGCGAGCTCGGTCGGAATCGCCTCCGCGCGCGGCCACGAGGCCAGGGGCTGGCCCGCCTTGTGCGCGAGCACCGCTTCGACGTCGAGGCCGCGGTTGTCGAACACGGTGGCCGTCGAGTCGGAGATCGCGACGACCGAGACCGGCAGCGCGACCGCGCGGCGCAGGAAGGCCCGCCCGACCTGGCCCGGTCCGATCAGGTGCACGGTGCGTGGTTGCGGAGTGCATGCCAACGGCTGGTCTCCTGGCGATTGGCCCGACGAACGGAACCCGACGGTGTCGGGGCCTTCGGTCGAGGCTGTCGCAGTCGAGATCGCGGAAGCAGAACGGGACGTCGAGGCCGGCGGAAGCCCGCGGCTCGTGCGAACGGAGGCAGTCATGAGGGAACACCTTCGGGCCCGTTCCCAGTCTCCGCGCTGCCAGCATGGTCTGCGCGAACGCACCATGCGGTCGCTGGCAGACTCATCTTTCGGCCCTGAACTCAGGGACTGGCCGCGGGAGTTGGCACCTGCGCGTTCCGCTCTTGAAGAAGCAGCTTGCGTGGTTGCCCCAGCGTCGTCGGGCCCGGCCCTCGGCTGGTCTGGATGAGTTGTCGCGAGCCTTCTATCGGCGGCCCGCGAATCCGTCAAGAGCTCACCGCGGGCGGCTTGTCGGAGCGCGGCTTCCGCGATCTGGCCTCCGGCACGCGGAGAGCCAACCGTGTAGCGCTCGGACCCGCGGTGACGTCTTCTGGAGCAGCAGTCGAAGCAACTCCTCCCCGAACCTCGCATTCCACATGAATCCTACCTGTGCCACTGCGTGCATCGTTCTCGCCCCGCTCCTCGGCCTCGCGTTCGTCCAGCAGCCCCAGCAGCCCCAGCAGCCCCAGCAGCCCCAGCAGGGCGAGCCCGTGACCAAGGTCGTGTTGACGAAACGCCTCGACAACGGCCCCTACAAGACCAGCGCCTACAGCTTCCGCTACGCATCACAGGACCTCGCCGTGCACCGCAACTACGTCGACATCGTCTACGACGCGTGCGGCCTGGTGCACGTCCTCGTGCTCGGCGGCTCGAAGAGCAAGATCGCGCGCTGCGAGGGCAAGACGCTGCACGAGGTGACGACTGCGCCTGCAGACGGTTGGAAGGAGTGCCTCGTGCCCGAGAAGGGGGCGATCTACGTGCTGTCGATCGACACCGAAGAGTGCAGGATGAACGTCAAACTGCTGGTCACCGACGTGTCGGACAAGGCCGTGAAGTTCGCGTGGATGCAACTCCCGCCTCAACGCGGCGAAGCCGGGACCAAGGGGCAGTGCGGCGGAACCCACGACGCGCAGGACGCGAAGTAGCGCGCGGCCGCGCCCGTCAGAGCAGCCGGACCCACTCGCGCACGATGGCCCGCAGCGCCGTGCGCGTCTTCGCCTTCGCGAAGCTGTCCGCGTCGAGCGCCACGAGGGCCCGGTCCTCGCCGAGCCACTGCAGCAGACCCGCGGGGTCCGCGATCTCCGGTTTCTTCGCGTCCTTCCGCTTCGCGCCGCGGTGCAGGATCAGGCGCAGCGCCGGCGGATCGGCGGGCCGTGGCGGACGGCCGCCGCCGAGCACGTTGATCGTCGCGAACCAATCCGCCGTCTTGAAGCTCGGCGAGTTCCACTTGATGCCCGCCTGGATCTCGGGACTCGCCCCGAGGATCAGCTTCGCCAGCGCCAGGAGCTCCGGCTTCAGCGGATGCTCGAGCTCGCGCAGGAACGCCGCGACGGCCGGATCCGTCCGCGAGCCACCTCGTGATGCCGCCTTCATGGGAGGTGCGAGCATAGCGAGACAGCGCGCTGCTCCATACCGCGGGCTGACGCCCGCAACCCAACGCGGTAATGCCGTTGCTTGCTGCGGCCAACGCCACGACGAACGCCATCGACATTCGGATCATCGGGAGTCGTGTGGGTCGCCCGAAGGCAGTTGAACGCGTGGCCGACATCGGTAGGGCGTTCGCGCGCAACCGCTCCGAGACCGCGCCGGCCGGAGTCGGCTGGCATAGCCAGACTCCGGCAGCCCTGGCTAACCTGGCACCCCGCAAGCTGACACTGGCTCGTCGAGCACAGTTGCCGCGTTCGCTGGCCTCCATTGGTCGAATGGAGGCCACGTTCGCGTCAGGCCTCTCAGGTTCTCGATTGGGGTTGGCTCTCGATCATTCTCTCGGCGTCCCATCGCCCTTCTGCCCGGTGGATTCCTGCGGACCCATCTTGAAGGAGAATGAGCCAGCCATCGCGGAAGGCCACTGTTTCGTAGGCCTCGCGGACAGAGGCATACGCAACACCGAAGCCTTGGCCATCGGCAAAGACAAAGCAGGGCTGATCCCACACTCGGTCGTAAGGTTGCTTTCCTGTCGCGTTACCTCGAATTGCCGACCCGAACTCGTGATACAGGCTCTTCAGAATCTTCTTCTGACCTTTCGCCTTCTCGGCAAGGGCCGCGAATCGCTGTGCCTTTGCCGGTGCCAGCACGCGCTCGACGAAATGGACGAAGGCAACAGTAGCTTCCATGCGATGTATCGTCTCTGCCGCTGCGGAGCGGGCCAGCTTGACGGCCGATCGCCTCTTGCGGCGGTTGTCAGCATCCTACTCGTCCTCCGCGTCGCGCACGCGCCGGCCGCCGCGCGCCCGCGGCGCGCGCCAGCTACTACTGGGTCTGTCATCAGAGCGGGTGGGCCCCCGACGTCATGTTCCACGACGCCATCGAGCTCGCAGCCTGCTATCCCGACCTGCTGCGTCACGCGCTGATCAACTTCGACAGCCACGACGTCATGCGGTTTCTCGGCAAGAGGCTGAACCCGCGGACCTGCCGCTCTTGAAGGCCATCGCGAGCGGTGACCTCCTGATCAACGGCTTCCGCAACCGTGACGTGCACGCTGCCGTGTCTTTCGGGGCGACCCGCCTCCGCAACCGACCGCCGCAACCGAACGTCCCGAGTTGGCTACTTCCTCCGCATCCTCCGCGGCCACAACATCATCGCGAAGGTCGAAGGCGCACATCGTCATCACGTCACCGACAAGGGACGCGAGGCGATTGCCGCCTCGCCACCGATCAGGCCGCCCCCTCCAAGCTCGCGCAGTGCGCCTGCAAGCCGTGCACGCCCGTCATGATTCTCGGCACCAGAAGCTCAGCACCGCGGAGCTATCATGGCGGCACATCCGTTGCGGACCGCTGCCGCTCGCTTGCCACCGACACCGTCACCCGACCGGAGGTTGCCGTGCTCCTCGCCACGCGTTCGCTCGCCGCGCTGTGCCTCGCGCTCGCCGTTCCCGCCCAGACCTTCCTCGTCGACGCCGCGAGCGGTCCTGGCACGAACTTCACGGACCTGCCGCCGGCCATCGCCGCGGTGCCCGACGGCGCGATCCTGCTCGTGCGCCCCGGCAGCTACGGCCCGATCGCGCTGAACGGCAAGGGACTCTCGATCCTCGCGACCGCGCCCGGCGTCGTGCTCGCGCCCGGCGGCACGAGCATCCACGTGCAGAACCTGTCCGCGTCGCAGGCCTTCACGCTGCGCGGCGTGCGTGCCCAACTCGGCTCGGTATTCGTGATCGCACTGGTCCTGAACTGCGCGGGGCCCGTGCTCTTCGACGGCTACGAGTTCACGAGCAACCAGACCTTCTCCTCCGTGTTCTCCACCGGGTTGCGCGTGCAAGGATCGCCGCAGGTCGTGCTGCGGAACTGCACGATCCAGGCCCGCCTCGCGCTCGACGCGCAGAGTTCCGCGGTCACGGCCGAATCTTGCGAGCTGCGCGGTCACGACGGGTTCTTCGTGCCTCACGTCGGCACCTATCCGGGCTCCGGCATCCAGTGCTCCTCGAGCAGCATCGAGCTGTCGCGCTGTCGGGTCTTCGGCGGTGCGGGTGTCACCATGTCGACACCGCTGGGGCCGGCCAACACGAACCCGGGGCCGGCAATCCTGCTCTACTCGAGCACAGCACGGCTCAGCGAGGACGCGACCAGCCTCTATCAGGCAGGCCAGCTCACCGGTGGCAGCCCTCTGGCCGCGATCGAAGGCAGCCAGTCGGCCGTCGTGCGATCGCCGCAAGCCGTTCTGTTCGGCAGCCAGGGTGGCGCGGCGGTCGCGGCGAGCGTCAGCGACACGATCCGCCCGCTGCCGAGTCTGCGCACGATCACAGCACCGCCCGGCGGCACGATGGTCGCCGAGGTCACGACGCCACCGGGTGAGCTCGTCGTGCTCGTGTTCGGCGCGCCGATGCCGCCGATCGCAGTGCCGGGATTCGACGGAGCCCTGTGGCTCGATCCGACCTCCGTCGTGCTCGCAGCCGCCGGCGTGCCGCTCGCCGGACAACCGCTCACGACGGCCGCCGCCGTGCCGCCGATCGCGAGTCTCGTCGGCCAGCGCTTCGGCTGGCAGGCGCTCGCGTGGAGCCCCGCCGACGGCTTCCGCTTCGGCAATCCGTCGATCTTCGCGCTGTGACCGCATCCGACCTCGCCCAGCAAGGAGACTCCATGCGCGCGTTCCTTTGGCACCGCGAAGGACCGGCACTTCCGGCACTCGGCCCGCCTTGACGCATGCGGACTCCTCACGTGCAACGGCGACCATGATCTCCCGCTACCTCGGGGAGGCTCTGCGTCGCGCACGCTACGTCGCCATGCCGGGAGGCTACACGGCGACGGTTCGCGGACTTCGTGGTGTGATTGCCCTTGCACGCACGCAAGCCGCTTGTCGCGCGCAGTTGTCCGAAGTCGTGGAGGAATGGGTGCTCGTCCGGGTGGCTCGCGGCCTGCCGATCCCGCGCCTCGGACGTGCGCAGATTCGCGTGCGCCGAGCCAGCTGATGCCGCGTTCGGCCCGATCAAGCGCCGGGACAACTGGTGAAGTCGCTGCGCAAACTCGGCTTCACGGGCCCATTCTCGGGCGGCAAGCACGAATTCATGGTGCGCGGCGACGCTCGCCGAGCGGTTCTTGAAGGAGATCGGCGAGTAAGAGAAGGTGCGCCTCGACACCGCGAACGGAGTCCCGTTGCATTCGGCTGCGGCTGCCGCGATCTTGCTGCGTCCGATGAGCAACGCACCTGAACCCGAACCGGCCTCCGACTTCATCCGCGACCGCATCCGCGCGGACGTGCAGAGCGGCAAGGTCAAGCAGGTGGTCACGCGCTTCCCGCCGGAGCCGAACGGGTACCTGCACATCGGCCACGCGAAGGCGATCACGCTGTCGTTCTCGGTCGCGAAGGAGTTCGGCGGCCGCTGCAACCTGCGCATGGACGACACGAACCCGGCCGCCGAGGACCAGGAGTACGTCGACGCGATCAAGGAGGACGTGCGCTGGCTCGGCTTTCATTGGGACGCGCTGCTCTACGCGGCCGACTACTTCGACCAGATCTACGCCTGGGCCGAGGTCCTCGTCGAGAAGGGCCTCGCCTACGTCGACGACCAGAACGCCGACCAGATCGCCGCCACGCGCGGCACCCTGACGGCGCCCGGCACGGACAGCCCGTTCCGCAACCGCACGCCGAAGGAGAACCTCGAGCTGCTGCGCGCGATGAAGGCCGGCAAGTTCGCCGACGGCGAGCGTGTGCTGCGCGCGAAGATCGACATGGCGCACAGCAACCTGAACATGCGCGACCCGGTCATGTACCGCATCCGGCACATGCACCATCAGCGCACGGGCGATCGCTGGTGCCTCTATCCGATGTACGACTGGGCGCACGGCCAGTGCGACTCGATCGAGGGCATCACGCACTCGCTCTGCACGCTCGAGTTCGAGCACCACCGGCCGCTGTACGACTGGTTCTGCGACTCGATCCCGATCTACAAGCCGCAGCAGATCGAGTTCGCGCGGCTCAACGTGAACTACCTGCTGACCAGCAAGCGCAAGCTGCTGCTGCTCGTCGACGGCAAGCACGTCGACGGCTGGGACGACCCGCGCATGCCGACGCTGCGCGGCCTGCGCCGCCGCGGTTACCCGCCCGAGGCGCTCGTCGCGTTCTGCCGGCACGTCGGCGTCGCGAAGTTCAACAGCACGCACGAATTCGAGCTGCTCGAGTTCTTCGTGCGCGGCCACCTGAACAAGACCGCGCAGCGCCGCATGGCCGTGCTCGACCCCGTTCGCCTCGTGATCGAGAACTGGCCCGCGGGCAAGGTCGAGGAGGTCGAGGCGCAGAACAACCCCGAGGATCCCGCCGCCGGCGCGCGCAAGGTGCCGTTCAGCGGCGAGCTCTGGATCGAGCGCGAGGACTTCATGGAGCAGCCGCCGAAGGACTTCTTCCGGCTGAGCCCCGGTCGCGAAGTGCGGTTGCGATACGCGTATTTCGTGAAGTGCACCGGCGTCGAGAAGGACAAGGCGGGCAAGGTCACCGCGGTGCGGTGCACCTACGACCCCGCGACGACGGGCGGCAACGCGCCGGACGGACGCAAGGTGAAGGCCACGATCCACTGGGTGTCGGCGCCGCACGCGGTCGACGCCGAGGTGCGGCTGTTCGACCACCTGTTCACGGATCCCGATCCGGCGCGCGCCGACGGTGGCGACTTCATCAAGCTGCTGAACCCGAACAGCAAGAAGGTCGTGCGCGGCAAGTGCGAGCCGAGCCTCGGTGCCACGAAGGGCGGCGAGCGCTTCCAGTTCGAACGGCTCGCCTACTTCAGCGTCGACCCCAAGGACAGCAAGCCCGGCGCGCCGGTGTTCCATCGCACCGTGACGCTCAAGGACTCGTGGCAGAAGGCGCAGAAGAAGGACGGGCCGCCGCAGGGCGGCAAGAAGGCGTAGGCCAGCGCGTTCGGCGCCAGCTGCTCAAACGAGGCCCCTGACCCTGGCTGCCAGCCAGGGAGCGACGAGGGTGACCAGGAGCACCAAGGGCCAGATGTTCCCTCCCTTGAACGTGTAGGCCTCGAGCAGCTCTGGCCACGTCTTGTCTCGAGCGATCCGGCCAAAGCCAAACTCGAAGACCACGGTCAGGAGGAGCCAGAAGGCTCCGATCAGCACGCACTGGTGTGAGGCCAGCGGGCCAAACCAGGGCGCGCCGGCCCACGCGACGAGGAGGATGCAGGCCGACAAGACGATGCCGCTCGCGACAAGGCCCGCTGATTCTCCCAGCGCAGGAACCAGGGCCTTCTCCCGGAGAGCGCCGTTGACGATCGCGAGCACGAGAATCGCGAACCAAAGCGCGAGAGCCTTCAGCCACGGAGCCATGTCTTCTCGTGCGCGCCCGACCGCCGCCCTCGTCAGAACGGGATGTCGCCGTAGTCGACGTCGCCGCCGCCGCCCTGCGCTTCGCCGCCAGCCTGGGCCGCGCGGCCGCCCGACCGCCGTTCGCCACCTTCCTCACCACCACCTCCACCACCCGCGCTGCCGCCAGCTCCGCGCCCGGTGCCGAGGAACTGGAAGTTCTCGACGACGACTTCGAGCTTGCTGCGCTTGCCGCCGCCGTCCTTGGCTTCCCAGGTCGAGTACTCGAGCCGGCCCTCGACGAACAACTGGCTGCCCTTCTTCACGTACTGGTTCAGCAGCTCCGCCTGCCGGCCCCACGCGGTCAGATCGACGAAGCACGTCGACTCCTTCTGTTCGCCGTTCTGGGACCACTTGCGGTTCGTGGCCATGCCGAACTTGGCCAGCGCCATGCCGCTCTGCGTCTGCCGCAGTTCCACGTCGCGCGTCAGGTTGCCGATCAAGATGACTTTGTTGAAGTTCGCCACGAGGAATCTCCCTTGCTTCGTCGGGTTGTAGTTGGGTCCGCCGGTCGATGTGAGCAGGCGCGGCCCGATGCGCCGAATGCTAGCGTCGCTGCAAGCGACTCGATACCGTTCCGCGCGTGACTTCGCCGACTCCTCAATCCGAGCGTCGACGGGCCGCGCGCGCCCTCGGCAGCTTCCCGATCCGCCTCTCCCCCGAAGCCAAGGACGCGCCTGCCATCCTGCGCGACATCTCGGAGATCGGGCTCGCCTGCGTGGCTCCGAAGCCGATGGAGGAGATGACGCTCGTCGCGCTGGACTTCTCGCTGCCGGGCGCTTCCGAAGTGCATCAGGTGCGCGGCGCCGTCGTGCGGTGCGAACCGCTGTCGAAGGCGGAGCGGGCGAAGGGCGAGGCGAAGTGGGACATCGCGATCTACTTCACCGAGATGAAGCCCACCACGAAGGCCGCGCTCAAGTACTACGTCGGCAAGGCCAAGCCGGCGCGCTGAGTCACGCGGGCGCTCGCTGCGCGAGCAGGATGCGGTCGATGCCCGCGTGGTCCTTCAGCAGCTGCACGTCCGTCAGGAACGGCTGCGCCCGAAGCAACGCGAACGCGGCGTCGCTGGCGCCGACGCCGGTCTCGGCGACGAACCAGCCGCCGGGACGCAGGTGGGCCTCGAGCCCTGCCGTGATCGCGCGGTAGCACGAGAGCACGTCGCCGGGTGCAGAGAACAGGGCCAACGGCGGCTCGTGGGCCCTGACGTCGGGAGCAAGACCAGCTGTCGCGCGCGGATCGATGTAGGGCGGGTTGCTGACGACGAGATCGAAGCGCGCTGCTGCGGGCACGGGCTCCCACCACGAACCCAGCGCGAGCTCGACGCGGTCCTGCACCGAGTGCCGCAGCACGTTCGCGCGCGCGACGAGCAGCGCGTTCTTGCTCGCGTCGGTCGCGAGCACACGCAGGTCGGGCCGTTCGACGGCGAGTGTTATGGCGATCGCACCGCTGCCGGTGCCGAGGTCGGCGACCGAGCCCCCGGTGGCCACGCGCGCGAGCGCAGCATCGACGACCTGCTCGGTCTCGGGCCGCGGGATCAACACCGCGGGGCCGACCTCGAGCTCGACGCCGCGGAAGGCCCAGGTGCCGATCAGGTAGGCGACCGGCTCCCCTCCACCGCGTCGTGCTATGAGCTCGCGCATGCGGTCGCGTTCCGCCTGGTCGAGCGGCCGATCGTGCGCGAGGTAGAGCTGCAGGCGGGACAGGCCCAGCACCTTGCCGAGCAGCAGCTCGGCGGAACGCTGCGGTGCGTCGACGCCGCGGCGCAGGAGCCACGCCTCGGCGCCGCGCATCACGCTGAGCACGGTGTGCACTTCCTGCTTGTCGGGGCTCGCTCCGCTCATGCGCGGGATCAGAGCTCCTCGATGCGTCGCTCGCGCATGTCGGCGATCAGGGCGTCGATGACCGGATCGAGCTTGCCCTCCATGACCTGCGTCAGCGAGTAGTTGCGGTTCAGCCGGTGATCGGTCAGGCGGTCCTGCGGGAAGTTGTAGGTGCGGATGCGGTCGCTGCGATCGCCGCTGCCGATCTGCTCCTTGCGTTCGGCCGCTCGGGCCGCTTCCACGGCGCGCTTCTGCGCCTCGTAGATGCGGGCGCGCAGCAGCGCCATCGCGCGCTGCCGGTTCTTGAGCTGGCTGCGTTCCTCCTGGCAGGCGACGACGGTGCCGGTCGGCAGGTGCGTGATGCGCACGGCCGACTCGGTCTTGTTCACGTGCTGGCCGCCAGCACCGCTCGAACGGTAGGTGTCGACCTTGAGGTCCTCGGGGTTGATCTTGATCTCGACCTCCTCGACCTCGGGCAGCACCGCGACCGTCGCGGCCGACGTGTGCACGCGGCCCTTCGCCTCGGTCTGCGGCACACGCTGCACGCGGTGGCCACCGGACTCGAACTGCATCTCGTGGAAGACGCTCGAGCCGCGCAGCGCGAACACGACGTCCTTGAAGCCGCCCTGCTCGGCCGGCGTGCTGTGCATCGGCTCGAAGGTCCAGCCGCGCCTCACGGCGAAGCGCTGGTAGAGCGTGCAGAGATCCTTCGCGAACAGCGCGGCCTCCTCGCCACCGGTGCCCGCGCGGATCTCGACGATGCAGTCGCGGCGATCGTCGCCCTGGTCGGACAACAACGCGTCGATGAGTCCCTCTGACTCGAGCGTGATGCGGCGCTCGAGCTCGGGCAGCTCGGCCGCCGCGAGCTGTGCGAGCTCGCGGTCCGGTCCATCGAGCAGGCTGCGGTGTTCTTCGCTCTGCTGCACGAGGCGCGTGTAGGCCTGGTACCGCTGCACGATCGGCGTCGTCGTGCCGAGCTCACGCTGCAGCGCAGCGAGCCGCTCGGGGCGCTCGGTCAGCTTCGGATCCGCCGACTGGGCGAGCAGCTCGTGGACGCGAGCGACCATCCCGTCCAGCTTCTGCTGGATGCGTGGGCGCAGGGCGCTCATGGCGACGCGACTCCGGTTTCAGGAACGCTGCCTGGGGAAACATGGCGAGCCCGCGCCATGTGCGCAGGATCCCCCTAGGTCTTCGCGGCTTCCTTGGGCTTGCCGTAGCGCTTCAGGAACTTGTCGACGCGGCCCGCCGCGTCGACGAACTTCTGGGCACCCGTGTAGTACGGATGGCACTGCGAGCAGATGTCGGTCCGGACCTCGGACTTGACCGAACGAGTCGTGAACTTGTTGCCGCAGGCACAAGACACGTGGCACTCGACGTACTTCGGATGGATGTCGGCTTTCATGGCGCATCGGCCGCGCCCGCTGGCGCGCAAGGAGGGCGAGCAGTGTAGGAAGCGGCGCTGCACGGTCAATACCCGACTCGCCTGGCACGAGGGAAGCTCGGCGTGACCCGAGCCGTCGCTGCCGTTTCGTAGCCGCTACTGCACGAAGAACCTCTGGCCAGCCGTCGAACCGCCGATGGCGAGGTTCAGCGGATCGAACCACAACCACTGCGCGAAGAGCTGCGAACCCGTGATGCCCAGCGTGCGCCCCGGCGGTAGGTTGAGATCGGCCGCCGCGTGACCACGGTCCATCCCTGTCGCTCCAGTCAGGTACAGGCCCAGTGCTTCGGCGGACGTCAGCAACGTCATGCCGGGCAGGCCAAACGGATCCAGCGGCGCCGGCAACGTCAGGCCACCATGGTTCACGTTCGAGGCGCCGAGGACCAAGATTGCCGGTGTCGTCGGCGCTGCATTCGACAGGCTCACTCGCACCGTCTGCCCCGGCGGATCGCGCATGCCGATGCGTGGCAACCCGAATCCTGCGGAGTCCGGCGCGCCATACGTGCGCACACCCCTTGGGCTGCCACGGTAGGCCCACAGCAGCCCCGGCAGGATGTTGTTGATTCCCGGATTCAGGATGCTGCGCCACTCCGACTCCGCATAGACGAACATCGGGTAGGACTCGCCGGGCGGCGGCGCGAGCATCGTCTGGAACAGGCCAATGCCCGACAGGCTCGGATTCAACGAGCCGGGGTAGGTCCACAAGAACGAACCGTCGCGTCCCGACAGCGCGTGCACCGCTCCCTGGTCGCTGCCGGCCACCAGGTCGTTGACGCCGTCCTGGTCGAGGTCGAAGCCTCCGAACACGTTGCACCCCATGTAGGGCCACGCCGGCGCGCGCCACGTGTGGATGGGCAACCCGGTGGCACCCGAGAACGCGGTCACGACCGACAGGCCCCAGAAGCCACCGCCGGCGTAGTCGAGCACACCATCGCCATCCATGTCGCCGCAGCCCGTGGCGAACGACAACTTGTCGCCCGACATCACGCCGGGCGACACGCGCAGTACGGCACCGGTTTGCCCAGAGAACACGACGACGGCACCTCGATTGAGATAATCGGGACCGGCCGACAGGAAGTCGTCACGGCCATCGCCGTCGAGATCGCCTCCCAGTGGTGCCAAGTCAACGCCGACCAGCACGCCCCAGACCGGATCGGTGAGGCGGTAACGCTCCGTGCCGTAGTTGTCGTAGACGATCACGGTGCCGTTCGGCGACATCTGTGTCGCTCCGGCGACGAGATCGGGGCGTCCGTCGCCGTCGAGGTCCATGTGGTCACCAGCACCGATCGACCAACCGTACCAGTAGCTCCACGCGTTCGGAATCGTCGCCGTCCACAGCAGAGCATGGGTACTGCCGCTGTGCACTTCGACACGTTGCGTCGTGGCAGGGATCGCGCCGTCGTACATCGCGAAGGCGTAGTCCGGGACGCCGTCCAGGTTCATGTCGCCAGCGGCGGTCAGGGAAAAGAACATTGGAGTCTCAGATGAGACAGCCGTGGGTGGGGACATGGACATCACGGATCCATCTTGTCCTGACGTGACGAAAAACGCGTTGCGACGGACGCCGCCTGGGGAGGTTGTCTCGCCCCATTCGATCAGATCCTCCCAACCATCACCGTTGGTGTCGCCGAGACGATGGATGGAAATGCCTCGGCGCATTACTCCCCCCACTCCTTCCAGTCGCCATTGCAGGTCCTGGGCAAGCGCGAACGCCACGAACGACAGCATGACAACCAAGAATGAAGGACTTCTCATGACGGCCCTCCGCTACCTCAAGTTCACCCAGAACGCCATCGAGGGCACGCGCTCGTTGGTGACCAGGAAAAGCATGTACCAGCCGGGGGGCGCATGCCGGATCGTTGTCGGCATTCGAACCTTCACGTAGGTGTACGGAGGCTCCACATCGTCATCGTTGTATGTCAACAGCCGCACGAGGCGTTGGCCGCCGTCGTCGTGGTGTGTCAGCGCTGCCGGAGCAATCAAAACCGCTTGCGACACTTCGACGCCGGCGGGCAGCGGGTTGCTCCATGACGCGATGCACGTCTGTCCATACGTCACTCCCGCGAACATCGTCTGGCTGACAGGTGCGAAGGTCAGCGCATCAGCCAATCCAATGTTTGCCGGCCGACGCGTCGGCGACACCTGCAAGTACGACGGTGACCAGATCTCGTAGTCCGAAGTTCTCGCCTCGCCGCCGCAGACCATGACGCGTCCGTCGGGCAAGAGCACTGAACAGGCATGGTATTGGCGCGGCGACGTGTGTGGTGCCATCGCCCGCCAGACAGGAGCTCCATCAGTCAACAGCTCGGGCTCGAGCACGAAGTTCGAGCCATCGAAGCCACCAACCGCGACCCAGTCGCCCGTCGGCAACATCACGACGCTGGCGAAGACGCGCGGATTCACCATGTCCGGGATGTCGTTGGGTGTGCCCGAAGACCATGTCGACGGCCCCGTTCCGGCCACGACCGACTCGACCCGGTCCTCCGGCCCGATCACGCCGGCCGTGGTTGCACGAGAGCCACCGATGCGGACGACGCGGGTGCCGATGGCACCGACTCCCGCAGGCTGCAGGATATTGGTCGAGTAGTCGATGCGGCTGTCGACAAGCTCCTGGCCAACATCAGTGGCGTAGGTGGGATTGGTGCTGGGGTCGTGCGCCCACCGAAAGCCCTTGCCCCAGAACCCGGAAACAAACTGCCGCGGTGCGAATTGGCCGCCGCTGATCGGATCTAGCACGCCAAGTGCGTGGATGCGCGGGTAGTCCGTGAATGCAGGCACCGGCACCGGCCCTACGGGCTGCGGAAACGTGAGGGTGTAGATGAGTCCCTGATACTGTCGTGCTGTCGGCGGTGGCGGCGGTGCACCAGCCTTCTGGTCGATTGCAGCGAGCTGTGGCGTCAGGGCATTCGCCACCACGCGATAGGACTCGTAGGTATTGACGACTGGCATTTGGCTCATGCCGTCGAAGTCCGTTCCTCCGAGGATCATGAACCGGTCCGTCCCCGATCCCTCATCGGACACAGTCGGGTACCACCGCTCAACGTCGAGGTCGGCCATCTGCCACCAACGTCCGAATGGGAACCCTGCAGATGTCGCCGGATCCCACTGGTAGACCAGCTTCGCTCCTTCCCACATGCCAGTCATCCCCGTGCTGACCGGCGGCAGTCCTGGAGTCGAAGACGCGGGATATACGCGAGTACCCCCCGCGACGAACAACCGGCCGTCGCTCACCCACCGCTGCCCGGCACAGAACAACTCGCCCTGACCAGGTGGCATCTGGAGCGTTGCATTGTGGAAGCGGTAGCCGGAGCCGCCGCCAGCCACGAACGGGTTCGGAGATGGCCAGTACGGATCGACGATCGCCCAAGGCTGATAGGCCCGCGTGCCGATCAGGGTGAGGTTGCCGTCCCACACCAACAGGCACCCGCGGAATGGCCCGGATGGGATCAGGCAGGTGTGTACCGTCCTGAATCTCTGACCCGGTGTCTGGATGGGCCAGATGTTCTCGGTGATCCAGTGCCCTGGGTTCGCGCCCGGCAGCGAATCCGAAGCAGGATGCACTTCAGGGCCGTTTGGCTTGTGGTCGAACGGCGCGCTCCACACGCCCTGAGCCATCACCTCGGCGCAGCACAAAACAGAACAGAACAGAACTCGTCGCGGAGCGCATGGGTGACTCCTTGATGTCCTGATCGTCAGTCCGCTAGCTGACTCGGTCAATCCCCGCGATTTGATCGAGCGATCGATGCGCCAGCAGCTACGGCACCCAACGCAGCAGGTTGGCCAGGTCGGCCGCGGCCAGCGGGAAGTCGCCGGCCACGAACCGCCGCTCGGGAACCGGACGTTCCGCGACGAGCTGCCCGAGGACCTCGACCAGGGCGCCGCGGGCGCTCGCCGTGAGTCCCGGCAGCGTTCCGGTCGGCAACAGGACCGCCGCACCGTGCCCGTCGCGGCTCGTCACGGGCACCGCCAGGGGCCCCGTCGACAACGGAGCCGGGCGCCGCAGCGCCGTGCTGCCGTCGGCGAGGATCTGCACGACCGGGGCGACGTCCGGAGGAACGGCCTGAAGGCGCGTCGCGAGCAGGATCGTTCCGGCCGCGGGCAGGAGCCGCAGGGCGGTGCCGGCGGCGCGCGGCGGCGCGGGGAGCGGAGCAGGCTTCGGAGCGGCTTCGCTCTCGCATCGCACGACGCAGAACTGCAGTGCTGTGATGCCGAGCGCGGCCGCGAGCACCGCGAGGCCGACGCGCACGGTGAGGCTGCGCGGCGCGGCGCTCACGGCGTGCCCCGTCCGGCCAACAGGGCTTCGACGGTGGCCACGTGCAGGCCGACGACGGTGTCGAAGCTGCCCTCGACGAGCGTGAAGAAGCGCTGGGCCTCGTCCTGGATGCCGTAGCTGCCGGCCTTGCCGCGCCACTGCCCGGATGCGAGGTAGTGCAGCAGCTCGGCGGCCGACGGCGCGCGGCATTCGACGACCGCGGTCGCGAGTGCTGCCACCACGTGGTCGCGGGCCTTCCAGCAGACACAGTGTGCGGTATGCACGCGGTGGCGCCGCCCGGCGAGGCGCTGCAGCATGCGTTCGGCGTCGTCGCGGTCGCGCGGCTTGCCGAGCTCGGTGCCGTCGAGGTCGACGACGGTGTCGACGCCGAGCACCGCGATCGCGGGATCCGGCGGGATGGCAAAGGTCGCCTTGCGCCGCGCGCGCGCGAGCGCGTGAGCCGCCGGGTCACCGGCCACGCTGTGATGCTCGCCGGCTTCGTCGGTCTCGTACTCGGGCCCGGGCTCGCACAGGCGGAAGCGGATCCCGGCGCGTTCGAGCAGCTCGCGGCGGCGCGGCGACGTCGAAGCGAGGTAGAGGTCGATCGGCGGCGTCACCTTGCCATGGTCGCCGCCGCGCATTGCACCGCAAGGGGCTGCCGGCGCGGAACGCCGTGCGCCGCGCCGCGGTGCCTACGAGCTGCTGCGGCGCTTGCCGGCGGGGCCCAGGCGCGCGAGCAGGCAGGCCGGCGAGAGCGTGTGCTTCAGGTTCGGCTTGCCCCCCGGCAGGTCCGGGCCGACCTCGAGCGGCACACGGCCGTACGGCTTCAAGAGCGCGCGCACTTCGGCGATGAACTTCTCGGCCGCGGCGTCCTTCGGGTCGAGACCGAAGCGCTGCTGCGCGCGCAGCGTCGACTTCTCGGAGAAGAACAGCTCTTCGACGGTCAGCAGGTTCACGAGGAACAGCGCGACGTGCGGCTGGATCGCCGGCACACGCTGGAAGAACGTGCTGCGCTCGCTGACGCCGGCCTCGCGCAGGAACACGAGGCTGACGCCGTTCTGGTCGTTGTAGACCTGCGACACCGAGTCGCGCACGGCGAGGCAGCGCTCGAACAGCTGCGGGATCTGGAGGTCGCGCAGCATGTCCTCGACCTCGAAGGCCTCGGTGACGCGGAACTCGTTGCGGTCGACGAACCCCGCGGTGAGGCGACGGCGCGCTTCCTGGCCATAACCGCACGCGACACCGTCGGCGAAGAAGCCGTGCAGCATCGCCTCGACGAGGTCGACCGGCGGCAACGGGTCGGGACCGGCAGCGGGCACGGGAATGTCGGCGAGCACGGCCTTCAGGCTGTCGACGATCTGCGCGAGGTTCGCCGGCGTCGGCTCGAGATGCTCGCGCGGGTCCGGGGGTGCGGCGACGGCGTCGGTGGTCTTGCTCTTCTTCTTCGTCGCCACGGGCAATCTCGAATCTCCCACCGGGGTTCTCGGTTCGGTACTTCGCGGAACGTCAGGCTGCTCGCGGGCTCCCGCAGCGAGCCGGCTCACGCAGCGAGCAGGCTCCCGCACGAGAAGGCCAGCGCTACTTCTTCTTCGCCTCGGCGCGCGCGGCCTTCTCGGCGCGGCGCTGGGCCTTCGGCTTGCGGACCTTCTTCTTCGGCGGCGTCCACGGCGCCGGCTTGCCCTTGCTCTTGCTGCGCTCGCGCTTCTTCGGCACGGGCACCTTGACCCCGACCTTCTCGATCATCTCGGCCGCTGTCTGCGAAGGCCGCGCCCCGACCGACAACCAGTACTGGATGCGTTCGGTGTTCAGCTTGACCTGTTCCTGGGCCCGCGGCATGAGCGGCAGGTAGTAGCCGAGGGCTTCGATGATGCGACCATCGCGCGGGGAGCGCGGGTCGGTGGCCACCAGCCGGTAGGTCGGCAGGTTGAGGCGTCCAAACCGTTTGAGTCGAAGCGTGACTGCCAAGGGAAACTGTCTCCGTGCTGCGTCGGGAAGCGGCGAAAGGGGCGAGAAGCAAACCAGACCCGGTGCCGAGTTGCCAGCGGATTCTCGGTCGCTCTGGGGCGAACCGCGGGCCGACTGCGGGCTGGCTCCGGCGACGCGCGGCCCGATTCAGCGACGGCGCCCCGGAAAACCGCGCCCGCCACCCGGGAAGCCGCTCGGCATGCCGCCGCCGCGCCGCGGGCCACCGCCCCCACCACCCCCACCGAGCAGGTCGTCGAGGCCCGGCGGCATGCCGCCGCCCTTGCCCATGCGCTTCATGAGATCCTGCATGGTCTTGAACTGCTTGATCATGCCGTTCACGGCGTCGAGGTCGTTGCCCGAGCCGGCCGCGATCCGGCGCCGCCGCGGCAGGTCGATCAACTCGGGGCGTTGCCGCTCGCGCGGCGTCATCGACAGGATGATCGCCTCGACGCGCTTCATGTGGCCGTCGTCGAAGTCGACGTCCTTCATCATCGAGCCGACGCCCGGCAGCATGCCGAGCACCTTCTTGAGCGGCCCCATCTTCCGGATCATGTTCAGCTGGGCCAGGAAGTCCTCGAAGTTGAACTGGCCCTTCTGCAGCTTGCGTGCCTGCTGCTCGGCCTCCTTCTCGTCGATGACGGACTGCGCCTTCTCGACGAGGCCTATGACGTCGCCCATGCCGAGGATGCGGCCGGCCATGCGCGCAGGATCGAACTCCTCGAGGTCGTCGGGCTTCTCGCCGGTGCCCGCGAACAGGATCGGCCGGCCCGTGACCTTGACGATCGACAACGCCGCACCGCCGCGCGAGTCGCCGTCGATCTTGGTCAGGATCAAGCCATGCAGCGGCAGCCGCGCGTGGAACTCCTTGGCCGAGTTCACGGCGTCCTGACCGAGCATCGCGTCGCAGACGAGCAGGACACCGTGGGGCTTGCAGTGCGCGTTGACCTCCGCGACCTCGCGCATCAGCACCTCGTCGATGTGCAGGCGGCCCGCCGTGTCGAGGATCACGACGTCGTGGCCGTGCGACTTCGCGAACGCGATGCCGCGGCTGCAGACCTCGGGCGGGCGCACGGTCTTCGCCTCGCTGTGCACCGCGATGCCGAGCTGCTTGCCGAGGCTCTGCAGCTGTTCGACGGCGGCCGGGCGCTGCAGGTCCGCCGCGACGAGCAGCGGGTTCTTCTTCTTGTTCTTGCGCAGCCACAACGCGAGCTTCGCGCACGTCGTCGTCTTGCCGCTGCCCTGCAGGCCGCACATCATCAGCACGACGGGGCCGTTGTCCGCGACCGGCAGGCCCTTCGACTGGCCGCCGAGCAGATCGGTCAGCGCGTCGTGGAAACACTTCACGAACTGCTGGCCCGGCTCGACGGCTTCGATGACCTTCTGGCCGAGCACACGCTGGCGAACGTCGGCGACGAAGTCCTTCGCGACCTGGAAGTTGACGTCGGCCTCGAGCAACGCCTGGCGCACGGCGCGGATGCCTTCGTCGACGTTGGCCTCGGTCAGCGTCTTCTGGCCGACGATCGCGCGGTAGGCCTTGCCGAGCGCGTTGGCGAGCGAATCGAACATCGGCGCGCAGGATGTTGGAGCGGGCGGCCGTGGTCAAGGGCGAGTCTCCACTTGGTCCCTTCGACGAGAGAGCCTGGCAGCCGCGGAACGGCGCCAGGGCGTCGCGCGAGACCTGCCGCGGCCGGCGCCCGGCGCGTATCCTGCCGTGCATGCAATGCAGCCCTCTCGCCACCGTTCCGCTCGCGCTCCTGGCAATGACGTCCGGCCTGCACGCACAGTGGCCGACGTCGCCGTCGACGAACCTGCCGATCGGGGACGGCGTCGGCGAACAGGTGCTGCCGAAGATCGCGATCAAGTCCGACGGCGGCGCCTACATCGGCTGGTTCGACAACCGCAGCGGCGCCTACGCGGTCTACTTGCAGCGGCTCGACGCAGCCGGCGCCGAGCAGTGGCCGCACGGCGGCGTGCTGGTGAGCGCCAATCCGCAGAGCACCTCGCTCGTCGACTGGGACCTGATCTGCGACAGCCAGGACCACTGCGTGCTCGTGTTCACGGACACGCGCGTTGGCGGCGACCTCGACGTCTACGCGTACCGCATCGCGCCGAACGCGCTGTTCGTCTGGGGCCAGAACGGCATCACGCTGTCGAACAACGGCGACTACGAGCCGAGTCCGCGCGTCTGCGAGACCACGAGCGGCCTGTTCGCGTTCGCATGGACCAACACGGTGACCGCCACGATCCAGCACCAGCTGGTCTACGCGCACGGCACGCCGATCTATCCGGCCAACGGCTACAGCATCGCCGCGGACCCCGGGGCCACGCCGGGCTTCTGCCGCATCGCGGCCGGCGACAACAACTCGTACGTGATCGGCTGGGTCCGCACGACCGCGTTCACGGGCAACAAGCACGTGCACGCGCAGAAGTTCGGGCCCGGCGGCAACCCGATGTGGAACGGGGGCACGCGCATCGCGGTGTTCGACGGCGGCTCGGTGCCGATCGCACACGAGCCGCGCCTCGTGCCCGACGGCAGCGGCGGCGCGGTCTTCGCCTGGCACTTCGCGGCCGGCAACGTGTTCTCGTGCCGCGTGCAGCACGTGCTCGCAAACGGCAGCGAGGCCTTTGCGCACGACGGCGTCGACGTGTCGACGAGCGGCCTCAGCAAGTTCGACCCGGCCATCGTCTGGCAGCCGGCGACGCAGGAGTTGTTCGCGGTCTGGAACGAGCGCAACGTCGCTCAGACGACCTGGGGCCTGGCCGCGCAGAAGCTCGACGCGCTCGGCGCTCGCCAGTGGGGAGCGAGTGGCGTCACGCTGATGCCGTCCGACACGGTCGTGAAGTTCGCGCCGGTCGCCGCGCGCTTCGGCCCGTCGGGCATCACGGCCGCCGTGCTCGAGGAGTCGCTCGGGATCCTGCAGAAGAAGATCTGGCTGTTCGGCCTCGACGGCGCGGGTGCTGCGTCGTGGCCCGCCGTCGCTGTGTGCACGGTCGGGAGCGACAAGCTGCGGCTCAACATCGGCACCACGCCGAGCGGCACCAGCGTTCTCGCGTGGACCGACAAGCGCTCGGACGCCGGCGACGTGATCGCGCAGGCCGTCGACGCCGCGGGCAACCTCGGCGTCACGCTCGCGACAGCGACCGCGTACGGCTGCGGCGTGAACCCCGCGGGCAGCCTGTTCGCGACGGGCCGCCCCGCGATCGGCGCCACGACGGTGCTGTCGCTGACGAACCCGCTCGGCACGCAGGCCGGCGGGGCAACGCTCGGCGTGCTGTTCCTCGGCCTCGGCCCTGCGCCGGGCTTCCCGTGCGGCGTGTCGATCCCGGGCTGGGGCATGAGCGGCACAGGCCAGCCGGGGGAAGTTCTGCTCGACCTGACCAGTCCCATCGCCAGTTTCACGGGTGGCATCTGGACCGGAGTCGGCCAGCCCGTGGAGTTCGCTTATGCTGCCCCCATGCTGCCTGGCCTGATGGGCCAATCGCTCTACGCGCAAGGATTGCTCGTCGACCTCTCGCCTGCCGCCGCCATCGTGTTCGCGCTCTCGAACGCCGTGCGCCTGACGCTCGGTTCCTGACCCGGATGGCGGCACCTGACTGCAATGCGGAACACAACTTGCCAGTGACACGCGCCATGAACCAACGACGCCTCTTCGTCCCCGCCACGCTGCTCCTAGTCGCTGCCTGCGCAACTCCTGTCGAGATCGAGCGTCCCGAGCATGCGCTCCAGGCCGAGTTGCGCACCTTCCAGACCGCGCAGCGCATGTTTCGCGAACAGAACATTGCGCCGATGGTGTTCGACTTCGCGGGCCATGGCCGCGTGACCGTGCGCGAAGTTTCGCTCGACGGGTTCCCCGGCGGCGCCTACGTGCGCGCCCGCTTCCACTACCAGAACCGCACCGAGAAGCCCGTCGTCCAGTCCTGGGTGTCGCTCGACGTGCTCGACAACCAGGGACGGCTCGTCGCGAGCCAGGCCACCGTGTGCATCATTCCGGTGCCCGGCATGGGGATCGGCCGCGGGAGCTACTACAGCGACGAGTTGCGCACGCAGACCTTCGACGCCCACCTGCAGCCCGATTGGAGCTGGCGTATCCGCTGCACCTCGCAGCTCGAGAAGGAAGACGAGCCGCTCGACCCGCCGGCACCCGAGTACATCATGCGCCAGCCCTCGCCGTTCTTCATCAAGGACCGCAACTGGCCGTACAACGAGAACCGATGACGGCGCCCGAGGGGGCCGAGCCCTCGCGGTGACGAGCGAACCGCCTACCTGCGCACGCGCTCGAGCCTCTTCCTGCCGGCTTCGTTCCACGCCGGCTTCGCCTCACGGTCGGCCAGCTCGCGCACGACCTCGACCAGCGCCGACACGATCCTGGTCATGTGCGCGATGTCGAGCTTGTCCGCTTCGTCGCCGGGCTTGTGATAGTCCTCGTGCAGCGACCCCGCGCTGACCGTGTGCGCGACGACGCCGCGCCGCGCGAACGAGTAGTTGTCGCTGGCGGCGAACAGCTGCGCCGACCCCGCGAAGTCCACGAGCCCGACCGAACGCCGCTCGAGTGCTTGCCCCGCGATCGCCGCGAAATCGCTGAGGTCGTGGCCGGTGATCCAGGCCTTGCCCTCGTTGCCGGGCAGCGGCCGCCCGAGCATCTCGATGTTCAGGTTGCAGACGATCTGCTCGATCGGCACCGGCGGGTCCGCGCAGAACGCGGCGGAACCGCGCAGTTGGCGTTCCTCGGCGGAGAAGCAGACGAACAGCACGCTGCGTCGCATCGGCGTCTTCGCGAGCGCCTCGGCGAGCAGCACGACGGCCGTCGCACCGGTCGCGTTGTCGTCGGCGCCGTTGTAGATCGCGTCGCCGTCCCCGCCGGGGTTGCCGGTGCCGAGGTGGTCGTAATGCGCGCTGACGACCACGTACTCGTCCTTCGCGCTCGTGCCGGGCAGCAGCGCCATCACGTTCTGCTGCGGCACGTCGGCTTTCTGCGCCGGACCGACCGACCACGTCGCGAGCCACGTGATGTCCTTGGTCTCCGCGGGGCCCGGCGGCGCCGGCAGGACCGACTTGCGCACGAGGAACACGGGACGCGCGGCGGCCCGGCGCCCGCTCAACACCCTGTGCTCACCAGCCGAGCGTTGCCAGTACGGGTGATCCTCGGCGACCTCGAGCAGCACGGGACGGCGCCCCGACTCGGCGCCGAGCATTCGCTGCATCACGGGGTCGTCGAGCCTCGCGACCGTGCAGGCTTCGTCGCGTCCCTCGACGACGTCGGAGCCGGTCCACAAGCGGATGTCGCGATCGGGCTCGAGCACGAGCTCCTTGACCTCTTTGCCATCCTTGCGCACCAGCGCCATCTTCACGGCGCTCGAATCGAGCACGAGCCCCGGCAGCGTGAACTCGTGCGTCCACGAGCCCTCCTTGACCTGCCTCAGGCCCGCATCGCGGAAGCGGTCCGCGAGCCACTTCGCCGCCTCTTCGATCTCGGGGCTGCCCGTGTTGCGTCCGCGCCGTTCATCTGCCGCGAGCCACGTCACGGTCTCGCGCACACGCTGCTCGGTGATCGTCGCGGCCTGGCAGACCAGCACGCCGCAGGTCCACGACAGCGCGAGAACGGAACGCAGGGGGACTGTTCGCATCGAACCTCACTTGGCCAAACGCATCGGGTGCCTGCTGGGCGAGCGCAGTGAGCGGCAGCTGCCGCGCCTTCGGGCATCAGCAACCAATACCCTCGGCCACTGTCCCCCAGAACAACCAATTCGCGAGCCCGGGAATCGCGCGGCCCACACCCAGGCTCGCTCGTCGTCGAGGAGCGATGCCCGGCTCATGCCTGCGTGCCCAGCAGATCGTTCAGCGCGCCGGAGCGGTAGCCGAACACGTCGAGCGCCACGAACGCATACCCGGCCGCCTGCAGCCCGCGGCCGATCTGCTCACGCAGCGTGAACGCGCGCTCGAGCTCGTCGGGCCCGACCTCGACGCGGGCCACGGCGTCGTGATGGCGCACGCGGTACTGGCGGAAGCCGAGCTCGCGCAGCACGGACTCGGCGCGCTCGATGCGCTGCAGGACCGCCGCGTCGATCGCCATGCCGTAGGGCACGCGCGACGACAGGCACGCGAAGCTCGGTTTGTCGGCCGTGCGCAGCCCGGCCTCGCGGCTGTAACGCCGCACGTCGACCTTGCTGAACCCCGCGTCGACGAGCGGCGCCCTGACCCGATGCTCGGCCGCGGCCTTCTGGCCGGGACGGTGGTCGCCGAGATCGTCGGTGATCGCGCCGTAGACGACGACCCAGTCGGCTGGAGCGATGCTCTCACGCTGCCGTGCTACCGTGACGAACAGCTCCTTCTTGCAGAAGTAGCAGCGGTCGCCCGCGTTCGCGCGGTAACCGGGCTGCTCGAGCTCGTGGGTCTGCAGCACGACGTGTCGAACGCCGAGCTCGGCCGCGAGCGCTACGGCCGCCGCGAGCTCCGCGCGCGGCAACGACGGCGAGTCGGCCGTCACGGCGACCGTGCGCGCGCCGAGCCGCGCCCGGCACGCGTGCAGCAGCGCCGTCGAGTCGACGCCGCCCGAGAACGCGACGACGGCACCCGGCAGCGCGTCGAGCTCCCGGTGCAGGACCTCGAGCTTCTGCTCGTACGGAAGCGATGCAGTCGCGGGCAGCATGCGTTCCTACCGGGTTCGGCCGTCGTAGACGACCTTGCCGTTCACGACGGTCAGCAGGACCTTCGCGGTCAACAGCTCGTCGTCGCTGCAGAGCAGCAGGTTCTTGTCGAACACCGTGCAGTCGGCGAGCTTGCCGACCTCGATCGTGCCGAGCTCCTTCTCGGCGAACATCGCCAACGCCGCGTGCGCCGTGAAGCCGCGGAGCGCGTCCTGCCGGCTCAGCTTCTGCTCGGGCCGGTACCCCTTCTCCGGGCCGCCGTGCTCGCCGCGCGTCGTCACGGCCGCGAACAGGCCCTTGCGCGGATCGACCGATTCGACCGGGAAGTCCGAGCCGAACGGCACGGCGACGTCGAGCGCGTGGAACGAGCGCCACGCGTAGGCGCGCAGCACACGCTCCGAACCGAGCCGCGACTCCGCCCACGGCATGTCCGACGTCAGGTGCGTCGGCTGCATCGACGGCAGGACGCCCAGGTCGCGGAAGCGCACGAAGTCGTCGGCGGCGATGACCTGCGCGTGCTCGATGCGGAACCTCCGCGCGGCGAGACCGCCGTCGACCTTCACGGCCGCATAGGCGTCGAGCACCGTGCGATTCGCCGCATCGCCGATCGCATGCGTGCACAGCTGCATGCCGGCGTCCGCGCAACGCTGCGCGAGTTCGAGCAGCGCGCCGCGCGGCATGCCGACGAGGCCGCGCGTCTCGGGCCGGTCCGAGTACGGCTCGAGCAACGCGGCGCCTCGCGAGCCGAGCGCGCCGTCGGCGTAACCCTTCACGGCGCGGACGACGATCAGCCCGTCGCGAGATTGCCAGGGACCCTTCGCGATCAGCTCGCGCTCACCCTGCGACAACATCACGTAGGTGCGCAGGTGCCACTGGCCCGCCGCGTGCAGCACGCGCATCTCCTCGAGCACGGTCTTGCCGACGCCGGCGTCGTGCACGCACGTGAGGCCGTGGCGCAGGCACTCGGCCTGTGCTGCGAGCAGGCGTTCGCGGATCTGCTCCGACGTCAACGTCGCCTCGGGCACGGCCTGCATCGCGGCGTCGACGAGCACGCCGGTCGGTTCCCCGCGCTCGTCGGTCAGGATCTCGCCGCCGCTCGGCGCTTCGGTGCCCGCCTGCACACCGGACAACAGGAGGCCGCGCAGGTTCAGCAGCCCCGCGTGGCCATCGATGCGCACGAGCCAGACCGGATGGTCGGGCACGGCCGCCGACAGCTCGGCGTGGTGCGGCATGGCCTTCTCCTGCCAGTCGTTCTGGTCCCAGCCGCGGCCGAGCACCCACTTGCCCTTCGGCAGTTTCTTCGCCGCGGCCGCGGTGCGCTCGATGACCTCGTCGAAGGAGCGCGTGCCGACGAGATTGACCTCGACGAGCGACGAGCCGAGACCGAGCAGGTGGCCGTGCGCATCCTGCAGGCCCGGCACGACGAAGGCGCCGTCGAGCTCGATCACGAGCGGCTTGTGCTCCGGCAGCACGTCGCCGGGACGCACGACGCGGCCCTGCTTCGCCTCGTAGTCGCCCTTCCACGGCGACCCGGTGCCCGTGTGCACGACGGCGCCGCGCAACTGCAGCGGTGAGGATCGGCCCGGGCGCTCCGGATCCTGGGGCAGCGAAACGCAGGCGAGCGTGCAGGCGGCGATGGTGCAGGCAGCGGCGAGCATGCCGCCACTCTACGTCACGACTCGTCGGGCGAGCAGCGGATCTCCGTGTCCGACGTGAAGATCGTCCGCCTGCGCACCCGCCCGGCGGGCACGCGGGCGCCCGGGAACAGCAGGCATTCCTGCAGCCTGGCACCTTCGCCGACCTCGGCGCCCGCCATCGCGACGCAGCGTTCGAGTTGGGCACTGCGGTGCACGCGCACGTCGGGTGCCGTGAACTGCTCCTTGCCGCTCTGCGCGAGCAGCAGCAGGTTCAGCTCGAGCAGATCGCCGGGATAGCTGACGTTCATGTCCGCGCGCACGACCTCCGCCGCCTCGACCTTGTAGCCGTCGTCGAGGAAGATCTGGATCGAGTCCGTGATCTCGTACTCGTTGCGCATCGCGGTGCGCGGCGTGCGCCGCACGGCGTCGAAGAACGACAGGTCGAACAGGTAGATGCCGCAGCCCTTCAGGTCCGTGCGCGGGTGGCGGGGCTTCTCGATGACCCGCGTGACGAACCCGTCGGGTCCGAGCAGCACGACGAAGTTGCGCTTGATCGCTTCGAGGTTCGGCTCGCGCTTGCAGGCGAGCACACCGCCGATGCCGCGGCCGTCGAGGAACCGTTCGACCATCGAGCGGAGGTTCTCGGTCGCGAAGAAGATGTCGCCGAGGAACAGGAAGAACGGACGATCGACGTGCGCTTCGAGCCGCGACACGGCGTGCGCGATGCCGAGCATCTCCTCCTGCTCGACGTAGCTGATCCTCACGCCGTACTTGCTGCCGTCGCCGAGTGCGCCCACGACTTCGTGGCCGAGGTGGCCGATCACGACGACGACGTTGCGGATGCCGAGGTTCGCCATCATCTCGAGCTGGTAGCCCATCAGCGGCCGCCCCAGCACGGGCAGGATCGGCTTCGGCCAGTGCTCGGAGAACGGCCGCATGCGCGTGCCCTTGCCGGCAGCGAGGATCACGCCCATCAACTGGTCGGTCACAGAGACACCTTTGCCATCGCCGCTACGAGAGTTTCCTGGTTGGAGCACTGCGCCGCGGGAACAGCGCCCGCGCCTGTATACCGGGCGCAGGCGCACGGCGCTTCCAACAACTCAATCGCGGATGTTGCGGATCAGGGAAATCCGGTTCGTGACGAGGCTCGCGATCACGAGATCGGGCCGGCCGTCGAGATCCATGTCCTGCAGCAGCGCGTCGGAGGCCCCGAAGGTGCCCGGGAACGTCGGCAGCAGCGGGAAGCTGCCGAGGCCGTCGCCGACCAGCACGCGGAAGTCCCCGCTCGTCAGCGACGCGACGAGGATGTCGACGAAGCCGTCGCCCGTCAGGTCCTTCGCGAGCAGCGCCGTGGGCGCGGCCCCGGCCGCGTAGTTCTCACCCGTGAAGCCGCTCACGCCGCCGAACAGCACCGACACGGTGCCGGAGTTCGCGTTGCTGACCACGATGTCGGCGCGACCGTCGCGGTTGAAGTCGGCGGTCACGAGGTAGTTCGGCGCCAGGCCGACCGGCAAGCCCACGAACTGATCGAACCCGGCCGGACCACCGTTCCGCAGGATGATGACGTCGGACATGTTCTCGCGCGAAACCGCGAAGTCGATCAGGCCGTCGCCCGTGAAGTCCGCGGCGGCCAGGTCCACGGGACCGCCGCCGACCGGGACGAGGTCCTCGTCGCCGAACACGAACGGCGTCTGCGTGCCCGAAATCACGTGCACGTCGCCGCCCGAGTGGTCGCAGACCGCGATGTCGTGGTCGCCGTCGAGATCGAAGTCGCCGACCGCCACGCCGAACGGGTAGGTCGCCGTACCGAGCGGCGACGCGCCGACGGAGACGAAGCTGTAGAGGCCGCTGGTCGAGGTGTTGCGCAGCAGCACGAGGCCACCGGTCACGCCGACGATGAGGTCCGTGCGGCCGTCGCTGTCCAGATCCGCGGTCTTCAGCTGGAAGATCGGCGAGCCGACGGACTGGATGAACTCGATCTCGAGGTTGCCGTTCGCCGCGCGGCCGAGCAGCGTGAACGAAGAGCTGGCCTGGCTCGCGGTCGCGATCTCGAAGTCCCCGTCGCCGTCGAAGTCCGCACCCTCGACCCACGACGCGCCGGGCAGACCCGAGCCGTAGTTGCGGGCTCCGGCGAGCACACCCGAGCTCTTCGCGAGCCAGAGGCTCACCCGATTGCCGAGGCCCGACAGCGCGAACAGGTCGTTCTTGCCGTTGCCATCCGCGTCGCCGATGAACGGCCGCAGCGCGTAGCCCGAGCAGTCGAGCACCGTCGGCGCCCCGAACGCACCGACCGGCCCCTGCGGCGCGACAAAGACGTTCTGCGTGAACGCGAGGCAGCCGACGAGGTCGACCAGGCCGTCGCCGGTCACGTCGCCGATCGCCGCGATCGAGGGTTGTCCCGGCACCACGACGTTGAAGCTCGTGTAGGTCCACACGCCCTGGAAGAGCGTCATGTCGGTGATCACGACGTAGTGGTCGGAGGCGAAGGCCGTGGCCGCCATGTCCGTGAAACCATCGCCGCTCATGTCACCGAGTGCTATCGACGCCGGCGATCCGGGCACCAACAGCGCGCGGTGGACGGAACCGATCTCACCCTGGTCGCCCTCGAACACGATCACGCGCGACAACTGGGGATCCGCGACGACCAGGTCGTCCGCACCATCACGCGTCACGTCGCCGATCGCGAGGCTGAACGCGGAGCCGCCGCCCGGCAGGTCGATCACCTGATCGAAGCCCGGAAACCCTCCGTCGCCGTCGCCGTAGCCGACCACGACCTTCGGTGCCGTCGGCAGCGAGACCGCGATGTCGAGGTGGTCGTCGTCGTTCAGGTCGCCGACCGCGACCGACAACGAGCCCGCGCCGACCGGCAAGGTCACGCCGGGCGAGAACCCACCACTGCCGTCGTTGAGCCACACGCCGGTCGTGTTCGCCGAGTTGCGCACGACGACGAGATCCTGATCGCCGTCCTCGTCGAAGTCGCCGTGCGACATCCAGAGCGGCAGGCCACCGATCTGCAGCTGCTGCCCCGCGACGAAGCCCGCGCCGGTGCCGATGCGGATGCGCAGCTCGCCCGTCCAGCTGCACACGGCCATGTCGAGCTTGCCATCGCCATCGAAGTCGGCGACCGCGAAGTCGGAATGGGTCGAGGATTCCGTTTCGACTTCGACGCGCGTCTCGAAAGCCGGAGGCGTACCGATGGCGAGGTTCTGGGGATCACTCTCGTGCTTGGCGCAGGCGGCCAGCGCGAACGAAACGAGAGCGAGAGAGCAAACGCTCGAGGTCTTCATTTTGACTGCTTGGGCAAGCGGTGACTCCGTACCGGCCAGAAGACTAGCACAAGAACGCGATCCAAGCGCCCCACCGCAAACTAGGGACCTTAATGCGCAGCCGCTCCGAGCATCGCCGGGTCGAAGCGTCGATGGCATGGCCCAGGCTCAGCTGGCCAGGTAGCTGCGGGCCCGCTGCACGTAGTGCCGCGCGCGCCAGCGCATGCCCTCCATCTCCTTCTCGGTCACCTGGCGCACGACCGCGCCGGGCATGCCGAGCACGACGGAACGCGGCGGGATCACGGCGTTCTCCTTCACGAGCGCACCGGCGCCGATCAGCGAGTACTCGCCGATGCGCGCGCCGCCGAGCACGATGCTGCCCATGCCGATCAGCGAGTAGTCGCCGACCTCGACGCCGTGCAGGATCACGCCGTGGCCGATCGTGACGCCCCGTCCGATGCGCAGCGGAGCGTCGATGTCGACGTGCACGCAGGTGTTGTCCTGCACGTTCGTGTCGTCGCCGATCTCGATCCAGCTGTCGTCGCCGCGGATCGTCACGCCGAACCAGATCCCGACGTCGGAGCCGAGCCGCACGTCGCCGACGACCGTCGCGTTGTCGGCGACCATCGCGAGGCCGCGGCGTTTCAGGCGGCCGACCATGTCGGGGTGGACGAGGAATTCGCGCTGTTCGGGGTTCATGACGGTGGGTTCATTGCCGGGCGTTCATTGCCAGCGGTTCATTGCCGACGGTGCATTGCAGCGGATCGATGTCGGGCGAGTCATGTCGGCGGGTTCATTTCGGATAGAGCACGTCCAGGTGCTCGGGCCACGACATCGTGAGCGCGACCGTCAGGCCATTGTGCACCGTGTGCGCGATCACGCAGGGCAGCAGCGACCGGTATCGCGCCCGCAGCCAACCGAACAGCAGCGCGAGCACCGCGATCGGCAGCGCGTACGGCAGCGAGTGCGCGAGCCCGAACAACGCGGCCGTCGCGAGCTGCGTCGCCCACGGCGGCAGCACGCGCTGCAGCGCCGTGAACAGGTAGCCGCGAAACAGGATCTCCTCGGCCAGCGGGGCCACGACGACGATGCCGAGCACGAGCATCGGCAGGTTCGGCGTCGACAGGCCGTTTGCCGCGATCTCCGCGAGCTGCGGCTGCACGGGCACCGGGTGCCGGAGTCGGTGCATGACGTTCAGGTACAGAGCGACGAAGGCCAACCACACGACCGCGAACGGAACGTAGACGCACAGCACGCGCACCGCAGCGGCGGGCCGCCACGGCACGGCCGGCGGCCAGGCGACGGCAAGGACCGCGAGCAGGCAGAGGCCGGCGACCAGGTAGCCGAACGCGATGACGACGACGCAGCCCAGCGCGGCGAGCACCTGCAGCGCAGGGACGACGTCCGCAACGGGGCGGTTCTCGTTCATTCGCCCGAGACCTTCATTCGCCCGAGATGATGCCGCTCGTCGGCGACGAGGCCGTGGCGTAGAGCTTCTTCTGGATGCGGCCGGCGAGGAACGCATCGCGGCCCGCTTCGGCGGCGGCCTTCATCGCGCGCGCCATGCGCACGGGATCCTTCGCGAGTGCGACGCCCGTGTTCAGCAGGACACCTTCGGCGCCGAGCTCGAACGCGACGACGACGTCGCTCGCGGTGCCGACGCCGGCGTCGACGATCACGGGGACCTTCGCGCGCTCGAGGATGATGCGGATGTTGTTCGGGTTCAGGATGCCCTGGCCGCTGCCGATCGGCGCGCCGGCCGGCATCACGGCCGTGACGCCGGCGTCTTCGAGTCGCTTCGCGAGCACCGGGTCGTCGCTCGTGTAGCAGAGCACGACGAAGCCTTCCTTGACGAGCGTCTTCGCGGCCTCGAGCGTGCCGAGCGGATCGGGCAGCAGCGTGTCCGGATCGCCGAGCACTTCGAGCTTCACCAGCTCACCCATGCCGAGCTCACGGCCCAGGCGCGCCGTTCGCACCGCGTGTTCGGCGTCGAAGCAGCCGGCCGTGTTCGGCAGCAGCACGTAGCGGTCGCGCGGCAGGTAGTCGAGCAGCGTCCTGCCCTGCGGCGTGCCGAGCTGCAGGCGCCGCACGGCGACGGTCACGCATTGGGTGCCCGAGACCGCGAGCGCTTCGACCATGGACTCCATGGACGGGTACTTGCCCGTGCCGAGGAACAGGCGCGAGCGGAACGTGTGGGGTCCGAGGACTAGCGGTCGATCGACGAGCGTCACGGGGTCGATCGTGCGCCGGCCAGGGGTCCCGCACAAGGGCCGCGCCGGCCTGGGCCACAACTCCCCCGCCACTCGGCCACGCCGGCAAGCGCGGGAACGGTGCCCAGGGCCGGATTCGAGCCGGGGTTTCGTGAAACTACTTCTCGCCGCCGGCCGTCGCGGGTTTGTCGAACATCGCGGCCCAACGCGTGCCCTTGAACGGCGCGGCATGCCGCTCCCGCAGGTCGCGCGCCGGGTTGCCGCCGGCTTCGACCTCGCGCACGAGGTTCAGCTTCGTCAGCGCCTTCAGGCCCGTTTCGACGTCCGCCGCCTCCGGCTCGCCGGCGAACTTCTGCTTCACGACGCCGAGCTTCTTGCGCAGCGCGACGTTGTCGCCGCCGACCTTCGCCTGCTGCACGACGGCGTCGAGCTCGGCCGCCACCCACTCACGCGCCTTCTTCTCGGCGGCTTGGATCGCGTCGCGCTCGGGACAGCGGCCGGAGCTCTTCTTCGCTTCGCGCGCCGCGATCAGCACCGGCTGCCAATCGCCCTTGTCGGCCGCCGGACCGACCGCGGCCGCGTGCTTCTCGAGCTGCTTGCGAACGGCCGGCGCGGCGTTGCGCAGCGGTGACTGCTCGACGCGTTCGAGCACCGGCAGGAAGTCGGGCGTGTCCTTCCAGCCCGAGTAGCCGTCGATCCAACTGCCCTCGGGCGTCAGGAAGCCGACCATCGGGGCCTGCCTCGGCTCGGGCAGGTTCTTCGTGCACAGCGCCTCGATCGCCGGGTCGGCGGAATACCACTCGACGGCGAGGCCCACGGCGAGAGCCGACATGCGATCCTTCACCTTCGGATCGGGTAGGACGCGCTCCACGAGCGCGACGCAGCGGCCTCAAGTGTTCGCGCCGACCTCCACGAAGATCAGCTTGTCCGCCTTGCGCGCGGCCTCCTTCGCGGCAGCGAACGACGTGAACCAGGTGAGCGCACCACCGTCGTTGTAGTGCGGATGCTTCTGTGCTGCGGCGGTGGCGAGGAACGTCGTTGCCGACACGAGGGTCGCGGCGAGGCGGTAGAGGCGCATGGGTCTCCTCGATTCTCGAGCGCATCGTCGCGCGCGCCGTGGTCCGGTCAAGGGGTCGGCCGTCGGACGCGGCGACGGCGGTCATCGGCCGGTCGCAGTTGCTCCTGCTGCCGGGCCCCGGAACGCTGCTCGCCGCGAAGGGGGGCCAACGCGGCGCCGATGCAGCGTCGGGCTCAGGCCTTCTTGCGCACGGCAGGCAGCGCGGCGGCGAGCTGCTTCTCCTTGTCCTCGCCGCCGCCGATCGCGTGCGGATGGCCGAAGCCGCCCTTGCTCTTCAGGTGGGCGTTCGCGTCCGGTGCGATGTCGAACACGATGTTGTCGGGACGCTCGGCGTCGCCGCTGACGCCGGCCGGCACGTAGTCGAGTTGCAGCAGACTCCGCGTGCGCCAGGCGATGTTGTGGTCGGCGCAGGACGTGTCGCCGCTGACTCCGATCGCGCCGACGAGCGTTCCCTTCGCGTCGTAGAGCGGCAGCCCGCCGCCGAACACGTTGACGCCGCCGATCCTGCCGCCGACCATCGGGTCGTTCGGCTGCCCGAACTGCTCGGCATTGCCGCGATACGCGACCGACACGTCGACCGGGTTGCTGGCCTGCAGGCCGAACAGGCTGCCGCCCGGCTGCACCGCGGTGAACAGGTTCGCGGTCGAGAGCGCGAGGCCCGGCAGGCTGAACGCGTTCGCCGTGTTGGCCTTCTGTGCCGCGATCACGCGGCTGCCGGGCCACTGGTCGCCGCGGCCCCTGCCCGTGAACGCGATCGCCTGCACGACGCCGTCGCGATCGACGATCGCCGCCCACATGTCGAGATCGAACCCTCCGTTCTTCTCCTTGCGGGCCTGGGTCAACGCCGCGCGCAGCGCCTCGTGCGCCGGCAATCCGGCGCGCGACGCGTTCGCCGCGACGGGCGCGGCCTGGCTCGACGGCGCAGGCGACTGCGCGAAGGACTCGCGGGCAAGGAACGACGCGAACAGGCACGAAGCAACGGTCGACGAGCGCATGGGCTGGCTCCGGATTCAGGGTCGAAGGGCGCGGGAGTCTACTGCGGAGCTGCGCCGGAACGTCATGCATCGGCGCTGCCCGTCTTCTGCGCCCGGCCGGCGCGCGGCGACGGCCGGGCGACGGCGAGGTCCTTGCGCGCGGATTCGCGAGCAGCAGCCGGCCGCTCCGTCGTGCACCGGCGGTGTTCTTCGCTAATCTTCGCCGCCTGCCGTCGCGGGCTTGTCGAACACCGCGGCCCAACGCGTGCCCTTGAACGGCGCGGCATTCCGCTCCCGCAGGTCGCGCGCGGGGTTGCCGCCCTCATCAATACAGAATGCAGCACACGTTGTAGCATCCGAGTTTCATTGCACGTCGCCCGTGCTCCAGCCCGCGTCCGGCCGCCAAAGGAGTGACATGCTCGCAACGATCCGAATGCGAACATCGCCGTGTGCAGCGGCGTGCTCGGTTCTTGGTGTCCTCCTCGAGATGTCGGCCTCGACGGACCTGGCGCTGGCCCAGGAAGGTGTGATCGGTTGGGGGAGCCAGCTGGTCGACAGCCGCCTGCACGAAGTGCCCTTCGTGGAGGTGGCGGCAGGTGGAGGCCACACGGTGGCGCGGCGCAGCGACGGTTCCGTGGTGGCGTGGGGCAACAACATATCTGGCCCGTGCATCGTGCCAGCGCTGCCATCAGGCCTCACCTACCGCGAGGTGGCGGCAGGTAGCATCCACACGGTAGCTCGACGCAGTGACGGCAGCGTCGTTGCCTGGGGCTGGAATCACTACGGCCAGACCAACGTGCCGGGGCTACCGCTGGGTCTCACCTACGTCGAGGTGGCGGCTGGTTCGGCGCACAACGTGGCGCGGCGTAGCGACGGTAGTGTCGTGGCCTGGGGCGACAACTCCGGAAGCCAGTGCATCGTGCCCGTGCTGCCGCCGGGTTTGTCCTACGTCGATGTGGAGGCAGGTGGGACCCACACCCTGGCGCTCCGCAGCGACGGCAGCGTGCTTGCATGGGGCAACAACACCTACGGCCAGTGCAACGTCCCGTCGCTGCCGCCAGGCCTGTCCTACGTCGAGGTGTCGGCAGGTTGGAATCACACAGTTGCGCGCCGCAGTGACGGCATCGTCGAGGCCTGGGGCGACAACCAGCAGGGCCAGTGCAACGTGCCAACGCTGCCGCCGGGGCTGTCCTTCGTCGAGGTGGCGGCGGGTGGACTCCACACGGTGGCGCGCCGCAGCGACGGCACCCTCATGGCCTGGGGCAGCAACCAGTCTGGCCAGTGCAACGTGGCGGCGCTGCCGCCTGGTCTTTCCTACGTCGAGGTGGCGGCCGGTGGAGGCCACACAGTAGGGCGGCGCAGCGACGGCAGCGTCGTGGCCTGGGGCGACAACAACGATGGCCGGTGCAACGTGCCGCCGCTACCGCCGGGGCTGTCCTACGTCGAGGTGGCGAGCCGCGGCGGCCACACCGTGGCGCTGCGCACAGACGGAGCCCTCGTGGCATGGGGCACCAACGTCAATGGCCAGAGCAACGTGCCGCCGCTACCGCCGGGGCTGTCCTACGTCGAGGTGGCGGAGAACTACCAGCACACGGTAGCGCGTCGCAGCGACGGCAGCGTCGTGGCCTGGGGGGACAATTCCTATGGCCAGTGCAACGTGCCATCACTGCCGCCAGGTCTGTCCTACGTCGAGGTAGCGGCGGGCTACCGCCACTCGGTCGCGCGTCGCAGCGACGGCAGCGTCGTGGCCTGGGGGGACAACTCCTCCGGTCAGTGCAACGTGGCGCCGCTGCCGGCCGGCCTGTCCTACGTCGAGGTGGCTGCCAGCGGGTGGTACTTCGAGTCCCACACGGTTGCTCGACGCAGTAACGGCAGCGTCGTCGCCTGGGGAAACAACACGTCCGGCCAGTGCAACGTGCCACCTCTGCCACCGGGTCTGTCCTACGTCGAGGTGTCGGCGGGCGGGCAGCACACGGTAGCGCGTCGCAGCGACGGCAGCGTCGTGGCCTGGGGGAACAACTCCTCCGGCCGATGCAACGTGCCCCCGCTGCCGCCAGGTCTGTCCTACGTGGAGGTCGCGGCAGGCACATGGCACACGGCAGCGCGTCGCAGCGACGGCAGCATGACGGCTTGGGGCACCAACGTCATGGGCCAGTGCAACGTGCCGGCGCTGTCGCCGGGTCTGACCTACGCGCACGTGGCGGCTGGCGACGACAGCACCGTCGCCATCTTTCGTGCCGGCGCCTACTCGACGTTCGGGGCCGGTTGCGCTGGCAGCGCCGGCGTGACGCATCTCGAAGCGGTGACGCTGCCCCGCGTCGGAGCGACGATGACCGTGCGCGTCGAGCCGCTGCCGCTGTCCGCCGCGGTGATGATCACTGGCTTCAGCAACGTGAGCTGGGCCAGCGGTGCGTTGCCGCTCGACCTGACGCCTGTCGGACTCACGAACTGCTGGCTGCGCGTGAGCCTCGACGCGAACGACGCGCTGATCGGAACCTCTGGCTCGGCCACGTACTCGCTGGCAATCCCCGCGAGCGCTGCGCTGGCGGGCCTGCTGCTGCACCAGCAGGCAGTCGTGCTCGATCCTGTAGCGGGCAATCCGCTGGGGCTCGTGATGTCTGACGCGGCGACTGCCGTCATCGGCCTGTAGTTGGATCTGCGCCTATCCGAGCTTCGCGCCGGCCTTCAAGAGCAATTCGCGCAGCGCGGACCGGTGGCAGTTCGCTTCGTGCTCGCAGTAGCAGCCGACCGCGAGGTTCGTCCGGTGCGAGAGCACGGCGAGCAGCGCGATCGCGTGCGCCGCTGCAGGCTGCTGCATCTCGGCCCGGAACCGCCGGAAGAACCGCGCGCGTTCGGCAGCCGTCGCGGCCGCCAGCCCCAGCTTCATCGTCGGCACCGACGGCGCGAGCGTCGGGAACCAGAGGTCGTACCAGTTGCCCGAAACGAACTTCGCCTTGGGCACGCCGCGCGGTGGGCGGCGCACCGTGCCGAGCCGCAAGCCTTCGTCGGGCGCGCGCGGCGAACCGAGCCTGACGATGCGCAGGACCATCGCGGTGCTCGCGCTATCCCCCGCCGAAGAACGTC